>NZ_JBITEM010000002.1:0-672319 GCF_044455225.1 Nocardia sp. NPDC051321 | reverse complement strand
GCATCGGGATGCTCAGTCCCGACGATTACGAGAAGTCACTCACCGCGGCAACTAAAGCCGCTTAACCCCCTGTCCACGATTCGGGGGGAACCTCATCCATATACTGATGACCCCGCAACGATCTGTTCGAGCTTTCGTGACCCCAGGAGGTCAACAGCTGTCCAGCAAGAGATACTCCGAAGATCCACGGGTTCTCTTCAAAGAACCGTTGCCAGACTGGTTCTTTCCTCGCCTCGAACAATTGTCAGCCTCCTCCTCCGCAAAATATGCGTCGCCGCTCAACAGACGGCGAAACCGCGCGACCCGTTTCCAGCGGTGAGCCATAGCTACAAGGTCACCGGCAGCTTCGTCACCAGTAATGAGCTGCCGAAACCGTCTCGGATCCTTCCCATGAGCCGTGACAAGGCGCCGTTCTTCCAGATCAGCGTCACACATATCCTTGTCGCCGAAAGCTTCACGGAGAACGTCAACAAGTTCTCTAGCAGTTTCTTCGTTGAACTGAAACGATTGACTACTCTTCCGGAGCGACGCACGGTCCTGGGAACCGAAGGTGATAGATGAACTAATGGTCCATCCTTGGATTGGATGATCCAATACTCCACACCCTTTCGGGCTTATGCGACTCAATCCCATCTTGCGAGCTTGAAGTAAGCCTGAGAATGCGAGCCATCGACTCGCAACTCCCCACACAATCAATTCTACTCGTCCACTTCTCGAGGCCGGGCGGACAATCGAGCTACTGGGCGATTGTTATGAACAAACGCCCAGCTGTTAACGGCGGCTGACAACCAGGCTCCACAACGCTAAGTTGGTTGCTTCAACGTCGTGCCAAGCGCAGCTGGCCGCTAGCATGAAGACTTTTGTGGGCATCGATGAACGTCAGACTCCTCGGACGGCATCAACACACCACAGGTAGCTCGGCCATGGAACGGCCGTACACGAAGCTTCACCAGCTCAGCCCTACAGCATTGACCCCGGCTGTTACGCCCAGCAAGACCGCGTTCCACGGGCTTCAGCACTGCCAGGTTCACATAACATCGAGATACCGGGCAAGGACGGCCCGCCCGCCCAGACTACGCACCCGTCGCAGTACCTGTTGCACGCCATCGATTAGGTGGACCTCAGCGTGTAGCTCTCAACCTGGCATGGAATTATGTTGCTTTCCTGGACGATACGCAGGCGCGCACTTGACATGGGGGTACTTCGGTGACGAGACGTGACTACAGTGCGAACGCGCGGATCCCTCATAGCCACCATCAGGACTGGCGTCTGATACACAAGATCGACCAAGAGATGGACCGCGTCACCAGCCAATGGCCCAACGTCGGGTCGAGGGTTGACATCGCCGGCATTAACCAACTGCACGGTCGGTATAATTCGATACTGGATGCTCGTGTCACCCTCGGGAGTGACGTCAGGGATGTAACCAAGGTGACGATGGCTCGGTTCTCTAAGAACGATGAAGGCGGATCCGATTGGTCGCTATCTATTAGCTTATGCAAACACAGCAGCGATACCTCATGGATCTACGTATCAGGTCCGGTACAGGTCAGTTGCGAGTCCCTTGCCCGTCGCATGCAAGAGTACATACTGCAGATCATCGACCACCCGATCCAGACCGGAGCGGCAGCTGATAGTCCTGGGGCGATTGAGGACCGACTGCGGTACCTCCATCCGGCAATCAGGGCCGGAGCGATTGCGAGACTTCGAAACGGCCACGGTGATGACGCACTGGAGGAGGCATGTAAGAGCATCGGGGCACGTCTGCGGCAGATGAGCGGCATCGCGGATGAGGATGGAGCGTCCCTTGTATCGCAAGCTCTGGGTAGCAAGAGGTTGATCGCGCTAAACGATGGTGCGTCAAAAACAGAGGTCAGCGAACAGGACGGGTACATGCATCTCGGCATGGCGCTGTTCCGGGCCGCCCGCAACCCCCGAGCTCACAGACCTGCCGACCCACACTTCGACCTTGACGAAGTGGTGGAGTGGCTGCACGTCGTCAGCGCGATGCATCGCGCGCTTGACCGAGCCAAACTCAGCTCGTAGTTGACCCGCGCCAACGCAGGAGAGCCGCGGTTGAGGATGGCAGATCGGGCACACTGGAACAATCCTTGCCATCGGTGCGATAAGCATTGAAGGAGCCAGGCAGTAAAGGCTAACGTCCAGCAAGTCCATCGACAGCATAGAGCCGAGGGGGGACACTTCTTTGGCGAAGTAGGGACAGAGGGGAGCCGTACGATGACCGAGTGGCGATCGTACGTACCAATCGAAGGCGCGGTCGAGTTACCGCCCGATCCGCGAGTCTCAGACGCGATCGGACGCAATCATTCGTTCGAAACGGCTCTCGCCGACCTGATCGACAACAGCATCGATGCGTCCGCAAGAAATGTAGTCATTAGACTCATCCGCTCAGTTGACGGCCCGAAGTCGCTCTACGTTATGGACGACGGTCTCGGCATGTCGCCCAAACAAATTGACCTGGCGATGACCGTGGGGGGACGGAAGGATTATGGCCCAGATGACCTCGGCCACTTCGGCGTAGGCCTAAAGGCAGCCTCCTTCAGTCAAGCGCAATGCCTCACAGTCATATCCCGGTCCGAGGGCCACCCGGCGGTGGGGCGCCAGTGGCGGCTCAATGAAATAACGAACGGTTCAGTTTGCGGAATCGTGCCAGAAGAGTTCGCGGCCTCAGAACTTGGCACACAATTCAATTTGCCAGAATTAGGTACCGGCACGATAATTCGCTGGGACGAGGTGAGTGCATTTCCGACAGGCGCTGACATCAGTCGTGCCGAAGAGTTTATTAGTCGAACTATCAACGCGGCATGTGAGCATTTGGGTCTTGTTTTCCACAGATTTCTATCCAATCGCCGGCTGAGTATCTCATTCGAGGTATACGACGCAGAACAAGAATTGAGACCAACACGAATCCCAGTGACTCCCCTGAATCCATTCGGCTACAGCAGGTCCGCTCGAATAGACTACCCGAAAGAGATTAAGTCTACGATACCCGGAAAAGAATTATTATTCCGTTGCCATATCTGGCCCGGGAGGTCTAGCCTCCGAGAGTTCCGCTTGTCTGGCGAACCTGCCAGGTTTCAAGGACTCTATTTCTATCGCCGAGACCGACTGCTGCAGTTTGGAGGCTGGGACGGAATTCATACCCAGCATCCTCGTTTACAGCTAGCGCGGGTTGAAATCGACATCACCGATGCACCCCCTGGACTCTTCATGATGAATGCCGAGAAGTCGAAAGTGGTGGTCGGCCTCGAATTCTCTCGCATATGCTCCACTGCGGAATCCGACGACGGCACCGCGCTCAACGATTATCTCGCAGTGGCCGAGCAAGTATATCGTAAATCGCAAGAACGCAAAAAGAGCCGACGTCCAATGATCCACCCCGGCCACGGCCTCCCCACCCTGCTACGAACAGCGATCGAAAGAGAGATACCGCCAGTTCCAGGAGACGCTCGCATAGGCATTCGTTGGCGAGAATTCGACAATGATATGTTCTTCGAATTAGAACGGGATACTCATACCGTTTGGCTCAATAAGCGGTATCGCCATAAGCTACTCGGAGGCAAACGGGCAGGATTAAACGATCTTCCGCTGCTAAAGACATTAATTTACTTGCTCGCCGCGAATCTGTTTGAGGGTGAACGGTTTGGACCTAGAGACAAGGACAATATCGACATGTGGCAGGAGCTTTTGACGATAGCGGTAAAGGCTGAGCGACAGTGAACGCCTCAGTTCAACCCGAGACGCGGCATCTATCTCTTGCAAATTTCGAGAGATACCTCACAAGTCAGGTGCCTGTCGTCCACCCGATTGCGGGTTCACCGGATGTCCTCATCTTCATAGAGCCTCACACGAGCGAAATGGGCCTAAGAGTAGCGTACTCGTCGAGTGAGCGACCACCAGATACTCGGTTGGAAAACGTTTCTACCCGCACCACACTGAAAGGTGATTCGACTTTCCTTGAGGTAGTAATAGATGATCCGTCATTGTTTCGAGATGCTTACGGTCCTCTCTGCTCGATGGCGGATCGGATTCAGATCGAGAAAATGACGGTAACTGCAGCGCTGCGAATTACCTTAGAGAATCTCAATGCTCTATTGCGAGAAGTTCCGACAATGACCGTTGAACGTGAGATCGCACTGGTCGGTGAGCTCTTAACAGTCAGGGGTATTTTGGCCATATTCGGTCGATCGGTCGCCGCAAACAGCTGGCGAGGCGGTGCCGCGGAACACGATTTCGGATTCCCTGAGCTTGACGTCGAGGTGAAGACTACGTCGACCGAACGACGCATGCATTGGATAAGTTCGTTAACGCAACTAGTTCCCACGACCAACCGCCCCCTCTGGCTAGTTTCACATCAACTTACGGAGGCAGGACCCGATTCCGGTGCGCGCCTGCCGGAGTTGATTCGTGATTCACGCGCAGCGATCGGCGAGGGCGCACCCCGAGAAGCGCTTGAGCGCGGATTGCGGTACGCAGGATGGGCGGATCGCTTCGCGGACGAATGTCTAACACGATGGGTACGCCGTGGCCGCTCGCTCGCTTGGCCAGTGACCGGAAATTTCCCGAGGCTCGTTCCAGAAATGATCGTGGCCTCCGGTGGAGATTTGGCGAGATTACCGGACGTTCGTTATCGGATTGATCTGACCGGATATTCGAGCGATGGACCGTTACCTACCGAAGTAGCGGCTGCTATAGCGAACGAGAGGGATTAATGACAGAGTCGCTTGTCACCGCTTACCTCATCGCGCTCGACGGTATGAAACGGACCGGACCACGCGACCTCAATCGCAAGGCATCAAGCGCCGCCGAGGATCTGGACGTGGTGGTTGCGCCGTCCAACGACGAACTGTCCTCCTACCTGAATTCAGCTAATCCGAATGATGAGCTGCCAATGGCGCTTGGTCTAGCACTCCGCACTTGGGATAACGCACGAATTGGCGGGTCGCCTTGGACCGACGATACCGAATCGAATACACGCGCCCGACGAGATCGTATTTATTTCGGATTAAACCTAGATATCTCTCTGTCAGGTCAGTTCGACAGGCTATTTCCGATTGCAGAGCGAGACGGCACCATCGTCATCGCTGAGTCGTGGGATCCGTGGTACACGACCGAAATCCAACAGCGCCACAACTTTTATTGGGACCACTATCAACATTATCTACAAACCCAGAGTGGCTGGTCTGCGGAGGCTGTCAGCAAACTTGACTGCGCAACGACGCATGTGGTGGAGCGACTCAGCAACCCAACCGGGAGTGCGCACCAAGTCAAGGGTCTAGTGGTCGGCTACGTACAGAGTGGCAAGACTGCCAACTTCACTGGCGTAATTGCCAAAGCGGTAGATGCCGGCTACCGTTTGATCATTGTTCTCACGGGTACAACCAACGTACTGCGTGAACAGACGCAACGCCGTCTGGACATCGAATTAGTTGGCATAGAGAACATCCTGCGAGGTATTGACACCGGCGATGCTGAAGCCCTCGCCGGTGTCGACTATCAGGATGACCGGAAATGGGCTAACAGCGGATTCGTCAGTCATGGATGCAGACCCTCCGATGCTGGCCGTCCGGATATCCATCGAATGACTACGCGTCACTTCGATTATCGAAGCCTCCAACAAGGGATCACGGCGCTCGACTTCGAACGACGCGATCGTACGAAACCGTTGATGCACCCGGATAACCTCTTCAGCGCCGATGCTCGTCTCGTCGTCGTCAAGAAGAACAAAGGGGTTCTAGAGAAGTTGGTTCGTGACCTCGGCGTAATTACTACTCGTCTCCACCAGATCCCCGCCTTGATCATCGATGATGAGTCGGATCAAGCTTCGATCAACACCAGCAACCCGAATCATTGGCGCGATGGAAAGCGCGAACGTACCAGCATCAACGCTCTGATCTCACAGCTACTTGGAAAGCTTCCACGTGGTCAGTACGTCGGGTACACAGCGACGCCGTTCGCAAATGTGTTTGTCGACCCAACTGACGCCGAAGACATCTTCCCAAAGAGTTTCTTGATTTCGCTGGAACGCCCACCAGGGTATATGGGTGCCGAGGACTTCCATGATCTGGACTCTTCGATCCCGCCGGGGGAGCGTAACTTCACCAATTCGAAGGAGAAGGCACATGTTCGACTGCTGTCCAACAAGGATGAGCGTGCCGAACTCCTTGAGGCGATGGATTCGTTCGTCCTGTCCGGCGTGGTGAAGACCTTCCTTGAGCTGACTGGGCGCGGTCGATTCGACCACCATACGATGCTTGTACATGAAGCGATGAAGACGGCCGCCCACCGAGTCAAGTCTGATGCCATTCGCGATGTCTGGAACAAAGCCGGATACCTGTCGACCAGCTGCCATTCACGATTGCGTGAGTTGTACGAGGCGGATATTTTACCCGTAGCACGTGCACTGGCTCCGACCCGGCCTATACCCGACACATTCGACGATCTTGTCCCGTATCTCGGGCAAACGGTAATGAAGATCTGCCCCGGTGGAAACCCTGTTTTGGTGGTTAACAGCGACACTGATATCGAGCAGGAAGAGTTGAACTTCAGTCAACACAACGTTTGGCGTATTTTAGTCGGGGGCAATAAGCTGGCACGTGGGTTCACTGTCGAGGGTTTGACAGTGTCTTACTATCGTCGTGAGGTCAAGAGTGCCGATGCCCTTATGCAAATGGGCCGCTGGTTTGGTTTCCGTGATAGCTATCGCGACCTTGTTCGGCTCTACGTAACACCTGACCTGCACGACACCTTCGAATCCATTTGCCGTGACGAGGAAGACTTCCGCACGGAGCTGGCACAATTCGCGGAAATGGTGGACGGGCGTCCCCTGGTTACGCCGGGTGACGTCGCGCCTGTCGTCAGCAGTCACAAGTTGCGTCCCACAACCGCAGCAAAGATGTACAACGCGCGACTCATCGAACGACGAACCCCGAACAAGGAACCTAGCTCCGGCTATCCGAAGTTGAATGATCAGGTCGCGCTTGACCACAATATTGATGTTTGCGTCCCGCTGCTTGCCGCAGCGAATAGCGAAGTGGAAATAGGACCTGGCACCCAGAGGTTCGGCGCGTTCGTCGGGACGGTTACCCACAACGAGATGATGTGTGCGCTGGAAGGTTTGACATGGGCGTACAGCGATACATTTGCACCAGACGTTAATTGGCTCAGGTCGCTCAAAGATCGTATCGATAACTGGAGAATCGTCATTCCCAAGTTGAAGAGCGGGCGCCGCGCGACGCTACGTGGTCTAGGCCCGTTCAGCCTGCACGGGCGCACGATGGCTTCCGACAGTTTGCGCGGCAACTCGACGAGCGCCCACCGAGCGGCAGTCGATGCGCTGAGGATAGAGACTCCACGAACAGGATGGCTCATTCTGTATCCAGTCGTGAAGAAGGCCGTGTTCGCATCGGCTACTGATATCGAGGCGGATCCCAAAGGTGTTGTACTGGCAATCAGCCTGCGGCTACCAGATGCGGTCATGCCGCGGGGTCAGCGTCCCCTTCAATACCAAGTTGTTGACTCGACGATGCCAAGCTACTCGGTCATCGAGGGGTAGGTGACGTGTCAGAACTTGAGATTCCCCGCGACGAGCGCGAAGCCGTGATCCGGGCTTTGTACCGACAGGTCGAGGATCTCGATTGGGAATCGATGCCGCCAGGACGAAAGTCCGAGCAGTACGCGCTCTGGATTGAGGACTATGAGATAGGCGGTCGCCTTGCCGACTGGTACACCACCGATGGCATCCGAGTCTGGCTTAAGGACGGCCCACTCAAAGAGTACGGTCGCGCTTTGGAGGGCGTCGGCGCGTACGCGGAGTTTGTCACGAAGCGTTACCCCAGTCCAGAGCGCATGCTCCAAGATGCCCTCGGAGCGGAGTGGACGATCGTGGCGAATTCGATTGCGGAGAAGCCGATGCACTGTTCCGCCACCAACGGCTCGGAGACTCGCTACGTCTGCTGGGGCAAGCCGACGACGTTCCGTGACCTACTTTGGGCAGCGGTGAGCGCCGCGATCGACCTGCCCGCACGGCCGATGATCATCGTGACCACACGAGCAGGCCGTACCGTGGACGAAGGTTTGCGCATCAAACAGTCCAAGATCGCGGAACATTGCCGTGTAGATCTCCGCTACGCGGAACGACACCTCATTTTCGTGAGATCCGCCTCGTGTCGGCTGCCAACAACGTAGCTGTCGCTGAGTTCCCGCGGTATGGTTTGCTGATGACTAGCAGGTCTCAGAAGGCGCGCACATCCGTCGAATTATTCGCGGGTGCTGGCGGTTTGGCGATGGCGGTCGAGAGCGCGGGGTTTCGCCCGCTGCTCTTCAATGAGTTCGCCAAGCGCGCCTGCGAGACTCTCGCGATCAATAATAAAGCTACAGCTTTTGAAGCAGCCGAACGACCGGACGTTCCGGGACCGCGGGAGCGAACGCCTCTCATTGTCGGAGATGTGGACAAGGTTGACTTCCACTATCTGAAGCGCCACAACGTCGACGTTCTGGCGGGCGGACCACCGTGTCAACCGTTTTCCCTCGGAGGAACTGCCAAGGGAGATGAGGACGACCGTAACGGCTTCCCGCACATGTTTCGCGCGATAACCGAGATGAGCCCCAAGGCCGTAATTTGCGAGAACGTTCGCGGACTATTACGCCCTTCATTCAAACCCTATTTCGACTATATCAAGCGCGAGTTGTCACTGCCGTTTGAGAAACGAGCCGATGGCGCTAACTGGCGCGATCACGATCAGATACTGCGCGATAAGCTTGCGATGAGCCCGCCTCCCGATGAAACACAATATGATGTTAAACATTACGAGGTCAATGCAGCGGATTACGGCGTTCCGCAGATTAGAAATCGGGTCATAATTATTGCCTTTCGCCGCGATCTGGGAGTGAGCTTCGACCGGTTCGAAGAGCTCATTGAGCCCCAATACTCTGAGGAAAGCCTGTACGAGGATATGCGCCCCAAAGGACCTTATTGGGATCGACACTCGGAGGTTCCCACGGATGTGCGCGAACGGGTGATCGCGCGACTCCCACCACGAACGTTGCTCTCACCAGATGAAGATCGTAAATTGCCCTGGCGAACGCTTCGCGACGCCCTTAAGGGAATTGAACTCAAGGGGATTGATGAGAATCAGGGCCCTTTGCCTGCTATCCTCTCTCAGCATCTCGATCGTTTGGATCGTAAGCTAGGCGGTTTCACCGACCACGTCGGCTGGCCCGATGCACGTATTTACCGCGGGCACACACCTAACGAGTTGGACCGTCCAGCCAAGACTGTAAAGGCTGGCGTTCATGGCGTACCTGGCGGAGAGTCAGTGATGCTCTTGGACGACGGGACGCACAGGTATATGACCGTTCGTGAGACCGCGAGAGTTATGACATTTCCCGATCACTGGCAGCTTGCGGGTCCGCGTGGTGAAAAAATGCGACAGCTGGGCAATGCTGTCCCGGTACTTCTGGGTCAGGCGTTCGCATTAGCTGTTGCGACTGCTCTTAAAGAGGCAGAATCGGCACGATAGAGGATCGTATGACTACCCGGAACTCAAGCAAATGGAAGGACAGCCTTCCGCCTGATCGCGCATGGAGGTGCCCAGCGGGGCTGGACCGAGCTGCCAGAACCGTCGAACAGGACCGCGCCGCCGGCGGTCACCACAACCGTCTGGTCAACCTTAGTCCTGGCCGAGTCTCATGCGCGTCGATCGAGTTGAAGCTCTACACCAAAACCCGCCGTATCCGTGCCTACGTCCGATGGTCCGACAGGGGTAGGTACCCCACGAAATATGTAGGTGAAGTCGACCGCAGGACTCGTCGGCAGAACCTCATGCAGGCGTGGCGCCTTGTGAAGGAAAAGAATCTGATCCCGACGTCCGCTGAACCGGAGAGCTCCTGGGCGAGCTCTCCAGCTGTACGGGCAGTGATGCGCGGTAATCGGGGAAGAGACACAAATCCGGAGCTTGCGTTGCGTTCTGCGATTCGCCAGCATGGCCTGCACTATCGGGTAGATACTCGACCATTGCCCGATGTCCGTCGCAGGGCGGATGTGGTTTTCATAGGCCCAAAGGTCGCGGTCTTCTGCGATGGCTGTTACTGGCACGGCTGCCCCGAACACTATCGGCCCTCTCATAAGAACAGCGAATTCTGGAGCTTGAAGATTGCAGGAACTCAGGCCCGCGACCGCGAAACCGACCGCCTGCTGATAGAAGCTGGCTGGCAGGTCATCCGCGTTTGGGAACACGATGATCCGGATATTGCCGCTCGTATGATTGCCGACACCGTAACCTCCCGTCGACAAATGAGCTCTGTCGTTCGCCGCGGCTAAACCCGACGCCGAAAGGCGATTTGTTACAGGCTGAAATAATGTTGACATGACAGCTCTCTACGACGACGGGAACCTCACTTCGAGTCCTCAGCGTTAGAAATTTGTCATATTCCATCGATTGCGAAAATATTTATACGCTGTGTTTATACATACTTAACCCGCGGGGGAACGCTTGGACACGTGCCATTTCCTATTCTGTCTAGTTCGATCAGTCGCCACCATTCATATCAGGCAACAAAAAGGTGGCCGACGACTTCCGCGAGCTGTTTGACGTTGCGGCACTCGTGCATGGTGATGTGGTTGGCGTAGACGTGGGCGGCGGAGTCGCCGGTGGACCAGGAGCGGGAGGGTTCTGGGTTTAGCCAGTAGGCGTGTTTGGCTCTGTCGCACATGGTTTGGAGGGCGGGGAGGTTGGGGTCGGTGCGGTTGGTTCGGGCGTCGCCGAGGATTAGGAGGGAGGTGCGGGGGCCTAGTGCGTCGAGGTAGTTGTCGGTGAAGCCTTGTAGGGATTCGCCGTAGTTGCTGCTGCCGTAGCGGGCTACGTTGGCGTCGCGGACTATTCGGGCGGCTAGGCCGGGGGTGGGGGGTTCGCCGGGGGTGAAGTAGTTGGTGATTTCGTCGCAGGTGTCTATGAAGCCGAAGCTGCGGACCTTGGTGAATTGGTCTTGGAGAGCTTGGATTAGTTGGAGGGTGAATTCGGCGAAGCCGGTTACGGAGCCGGAGAGGTCGGCTAGGACTACCAGGTCGGGGCGGCCGTGTTTGCGGGAGCGGAGGACGGGGGTGATGGGGACGCCGCCGGTGGACATGGAGCGGCGGAGGGTGCGGCGCATGTCTATTTGGCCACGGACAGACTTGCGGCGGCGGGCGGCTAGGCGGGTGGCTAGTTTGCGGGCCAAAGGGGTTACTAGGCGGCGCATTTCGGCTAGGTCTTGTTCGCGGGCGCCGAGGAAATCGATTTGGTCGGGGCTGGAGTCTACGCCGCGGCGGGCGATGTATTCGGTGCCGCGGAGTTGGACGGAGCGTAGGCGGGCCTCGGTTTGAACTGCGGTGCGGAATTGGGTGAGGCGGCGGTTGGCTTCGATGGTGCGGACGGCGGTGTCGAGGTCGGTCGCGCCGGCCATGCCTGCGACGATGCGATCGATAAGGTCTTCTGGGCGTAGGGATCTCATGGTCAGGTAGGAGGACCAGCCTGCGCCGGAGGCGGTGGTGACGGGGGTGTCGGATTGGCCGTTGCCCGCTCCCCCGTAGGCGCCGAGTTGGGTCAGGGCTTGACGGGCGAGGTCGGCGGCGGCGTCCGGGTCGTCCTCGGTGAGTGCCGTGGCCAGTCGATCACGCAGCGACTCAACGGATTCCGGTGTCGCGGCGGCCGTCGCCTGCGGGGTCTTGGTGGTCAAGAAATAGAGATCGAAGAGTTGGTCGAAGACGGCGCGTTGGCCGCTGCGGCGAAGAAGGCAAGCCGCCATACCCGACCGCAGCCGGTTCCGGTCGGACAGGCCGAGGGCGAGCATTGCTTCGGCGGCATCGATCGTCTCGCTGGGGCCTGCGGTGATTCCGTGGTCGCGGAGTAGTCCGACGAACTCGACAAGGCGATCGGTGATCGTGTCGGAGGGCTGTTGCGGTGCAGTTGCCCCGCGGCGGGTAGACGTCATGCCGCCTCCATTCGGACCATGGTGCTCGGGGACAACATGAATCGCTCGGCCGCGCGGCGACCGACGGTTGCCGCACCATCCCAGCCTCCCGCCCGCGCAATGGCGTTCGGCGCGGAGAGCACAAGTCCGGCCGCGATGTGATCGGCGGTCGCTAGGCCCCGACCTCCGGATTTCGGCTCGGACGCAGAGAACTCGACGCCGGCCGAGGTCGGGAGCCAGTCGGGTGAGGCGCTGATGATGTTGCGATGATCGGCAGGGCAAGTTGGCGCTTTAGCGTGGCATTTATGAAGCGAGTTCTGTTCATGTTCTTGGCCGTGGTGGCTACCCCGCTGACCGGCATCGGGCCCGCCCACGCCGATTCCACCTCTGGAAGCTGTTCCGGGTCCGCGGGGCATCGAGGCTACTTTTACGCGCATACGTACCAGTCCGCGTTCCCTGACTTCGACGGCACCGTCGGTTCTTGGGAGACCCACGACTTCTTCTTCATGGGCTTCCTCGATGCCGCTGACAACGCGCGCATGTTGGGCGCTCGGGACAGCAAGTGGGTCATCTACCGCGCCAGCGACTTCGACCTCGCCGTGCCGTACGTCGAGGGTGCCGGATTGTTCTTGCTCGAGAGTCGCGGCTATTCCAGCAATCTCGATGATCGCAACGGCAATTTCGAATGGATCAAACTCTGCGACTACTGAGCGTCCACTCACCGCTGCGTCCCCTCATCGGAGTCCAGCGACAGCCGTTCGGTCGCAATGCGGTGGTCCGCTTGATATTTCAGCAATACGCCGAGGGTGGAGCGGATGACTCCGCCGGTCAGGGAGCGGGTGCCGAGGGTGACGAGAGTTCTTGCCCAGTCGACGGTTTCGGCGATGGAGGGCGGCTTGCGCAGGGAGAGTTCGCGTAGCGCGCCGACGACGCGGACCACCGGATCGCCGAGGGCTTCGTCTAGTTCGGGGACCTTCATGCGGACGATGGCTCGTTCCAATTCGGCTGTGGGGTAGTCGATGTGGAGGTAGAGGCAGCGGCGCTTCAATGCTTCGGAGAGGTCGCGGTTGGCGTTGGAGGTGACTATGACGAAGGGCTTGCGGACGGCGGTGATGGTGCCGAGTTCGGGAATGCTCACCTGATAGTCGCCGAGCACCTCGAGCAGCAGGCCCTCCAGTTCGACGTCGGCCTTGTCGAGTTCGTCGATGAGCAGCACGGTGGGGTCCGGGTTGCGGATGGCGGCCAGGAGCGGACGGGCGAGGAGGAAGTCCTCGGTGAAGACGTGGTCGCGGGTGTCGTCCCAGCCCGCACGTTCGGCGGTGATGCGGAGCAGTTGTTTGGCGTGATTCCACTCGTAGAGGGCGCGCGCCTCGTCAATGCCTTCGTAGCACTGCAGGCGGATGAGGTCGGCGGTCGACGCGGCGGCGACGGCCTTGGCCAGCTCCGTTTTGCCCACGCCCGCGGGCCCCTCGATCAGGAGGGGCTTGCCGAGGTGGTCGGCGAGGAAGACGGCGGTGGCGATGTCGATGGACGGGAGGTACCCGGCATCGGTGAGCCGCCGGGTCACCTCGTCGACGGAGCCGAAGAACTTACTCATCAGTAGAAGTCTAGATCGCCCGGACTCGGTGACTCCAGATCCGCACGGTGTCGCGAGGCTTGATCTGAACTGCGATTGAGGTTCTAGGGTCGCGATATGAGTTTCACCGACGTCGAACGCGCCTACCTCGCCGGCCAGAGTCTGGCCCGGCTCGCCACCGTCTCGCCCGAAGGGGCGCCGCAGGTCAGCCCGCTCGGGTTCCGGCTGAACCCAGACGGCACCATCGATATCGGCGGGCCGAATCACGCCGCGACCAAACGCTATCGCAACATCCTGGCCAACCCGATGGTCAGCCTCCTCATCGACGATATGACCCCGGATGAGCTCGGTGCTGTCAAACCTGGCTGGGGACGCGGAGTCGAAATCCGCGGCGTGGCGGAGACCATGACGGTGGATGTTCCCCCGGTCGCGCCTGAGTGGTTCTCGCACGACATCATCCGCATCCACCCGCGCAGCATCAGAAGTTGGCACCTCGATCCAGCCAACCCGGAAGGGGTATCTCGCACCGTCCAATAGGCCGGACCGGACAGGGGGCGGCCACATTCGCAGCGGGCCGCCCGCATCCCCCCGTTGATCATGAAATCCCGAGCTGGACCAGCCACGACGGAGCGCCTCGAGTAAGCTCTACGTTTGCTGTCAGTGTGCCGGGTGGGCGAGCCCGGAGGTCCCGCGCCATGACGAATCGGGAGACTCATGTTCATTGCGATCGCCGCGACGATGGCGGTCATCCTGGTGTGGTCCTGCCTATCGCGCTCGATGGCCCGCTGGAAGGTGACCGCGCCGCTGGCCATGGTGGTGGTCGGCGCGCTGGTGAGTTGGAGCAGCGACCACTGGCTGGCCGCGGCGGTCAACACCGATTCGGCGCAGCGAGTCGTCGAATTCATCTTGGCGCTGTTCCTTTTCACCGATGCGACGGAGGTTCGCGACGGGCTGTCGGGGCGCAGGCACACGGGGATCTTCCGGCTGCTGTTCATCGCGTTCCCGCTGAGTCTCGCCGCCGCCTACCTGCTGGGATTCGCTCTCCTGCCGGGTGTTTCGTGGACGGTGCTCCTGTTGATCGCCTGCATCGTCATCCCCATCGACCTGGTGCCCGCGCAGGCGATCGTGCGGGATCTACGTGTGCCGGAACGGGTTCGGCACGCGCTCAATTTGGAGAGCGGGTTCAACGACGGACTTGTCGCGCCGATCTTCCTGTTCGCGCTTGCGGCGGCCGAGGCCAGCGCGGAGTCGGACCAGGCGCTGCACGCGCTCGGACAGGCGGTGCCGTCGGTGCTGAAATCGATACTCATCGGCCTCGCCGTGGGCGGGCTGGCCGGATACTGCATGACCTACGCTGTCCGCCATCGGTGGACCGACGCCAGGGCGGTGCGCATCGGGACGATCGCGATACCTGTGCTGACCTACAGCATCGCGGTGTGGGTGGACGGCAACGGATTCGTCGCTGCCTTCCTCGCGGGCATCGCCTACAGCGCCACGCGGCGGGAGCTGCCGGGAGAGCCGCTGCAGTCGACCGAGGACGTCGCCGAATTCTGCGGTCTGGCCATGTGGTTCGCGGTCGGGAATATCGCGGCGGCCAGTTTTGGCTGGCTCAGCTGGCAGGTCGTCGTCTATGGGCTGCTCGCGCTGACGGTGGTGCGCCTCGTTCCGGTCGGGATCTCGTTGCTCGGCTCGCCCTTCACCCAACGTGAGCGACTCATGCTCGGCCTGCTCGGGCCGCGTGGAGTGGCGTCGATCGTGTTCGCGCTGCTGGCTTTCAATGGATTACACAAAGACGACGACGCGTACCTCGTGATCGGCGTGACGTTGGTGGTGGTCGTGGGCAGTGTCGTCCTGCACGGAATCGGTGCACCGCTCGTCGCCGAGCATCTGGGAAAGCGGCGGCGCGACAACGCGATCGGCGGTGCACATGACTGACAGGATGGGATGAGCGAGCCATTCAACTGCGAGACGAGCAACCGCTAGCGGCGCCCACTGCCGAAAGTTGCACGCGCGCAACGCCGCAAGTACGGCGGCCAGAGACGCCGCCTGCGAGTCGCGTTGTCCGATGTGGCGGCAGGCTGGGCCACCTACTGGTCGGCGCCCGTCGCGATGCGTATCTCGGCTGCACTACGCGCCACGGCCGAAGCCACGAATCACCAGCTGGTCCGCGCAGCAGAGCGCGGTCGCCACGCGGGAAGAAACACCACAGCGCGGCGGACGGGACGAAATAGTTCGCTCAGATCGCGAGGGCACATGGCTAGCGAAACGGTGCCATTCAACTCGTCGGCCTGCAGACCCGTCCCGAAGTCAGCACACGAGTGGCACTGGTGGTGGCAAACACCGAGTAGGCCCTGCCGCAGTGTCACTCGACGTAGCATCCTGGGGTGCCAAGTTAGGCCGAGGGGCGGACGCCGCCCTCGCGGTCCGAACCCAGGACAACTGCCGCAACCCCGATAGCGTGCCCCTGACATCGATGCCATCGATATTCGGAGCCTGTTGCGCCACTGAGGGTTAACCCCTAGTACCCCAGGTTGAAAATTTCCGTAGACGTGCCAACACCCGTGACCTTTCGGGCGAAATGCGCGAGAGTGAGACCGTGCAGTCGGTGCTGCGCCGGGTTTGCCGGGGGCGCTCGCAAAGCAGCGGCGACACAGTTGATCCCGACCTGTCCCAGCGACCGCCGTGCGCGCTCGCGTGGACAGACCGCAGCGGGGGATGGTGAACGAACAGTTCACCGCAGAGTGAAAGGATCCATGTTGTTCTCCACAACCAAGTCCACTAATTCGCGCCGCATGCTGGCTCGAGTGGCTGTCGCCGGTGCGATCGTCGCGGTTCCGTTGACCGCGTTGGCTATTCCAGCGTCGGCCGACGCGCACGTCGGCGTCCCGGGCGTCACCGAGGTCCGGCATCACCATCCGCGCCACGATCCCAACTGCGACTTCGGTCCGTTCAAGGACTGGCGCTGCAACAACGGCCCGTTCTCCGATCGCGGCCACGATCAGGATCCGTTCTGGCAGTTCCGGCAGAACCGGCCGCACGGGCTGTTCGGCAGCAGCTAGAACACTTCGGCCCGGCACCGTTGCGGAGCCGGGCCGTTCAGTTCATCTCGATAAGCCGTTCGGTCGCACGGCTCAGCTCACGAACTCGGTCAGCGACAATACGTTTCCGTCCGGATCGGTGAACCACACGACCATGTCACCACCAGGCGTGGTCCACACACCGTTGTCACCCTGGTCCAGTCCCTCGTATCGAACGAATTCCACACCGCGCGAGGCGAGTTCAGCGACGGTGCCCGCGATATCGGAGACCGCCCACCCCAGCACGGTGAAGGCCTGCGGAACAAGCTTCTGCACCGCGGTGACCCGGATCATGGTGCCCCCGTTGCGGACTACACACGCGAACGGTGTCACCTCGACGACCTCTAGCCCGAGCACCTCGCCGAAGAACCGCCGCGACCGCTCCAGGTCCGTCGACGGTGCGAACGCGATGACTTCGGCGGCGGCGAGTGACGTCATAGGCGAAGGCTACGGATGCCACCCGTCCTGAACGGACATTTTCGGCGCAACACGGGCGGTATTTGCCGCGGCGGCGGCGAAAATGTCCACGCAGACCGCTCCCAGCCGCCTCCACTCGAATCGCTGACCCGCGAACAACAAACGGCCCGGCACCATTTCGGTGCCGGGCCGCTGTTCGGCTGAAACTCAGGCGGTTTCGGTGATCGGCCGGTCGACCCAGCTCATCAGCCCGCGCAGCTTGGCGCCGGTGACCTCGATCGGGTGCTCGGCGTTGGCCTTGCGCAGACCCTCGAGCTCCTTGTTGCCGCCCTCGACGTTGGCGACGAGGCGCTTGACGAAGCTACCGTCCTGGATGTCCTTGAGGATGTCCTGCATCCGCTTCTTGGTGTCCTTGTCGATGACCCGCGGGCCCGACAGGTAGCCACCGAACTCGGCGGTGTCGGAGACCGAGTAGTTCATCCGGGCGATGCCACCCTCGTACATCAGGTCGACGATGAGCTTGAGCTCGTGCAGCACCTCGAAGTACGCCATCTCGGGCGCGTAGCCGGCCTCGACCATGACCTCGAAACCGGCCTTGACCAGCTCTTCGGTGCCACCACAGAGCACGGCCTGCTCACCGAACAGGTCGGTCTCGGTCTCTTCCTTGAAGGTGGTCTTGATGACGCCGGCGCGGGCACCACCGATCGCCTTCGCGTAGGACAGCGCGAGCGCCTGACCCTCACCCTTCGGATCCTGATCGACGGCGATCAGCGCGGGCACACCCTTGCCGTCGACGAACTGACGACGCACCAGGTGGCCGGGGCCCTTCGGGGCGACCATCGCGACGGTGATGAACTCCGGCGCCTTGATCAGGCCGAAGTGGATGTTGAGGCCGTGGCCGAAGAACAGCGCGTCGCCGTCCTTCAGGTTGGGCTCGATGTCGTTGGTGAAGATCGACGCCTGCGCGGTGTCGGGGGCCAGCACCATGATCACGTCGGCCCACGCCGAAACCTCGGCCGGGGTGCCGACGGTCAGACCCGCCTCTTCGGCCTTCGGCCGCGACTTCGAACCCTCCGCGAGGCCGACCCTGACCTCGACACCGGAGTCGCGCAGGCTCAGCGAGTGCGCGTGGCCCTGGCTGCCGTAGCCGATGACAGCGACCTTGCGGCCCTGGATGATCGACAGGTCGGCGTCATCGTCGTAGAACATCTCGACTGCCACTTGGTTGGTTCCCTTCTGGATACTTTGCTTAGGTTTGAAAGTTGTTTAGTTGGAAGCGATTCAGCACGAACACAGCGCGGCGAGCGTTAGCCGGCCAGCCCGTCCTTTGGGCACCCAGCGGCGAGCGCTAGCGAGTCGCAGTGATCGACTTCGGACCACGGCCGACCGCGACGACACCGGACTGCACGATCTCCCGGATTCCGTACGGTTCCAGCATGCGCAGCAGCGCGTCGAGCTTGGACCGGGTTCCGGTCGCCTCGACGGTGAGCGCGTCCGGGGAGACGTCGATCACTTTCGCCCGGAAGAGCGTAACCGCCTCGATCACCTGGGTCCGCACGCTGGCATCGGCGCGAACCTTCACCAGGATCAGTTCGCGGGCAACCGAGGTGTCGGAATCCTGCTCCACGATCTTGATGACGTTGATCAGCTTGTTGAGCTGCTTGGTGACCTGCTCGAGCGGCAGGTCCTCGACGGTGACGACGATGGTCATCCGGGAGATCTCCGGAATCTCGGTGCCGCCGACCGCCAGCGACTCGATATTGAAGCCGCGCCGGGAGAACAGCGCCGCGACTCGCGCCAGCACGCCAGGCTTGTCCTCGACAAGCACACTCAGCGTGTGCGTAGTACTCATTCCGTCACCTTGTTCTTCTCGTGCGACATCGCCTCGTGGATGACGGCGGGCTCGCTGGCCTGCTCGTCGTCGTCGAACAGCGGGCGGATGCCGTGGGCGGCCATGATCTCGTCGTTGCTGGTGCCTGCGGCGACCATCGGCCACACCTGGGCGTCCTTGCCGACGATGAAGTCGATCACCACGGGACGGTCGGTGATGGCCTGCGCCTGACGGATCGCGTCCTCCACGTCCTCCTCGCGCTCCACCCGGATGCCGACGCAGCCGAGGGCTTCCGCGAGCTTGACGAAGTCGGGGATGCGCAGGGTGTGCGTGCCGAGGTCGGTGTTGGAGTAACGCTCCTGGTAGAACAGCGTCTGCCACTGGCGGACCATGCCGAGGTTGCCGTTGTTGATCAGCGCGACCTTGATCGGCACGCCCTCGACGGCACAGGTGGCCAACTCCTGGTTGGTCATCTGGAAGCAGCCGTCACCGTCGACCGCCCACACCTCTTTGTCCGGCGCGCCCATCTTGGCGCCCATGGCGGCCGGAACGGCGTAGCCCATGGTGCCGAGACCACCGGAATTCAGCCAGGTGCGCGGCTTTTCGTACTTGATGAACTGCGCGGCCCACATCTGGTGCTGGCCGACGCCTGCACAGTAGATGGCGTCGGGTCCGGCCAGGCGGCCGAGCGCCTCGATGACGAACTCGGGCGAGAGCGATCCGTCGCTGGGCTTGGTCCAGCCGAGCGGGTAGTTCTTGCGGACGCCGTCGAGGTACTTCCACCATTCGGTGAGGTCGAGCAGCGGGGACTTCGCCGCCGGATCGGCCTTCAAGGTCTCGATCAGCTCGACGATCACCTCGCGGCAGTCACCGACGATCGGCACGTCCGCATGCCGGTTCTTGCCGATCTCGGCCGGGTCGATGTCGGCGTGGATCACCCGTGCGTCCGGCGCGAACGAGTCGAGCTGGCCGGTGACCCGGTCGTCGAAGCGGGCGCCGAGGGTGATCAGCAGATCCGAGCGCTGCAGTGCCGCAACGGCTCCCACGGTGCCGTGCATGCCGGGCATGCCCATGTTGAGCTGGTGGCTGTCCGGGAACGCGCCGCGCGCCATCAGCGTGGTGACCACGGGGATGCCGGTCATCTCGGCCAGTTCGAGCAGCTCGGGCGAGGCATCGGCCTTGATCACGCCGCCACCGACGTAGAGCACGGGCGACTTGGCTTCCAAGATCATCCGGGCGGCCTCGCGCACCTGCTTGCCGTGCGGCTTGGTGACCGGACGGTAGCCGGGCAGCCGCATTTCCGGCGGCCAGCTGAAGGTCGTCTGCATCTGCAGCACGTCCTTCGGGATGTCGACGAGCACGGCGCCCGGGCGACCGCTGGCGGCCAGGTAGAACGCCTCGGCAATGATCCGCGGGATGTCGATGCCCTCGGTGATGAGGAAGTTGTGCTTGGTGATCGGCATGGTGATGCCGGAGATGTCGGCCTCTTGGAAGGCGTCCGTGCCGATCAGTCCGCGGCCGACCTGGCCGGTGATCGCGACGATCGGCACCGAGTCCATCTGCGCGTCGGCGATCGGCGTGACCAGGTTGGTCGCGCCGGGACCCGAGGTCGCCATGCAGACGCCGACCTTACCGGAGGCCTGGGCATAACCGGTCGCGGCGTGACCCGCGCCCTGCTCGTGCCTGACCAGCACGTGACGTACCTTGGTCGAGTCGAACAGCGGGTCGTAGACCGGGAGAATCGCGCCACCGGGAATGCCGAATACGGTGTCGACGCCGAGCTCCTCGAGCGTGCGGACGACCGACTGCGCGCCGCTGACCCGCTCGGGCGGGAGCTGGCGGCGGTTGGCCGACGTCGTCGAACTGCCAGCGGGCGCTGTCGGCTGACTCGCCGAGGGCGCTGGCCTGCGGGCCGATGGCCCGGGCCGTGCGGTTGGTGCACTCACCGTCTTCGTTCCTAACTGCTTGTCGTTCTGACCCCGGATTTGTATCTGACATGCGGTGTCTTGCGACTTGCCACGTGCGGATATTCACCCGAACACAAAAAAGCCCCCGACAGCGCATGGCTGTTCGAGGGTGGCGCGTCGCAACGCGAGCTGACGTATTCGACTCAGATAGTCAGGCTCAACGCTGGACGCGCCGGCCGATTACGAGAAGCTCGTTTCGATTCACGCGCATGACGGTATGTGTGCGTGAGCCGAAGAGTCAAACAGGTCCCATTATGTGGGATAGTGCGGCTGCTTGGGTCCTTCACCAGGATGCGAGGATGGTGGTGTGTCATCACCGCATCAGTCCGTGCCACCGGCTAAATCGTCCCACACCGCGCCCGAGGGATCGGACACGGGTGGTGGCTCGGCCGCCACTGTGATCCGCATCCCACGCCTGGCCTTCCTCGGCGTGTTCATCCTGTTCATGTGCGTGTTCTTCATGTTCGTCGGCTGGCCGATCGGGCTGTGGTGGTTGCTGCTGATCCCCGTCGCGGTAACCGTATGGGTGCTGCGGACGCAGACGACGGTCTCCCCGGACGGGCTGGACTTGCGGACCGTGTTCGGGTCGCGGCACCTGGACTGGTCTCAGCTGAAGGGGGTGCGCATCCCGAAACGTGGATACGTACGCGCCGATCTGGTCGACGGGACCGAGGTGAAACTGCCCGCGGTGAGTTACGACCGGGTGCGCGACCTCGCGGTCGCGTCGCAGGGGCGGATCCCGGATCCGTACGCGGTGCCGCCTGCCGCGCCGAAGCCGGCCGAGGCCGAGGCCGAGGCCAACGCCGAGTCCAAGACCGCCGAGTCCAAGACCGCCAAGCCCGAGACCGCCGAGTCCGAGACCGCCAAGCCCGAGACCGCCGAGTCCAAGACCGCCAAGCCCGAGACCGCCGAGTCCAAGACCGCCGAGTCCAAGACCGTCAAGCCCGACCGCGAAGCCACGACGGGCGAGCCCGACCGCTCCGAGTAGTTGGCCGCACACCTCCTGATCGGCCGCACAGGTAATCGCATGCGATTCGGCATGTGAGGAATCAACAGGTGTGCGGGAACGAGCGCGGTTGTTACGGGCGCGACGATGACACCGCAATCAGCGCGATCCGGAACAATTCCCGACGGTACGATGTTGTCGGCGAAGCGGTGCCCGTGCCGGGAGGACCGATCTTCGGCGCGCACACCGCAGCCCGGCGGTCCGGCAACTCCGGCGACACCGTCAGCGTCGACGAACACCCTTCGCGGCGACACCAGCACGGACTGACACCGAGAACGGTTCACCGGCGACGGCCACGAGCCGCACTGACCGGCAGGTAGGCCGACACCCACGCGGGAGTACCGTGGAGCGGCCGCCGAGCTAACTCTGCGCAGTCGCACCCCAGCCCCCGCGACCCAGATCGAGGACCATCAATGCCACCGCTTCGTTCACGCACCACCACCGTCGGCCGCAATGCCGCAGGCGCCCGCGCACTCTGGCGCGCCACCGGCATGACCGACTCCGACTTCGGCAAGCCGATCGTCGCCATCTCGAACTCCTACACCCAGTTCGTGCCCGGCCACGTGCACTTGAAGAACGTCGGCGAGATCGTGGCCGAGGCGGTGCGCGCCGCGGGCGGCGTGCCACGCGAGTTCCACACCATCGCGGTCGACGACGGCATCGCGATGGGCCACGGCGGCATGCTCTACTCGCTGCCGTCGCGCGAAATCATCGCCGACTCGGTCGAATACATGGTGAACGCGCACACCGCCGACGCGCTGGTGTGCATCTCCAACTGCGACAAGATCACCCCCGGCATGCTGAATGCCGCTATGCGACTGAACATTCCGACGGTGTTCGTGTCCGGTGGGCCGATGGAGGCGGGTAAGGCCGTCGTCGTCGGCGGTGTCGCGCAGGCGCCGACCGACCTGATCACCGCGATCTCCGCGAGCGCGAATCAGGCTGTGTCCGAAGAAGGTTTGAGCGAGGTCGAGCGGTCCGCGTGCCCGACCTGCGGCTCGTGCTCGGGCATGTTCACCGCGAACTCGATGAACTGCCTCACCGAGGCGCTCGGACTCGCGTTGCCCGGCAACGGTTCCACGCTCGCCACCCACGCCGCGCGCCGGTCGCTGTTCGAGCGGGCGGGCACCGTGGTTGTCGACATCGCCAACCGCTGGTACCGCGAGGACGACGCGTCGGTGCTGCCGCGAAACGTGGCCAATGCCAAGGCTTTCCGCAACGCGATGGCCCTCGACGTGGCGATGGGCGGCTCCACCAACACGGTGCTGCACACTCTCGCGGCCGCGCAGGAGGGCGAGGTCGACTTCGATCTGCACACCATCGAGGAGACCAGCCGCCGGGTGCCGACCCTGTCGAAGGTGTCGCCCAACTCCGACTACCACATGGAAGACGTGCACCGGGCCGGCGGCATCCCCGCCATCCTCGGCGAGCTGCGGCGAGCGGGCCTGCTGGAGACCGACGTGAGCACCGTGCACACGCGCAGCTTCGACGAGTGGCTCGACACCTGGGATATCCGCTCCGGCAAGGCATCCGAGGAAGCGATCGAGCTGTTCCACGCCGCGCCGGGTGGCGTGCGCACGGTCGAGCCGTTCTCCACCGAGAACCGCTGGTCCTCGCTCGACACCGATGCCGCAGGTGGCTGCATCCGCGACTTCGAGCACGCTTACACCAGGGAGGGTGGCCTGGTTGTGTTGCGCGGCAACATCGCTCCCGACGGTGCCGTGCTCAAGACCGCGGGCATCGATGAGGAGCTGTTCACCTTCCAGGGACCGGCGCTCGTCGTGGAATCTCAGGAGGAGGCCGTGTCGGCCATCCTCGGCAAGAAGATCAAGGCGGGTGACGTGCTCGTGGTCCGCTACGAGGGCCCCGCGGGCGGTCCTGGCATGCAGGAAATGTTGCACCCCACCGCATTCCTGAAGGGCGCCGGTCTCGGCAAGCAGTGCGCGCTGATCACCGACGGCCGCTTCTCCGGCGGCACCTCGGGCCTGTCCATCGGCCACATCTCCCCCGAGGCGGCCAGCGGCGGCACCATCGGCCTGATCGAAACCGGCGACCAGATCCGCATCGACGTCAGCACCCGGGCCCTCGAGGTCCTCGTCGACGACGCCGTGCTCGCCGAGCGGCGCGCCAAAATGGAAGCCTCCGAACGGCCTTGGCACCCCGTCAACCGCGACCGCACCGTCACCACCGCGCTCCGCGCCTACGCCGCGCTGGCCACCTCCGCCGACAAGGGCGCCGTCCGGCACGTGCCCGCCCGCCTCTCCGGATATTCAGGCCAGACTCAGGTGCCACGTACGTAACGTTGGCGACCGCCGGTCAGGTGCGGGTCAAGGTGGCCCGTACCCGGTGAGTTACCCATGTCCATACGAAATCAGTAGTCACGCATGACAGCGGCCGACAAGTAAAGGCGCTGCCTACTCGACCCGGCCGCCATGTCTCGCTCGATGAGCTGCAACGTGCTGCCAAGCGGTGGATGGTGGCGCGATCTACTCGACGCTGGGTTCCCCCGCGCATCACCGCGCGGCCCAACCAGCGGCGGAGTGGGAGGTCAGCGGGTCAGGACCATTGAGCGCGACCTACTGGCAGACCTACGCGACCCAGCCGCCACCATGCACAGTCTGGACAGACGAAACGGCGCCCCTCGGAAGTGCGAGGGGCGCCGGAGGTTTGGGGTCGGGCGGGTTAGTCGAAGGGGCCGATGCCGGTGAAGGGGTTGCCGCCGTGCAGGTACCAGTAGGTGCCGATCGCAGCGGCTATGGCCAGGACCAGGACGACGAACGATCCAGCGAAGGGGCGGGTTGCCCAGCCTCGGTTGCGGTCGAAGGACCACCGGCCGGGGCCCGTCAGGATGATGACGGCGGCGGTGCCCGCGAGAATGCTTTCGAGTTCGACGCCGGTGGGGACCGCGGCCTTGAATTGGAAGCCGGGGATCATGCCCTGCTTCCAGGCCCAGGCGTCGAGGATGACCGCGAGCACCGCGCCCGCGGCGAACGGGGTGGCCAGGCCGAGGACGAGCAGTACGCCGCCGCCGAGTTCGCCGATGGTGACCAGGATGGCCGCTAGGGTCTGGTGGTCCCAGCCGCCGCTGGCCATCATGTCGCGGGTGCCGTCGAGGCCGGGGCCGTTGAACCACCCGGTCAGCTTCTGCAGGCCGTGGTAGATGAAGACGCCGCCGACGATCAGGCGCAGCAGGAACAGGCCGAAATCCAGTGTGCCGCGGCGACTGTCGCCGTTGCGGCGGCGCAGCCTTCCGGTGTCGTTCGGCGCGTTCGCGGCGGGCGGGATGCTGGCGTAGGCGTAGGCGGGGGGCGCGTCCGGCGAGTCGCCGACCGACGGCACCTGCGGGTCGAGGCCGAGTTCGTCGTCGGTGCGCGGGACGTCCTTGGTCAACTTGGGAAACTGCTCGGTCGGCGAATCAAAAGGAGAACTCACACCTCGACCGGTGGTCGACACCGCCGACTGCTCAGCCGTGGACGGCACGGTACTGCGGGCCGCCGAGGGGTCGGATGTGTCTTTCGGCTTCTCGGTCACGGCCAATACCCTATGCTGCGCCGCCCCACCGCGGGCCCCTAACACCACGGCGTGGTGGTCGACAAATTTCCGCCGACACGAGCCGGTGAACGTGCCGCTTCTGTCGCGATTGGGTATTTGTGCTGAGTGCGAGCCATCCCGGTAGGGGGCATGGATTTTCCGGGACCGACCGGTGTCAGCAAAACCCGTTGGCCCACATCGGTGGGCCGGAGGGGCGGCGCCGGACGGTTTTCCGTAACGTCTGAGCTATGAGGTTGGTTGTCGTTGGTCGCGTTGCGGTGAGCTTGGCGCTCGGGTCGGTCCTGGTGACCGGATGTGCGCGGTTCGATGATTCGGCGTCGAGCCCGTTCACGCCGGAGCCGACGCTGCACGGGGCGAACATCGACCCGAAGAAACCGTCACAGCCGCCGACGTCGACCACCCGGCCCAGTGGGCCGTGCATCGACCCGGATCCGGCGGTGGTGGCGACCTGTCTGGACACCACGGGTGGCTTGGTCGCGCTCGGCGATGGCGCGCTGGTCGCCGAGCGGCGCACCGGACGCATCCTCAAGGTGGCGCCGGATATGCCGCCGTCGGAGTTCGCGCGGGTGGATGTGGACGGCTCCAGCGACGGCGGGCTCAACGACATCGCGCTCTCCCCGACCTTCCAGGAGGACGGGCTGATCTACGCCTACATCACCACGCCCAGCGACAATCGGGTGGTTCGCATCGCCCCCGGCGGTGGTGCGCCCAAGGACATCCTGACCGGAATTCCGAAGGGGCTCAGCGGAAACCACGGCGCCATCGACTTCGCCACGCCGACCCAGATGCTGGTGCTCACCGGCGACGCGGGCAATCCCGGTGCCGCGAACTCCCCGTCCTCGCTGGCGGGCAAGCTGCTGCGGGTGAACTCTCCCGCGCCGGGCGCCACCGCGGAGGTCGCGGTGTCGGGCATCGGGGTCGCGGGTGATGTCTGCCGGGACAGCAAAGACAGCGTCTGGATCACCGACCGCACCGCCGTCGAGGACCGGCTGCAGCGGCTCGGCGCCGACGGCGTGGTCACCACCGCGTGGACCTGGCCGGACCGCCCCGGTGTCGCGGGCTGCGCCGCCGCGACCGATGGTGTCGCGATCGCGCTCACCAAGGCCAAGGCCCTCGCCATCGCGGCGGCCGACGCGACCACCCACGCGGTCACCGCCGCCCCGACCCTGGTCGCGCAGGACAAGTACGGCCAGCTCGGCGGTGCCGCGGTCGGCGCGGACGGCACCATCTGGGTCGGCACCGTCAACAAGACCGACGGCCAGCCGACCCCGAATGATGATCGGGTAGTGCGCATTCCGCCGCCGCAGGCCGGTGGCAACGGCCCGGACTAGTCGCCGGGCGAAACGATAAAGGGCCGACTCCGCGGAGTCGGCCCTTTCGTTTGTGCGCGAACAGGTTCGGCCCGCGCACGCTCAGGCTACCGGAGCTCAGCCGACCTGCCGTAAATCATCCGAACCCCTTGCGGGCGAACCGGACTCAGCTGCAAGCAGCCAGCACGAGCTCGCGCACGCGGGCAGCGTCCGCCTGGCCGCGGGTGGCCTTCATGACGTCGCCGACGATCTTGCCCGCGGCCTGGACCTTGCCGGAACGGATCTTCTCGGCGATGTCAGGGTTGGCGGCGAGCGCCTTTTCGACCTCGGACTGCAGGGCGCTATCGTCGCTGACCATGCCGAGACCCTTGGACTCGACGATCTGTGCGGGCTCGCCCTCGCCGGCAAGTACGAAGTCGACGACCTGCTTGGCGACCTTGTTGTTCACCGTCTTCGCCTCGACCAGGTTGATCACCTCGGCCACCTGGGCCGGGGTGATCGGCAGGTCTTCGAGCGAAACCTCGCGCTCCTTGGCCTTTTCGGTGAGGTAGGCGACCCACCAGGAGCGGGCCTCGTTGGCGGGAGCGCCCGCGTCGACGGTCGCGATGATCAGATCGAGGGCGCCCGCGTTGACCAGGTCGCGCATCACCTCGTCGGACAGGTTCCAGTCGGACTGGATGCGGGTACGGCGCAGCCACGGGTATTCCGGGATGGTGCCGCGCAGCTGCTCCACCCACTCCGCTTCGGGCGCAACGGGTTCCAGGTCCGGCTCGGGGAAGTAGCGGTAGTCCTCGGAGGTTTCCTTGATCCGGCCCGATGAGGTGGTGCCGTCGGACTCGTGGAAGTGCCTGGTCTCCTGCACGATGGTGCCGCCGTTGGCGAGCACGGCGCCCTGGCGGCGCATCTCGAACCGGACGGCGACCTCGACGCTCTTGAGCGAGTTCACGTTCTTTGTCTCGGTGCGGGTGCCGAATTCCTTGGCACCGATCTCCATCAGCGACACGTTGGCATCGCAGCGCAGCGAACCCTGCTCCATCTTCACGTCGGACACGCCGAGCGACTTGAGCACCTCGCGCAGCGCGGTCACGTACGCGCGGGCCACCTCGGGCGCGCGCTCGCCCGCGCCGGTGATCGGCTTGGTGACGATCTCGACCAGCGGCACGCCGGCCCGGTTGTAGTCGAGCAACGAGTGGCTGGCGCCGTGGATGCGGCCGGTGGCACCGCCGACGTGCGTCGACTTGCCGGTGTCCTCCTCCATGTGCGCGCGCTCGATCTCCACCCGGAAGGTGCTGCCGTCGTCGAGCAGCACGTCGAGGTGGCCCTCCGTGGCGATCGGCTCGTCGTACTGGCTGATCTGGTAGTTCTTCGGCTGATCCGGGTAGAAGTAGTTCTTCCTGGCGAACCGTCCCCACGGCGTGATCGAACAGTTCAACGCCAGGCCGATGCGAATCGCCGACTCCACACCTTTTTCGTTGACCACCGGCAGCGCGCCGGGCAGGCCGAGGCACACCGGGCACACCTGGGTGTTCGGATCGGCACCGAATTCGGTCGGGCAGCCACAGAACATCTTGGTCGCGGTGTTCAACTCGACGTGGACCTCCAGGCCAAGCACCGGCTCGAAGCGGGCGATGACATCCGAATAGTCCATCAAGTCGAGTGTGGGTGCGCTCATGCGAAACATTCTATGTAAGGCCCCGCGCGGGAGCACACGGGCTCCTCGCCAACTACTTCGGCTGGACGCGCTGGGTCAACCAGCCCGTGACGAAGGTGAGGACCTCCGGCGAGATGGTCGTCTCGATGCTGCTGTACTCGCTGGGCAGGCCGGTCTTGGTGGGTTGCATCAGGTGGTTGAGGCCGGGGAACACGTGGACGGTCGCGTCGGGGTCGGCGGCGAGGTTGTCGCGCATCGGCTGTTCGCTCTGGCTGGGTGGTACCTGGAGGTCGTTCCCGCCGTAGAACGCGAGCACCGGAATGCGCAGGGCCTTCAGCGCCGGTGCCGGATCGTAGGCGACCAGGGCGGCCAGGTTCGGGGTGATTCCGGCATCCACCTCGGATTCGGGGGCACGCTTCTCGGGCGGCAGGGCCGCGTTCTGCTTGCGCGCCGCGTCCTTCGCGCCCGCCAGGTCACCAGCCTTCAAAAAGGCTGCCAGCTCAGTGGTTTGCCGCACCTGGGTGTCCACCTCATCGGCGGGGGCACCACCGGCAGCGGCGATCAAACGGGTCTGCTCGACCAGCACATCGGCGCCCGGCACACCCGGACCGGCCATCAGGATGGCGAACGCGACACCGCTGTCGGGACGCGAGGCCACCAGCGGCGCGAGATAACCGCCTTCGCTGTGCCCGAACAGTCCGACGCGCGTCGGGTCGATGTCCGGGCGGCCACGCAGGAATCCGACGCCTGCTGCCGCGTCATTGGACAGGTCCGTGTAATTCGCGTCGTCCAGCTTTCCGCCGGTTCCGCCGACGCCTCGGTCATCGGAGCGCAAGACGGCGTAGCCCGATCGCGTCAGCGTGTCCGCGACCAGCAGGAAAGGCTTGTGGCCCATCAGTTCTTCGTTGCGATCCTGCGGTCCGCTGCCGGTGATCAGCAGGACCGCGGGGAACGGGCCGCTGCCCTCGGGCTTGGTGAGCGTGCCCGCGATGGTGATGTCGCCGCTGCGATAGGTGACGTCCTCGGATTTGTACGGGAACGGCTCCTTCGGCGTTTGCGGGCGATTCGGCGGGGCGACCTTGCCGCGCTGCAGCGACAGCTTGAATGTCTTTCCGCTTTGGGTGAAGTCACCCGTGATCCGATCGGCGCCCTGGTCGTAGGTGCCGTGGAATTTCGGGTCGCCGGGGACATCGGCGATCGCGAAGGACACCCCCTCGCGGCTGGACTGCACGTCGGTCAACCGCGTACCAGTCATGCCCCGCAACGGGATATCGATGGTCGCCGTGTCCTTACTGGTGAACGTCACGCCGACCGCGAGCGGATGATCGGGGATCTCGATGTCCCCGTGCCAGTCACCGGTGGTCGGCTCCGGCGGGTTCGAGTCCGACGAGCAACCCGCAACCAGCACGCCGACAACGAACAGGACCAACGCGATCAGTCGCCCAGTGCGCATGAATCCACAGTACCGACCGCCGGTGACAACCTTTGCGCAGAAGGCAACTCGTCACTCCGAGGGCCGCGCAAGGTCGCGAAACACACAAGTGCCGAGAAGGCCCGGTTTCAGTCATCCAACCGATCTGCACCGAAGGCCGCGTCGATTTCGGCGATGATCGATGCTCCGCTGGGACCTTCGGCGAAACGGGCCATGCGCAGCCGAAGCTCAGCGGTCGGGAGTTCTGTGGCGACCATCGCCGGTGGTCACGTGGGTACTCACTCCCCGCGCGCGTAGCGGACCGAGGCGGCAATGGATTCCATGTCGAGGTTCAGGTTCGGGTCGCGGTCTTGGGCTTCGTGGAATTCGAGCATCACGTCGTCGAAGGTGCTGCGGCGGGCGGAGGTGATGAGGGCCTGGCGGACGTAGTCGCTGAGCGGCAGGCCGGTTGCGAAGGCGCGGCGGCCGAAGGTGCGCAGGGCCTCGGCGGGCAGGTCATAGATCTCGATGAGGGCGATGGCCGCGGTGTCGATCTCGGGGATGAGTTCGCGGCCTTCGGACTCCAGGAATTCCACGACCGTGTCGTCGGCGCAGCGCCTGTCGGCCAGCGCGAGCAGTTCCTGGCGCACGTAACCGAGCAGCGGGAGTCCGGCGGCGCGGGCCCGACGGCGCAGCACGGCGACGTCGGGCTCCGGCAGGTCGTTGACGTGTAAGTCGGCCATGCCCGCCAGCGTAGCCCGGCGGGCCGGCCGGCACGGCCGGGGCTGCGCTGATCGGCTGTGGCCCTGGCGAATTCGACCGATCAGCCGAAGAATGCCTCGGCCTCACGGTAGCGCTCGTCCGGCACTCGCTTGAGCTGCTTGGTGGCCTCGGCCAGCGGGACGAGGTCGATGTTGCTGCCGTGCAGCGCGACCATCTGCCCGAACTGTCCGGCGTGCACCGCCTCGGCGGCGTGCAGGCCGAACCGGGTGGCCAGCACCCGGTCGTACGGGGTTGGGCTGCCGCCGCGCTGCACGTGGCCGAGCACCGTGGTGCGGACCTCCTTGCCGATGCGGCGTTCGATCTCCGCGCCGAGTTGCTGGGCGACACCGGTGAACCGCTCGTGCCCGAATTCGTCGATACCGCCCTCGCGCAACGCGAAACCGGAGTCCTCGGCGGGATGCGACCCTTCGGCGACGACACAGATGAAGTGCTTGTCGCCGCGCTGGAAGCGGCGCTTGATCATGGCGCACACCTCGTCGACGTCGAACGGCACCTCGGGCACCAGGGTCAAGTGCGCGCCCGCCGCCATGCCCGCGTTCACCGCGATCCAGCCCGCGTGCCGCCCCATCACCTCGACCAGCATCACGCGCTGGTGCGATTCCGCGGTGGTGTGCAGCCGGTCGATCGCCTCGCTGGCGATGCTGAGCGCGGTGTCGTGGCCGAAAGTGACGTCGGTGCAGTCGATGTCGTTGTCGATGGTCTTCGGCACGCCGACGACCGGGACGCCCTCGTCGGCCAGCCAGCTCGCCGCGGTGAGCGTGCCCTCGCCGCCGATCGGGATGAGCGCGTCGATGCCGTTGTCGTCCAGCGTCCGTTTGACCCGGCCGAGCCCCGCGCGCAGCACGTCGGGGTTGGTGCGGGCGGTGCCGAGGATGGTGCCGCCCTTGGTGAGCAGCCGGTCGGTGCGGTCATCGTTGTGGATCTGGATCTTGCGATCCTCCAATAAACCGCGCCAACCGTCCTCGAACCCGACGATCGCGTCGCCGTAGCGGCCGTTCGCGGTGCGAACGACGGCACGGATGACCGCGTTCAGTCCAGGGCAGTCTCCGCCGCCGGTCAAGACTCCGATGCGCATGGCCGCTATCTTGCCCCGCCCGGCCGCATACGGCAGGACGACCCCCGGGAAGCCTGGGTAAGTACCACGCCGCTAATTCACTCGGAGGCAAACAAATGCGTCAGAAATAGAGGTAAACGAACGCGTTTTCGCCGCCGGTGCAGGTGACCAGGCCGTCGCGGGTGACGCACTCCATCGTGTAGTTCTTCTGGGTGGCCGGGCTGAACGCGATCACCTGACGGTTACCGTCGGCGTCGGAACCCTCGCCGTAGGCCTTGCGGACTTCCTCAGCGAAGTCGCACGACGTGACGCCGTTGCCGATCGCCGAAAGGGTGAAGCGGCCCGCTGGCGGGTACTTGATTGCGCAGCCCCTGGCCGTGGCGGGCACCGGCGCGAGAGTCGGGGCGTTGGGGCCGGAGGTGAACGCGTCGCGCTTCAGCCAGCCGACGACACCCGCAAGCGCGAGCACGATGACGAGCGCACCGACCACTCTGAACAATTTGGCGCGGGACCGTCGCTTCGGCGGTGTCGCAGGCTTGTTCGCTTCGGTCGGCACTACCGTGGCCGGGCGCGGGCCGGTATCCGGGCGTTCGACGCGGCTCGGCTCGGGGATCCGAACGGGCTCGCGCCGAACGACTTCACTGCGGCGACTCACCTCGCGACTCGGTTCCGGCGGCCGCGTGATCCGGCTCGATCCGGGCTGACTGTCGCCGGGCCGACGCGGAATCGCGTCCGGCGGAGGGACATTCGCGATCGGCTGGGGTCCGACGGCCGGGAACACCACCGTCGGAGGTGCCTTCGGCCGCACCAAGCCCATTCGGTCGGTCGGCAACTCCGTCACCGCGACCACCGCCCGCCCCGTGAGCGCCGACTTCGCCGCCGACGCCAACCCACCCGCGGTCGAGTAACGGTCCGTCGGCCGCTTGGCCATGCCGCGCGCGATCACCTCGTCCAATGCCGCTGGTACGCCACGCCTGATGGTGCTCGGACGCGGCGGCGGCATCGAAAGATGCGAGCGGATGAGCACACTCATCTCATTGGCCTGGAAAGGCTGTGTGCCGGTGAGGCATTCGAACAGGACGCAGGCGAGCGAATAGACGTCGGCGGTGCCGGTGATCGGCCCGTTCTCGAAGCGTTCCGGCGCGATGTAGCTGTAGGAGCCGACCGCGGCCGCACCGGTTGCGGTCATCTCGGAATCCTTCGCGGACCTGGCGATGCCGAAGTCGGCCAGGTAGGCGAAGTCCGACGCGGTGACGAGGATGTTGGCGGGCTTGACGTCGCGATGCACCAGCCCCTCCGCGTGCGCGGCGTCCAGCGCGGCACCGATCTGCTCGATGATGCCGATCGCGCGGGCCGGGGTGAGCGGCCCCTCGCCGCGCAGCACCGAACGCAGGTCGTGGCCGCGCACCAGCCGCATGTCGATGTAGAGCACGCCGTCGATCTCGCCCCAGTCGTGGATCGGGATGACGTGCGGTTCGGCCACCCGCGCGGCCGCCTGCGATTCGCGGCGGAACCGCTCCTGGAACATCGGGTCTTTCGCCAGCGCGGGCGGCAGCAGCTTGACCGCGACGACCCGGTCCTTCACCGTGTCGTAGGCCTCGTAGACCTCGCCCATGCCGCCGCGGCCAAGCAGCGAGCGCAGCTCGTAAGGACCGAATCGAGTCCCGATCCTCGTTCGCGGTCCGTCCACCCCGACACCTCCACCTCACGTGCGCGACCGGCACACCGTCGCACCCGGCGGCCTACATCCGATAAGTCGGGATTCTCAGGGGTACCCGTTACCCGGTCAAGTTCGGCGGATCAGGCGGGGCAGCGACCGCCGGACAGCTCGTCCAAGTGCTGGGAAATAACGGTGGACAGCTTGTCCAGCATGGTCATCCCGTCGGAGAACGCGCCGGAGTCCGGCTGCGCGGCGAACGCGATCGCGATCTGTCCCGACGGGGTGGAGATCAAACCGAACTGCCGGACCAGATACGCGCCCGCGGTGTCCGGACCCCAGCCGCCCTTGAACTCGGCGCCGGTGAAGGCGCCCAAGCCCCAGCGCTGGGCCGCCTGGATCTGTTCCATCAGATTGATCACGGGCGCCGACTCCGGCAGGCACGGTAGGTGCGCGGCGAACCGCACCTGGTCGGTGAGTGACCAGTCCGCCTGACCGAAGGCCGAATTATCGGGTCTGGACCTGGTGGCGGGCACGGTGGTCTTGGCGTCACCACCCTCGCGCAGTACCTGCTGCACCGCCTGCGCCGCTTCCTGATTGCCGCCGAGCGACTGCCACAGTGTGTCGGCGGCGGCGTTGTCGGAGGCGGTGATCGCGGCCGTCGCGGCGTAGCTTGGATTGCCGCCGCTGAGCCGCAGCGCGGCAATGGCCAACGGCACCTTCATCGTTGACCAGGCGGGCCCGGAGGTCCAGTCACCGAAGCTGACCACCCGGTCGCCGCCGACCGGCATGATCGCCATGCCGACCTTGCCGCGCACACCGGCCTGCAGCTCGGCGACGGCGGCGGCCAGGGTGCCGGGAACCGTGATGGACAGGCCCTTTTGGTCCGCGTGCGACGCGGCCGCGGTAATGCTGGTCTCGTCCGAGCCGGAACCGTCGCTGCCGGATCCGCATCCGGCCACCAGGAACATGGCTAATGCCGCACAGCCCAATGCTTTTCGCACTCGAGCCGCACGGGATCGATCAATATACATACACCACCGCGTTTTCGCCGCCACTGCATGTGACGAGCTGGCCTTCGCTGAGGCAATTCATCGTGTAGGTCCGTCCGGTCACCGGACTGGTCGCCGTCACGGTGCGCGGCCCCTCCCGCGAAATCGTGTTCGCGGTAGTGGTTTCGGCGTACGCCCGCCGGACTTCCTCGGCGAACGCACAGGTCGTCGCGGCGGATCCGGTGGCGGACTTGGTGAACGTGCCCGAGGCCGAGGTGCCCTGGGTGCACGGCTTGGCACCGGCGGGCAGGGTGACCGTCGTGGGCTTGGCCGGGGTGGACGCGACCGGCGGCGCCGACGAGCTGCCCGGTGCCGGGGCCTGCGGGCTCGCGGTCGGCACCGGAGCACCGGCTTGCTGCTCGCTCGGCTGCGCGACGTTGCGGGAGCTGAACACCTGCCAGCCGATCGCACCGACGACGGCGACCACCACGATCACCACCACACCGATCAGGATGGGCAGCAGGACGGATCGGCGCTTACCGGTCGAGGCGTACGGATCTTCCTCCGGCTCATAGTCGTCGTAGTCGTCCGCGTAGCCCTGCTCCGCGTACTCGCTCTGGGCCGCGTAGTTGCTCTGCGGCGGATAGTCGGGGCGAGCGTGGCTGCCATGCGCGGAATAGCCGCCGGCTCCGTAGTACTCGTCGGGCTCGGAGTAGGCCTCCGGCGCGGTGTACCCGGCCGGGGCCGAATACGCCTGGGTCGCCGAGTAATCGGGGGGATAGTCGCCAGCCGGTGGCGGTTGGTTGCCCGGTGCGTCCGGGAATCGCGTGGTCTCGTACTGCTGGGCGTCCGAATACGCCTGCCCGCCGACGTAGGGCTCATTCTGCGAATACGCGTTCGCACCAGGATGTTCCGTGAACGGCACGTCCGCGGGCGGTTCCGCATACGGTTGCGCCCCGCGGCCGCCCGAAAACGGTACGTCGGGCTGATCCGAATACGGCTGTCCGCCGCGCTGATTCGGGTAGTACGCGTCATCTGGCCGATCCGCGTACGGCTCATTTCCGTTCGAGTACGGCTCGTTCCCGGACCGTCCTGGATACGGCTGTCCCCCTGCCTGGTCCGGATACGGCCGACCACCGGACTGATCCGAGAATGGCTGATCCCCGGACTGCTCAGAGTACGGCTGACCGCCAGGCCGTCCCGAGTAGAGCTGTCCCCCTGCCTGATCCGGATACGGCCGACCACCGGACTGATCCGGATACGGCTGGTTTCCCGGCCGCCCCGGGTACGGCTGTCCGCCCGGTTGGTCCGGATACTGCTGTCCCCCTGGGCGATCCGGGTACGGCCCGGCACCGGCATGCTCCGAATACGCCTGTCCACCGGACTGCTCCGAGTACAGATGCGCGTCAGGGAACGGCCGCACCGGCGGCAACCCCTGCTCGGGTGTCCAGCGCGGCGACGGTCCGAACGGAGCCGCGGGCTCCTGCGGCGAGGACAGCGTGGTGAACTGGATTTCGGTCGGCCGCACCACGGTCGGCGCGCCGGGCAGGATCACGGCGGAGATCTCGCCCGTCGATTCCGGCGGCACCGCCCCCGGCGCGCGAACCACCAGCATCGGACCGGTCGGCGGCGGCACGTTGGCCGCGGGCGCGTCCGCCGCAGCGGCGCCGGTCGACGGCGACCCTGCCTGCGGCGCACTGGTCGAGGGCGCGCTGGCGAGCGCGGCCCGCGCGGCCAATGCCAGCGCGGCCGCGGTCGGCCATCGATCGGCCGGGTCCTTGGCCATGCCACGGCTGATCACCGCGTCGAGTCCGGCCGGGATGCCCGCCTGCTGCGCGCTCGGCCGCGGCGGCGGATCGGACAGATGCGACCGGATCAGCACATTCATGCTGGCCGCCGGGAAAGGCGATGCCCCCGTCAGGCACTCGTGCAGCACACAGGACAGCGAGTAGATGTCCGCGCGGCCGGTGACCTGGGCGACGTCGAAGCGTTCCGGCGCCATATAGATGTAGGAGCCGACGGCCATGCCGACCACCGTGACGGCGCTGTCGCCCTCGGTGTGCGCGATGCCGAAGTCGGCGAGGAAGGCGTAATCCGCCGCGGTGACCAGGATGTTCGCCGGTTTCACGTCGCGATGCACCAGGCCGCCCGCGTGTGCGGCGTCCAGCGCGCTCGCGATCTGCTCGATGATGCCAACCGCGCGAACCGGACTCAGCGCACCCTCCGTGCGCAACAGCGTGCGCAGGTCGACGCCGGGCACCAGTTGCATGTCGATGAACAACACGCCGTCGATGACGCCCCAGTCGTGAATGGGGACGATATGCGGCTCGGCAACCCGCGCCGCCGCCTGCGATTCGCGCCGGAACCGGACCTGGTAGGCGGGGTCGCCGGCTAGTTCCTCGTGCAGCAGCTTGACCGCCACCACACGGTCCTTCACCGTGTCGTAGGCCTCGTATACCTCGCCCATCCCCCCCTTGCCCAGCAGCGATCGCAATTCGTACGGCCCAAACCGTGTACCGGTTCTCGGCCCAGGTGCCTCCACCCCGTCAATCCTCCACATCCCGGGCCAGGAGTGCACGCATAACTCTCGCGACGCCTGCCCGTCAAAGGTTGGATTCTCCGGGTGTCACCACCCCGTGGTCAAACGCAAAGACGATCGCGGCGGCCCGATCTCGCAGCTCGAGCTTGCCGAATATGTGTCCGACATGGCTTTTCACGGTGACTTCGGAAATACCTAGTTCGCGGGCGATCTCCGTGTTCACCCGGCCGCGTCCGATCAATTCGAGCACCTCGTACTCGCGCGCGGTCAGCTCCGACAACCGCGTGTTGGCGCGTGTCGGGCTCGGCCGCACGGTGCGATAGGCCGACAGCACGCGCTCGGTGACCGACGGATCGAGCCAGGCGCCGCCGCCCGCGACCATCCGCACCGCGCGGATCAAATCCTCGGCGGGTGCGTCCTTGAGGATGAAACCGGCCGCGCCCGCCCGCAGCGCGCCGGAGAGCAGCTGATCGTCGTCGAAGGTGGTCAGCACCAGTACCGGCGGTGACCCCTCGCGAGCGCGCAGGACGCGGGTGGCGTCGATGCCGCCGACGCGTTTCATCCGCAGATCCATCAACACCACGTCGGGCCGCTGAGCCACCACCGCGGCGAGCACCTCGTCACCGTCGGCGCATTCGCTGACCACGAATCCGTCGCGGCGGCGCAGGATGCGGCGCAGGCCGCCGCGGACCAACTCCTGGTCGTCGACCACCAGCACGGTGACCGCGTCGTCGGCGCTCGACGGCGATGCCGCTGTCACAGGGACTCCTTCCACTCGCGGTGGTGTCTCACCACGACTCCCGTATCGGCGACGGGCCGCCGTGCGACATCCCGGCCCATGGTGTGCACGCGAAACCCGCGCGGGCGGGAGCGAGCGGAATAGCCACCCGGACCGACCAGCCGCCGTCGCACGGACCCGCGATCATCCGACCGCCCAGCAGTTCGGCGCGCTGCACCATCCCCGACACGCCCATCCCGGTCCCCCGCTGCGCGGGCAGACCGCCGGGCAGCGTGTTGTGCACCGTCAATATCGCCGACGCGCTATCCACCGCGACCCGGATCGAGGCGGCGGCACCCGGCGCGTGCTTGACGACATTGGCCAGCGACTCCTGCCCGATCCGATACAGCGCGAGACCGACCGCCGGCGTCACCGCGCGCAGATCCTCGGCGCACACGTAGCGCACCTCGAGCCCGGCCCTGGCGAAGTCGCCGACCAGACTCGCGATGTCCTCGACGCCGGGTTCCGGCTGATGTTTCGACGGCCGCGCGTCGAGCAGCCCGACGGTGCGCCGGATGTCGGCCATGGCCTGCCTGCCCAGTTTTTCGGCCTCGGTGAGCGAATCCACCGCCTCGTCTACTTCCCGATCGGTCTGCAGTGCGTGCCGCGCCGCGGTGAGATGCAGCAGGGTGATGCTCAGCGAGTGCGCGATCACGTCGTGTACCTCGCGGGCGATCCGGCGGCGTTCCTCGTCCGCGGCCTGGGCCGCGCGGACGTCCTGATAACCACGTTCCTGATAGAGGAATCGGCGTTGATACTGCAGCAGCAGCCCGGCCATCCATCCGAAGGCGACGGTGACCAGCACGGTGATCAGGTAGGTCGGCAAGCCTTCGGACAGATGGCCGTACATGTCGAACAAGACCAGTTCGAGCATCATCGCGGCGGTGATCGGCACGCTGACTCGCAGTCCGGTGAGCGCCGCCACCTCGCCCGCCGCCGCGACGAGCACGAACGGCGCGAAGTCCGGCGAGATCGGTTGCAGCAGGAACAGCGCCTCGGCCCCCATCGCGAGCAGGGCGAGGGTCACCGGCCGCGGCATCACGCCGAGAAACGCGTACATCGGTCCGAAGGCGGTGGTCAGCAGCACGGCAAGAATCGGAAGAGCGGTCGGAAAGTAGCTGTGCCGCTGGACCGCTGCCGCGATGGCGACGAGGCACACCGCGATATCGACCACGAAGATGACCGACGGCGGATAGTCGAACGGAAGTTCCTCGACCCTGCGCTGGAACACGGTCACCGGCTGTCGGGCGAACTCGGCGACGCGGTCGCCGGAGCGGCGCAGACCGAGCGCCACGCGCCGGAACGCGCGGGCCACCGAACTCGATTCAGGCGCCGGGGTGGGCACGCCGATCACACCCATCCGGTAAGGCTAACCGCCCGGTCCTGGCCGGTACATCGTTCCGGGAGCGGGTCGTTTCTCCTACCGTGGGCGGAGATCGATTCGGGTCTCCGGCACGAAGACAGCCGGACCGGCCCGGCCGTACCGTGAGTCGCAGCGTCACACGGAAAGGCGAGGCTCATGTCCTGGAAAGATCAGCACGCCCGCACCGAAGTTGTGCACACCGTCCTGGCTCGCGCCGCCGTCGATCCGGCCGATCCACGGCTGTTCACCGGAATCCCGGACCTGGAGCGGCTGTTCGGCGGTGCGGACGGAGTGTTACTTGCCCTGCGCTATCGCTGGAACATCCATCTCGACGCGAAGCTGGATCAAGCGCTGGCCCAAGGACAGTCGGCGATCGATGCTTACCTCGAGCTGGCCGCCGAGCAGCCTGCGCTGCGTGCCGTCCTGGACGCGCAGTATCGTCGCCGCAACCACGAGGCAGCAGTACTGGCGCGACACTGAACTGATAACCGACCGAACAAGGTGGGGGGACAACGATGTCGAATACCGCGATGCTCGAATTATCCGGGGTGACCAAGGAATATCGGGTCGGCGAGCAGACGGTCCGCGCGCTCGACGAGATCAGCCTGCGCATCGAACCCGGCGAATTCACCTCGATCATCGGGCCCTCCGGCTCGGGCAAGAGCACGCTGCTGCACCTGCTCGGCGCCCTCGATACCCCAGACGCGGGCTCGATCCTGTTCCAGGGCGAGGAGATCGGGTCGCTCGACGATGAGCGCCAGTCCGAGTTCCGCCGCCACCGCGTCGGCTTCATCTTCCAATTCTTCAACTTGCTGCCCACGCTGTCCGCGTGGGAGAACGTCGCGATCCCGAAGTTGCTGGACGGCACCGGGTTACGCAAGGCCAAGCCGCGCGCGCTGGAGCTGCTCGACCTCGTCGGGCTGAGCGATCGGGCGAGTCATCGGCCCGCCGAGCTGTCCGGCGGTCAGATGCAGCGGGTCGCGGTGGCCCGGGCGATGATCATGGATCCGCCGCTGATCCTGGCCGACGAGCCCACCGGCAACCTTGATTCCAAGACCGGCTCCTCGATCCTCGAATTACTAGGCGGGATCGCCGGATCCGGCAATTCGGTGGTGATGGTGACCCACGACAACGACGCGGTCGCCTATTGCGACCGGGTGATCACGTTGCACGACGGGCGCATTGGCTCGAACAACAGCACCGACCGATCGGTCCGCGCGTGATCGGCGCCGCATGGGATCGACTGCGGCTGTTCAACATCGGCGAACTGCTCGCACATCGCGGGCGTACCGCCATGTCGCTGGTGGTGATGGGGGTGTCGGCGGGCCTGCTGGTCGCGGTGCTCAGCATCTCGGGTTCGGTCACCGGGTCGGTGGACCGGCTCACGCACAGCCTCGGCGGCCGGGCCGCGCTCGAGGTCACGGGCGTCACCGATGCGGGCTTCGATCAGCAACTGCTGCCGCGGATCGCGACCGCGCCCGGGGTCGAGAAGGCGGTGCCGATGCTGCGCGCGCAGATCGGCTCCGGTGCCGATCGGGCGCTGCTGATCGGCGCGGACCAGAATATCGGCGCGCTGGGCAGCGAGCTGGCCGGGCCGATGACGGCGCAGCTCGGCAAGCTGCTCTCGGTGCCCAACGGCGTTCTGGTCGGTGCCGCGATGGGGCACGCGGAGGGCGAGCGATTCACCCTCGGCTCCGGAACCGTCACTGTCGCAGGGGTTCTCGACAAGGCGACCTCGAAGCAACTCAACGGTGGCCATCTCGTCGCGGCGCCGCTCGGACTTGCGCAGCAGGTCACCGGGCGGGTCGGTCGGCTCGATTCCATTCAGATCATCCCGGCGCCGGGCACCAAGGTCGACACGTTGCGTGCCGCACTCACCAAGGTCGTCGACGGTCGTGCCGTGGTCGCGGAGCCGAGCCTGCGCACCGCGCAGGCGGGCGGCGCGGTCCAGCTGGTGCGGTACTCCACCATGATGGCTTCGGTTGCGGCGCTGATCGTTTCGGCCTTTCTCATCTACAACGCGATGAGCATGGCGATCGCCCAGCGCAGGCCCATGCTTTCGCTGTTGCGCGCGATCGGCGGCAAGCGCGGGCCGATGGTGCGTGACCTGCTCGCCGAGGCCGCGCTGCTCGGCGTGCTCGGCGGCGGCGTCGGCGCGCTGCTCGGAATCTTCATGGGGCGCATGGCGATCGGCCAGTTGCCCGCCGCCATCGTGGCGTCGGTGGAGGCGCGCACCGAGTACCTGGTGCCCGGCTACGCGATTCCGGTCGCGATCGGCGCCTGTGTGGTCGCCAGCGTGGCCGCGGCCGGGCTGGCCGCGCGCCAGGTGTACAAGGTGGAACCGATCGAGGCGCTGGTCCCGGTCGGCGTCGGCCGCACCGACGTGACGAGCCCACTGCTGCGCTGGGTCGCGACCGTCGCGGGCCTCGCGCTGGCCGCGCTGGCGATCGTGATCGCCGAGTTGGACCTGGGCCGCTATTCGCTGGCCACCATCTCTTCCGCGTTCACCGCGGCCATCGTGCTCTGTTTCGCCGCGACCGGACCACTGGTCCGGGCCGCCGCGGCGACCGCCCGCGTGTTCGGCGCGCCCGGTGCCCTCGGCGCGACCACGCTGGAGCGGGCGCCGCGCCGGGTGTGGGCGACCGCGATGACCGTGCTGATCGGTGTGGCGGCCACGGTCACCATGGGTGGTGCGTCGCACAATATGGTCGACTCCGCCACCGCCTCCTTCCAAGACCTGGCCAAGGACGATCTGTACATCAGCCCCGCCCCGATAGCGGAGTTCCCGACGGGTCCGCTGCTGCCCGCCGGACTGGTGGACCGGATCGCCGCGGTTCCCGGCGTCGAGCGGGTCAGCCCGGCACAGATGGCCTTCGCCACGCTCGGCACCGGTCGGGTGATGCTGCAGGGTTATCCGGCCAACGCGCGCGAATCCCAGATGGGCAAGCTGGACGACGCGGTCGTCGCACAGCTGTCCGCCGGTGATGGCGTGGCGGTATCGCGTGACGTGGCGAAATCGCTCGGCGTCGGAGTCGGCGCCCAGCTGCGTTTGCCGACCCCCACCGGCGAACACACCGTCACTGTGCGGCAAGTGATTCCGTACTTTTCGGCGGTATCGGGCGTGGTCATGATGGACGTCGACGTGCTGCGGCAATGGTACGAGCGGCCGGGCGAGACGGTCGTGACGGTCGACTTCGCGCCCGGCGCCGACCGCGCGGCGGTGCAGGCCGCGGTGCGGCAGGTGGTGCCGCCGCAGATCCACGTGGATACCGGCGCGGCCGCGGTCACCGCTGTCTCCGCCAGCATTCGACAGGGCTCGGCGTTGAGCAACGCCATCCTGTGGATCGTGGTATTGGTCGCCACGGTGGCCCTGTTGAACACGCTGATGCTATCGGTGCTCGAGCGCCGCAGGGAACTCGGCGTGCTGCGGGCCATGGGCACGAACCGCAAGTTCCTGATGCGCTCGGTGCTCGCCGAGGCGGCCGGGATCGGATTGGTCGGCGCGGCACTGGGTCTCGTCGTCGGCGCCGCCGTGCAATACCTGGCCACGGTCGCCATGGCGCACGCGCTCACCATCGACATCGTCTATCAGCCGAGTCCGATGCTGCTGGTCTACGGTTCGGCCGCGCTCGCGCTCGCCCTGCTCGGTTCGATACCGCCCGCACTGCGCGCGGGCCGCATGCCGATCGTGGCAGCCCTGGCGGTCGACTGAATTCTGTTGGCTACAAAGGCAGGTCGGCGAACCAGGCCTTGAACTTCTGCTGGGTCAGGCCGAATCCGGAGTCCGGTTGGCTGTCGGTGAGCGTCACCTTGGCGAAGAACAGATAGCTCGACCGCGCCGGATCGGAGTCGAAGCTCACGACCAGGAAACCGTCCGGGAACCCGCTCGCCGACTTCTGCCACCGGTACGTCGGGTAGGACTTGCCGCCGTTGCGTTCGGTCGCCTTGGTGTTCGACGGCAGGTCGCGCACCGCCGCTTTGGCGTCCTCGGGCGTCTTGAAGGCGACCGCGATGAAGTCGGGCTCGTTGATCGGTACGCCCCAGCAGTTCCAGCCGGACTGCCAGTTCGGGAAGTCGGGGGCGTCGGCGTCGCTGGATATTTTGTCGCCCGCCTTGGCGGTGTCCAGGAAGCAGGTTTTGTCGTGATAGCCCTTGCCGCTGCCGATCCCGAACTGGGTGTCGACGCCCTGCGGGAGGATCTTCGGGAAGGCCTTGGCGACGGCCGCCGGATCCGCGGGCGTGCCAGCCCCGGGTGTCTTGCCGAAGTCCAGTGGCGACGTCGGATCCGACTTTCCCAGTTTCGCTATCGCGATTCCGGCGCCGGCCAGCACGACCACGACGATCAGCACGAGTGCCACGATCAGGCCCGTGTTCGAACGGCGCGCGGGCGGCGGGTAGGCCGGGCCGGGGTTCGCCGGGCCATAACCCATCGGCGGTGGCGAGAAAGATTGCCCGGCAACGGGGTTAGGCGGCGAGTAACCACCGCTGGCCTGGTTGGCCGGGGTAAATGACGGTCCGGCAACGGAGTTCGGTGCTGGCGCGGAATAACCGGCGGACGGGAACTGCTGCCCGGCAACCGGGTTCGACGCGTACTGCGGCGGTGCCGCGTAGCTGGGCGCCGACGTGGCGTAGTTCGGCGGGTACTGGCCTTGGCTCGGCGGCTGGGCGAGCACCGTCGGGGCCGGCGGCGGGGTGTACGGCGTGGCAGGCGCCGTGAGCGCGTGCCGTGCGGCGGCGGCGAAGTCGAGGCAGGACGCGAACCGCTGGTCGGGGCGTTTGGCCATCGCCACCGCGAGCACCGTGTCGAGCGCGGGCGGCAGGCCCGCCCGCCGCGCGGCCGCGGACGGCGGCGGCCACTGCAGGTGGCCACGGATGATGTCGGCCGGGGCCGGCGAGTCGAACGGCGCGATGCCGGTCAGCAGCCAGAACAGCGCGCACGCCAGCGAGTACTGGTCGGAGCGGTGATCAAGATGCGCGCCGGTCATCTGCTCCGGCGAGGCATAGGCCAGCGTCGCCGTGAACATCCCGGTCTGCGTCAGGTGCGTGGAATCCTCACGCAGCCTGGCGATTCCGAAGTCGGTGAGGAACACTCGCTCCTTGTGCCCGCCACTGGACCTGGCCAGCATGATGTTGGCCGGCTTCACGTCACGGTGCAGCACGCCCATGCCGTGCGCGTAATCCAGTGCCCCGGCAACGCCTTCGATGATCTGCACCGCGCGCTCCGGCGGCAGGTTGCGGGGGGTCACCGTTGCCGCGTCGACGCCGTCCACGTACTGCATGGAGATCCACAGCTGGTCGTCCTCGGTGCCGCGGTCGTACACCGCGACGATGTTCGGATGATCGAGTTGCGCGGCCAGATCGGCCTCGCGCTCGAACCGCGCCCGCACCTCGGTATCGGTGAACAGCTCACGGTTGAGCAGCTTGAGCGCGGTTTGCCGGGGCAACCTGGGATGGCGAGCCAGGTACACCGATCCCATGCCACCCTGTCCGAGCAGCCTCTCGATGGTGAATCCGGCGAAAACCGCACCGCTGGTCAGCAACACAATCCCTTCAATCGAACCGCGGCCCCCGGATGTCACGTCCGAGCGCGTCATACAGAGCTTGGAGCATAGCCGGTAACCCCGTGGCCACGCGGTTTCGAATTCTCGGGGAAAATCGGTGAAACTGTTCAGGAGACATCATGGTCACGTCAACGAAGTACGGCGCGTTCATAATGGCCTTACGCCCGGTTACCGACCGGGTCGGACCGATGAGCTAAATTTTGCACCGCCGACTGACAGCGATGACACGCAGTGATGGGTGGTGGGGAGGACGCGTGGTGAAGTCGACGGGTACCGGTGTTGGGTTGCGCGGTGTGCTGCGCGCCACGGCCCTGGTCGCGGTGCTCGGCCTGACCTCGTGCGCGCTGCTCCCCGGCAACCGGCACCAGGCCGACCGGCCCGCCGTCGTCGTCGACACCGCCGGATCGTTCCGGCCCGGACTCTCGGTGTCCATCCCCGACTCGCTGGCCGCCGACTTCACCCAGCTGCAGCCCACCCTCGGCGGCGAGGTCGGCCTGGCGATCATGCCGGTCGGCGGCGGCCGGATGACCATCTTCGGCGACTGGACCAGCGGCATCGCCTGGTCGACCATCAAGGTCCCGCTGGCCATCGCGGCACTGCGGCACGACTCGGACACCAGCATCTTCGAGGACGCCGAGGCCGCGATCACGGTCTCGGACAACGATGCGGCAGAGGAACTCTGGCAATCGCTCGGTGACGGAGAGGCCGCCGCCCAGGCGGTGCAGGAAGTGATCGACGAGGGCGCCGACACCACCACCAGCGTGGCCGGGCCACGAACCAAGTTGGACTACACGGCATTCGGGCAGACCGAGTGGACGCTGGCGAACCAGGTGCGGTTCGCTTCCCGGCTGCCGTGCCTGCCGCAGACGTTCAAGGTGACCGAGCTGATGTCGGAGATCACCCCCGATCAGTCCTGGGGGCTCGGCACTTTGGCGGGCTCCGCGTTCAAAGGCGGCTGGGGGCCGGACGACGACACCGGCATCTACACGGTCCGCCAATTCGGTGTGGTGCCGACGCAATCCGGCATGGTCGCCGTCGCCCTTGCGGCACAGGCCGATTCGGGCACCTACGACGACGCCACGGCCATCCTGAGCCGGATGGCCGTGCTACTCGGCAGGCACCTATCCGAGCTGCGCGGCGGCACCTGCGCGCAGTGACGTGCTCGGGCGTCAGCCCGGCGTGACCAGACCCGATTCGTAGGCCAGCACCACCGCCTGCGCGCGATCACGCAGGTTCAGCTTCGAAAAGACCTTGGAGACATGCGTTTTCACGGTCTGCTCGGCGACGAACAGCGATTCCGCGATCTCGGTGTTGGACATGCCCTTCGCGATCAGCTCCAGCACCTCGCGCTCGCGCGGCGTCAGCGAGGCCAGCGCGGGTGCGGGTTTCGCGCGGGTGGCCGAGCGGCGGCGGGTGACGTCGGCGATGAGGCGCCGGGTGACGGTCGGGGCCAGCAGGGCCTGGCCGTCGGCGACCACCCGGACCGCGCGCACCAGCTCTTCGGCGGGCGCGTCCTTGAGCAGGAACCCGCTCGCGCCGATGCTCAGCGCCTCGTACACGTAATCGTCGATGTCGAACGTGGTGAGCATGAGCACCCGCACCGGCGGGTCGAACCCGGCGGCCAGGATCAGGCGGGCCGCGTCGAGTCCGTTCATCTCCGGCATCCGCACGTCCATCAGGACCACGTCGGGGCGCAGTCGCTTGGCCTCGGCCACCGCGATCTTCCCGTCCGACGCGTCCCCCACCACGCTGATGTCAGTCTGGGCGGCGAGCAGGGCACCGAAGCCCTGCCGCACCATCGCCTGGTCATCAGCGATCAACACGGTTATTGCCACGGCCCTACCCTAAGCGGACACGGGCGCGGTGAGCGAGACGGCTCAGTTACCGGCTTGACCGAGCAGCGCCGGGTCGAGTGTCACCGACTGGCTCAGCGGAATGCGCGCGTGTACCTCGAACCCGCCGTCGGCGCTCGGGCCCGCGGTCAGCTCGCCGCCGACGGCTACTGCCCTGGCCTGCATGCCCGCGATGCCGTGCCCGCCGTTGCCGACGGGACGGGCCACCGTGGCGGTGGGGCCGTTGCTGACGACGAGGTCCACGATCGGGCCGACGCTCAGGTGCACCTGGATCGGTGCCTCCGGCGCGTGCCGTGACGCGTTCGACAACGACTCCTGGGTGATCCGGTAGAGCGCGAGACCGGCGGTGTCGGGGACGGTCTCCAGCACACCGTCGACCGTCCAGGCGATCCGCACACCCGCGCGCAACGCGCCCTCGAACAGGCTCGGCACATCGGCGGCCTTGGGTTGCGGCGCGTGCTCGGGGGCCTGGCCGTCGCTGCGCAGCACGCCGAGCATGCCGCGGATCTCGTTGAGCGCCTCCCGGGCGGTAGCGCCGATGGATTCGAATTCGGCACGGGCGGCAGGGGTTACCCCATCCACCCGGTAGGGCGCGGTCTGCGCCTGCACCACCACCAGCGACATATGATGCGCAACCACGTCGTGCAGGTCGCGGGCGATACGGGCCTTCTCCTCCAGGATCGCCCGGCGGGCCCGCTCAACCTCGGTCACCTCTTCCTGCTGCATCAACTGCTTGCGCGACTGCACCAGCCAGCGCACCAGCAGGCCGAACAGCACCACCGCGCCGAGCGCGATCGGCCAGCCCCACACCGAATTCCCGCCGGCCTCGCTCGCCATCGTGGTGCCGAGCAGCAGCGACGTCGCGGCCCATGCCACGCCGATGATCGGCACCGTCCCCCGCACCGCCACCGCGAGCAGCAAGACGAACAGCGTCAGCACGTGCACGACCTGGATCGGCATATCGTTGTTCGGCTGATGCGGGATGGCCAGCGAAATGAGCAACCCTGACCCCGCAGAGATCGCCCAGCCGAGCGCCGGATTGACCCGGACCAGCAGCACCGGGAACGCGGCCAGCGCCGCGATGAACGGCTGCACCGCGACCGGCACCGCATGGGTGACGTGCAGCGTCGGCCACGCCACCGCGAAGAAGATGAGGGCGACGATCACCGTCAAGGCGTCGAACCGCATCCGCCCGCTCATTCGCTTGTTCCGGGCACGGATCTGCTGCTTCATACCTACGACCCTAGAAAGTCCAGCGTGCTGCCACGTCATACCCCCGGGTGATTTCGTACCCCGTACCCAGGTGCGAGGCCGTGACCGGGCTCCCTCGGCGGCATGGCCACCGATACCGCTCTCCGGCGTGAGGTCCGCGAGCGAGGCGGATCCCTAGCTTGTAGATCATGAGCACACCGACCAACGCGGGGCCCGCGGCGGCGCGGCCCGCACAGGCCGCAGGCGCCTCCCTTTCTTCTTCCGCCACAATGAGTTCCGCGATGCGGCGCGCCGCGGCACTGACCGCCGTGGCGTTGACCACCATGGCGGCGGGTGTCTTCCTGGCGCCCGCGCCGCAGGCCGCGGCCGCGAGCGCGCCGATCGAGAGCCGCATGGCCGGCGCGGCGGTCGCCGAGCTGACCTCGGGTGGTCCCGGTTCGATGGCCGCCATCTCGGACGACTTCACCGCCCAGTTCGGCTATCGGCCGAGCACCGTCGACGGGCTGGTGGTGAATCCGCGGGGTGACTGCTCGTCACCGGTGACACTGCCCGCCGAGTTCGAGACCGCGTGCAAGGCGCACGACCTGGGGTACGACCTGCTCCGCTACGCCGAGCAGCGCGGCGAGCCGCTCGGGCCGTGGGCGCGGCAGGCGCTGGACAACACCCTCGAACGGCATATGCACGAGGCCTGCGACAGCCGGGGCGATTCGTTCTCGCGGGCTCGGTGCAATGCGATGGCCTCGATCGCTTTCACCTTCGTCGATCTGAATTCGCGGCGACAGGGCTATGGCGCGCCGGTCGTCGAGTCGGTTTTCGGTGCGGCCGAAGCTGATTCGGCGACCAGCTGGACGATGCTCGGAATGCTCGGGGCGGGCATGGCCGGTCTCGGGGCGGTGCTCACAGTGCGAAACAAGAAGCGGGTTCGGCCGGTCGCCGGTTCGGGCCGGGCGCTGAATGGTGCTGCGCTGGGAGTCCAGCGATGACAAGCACACAATCGAGACCTGTCGGGGTGGGTACGACATTCGGCTTCGATGATCTGCGGGCGCGAACTCCGCTGCGTGACGATCACCGGCCGAAGTGGGCGGCTGCCACGGCATCGACTGCGGTGCAGCGCTTCTCGCGGCCGCGGATCGGGACGACGCTGGCGGTCGGGGTCGGCACGCTGGCATCGCTGGCGCCGGGGCTGCTGCCTCGGACGCCGGATGCGCAGGCGGTGCTGACCGGATTGCTGGTTGCGCTGACTTTGGGGATCGCGGGGATCGTTCGATTCGTGCTGCGGCGCTGGGGTTTCGATATCAATCAGCGGTTGCCTCAGGTGCGGCAGCCGTTGCTGATCGTGATGTCGGCATTGGTGATCGGCGCGGCGGCGCTGGCCGGGCATTGGCAGAACATGCTGCGTGCGGCGATGAGCACGGCTCCGATCGGGGCCGATTACTGGCCACGGTGGCTGATCGAAGCGGTGCTGATCGCCGGTGTGTTCGTGGCGATCTCCCGTGGGATAGGTTGGGTACTAAGCAAATTGGGGTGGGCACGTGGGGTTTCATTGGTCGCGGCCGCAGCGGCATTCCTGTACCTCGTCGCGACGCCCATGGTGGTCGGCTGGCGGCAGGCGACGTATGCCAGCGCCAACGCGGCCCTGGATCCGGCTCTGGTGCAGCCGATCTCGGACGCCTCGGGTAGTGCGGAGTCGGCGGTGAGTTGGTCGTCGCTCGGTGCCGAGGGACGGAAGTTCGTCAGTGGTGCGGGGCCTGCCCGGGTCTATGTCGGGGTGGAGTCGGCGCCGGATCTGGAATCCCGTGTCGCGCTGACCGTTCGGGAGCTCGATCGCACGGGCGCCTTCACCCGGTCCAACCTCGTGGTGCTGGTGCCGACCGGTTCCGGCTGGATCGACAGCAATGCCGTGCGCGGCTTCGATCAGCGCTTCGGCGGCGACGTCGCCCTCGTCGGCCTGCAGTACTCGTACGCGCCGAGCTGGGTGACCTTCGTCTTCGGACGCGATGCCGCGGTCACGGCCGCACGGGCGCTGTTCACCGCCGTCGAAAATCGAATCCGCACACTCGACCACAAGCCCAACCTCTACCTCTACGGCCAGAGCCTCGGCGCCCTCGGCGGCAGCTCGGTCTTCGCCGACGACGCCGACCAGGACCGCCGCACCTGCGCCGCCCTCTGGGCCGGTCCACCCGCCGGACAGGTGCATCACGCCGGCGCGACCGTGCTGGCCAACAGCTCGGACCCGGTGGTCCACTGGTCACCCGCCCTGCTGTGGCGCGCGCCCGACCTGACCGGCACCCGCCTGGACGCGCCACTACCCCAGTGGCTCCCGGTACTCAGCTTCGTCCAAACAACCGTCGACCTACTCGCCGCCCTCAACGCCCCCGCAGGCCACGGCCACCGCTACGGCACCGACCAGGGCACCGCGATGGGCACGTGCTGACCGGTTCCACAAAGCGTCTATACCTCGCACAAGCCGTTTACTCCCTGTGCGAGGTATCGACGCTCTGTGAGATCAACACTCGTCTCCGCTGAGGCCGAATGGCCGGGCCAGCCGCCGCCCCGTAGAACGTGTTCTAATTGGCGGCATGGCCTTTGTCATCGACGCCACTGTGGATATCGACGCGCCCGCTGACCTCGTCTGGCAGGTGCTCACCGACTTCCCTCGCTACGGCGAGTGGAATCCGTTTGTCAGCGAATGCAGTAGCTCGCTGGTCCCGGGCGAGCCGATCGACATGCTGGTTCACCTCGGCGCCCGCCCCCGCCGCCAACGCGAATTCATCCGCTCGCACACCCCGGGCCACGAGCTGAGCTACGCCATGAAGCCGGTCCCGCTCAACACCCTGCACAGCCTGCGCTCACACACCCTCACCCCCCTCGACAGCAACCGCACCCGCTACGAGTCCCACTTCGAACTCGCGGGCTGGCTACATCCCGTAGTAGTCGCCCTACTCGGCAAGCACCTGCAACGAGGCTTCGCCGCCATGACCGCGGGCGTCAAAGAACGAGCCGAATACCTTCACACCAGCTGACCCCCGCGCCGCCGCTTACAAATCCGCACTCTTTCCAGGGATCCGCACTCGGATCAGGGCCTATTCCGAGTGCAAATCCCAAGAGGGAGTGCGGATTTCGATGCTGCGCGGCGCGGTCAGGGGCGCAGGTGGGCTAGGGCGGCGGTGAGGGCGGCGTCGGCGTAGGACTCGGTGAGGCCGCCGAGGCCAAGGGACCAGCGGGATTGGATGGGGCCGAGGAGTAGGTCGGAGGCGAGTTCGAGGTCGAGGTCGGGGCGGAGTTGGCCGGATCGGATGCCTGCGGCGAGGCGGTCGGCGATGGCGGCGCGTTCGGGGAGCAGCAGGCGCTCGCGGTAGGCGGCGCCGATTTCGGGGTCCTGCTGGATCTCGATGTACATGGCGCGGAGGAAGGATTCGAAGGTCGGGTCGGTGAGGGCGGCGATCGAGCCGCGGAGCAGGGCGCGCAGGTCGGCTGCGATATCGCCGGTGTCGGGGAGCGCGAGACCGTCTGGGCCGGAATCGAGTTCGAGCATCGCGTCGAAGACGACCGCGCCCTTGGACGGCCACCAGCGGTAGATGGTCTGCTTGCCGACGCCGGCGCGGGCGGCGATCGCCTCGACACTCAGCTTCGCGTAGGGCAATTCGCGGATGAGCTCGGCGGCGGCGGCGAGAATCGCGGCGCGGGCGCGTTCGCTGCGGCGGGCGACGCTGGGGGTGTCGGGCACGTAATCAGCGTAACATCAACGAGACGATACGTCTCGTATTGACAAGTAACGATCCGCTTGGCATTCTCACTGAAACGAGACGGAGCGTCTCGCGACGGAAGGATCTCCTCATGACCAGAACATGGTTCATCACCGGCGCCAACCGCGGGCTAGGCCGGGCCTTCACCCTCGCCGCGCTCGCCGAGGGTGACCGCGTTGTCGCGACCGCTCGCGACCCGCGGTCCATGGCCGACCACACCGACGACCGGCTCACCGTGCTGCCGTTGGACGTTCGCGACCGCGATGGCGTGATCGCCACCGTGGACAAGGCTTTCGCGCTGATGGGCACGATCGATGTGATCGTGAACAACGCGGGCTACGGCCTGGTCGGCGCGCTCGAGGAACTCACCGAGGCGCAGATCCGTGACCAGATGGACACCAATTTCTATGGCGCCCTGTGGGTTTCCCAGGCGGCCGTGCCGCACCTGCGCGCACAGGGCTCCGGCCACATCGTGCAGATCTCGACCGTCGGCGCGGTCGGCAGCCTCCCGCTGTTCGGCATGTACAACGCGAGCAAGTGGGCACTGGAAGGGTTCAGCGCTTCGCTCGCCGACGAGCTGCGCCCGTTCGGCATCGCCGTCACCCTCGCCCAGCTGGGCGGTTTCGACACCGACTGGGCGAAGACGAGCATGCGGTTCGGTACCGGACTCCCCACCTACGAACAGGTGCGCACCGGAATCCTCGGCATGCCCGACTATCCGGACCCGAGCGCGCCGCCGCCCGCGACCGACTACGAGTCCGAATGGAAGGAGGCCGCACCGGAGGTCGGCGCGGCCGGACTCATCGCTTTGGTGAACGAGGCCGATCCGCCGGTCCGCAAAATCATCGGCCCCGGCGCGCACCAGATGGTATCGATGGCATTGGACCAGCGCCGCCTGGACTATTTGAAGGACCCCGAATTCACCTGGCCCGCCTGACCATTGAGGTCTACGGCAGACAAATGCCCGGCAACTTCAGCCACCGACTTCGCAGACTACCTAGCACTTCACACACCGCACTCAACTGATGGAAGGCTGTGCGAAGTCTCGAGGAAGTCTGCGACGTTGCGCTATCCCGCCAATCGGTCGGAGCGCTCGGTCGGGGCGATGCTCAACCGTCAGATCGCGGGCTCGAATACAAGGCTTCGCACCCCGGACAGCCAGCTGTCCGGGGTGCGAAGTCCGCAGCAATTTGCGAATCGGGTATCCCGCGACTCGCAGTCGCCCAGCTCAACTAGGGACTTCACGCACCCCGCTCGGACTTCACACACGCGTCAGCTGGCTGGTGTGCGAAGTCTCGAGCAGGTGTGCGAAGTTCGCCTACCCGTCAGGCGATGGGGCCGCGGGCCGCTTCGTACGCCGCACCCACGCGGTACAGCCGGTCGTCGGCGAGGGCGGGTGCCATGATCTGGAAGCCGACCGGGAGGCCGTCGTCCTTGCTCAGCCCCGACGGGACCGACATGGCGGGGTGACCGGCCAGGTTGGTGGGCAGGGTGCACAGGTCGGACAGGTACATGGCCAGCGGATCGTCGACCTTTTCGCCCAGCTTCCACGGGGTGAACGGGCTGGTCGGCGAGACGAGCACGTCGACCTGCTCGTAGGCCTTGTCGAAGTCGCGCGCGATCAGCGTGCGGACCTTCAGGGCCTGGCCGTAGTACGCGTCGTAGTACCCGGCCGACAGCGCGTAGGTGCCGATCATGATGCGGCGCTTGACTTCCGGGCCGAATCCGGCGGCACGGGTGGCCGCCATGACCTGCTCGGCACTGTGCGACCCGTCGTCGCTGACGCGCAGGCCGTAGCGCATCGCGTCGAAGCGGGCCAGGTTGGACGACACCTCGGACGGCATCACCAGGTAGTAGGCCGACAGCGCGTATTCGAAGTGCGGACAAGACACTTCGATCACCTCGGCGCCGAGTTCCTTCAGCACCGCGACGGCGGCATCGAAGGATTCGAGCACACCCGGCTGGTAGCTATCGGAGTGAAGTTCCTTCACCACACCGACTTTCACGCCGCTCAGGTCGCCCTTGGCGCCTTCGCGGGCCGCGGCGACGACCGGTGCTACCGGCACGTTGCGCGAGGTGGAGTCGCGCGGGTCGTACCCGGCGATCACCTCGTGCAGCAGCGCGGTGTCGAGCACCGTCCGCCCGCACGGGCCGCCCTGGTCCAGCGAGGACGCGCACGCGACCAGGCCGTAGCGCGACACCGTCCCGTAGGTCGGCTTGGTGCCGACGGTCGCGGTCACCGCGGCGGGCTGACGGATCGACCCGCCGGTGTCGGTGCCGATGGCCAGCGGTGCCTGGTTCGAGGCCAGCGCGGCCGCGGAACCACCGCCGGAGCCGCCGGGGATGCGGGTGGTGTCCCACGGGTTACGGGTGGGGCCGTACGCGGAGTTCTCGGTGGACGAACCCATCGCGAACTCGTCCATGTTGGTCTTGCCGAGGATCGGGATGCCCGCCGCGCGCAACCGGGTGGTCAGCGTCGCGTCGTAGGGCGACACCCACCCCTCGAGGATCTTCGATCCGCAGGTGGTCGGCATGTCGGTGGTGGTGAATACGTCCTTGAGCGCCAACGGAACTCCGGCCAGCGGCGACGCGGGCGCGGCACCGGAGCCGATCGCCGAATCGACCGCGGCGGCCGCTTCGAGCGCCTGCTCCCCCGCCACGTGCAGGAACGCGTGGTACTCGCCGTCGACCGCGCCGATCCGATCCAGATGTGCCTGGGTGACCTCGACCGAGGACACCTCACCGCCGTGGATCTTGTCGGCAAGCTCGGCAGCAGACAAGGTAGTCAGGTCGGTCATTCGGCCTCTCCCAGGATCTGCGGAACCACGAACTTCTGCTCCTCGGCCGCCGGGGCGCCGGACAGCGCTTCCTCCGGGGTCAGGCAGGGCACGACCACGTCGGGCCGGGTCACGTTCGTCGTCGGGTTCGGCGACGCGGTGGCCGGGACATCGGCGGCGGCGACCTCGGAAATGGTCCGCACGTGGCTCAGGATCGAATCCAGCTGACCGGCGAACTGATCCAGTTCGGCTTCGGACAGCGCGAGCCGGGACAGCCGGGCGAGATGTGCTACCTCGTCACGGGAGATGGCGGGCACCGCGGGACCCCTTTCGGCTTCGGTGTCAACAGTGGGGATCGCGTCGCAGGGACGCAAGAGGATACGGCCCACCCGAGCGGACATGCCATATCCAACCGGTACAGCCTAGCCACCGCCGCCGACACCACACCGGCCGCCCATGCCTCGACCCGCACGATCCCGCCGCACGGCCGCAAACGGATACCGGCCCTTCGAGGACACGATCGGCGCCGCCTGGCGACAACCGTGGCTCGGCCCCAAATGATCGCATCACATGGCCGCCCGAGGTTGTGGCATCTGCGGTGGCCTCGCGCATCTAATCGTGCGCCGCCTGGCCGCTTAACCGCGCGACACGGCTGCCCCGTCACCCGCCGCGACACCTCCTGACGCACCGCACACCTAATCGCATGCGACTAGGTCTCAACTGATGGCACATCCCTGACACCCAGTGACTAGGTCTGCGGAGAACAAGGAGGTCTGCGCGTCCAGCACCCGTCGCAACGGCATCACCGTGGCGGGTTGGATGTGCCCACGATTCGGCAGGCACCCTCCGACGCGGCACCCCGCAAACGCACACCTCGCGATCTGGCGCAACCTAAGCCATGCACGGTCGCGTCGTACGGGCGCAAGGGAATACGACCTCGCCGACGGATCGGACGTATCCGATCGCGGCAGCCTTGCCACCGCCACCTGCCGCAATGTCTCGGCCCCGGCGCGATCGCGACCTAGGGACACAAAGGAATACGGCTAATCGCCCGAACATCGCATATCGGGCGCAGCCTAGCCACAACAGTGCGACACCGGACGCTCATGTCCGGACCCGGCGGTAGGCTTGCTGGGCCGCGCACGGCGATGATTCGGTCGATCCGGTTCGACGACACGGTTTCCCAACTAGCTCGACACGCCGTATTGTCACGAAATCGCCGCGTGGCGTACATCACTGGCCGTACTTCGAGTCGTTTACCGGGGCGCGGGGGTGTAAGTATTGCGTGACCCGGGTATCCGTTCAGAGCCTCGGCCGCCCTAGGAAAGGAACGCACGTGTCGTATCTGCTCCGCGTGCAACTTCCGGATCGACCGGGAAGCCTCGGTGCCCTCGCGCTCGCACTCGGCTCCGTCGGCGCCGACATTCTCTCGTTGGACGTGGTGGAGCGCGGCGCCGGTTTCGCCGTCGACGACCTGGTTGTCGAGGTGCCGCAGGGCGCGCTGCCCGACACCCTGATCACCGCCGCCGAATCGATCGGCGATGTGCGCGTCGACTCCATCCGCCCGTACTCCGGCGTGCTGGACACCCATCGCGAACTCGAACTCATCGACCAGGTGGCCAGCGCCAAGGACGACCGGCTGCAGGTGCTCGTCGACGGCGTGCCCCGGGTGTTGCGCGTCGGCTGGAGCACCATCATCGACATGGGTCCGCAGGGCGCCTACCGCGTGGTGGGCAGCCCGAGTGCGCCGGAGACACAAGCGGGTTCGGCCCCGTGGATGCCGCTGGAAAAGCCCGCCATCCTCGATCCCGAATCCGAGTGGGTCCCCGAGATCTGGCGCGACATGGACACCAAACTGGCCGCCGCACCCCTGGGCAACACCGGCAAGGTGCTGCTACTCGGCCGCCCCGGCGGCCCCGACTTCCGCCCGTCGGAAGTGGCCCGCCTCGGCTACCTCGCAGGCATAGTCGCCACCGTCCTCGGCTGACCATTCACCGCTAAAGCCCGCCGACAAGGCAAAGGGCAGAAAGCGACGCCCCTCACGTCTCCCCCGTGGTCCTTGCGCAGCGAACGGGACACGATGGCGGAAAAGTACGAGTAGCCACGCCCTCATGTCCCACCCGGTGACACCCCCGGCGAACGGGACATAGTGGCGCGAAAGTGCGAGTGACGGCGCCATCATGTCCCGTTGGGCGTCAGCTCGCCAGGTTCAGGCGGAGGACGGTGAGGAGTTCGCCCGCGGGGGTGTGCCAGTCGCGGTCGGGGGTGGGGACGAAACCGAAGCGGTCGTAGATGCGGCGGGCATCGGTCATGGCGGGCATGGTGGTGAGGGCTATGGCTTGGAAGCCTTCCGCCTTGGCGATGTCGATCACGGTGCGTACCAACGCGGTTCCCGCGCCGAGCCCGCGCGCCGACTTCGACACGGCGAGCATGCGGAACTCCAGTTCGCCGGGACGCGCGATCTCCGCGTATGGAGTGCCGGGGCGGGCGACGGTGAGCGATCCGACGATCCGGTCGGCATGCGTGGCCACCAGGAGTTGGGCGGACGCGCCGCGATGCGCGGTATCGGCCAGCTCGGCCGCGTACGGGGTGTCCGCGCGAACGAAACCGTCGCCGACGTAGACCTCGACCGTGAGTTCACCGATCGCCGGGTACTCGTCCGGCCGGGCCGTTCGGATCACCAAACCCGCGTTCTCGACACCGATACCTGCCTTCGCATCCATACCTGGCATGGTGCCATTCGACGTAGCACGGTCTACGTCACACATGCCTTCGTCAGGATCCGAGACCAGGGCTGGCGCCGGGATGCACGATCTGCCAGCGCTCCGGTTTGCCCGCTGGGTAGGCGACGGTGATGAGATCGCCGATCGACGGCCACGCGTTGACGTCCCACGCGAAGCGGCCGTAAACGACGGTCCCCTGCACCGTCGGACCGGTCACGTTGCCGGTGATGGTCACGAACTGCTCACCAGCCAGATCGTCCGGCCGCGGGCTCACGCCGGTGACGTAGAGCGTGCCGGTCTCCCCGGCCGCGGGCCGAAAGCCGCCGCGACCGCGCAGATAGACCGCGACCACCCCGGCCAGGGCGATGATCATGATCAACAGCATTCCGAACTGCAGCATTTGCCCATGCTATTGCGCCCGGCGGGCAACCTCGCACATCCGCCGGTCGCTACACCGTGGCGAGCTCGCTGGTGCCGTGTTCGGTGCGGCGGACCTGCCAGACCGCGCTGCGGGTGCGCGCGGAGCGCCCGTTGCCGCGATCGATCAGCGCGCGGTTGTTCGTGGTGTAGATCAGTTGAGCGCCATGGGAATTGGTTTCCGGATTCTGGAAAAGCTGGATCAGCCGATCGGTTTCCTCGGCGGGCAGCCGCGCGCCGATGTCGTCGATGGCGAGCACCCGGCCCGAGTCCAGGGCGTCGAGCATGGTCGGCAGCACCCGCAGCAGCGACTGGGTCGCGGCGGATTCGTCGGTGATGTCGAACGGATTGGCGATGCCGTCGTGCACCAGGCCGAGACCCACCCCGCGCCGGGCAACCATCCGCGCGTACAACGCGTCCCTGGCGGCCTTCAGGTTGGTCAGCTCGCGCTCCAGCAGCACCGGGGTGAAGCCGTTTTCCTGCAGCAGCCGGTCGGCGAAGCCGGGCGAGGTGGCGCACAGTTCGATCTGTTTGCCGAGCGCGGCGATGTCGGCGTCCAATTCGCGCAGGTAGTCCGCGTACATCGGATCGTTCTCCGCGATGAGCAGATCGGTGATGCCGAGTTCGGCGGTGCGCAACAGCATGAGCAGGCGCGCCGCGTTCTCCGGCGACCGGGAGATGTGACCGCCGAGCCGGTGCGCGATGGCGGCCGGGTCGGCCGCGCCGAGCTGCACCTCCAGCATCGACTCGAACCAGCGGTAGGCGGGCACCAGCGCGTCGGCGTACATCTGCCCGGCGAGGCTGAGCAGCAACGCATTCGGGCGCACAAGCGGCACCAGCGCGGCGATCCCGTAGCGTGCCGCCTCGAACATCGGCCCGATCTTGATCTGGTCACCGTTGCGCTCGAACACGATTCGCTTGCGCGAGCGCGGCTGGGTGTACAGCCATTCGGCCGTCACGTCGGCGTTGTCGAGGCGGAAGCCGTAGGTGTACGGCACCCCCTCGGCGACGAATCCGGCGACGAATTCCGAAGGGCGGTCCGGGAATCCGAGATGCGGCGAACGCGCCGGTCCGGCGTAGGGATCCCAGCCGGTCACCGAGTGCAGCACCGCGTCGCGCATCTGCGCGAGCGCATCGATCAGGTTCGTCTTGCCGGCCGCGGCGGCGCCGTGGATGGCGGTTACCGGCACCGCCACCGGTCCACCGCCCTTGGTCAACCGCAATTCCTGCCCCTCGGCCAGCGATCTGTGATTCGTCACTTGAAAACTGCGCAGCATCCCGACATCCTTTCGTCCCCGCCGCCACGCCGCGACAGCAGGGCTTACCCGCACAAGCCCGAAAAGGATTCATAGCCAATGCACATAGTGGCCGCATTGGAAGTAGGAGCGCACCGATCCCCCGACAACGACGCTGGTTACGGGTTAGCATGCTGGACGCCACGACTTGTTCGTGTGCCGTTATTGCTGGAAACGTTCGACACTGATGGGTAACGATAGGTATGACGGTTCGTCGTCTGGTATTCCGAAGCTCCGTCGCCGCCGCCATCGGCTTGGGGTCGATTGTGGTCGTCGCGCCACAGGCCGTCGCCGAGACGTGCGCGGACGGCTCCGCTCGAATCTTCTTCTCCAACGCCGAGCCCCGCTGTCAGACTGGGAGCGCGAGCTACAGCGCGGAGACGATCTCGAAAGTGTGCTCGATGACGGGGGCCGATGTCGTCGCGGAGGCCGTCTATCTGAACTCCAAGAAGCAGCCGGTCCCGACGCGGCTCGAGCTGAGCAATGGCACCTGCGGGCGATTCATCATCGGGGGCCAGCAGAGCGCCACCGTCTCCGTCACCCCCAACTGACCACCGCACCTGCTCCGGCCCTTACCGCCCGCGCAGTAACAAGGCACTGTCGCCGAATTCGTGCCAGAGATACCCCGTGTCCAACGCCGCCGAGTAGGCCGCGTGCACGGTGTCCTCGCCGGCCACCGCGACCAGCAGATCCAGGTGCGAGGCGCCAGGCGCGTGCCAGCCGGTGATCAGCCCGTCCACCACGTGGGCCGGGCGATCGTCACCGAGGACCAGCTCGGTCCAGCCGCGCGCCGCGCGCACCCGGCCCGACGGATCGGCCGCGGTCTCCAGGGCACGGGTCACCGTGGTGCCGACCGCGATGATGCGACCGCCCGCGGCCTTCGCGTCGTTCACCGTGCGGGCGGTCGAATCCGAGACGACGAAGCGTTCCGGGCTCGGCGGTTCACCCGCCTCCGGCGACGACACCCCGGTATGCAGGGTGATCGGTGCGATCCCGACACCGGCGGCGATCAGATCGAGTACCAGACGTTCGGTGAACGGCCTTGCCGCGCTGGGCATTTCCGCACTTCCCGGAATCCGACCGAAGACCGTTGCGTAGTACGAGATGGACCATCGTTGCGGCACATAGGAATAGGTGATCGGGTAGCCGTAAACCTCCAGCAGGCACCGTGGGTCAGTGCTGACGTCGACGACCCACAGGCGACGCGCGCCGGCCAGCCAGGGCGCGCGGAGCGTGGCTCGCGCACCCTCCGGTAGCTGAATGACCATTCCCGCCGAAAGCTCTTCCCCGGGATAAGGAGTGCGCGCGGTGGTGCGAACCTCCACCACCCAGCCGCCGTCGTCCAGCCAAGTCGCGAAGTGCACGGCGATCGGCTTGCCGCCCATTCTGCCGTCGACCGCGGCGGCGAGAGTGGCCGAATTGTTCACCACCACAAGGTCTCCCGGGCGCAGATGCTGCGGCAGTTCCCGGAACCGCGCGTGCGTGAGGTGATCGCCGGCCACCAGCAAGCGGACCTCGTCGCGGGCCAACCCGCGCGCCTCCGGCGGGGCGACGGCATTGCGTTCGGGCGGCAGGACGAACGAGCGCTGCGCCAGCGTGATCGTCATGAGGCGCGGCCCACCGCGAAATCGGCTGCGGCATAACGCGCGTTCTTGGGTTTCTCGTCCAATAGTCGCAACAGCGCGGGCACCACCGTGTCCGGTTCCGGCCGGTCGGATATGTCGTCGCCGGGGAAGGCCGCCTGGTGCATCTCGGTCCGCATGTCGCCGGGATCGAAGGCGTAGATGGACAGCTCGGGATGCTCCGCGCCCAGTATCGCGGTGAGCTGATCGAGCGCCGCCTTCGATGAACCGTAGCCACCCCATTCGGGATACGGCTCGATCGCGGCGTCGGAGCTGATGTTCACCACGCTGCCGCCCGGCGCCAGCAGCGGCAGCGCGAACTGCAGCACCGCGAGCGGGCCGAGGACATTCGTCCGATAGACCAGGTCGAGTTCGTCGAGCGGGTAGTCGGCGAGCCGGGCCAGCGGGCTCGGCCCGAGCCTGCTCGCATTGTTCACGACCAGCGCGAGTTGCCCTGCGCTGCTTGCCGTTTCGGCCAGCAGCGTCCGATGCGCCGGGTCGGTCACGTCGCCGGGAATCGCGATGAACGCGGCACCGAGTTCCTCGGATACCCGCGCCAACCGCTCGGCCCGCCGGGCGGTGCCGATTACCCGCCAGCCGCGTTGCACGAGTGCGCGACTGAGCGCCAGCCCGAATCCGGCGGACGCGCCGGTGATCAGTGCGGTGGGACGAGCCATGAGAACCTCCTGGTAGTTGCCTACCGCTCCATCCTCATACCTGAAGTGAAGTTCAGGTCAAGCGCTGTTCGCCGACGGCGCACACGGTCAGCGAATACCGCTCGCTCGCTTACTCTTCCGCGTCGGCGTCGGCGTCGGCATCGGCATCGGCGCCCGTCTCCGGTGCGACCGCTTCCGGCCCGGCCTCGAGCAACAACCGGAATCCGTCCTCGTCGAGAATCGGCACGCCGAGCTCCTCTGCCTTCGCGGCCTTGGTCCCCGGCGAGTCACCGATCACCACGAACGCGGTCTTCTTCGACACCGACCCCGCGGCCTTGCCGCCGCGAATCAGGATCGCCTCCTTGGCGCCGTCGCGGGAGAACCCTTCCAGCGAGCCGGTCACCACAATGGACAGACCCTCCAGGGTGCGTTCGATGGACTCGTCGCGTTCGTCGGCCATCCGCACGCCCGCATCACGCCACTTGTCCACGATCTCGTGGTGCCAGTTGACGGTGAACCATTCCGCGACCGCGGCGGCGATGGTGGGTCCGACGCCGTCGGCGGCGGCCAGCTCCTCGGACGAGGCGTGCTGAATGCGGTCGAGGCTGCCGAATTCGCGGGCGAGCACCCTGGCCGCGGTGGGCCCGACGTGCCGGATGGACAACGCGACTAGCACCCGCCACAGCGGTCGATTCTTGGCCGTCTCCAGGTTCTCCAGCAGCCGCTTGCCGTTGGCCGACAGCTCGCCGTCCTTGTTGGCGAACAGCGTGGTGGTGAGCAGCGCGGCCTCGTCGAGGTCGAAGAGGTCGCCCTCATCGGTGATCGCCTGCGACTTCAGCAGATCATTGGCGGCCTCGTAGCCGAGCGACTCGATATCGAACGCGCCGCGACCGGCGACATGGAACACCCGCTCGCGCAGCTGCGCCGGGCAGAACTGCTGGTTGGGGCAGCGAATGTCGACGTCGCCCTCCTTTTGCGCCGCCAATTCGGTGCCGCAGGCCGGGCAGTGCGTCGGCATCACGAATTCGCGCTCCGCGCCGGTGCGCGCGTCGACCACCGGGCCGAGCACCTCCGGGATCACATCGCCCGCCTTGCGGATGGTGACCGTGTCGCCGATCAGCACGCCCTTGCGCTTGACCTCCGAGGCGTTGTGCAGCGTGGCCATCGAGACCGTCGAGCCCGCGATGGAGACCGGTTCCATCACCGCGAACGGGGTGACCCGGCCGGTGCGGCCGACGTTCACCTCGATGTTCAGCAGCTTGGTTGTCGCCTCCTCGGGCGGGTATTTGTACGCGATGGCCCAGCGCGGGGCCCGCGAGGTGGAGCCGAGGCGACGCTGCAGCGCCATCTCGTCGACCTTGATCACCTGGCCGTCGATCTCGTGTTCGATGTCGTGCCGGTGCACGCCCCAGTACTCCACGCGCTCGATGACGGCGTCGATGCCCTGCACCAGCCTGGTGTGCTCGGACACCGGCAGACCCCACGCGGCGAGCGCGCGGTAGGCCTCGTGCTGCGAGGCGGGGGCGTAGCCCTCGATGCGACCGAATCCGTGGCAGATCATCCGCAGCCTGCGCCGCGCGGTGACCGACGGATCCTTCTGCCGCAGCGAGCCCGCCGCGGTATTGCGCGGATTGGCATAGGGCGCTTTGCCTTCGGCCACGATGGCCGCGTTGAGCGTCTCGAAATCCTCGAGCCGCATGTACGCCTCGCCGCGCACTTCCAGCAGCGTCGGGAGCGGAAACTCATCGGTCGGTGTCAGCTCACCGGGGATGTCCTCGATGGTGCGTGCGTTGAGCGTGACGTCCTCGCCGGTGCGTCCGTCGCCCCGGGTGGCGCCGCGCACCAGCCGCCCGTTCTCGTAGACCAGGTTGAGCGCGACACCGTCGATCTTCACCTCGCACAGATAGTGCAGATCGGACCCGGTCTCAACCTCCACCCGGCTGGCCCAGGTGCGCAGCTCGTCGAAGTCGAACACATTGTCCAGCGACAGCATCCGCTCGAGATGATCGACCGCGGTGAAGTCGGTCGCGAATCCGCCGCCGACCAGCTGGGTGGGCGAATCCGGGGTGAGCAGATCGGGATGCTGCTCCTCCATCGCCTGCAACTGCCGCAGCAACGCGTCGAACTCACCGTCGGTGATGATCGGTGCGTCGCGCACGTAGTAGCGGAACTGATGCTCACGCACCTCGTCCGCCAGCCGCTGCCACTCGACGCGCTGTTCCGCCGTCGCCGGGGCCGCCGCGCTCGCGCCATTGTTCACCGCACCACTGTCACTCACCCCACGCACATTAGCGGAGCCCACCGACATCTCACGGCAGTGTTAGCGCACGTCGCAGCACTGGATGTCACGGTGCGGCGGCACCGGCTACGAGTCGGTCACGCGATGCCCGACGGCTCCTCGAAGGTGAGTGACTCGGGGTCTTCGGCGTAGGCGCGAGCGACCTCGGCGGCCAGGCCGACGGCCTTGCGGGCCCAGGCCAGCGACGCGTTGCCCAGGCCGCAGGCGGGGCTGACCAGGACCTGCGCGGCCAAGGTGGTGCGCGCGAAGCCGAGGCGGTCGATGAGGCGGACGCCCGGTTCGGCGATGTCGCGCCAGGTCGGCGGCGCGGCCGGGGCGGTGGTCGGGACAAGGCCGAGAACCAGATGTTTGCCGGCGTCCAGAATTTCGCCGATGCTGTCGAGGTCGCGGGTACCGATCGTGGCGATGTCGAATCCGATTGCGGCGGCGGTACTTCGCCGCAGGAAGGCGAGCGCGGGCGGTTCAGCACAACTGTGGATCAGCACCGGCGCGGACTGGGCGGCGATCACCGTGTCCAGGATGGCGAGCGCCTCGGGTTCGGGCAGCGACCGGACGCCGTCGAGCATGCTGACGCCGCTCAATGAGCCTTCGAGTACGGCGGCCAGCGACGGTTCGTCCAGTTGCAGAACAACTTCCGCGCCGAGTCTGTTACGGACCTCGGCGACGTGGTTCACCAGGCCCTCGGCCAGCGATTCCGAAAGATCGCGCAGCGCACCGGGATCAGTGACAGCTAGGTGTCCGCTCGGCAATTCGACCTGTGCCGCGAGGGTCAGCGGACCGGCCACCTGCAGCTTGATCGGGCGGCCAGAGCCCGCCGAACCCGCTGTCTCCCATGCCTCTTCGAGTGCGTCGAGGTCGCCGCGGAGCAGATCGCGAGCGCGGCGGGACACCCCGCCCGGACGCGGCGCGAGCCGATAGCCCCGGGTGGTGGTGTCGAATCGCATGTCGACAAGCAGCGCCGACATCCGGCCGATCATGTCCGCGCCCGCGCCGCGACCCGGAAGTTCCACCAGATGTGGCAGATCCGGCAATTCGCCGAGCACGATGGTGGCGGCCTCGCGGGGATCAGCTCCCGGCCAGGAACCGACACCGGTCGCGATCCGGCCGCGCAGTCCGCTCGATGCGGGGTTGTCCTCGGCGTCGCTCACTCGGTCGATGTCAGTGCCTTTCGCGTTCTGGTACACCGTTGTTCGCTTCCGTCAGTCGATCGTGGTGCGCCACCGGAGGCCCGGTCACGGCCTGATCAGTATGCGCGGCAGGCCTATTCGCCGAACTGGCGCGATCCGGTGCGAATCGCGCCCTGCGACGCGGCCCCGAGGTAACCCTCGCACATCGGCGCGCGGGCCGGGCTTACCGCGTAGCAGCGGACCCCACGTCGCTACCGAGCGCGGCGCTGTCGACGCCGCCGGTACCGGAGATGGTTCCGCTGCCGATCACCAAGTCCCCCAGCTCATCCGGGCGATACAGCACCACCGCCTGGCCGCGCGCGACGCCGGTCAGCGGCGCACGCAGGCGGACGGACAGCCCGTCGCCGACCGCCTCGGCGATGGCCGGCGCGGTGCCGCCGTGCGCGCGCACCTGCACGACGCACTCGATCGGCCCGTCCGGTGCGGCACCGGAGGTCCAGATCGCGCGCTCCGCCTCGATGCCCCACACCTGCAGGTCCTCGACCGAGCCGACGCGCACGGTGCCGGAATCGGGATCGATGCCGGTCACATAGCGCGGCTTACCGTCGGCGGCCGGGCCGGGCAGCCCGAGCCCCTTGCGCTGACCGATCGTGAACCCGTGCACGCCTTCGTGATCCGCGAGCTTCTGGCCGTCGGCGTCGACCACGGCACCGGGCCGGATGCCGATCTTGGCGCCGAGGAAGGCCTGGGTGTCGCCGGACGGGATGAAGCAGATGTCGTGGCTGTCCGGCTTGTTCGCGACGGCCAGCCCACGCTCGGCGGCCTCCTCGCGAATCCGCGGCTTCGGGGTGTCGCCGACGGGGAACATGGCGCGCGACAGCTGCTGCGCGTTGAGCACCGCGAGCACGTACGACTGGTCCTTGTCGGCGTCGACGGCCCGGCGCAGCACGCCGTCGTCGAGCCGCGCGTAGTGCCCGGTGACCACGGCGTCGAAGCCGAGGGCGAGCGCGCGATCGGCCAGCGCGGAGAACTTGATCTTCTCGTTGCAGCGCAGGCACGGATTCGGTGTCTCGCCGGCCGCGTAGGCGGCGACGAAATCGTCGATCACGTCTTCCTTGAAACGATCGGCGAAATCCCAGACGTAGAAGGGGATACCGAGCACGTCGGCGGCCCGCCGCGCGTCACCGGCGTCCTCCTTCGAGCAGCAGCCACGCGACCCGGTACGCAACGTGCCCGGCGACGCGGACAGCGCGAGATGCACGCCAACCACCTCGTGCCCGGCTTCGACGGCACGCGCCGCCGCCACCGCCGAATCAACACCACCACTCATCGCGGCAAGTACCCGCATCAAACACCTCCCTTCGCACCGGCCAGACCCGCGGCCCTGGCCCGCTCAACCACCTGGGGCAGCACACCCAACAGCGCGTCCACATCGGCGCGAGTCGAGGTGTGCCCCAACGAAAAACGCAGCGACCCACGGGCCTGCCACTGTTCGACACCCATCGCGATCAACACGTGGCTCGGCGACGCGACACCCGCGGTACAGGCCGACCCGGTCGAACACTCGATCCCCGCGGCGTCCAGCAGCATCAGCAGCGAATCGCCTTCGCAGCCGGGGAAAGTGAAGTGCACGTTGCCGGGCAGGCGCCGTTCGCCGGGGGCGCCGTTGAGCACCGCGTCCGGCTCGATGGCAAGCACGCCGTCGATCAGCGCGTCCCGCAACGCGGTCAATTCCGCGGTGCGCGTGGGCAATTCGATCGCCGTCTGGCGCAACGCGCTGGCCAGGCCGACCGCGGCCGCGGTATCCGACGTGCCGGAACGCAGGTCACGTTCGTGCCCGCCGCCGTGCAGCAGCGGCACACACGGCACCTGCCTGCCGAGCAGCAGCACGCCGACGCCGTGCGGCCCGCCGACCTTGTGTCCGGCGAAGCTGGCCGCCGACAATCCGCTCGCGGCGAAGTCGATCGGCAGTTGCGCCGCGGCCTGCACCGCGTCACTGTGCATGGGCACGCCGAATTCCTGTGCCACGGCGACCAATTCGCCGATCGGCTGGATGCTGCCGACCTCGTTGTTCGCCCACATGACGGTGACCAGCGCGACGTCGTCGGGGTTGGCCGACAGCGCGGCGCGCAGCGTGCGTGGCGAGACGACGCCCTCGGCGTCCACCGGCAGCCAGGTCACCCTGGCGCCTTCGTGCTTCTCCAGCCACTCCACCGCGTCGATCACCGCGTGATGCTCGACCGAGCTGACAATGATCCTGGTCCGGCGCGGGTCGGCATCCCGGCGCGCCCAGTAGATGCCCTTGACCGCCAGATTGTCGCTCTCGGTCCCGCCGGAGGTGAAGATGACCTCCGAGGGCCGGGCACCGAGATCGGCGGCGATGGACTCGCGCGCCTCCTCCAGCGTCCGCCGGGCGACGCGGCCCGAGCCGTGCAGCGACGACGCGTTGCCCGCCATCCCGAGCGCAGCCGTCATCGCCTCGATGGCGGCAGTGAACATCGGAGTGGTGGCCGCATGATCGAGGTAGACCGTATGGGCCGCCGCACCGTGGACCGGACCCGAAAAAGCCGCCTTCATGACCAATAAAGCCTATCCCAGCCTTGACCTGCGCATCTTGGGGGTATCCCCTCGCTGCCTACGTTTATCTACGACTCACCCACGATGCGCAACAGGCCGACCGTCTTCCGGTATTCCCAAAACCCGCGTGTCCTCGCGCTCGACGACCGTGTCCGGAACCTGCGATCGCGGCGATGTCACACCCGGGAACGCTGCTTCGTCTACCAGGCAACCAGGCAGACAAGCTGCTGAACGAACAAAGGATTCACCAATGAACGTCGCCTACTACATCGTCGGTGTGATTGCCGCTCTGTGGATCGGGTTCTCGGGGTACTCGCTGGCCGCGCAGAAGCAGTTCGTGGTCGAGCCGCTGCAGCAGTACGGGGTGCCGCGGTCGTGGTGGAACTGGCTGGCGCTGGCCAAGTCGGCCGGGGCACTCGGGTTGATCGTCGGGTTCTTCGTGCCAGCTATCGGGATCGCGGCGGCCGTGTGCCTGATCGCGTACTTCTTCGGCGCATCGGCGACCGCGATTCGGGCACGCTCGTACCAGACCGCGATTTTCCCGGTGCTGTACCTGGTCCCGGCCGCCGCCACCCTGGCGCTGCAACTCGCTCGGTAGCCACGACCCCTGTTAGCTGCCGACCTCTTCGACGCGACGGCCGCGCCCGCGCAGGATGGGGCGAATGCGACGAGGTGGCCTGCGGACCTCTGGTGCGTCCGAGCCGACCGACGGGTCCTGAACCCGGGTCTTGCCCGCCTCGATCCACACCGTGGCGTCGAGCGCACCGTGCCGCGACAGCTCCGCGCCGCGGATGGCGGCCGCGCAGCGACGAGCCAGATCGCGTCGGTCGGAGCCCGGCTGCTGCACCGATTCCAGGACCACCTCGGCGACCATGCCGCGCGAACGCAGCACGCGCCGGGCGGACGAGGCGAAGGTGTCCTCGCCGACGAATCCGGGCACCGTGCACTGGGCCCCGTGCCGATCCAGGTAGCGCAGCCGCACCGGCTGCACCGGAGTCGCGGTGTCGACCGCCGCTTGGAACAGCGCTGGCCGCATGCTGCCGTACGCGCGACCACACCAGGTGGTGCCCTCGGGGAACACCGCGATCCGCTCGCCCGCGGTGAGCCTGGCACTGATCTGCGCGATCACACCGGGCAGCGCGCGCAGCTTTTCCCGTTCGATCGGGATGACCCGCATCAGCGTCGCCAGCTTGCCGAGCACCGGCCAATCGACCATGTCGGCCCGAGCGACGAAGCCGAGTGGCTGCACCGCGGCGAGCGCGACGATATCGGTCCAGCCGATGTGCCCGACGACGACCATGACGCCGGTACCGGAGGGCCCGTAAACGGCGGGCGCGGTGCTGCCCTCATCGACAGCACCGCGCTCGTTCAGGTCGATCCGGCGATCGACGATCCGCAATTCCATGCCGAGACAACTCAACAACGTGCGCGCGTAGCAGCGTTGCAGACGTTCGCGTTTGCCTTGTGGCGTAACCAGATTCACCATCGGAAAGCTGACGAGCAGCCCGGCGACGCCGAGCAGCCTGCCGATCACCCGGCCGGTGCCGACCTGGTCGATCGACTCGATGCAGCCGAGCCCACACGGGCTCGACGGCATCCACGCGTGTGCGGTGGCCTGTGCGGGCGGCGCGTCGAAGACCACAGTCCTCACCGTCCCCCGTCGAAGGTCGCGGCGGCGTCTTGTAAGCGGTTCAGGTAGCGGGTGTTGATGGTGTCCAGGCCGAGGATGGCCACGAAATCGGCCACCCCGAAGTCCGGGTCGTGGGCGGGCTCGCCGCAGATCTCCGCGCCGAGGCGCAGGTAACCGCGCAGCAGCGGCGGCAGCTTGGGGCGGGCGGGCGGGGTCATGTCGTCGAGGGTTTTGCCGTCGACGACCACCGGGCGAATCGGGCGCACCCGCTGTTCGGGATCGGAGGCGTGCCTGCCGAGCAGCAGGTCACGCACGCCGCGCACGTTCACGCCGGGTTCGTCGGTTGGGCTGTCCTGCATGGGCACCGAGACGCAGCCCATCACCCAGTCGTAACCGGTGAGCTGGATGTAGTGCAGGATGCCCGCCCACATCAGGGTGAGCACCGAGCCGTTGCGGTGGTCGGGGACGACGCAGGCACGGCCCATCTCGACGATCCGGCGGCCCGCCGGATCCAGTTGGGAGAGATCGAATTCCGTGGCCGTGTAGTAACCGCCCGCCGCGGCGACCTGGTCCGGCGGCAGCATTCGGTAGCAGCCGACGAAGTCTTCGGTGCGGTCGTCACGGACCAGCAGGTGATCGCAGTGCTCGTCGAACCGGTCGGCGTCCAGACCGGTGCCGTTGTCGGGGATATGGAATCCGGGCTCGCTCGCGAACACTCCGTAGCGCAGTCGCTGCGCCGCCGCGCGGTGCTCTGCGTCGGACGAGACGACCAGCGAGTACCGTGACCGTTCCACCCCGGAGTCCGTCGAGCGCGCCGGGGCTGTCAACACGGACGTAATAGTCATATCGTCAATGAACCCAGCCGCAGACTGCGCTGGAGCAACCCCGAGGTGTCCCCGCGATGCCGGTTCAGTGAACGAGATGATGATCACACCGAGCGTTCACCGGACCGTCGCGCCCCGTTCGCGCCCGCGCGCCACAACCGCGTCTTTTGCCTGATTATGGCTTCTCGCCGAACACTTTTCGAGATGGGCCGCCGTCGCGAAAGAGCCGCATCGCGAGGTGTTCGCGATGCGGCTATCGACGGCAGAGCTGCCTTAGGCGGCCGTTTTCTCCACTTCGCGGGCCGGCTCGGCGGTCTTGTTCACCTCGGCGAAGCCGGGGCGGCCGGTGCCGATGAAGGCGACCAGCCAGGAGGCGACCGCGGCGAAGCGGTTGCGGAAGCCGACCAGGTAGAACAGGTGCACCGCGAGCCACATGAACCAGGCGATCAGGCCGCGGAAGGTGATCTTGTCGTTCAGCTTGGTCACCGCGCTGAACCGGCTGATCACCGCCATGCTGCCCTTGTCCCAGTACTTGAACGCGGTGCCCGCCTGCTTCTTTCGGCGAATGATGTCGGCGGCGTGCCTGCCCTCCTGCATGGCCACCGGCGACTGGCCCGGGTAGCCGTTCAGCGAGGTCATGTCGCCGATCGCGTAGATGTCGGCGTAGCCGCCGACGGTCAGGTCGGGATTGATCAACAGCCTTCCGGCACGGTCGGTTTCGACGCCGGTGGCCTCCGCGAGCACCTTCGCGAAGCCGCCGACCTGCACGCCCGCCGACCAGACGATGGTCTCCGCCGCGATGCCGCGTTCGACACCGCTCTTGTCCTTGACGGTGACCTTGCCCTCTTCGATGTCGGTGACGAAGGTGCCGAGCAGCACGTCGACACCGGTGCGGGTCAACGACTTCTTCGCGTATTCGGACAGCCCGCCGCCGAACGGTGGCAGCACCTCGCCAGCGCCCTCCACCAGGGTGACCGAAACTTCTTGGTGGTAATACCTTTTCGCGAGTTCCTTCAGCTGACCGGCCACCTCGACGCCGGTCGCGCCCGCCCCGACCACCACGAAGCTCAGCAGCCTGCGCTTGGTCTCCTCGTCCGCGCCCGCGGCCTCGGCGAAGACCCGCTGGATCTGCGCGCGCAGCAGCTTCGCGTCGTCGATGGTCTTGAGCGAAAAAGTCTTCTCGGCGAAATCGTCGCGGCCGAAGTAGGACTGGCTGGCACCGGTGGCGGCGATCAGCGAGCCGTACCGAATCCGGCGCTGCTCGCCGTTGTGCTCATAAGTGACGATCGCCTTGTCCGGATCGATGGCAACCACCTTGCCGAGGCGCACGTCGGCCTCGCGGTGACGGCGCAGAATGGCAGCGATCGGCGGCGCGATCTCCTCCGATGCCAGCACACCGGTCGCTACCTGGTACAACAACGGTTGGAACAGGTGCTCCGGCGTGCTGGAGATCAGCACGTAATCGATACCCGACTTGGCAAGTTGCTTGGCGGCGGAAAGTCCGCCGAACCCCGATCCGACGATGACGACACCCGCGGTTTCGATTCCCGCATCCACGTACTGCATGACAGCCTCCTTCTCTCATTACCAACCGTCATCGGGAACGAAGATATTTCAGGAGTTAGGGCGCATAATCTAGATGACTCTTATCTCGATCCGTCATTAATCGGAGGCGCTGTGGAACTTCGGCAGCTCACCTACTTCGTGGCCGTCTGCGAGGAGCTCAGCTTCAGCGGAGCCGCCGCGAGGTGCTTTATCTCACAGTCCGCGATCAGCCATCAGATCTCCCGGCTCGAGCGCGATCTCGGCGTGCAGTTGTTCGAGCGCTCGACAAGATCAGTAGTGGCCACCGACGCCACCGCACGGCTACTTCCCCTTGCGAAACAGATGCTGAGCCTCGAGTCGGCGATCCGGGCCGCGGTGCGGACCGTCGGCCCGCGGATCCGGCTCGCCGCGAACATGTCCTTCGCGACCCGATCGCTGTCGGCGATCGCGGGTGCCCGCGCGACGCATCCCGAGGCGGAGATCGAGTTCGTGATCAAACCGTTCCGGCAGCGGATCACCGCGGTGGCCGACGGCGACTGCGACCTCGCGCTCATCCGCGGCAGCGTCGACCAGCCGGGGCTAGAAGTGGAGCAGCTGTGGGTCGAGGATCTGGTGATCGCCACCTCGAGCGCGCACCCGCTGGCCACCAGGGAGACGGTGACGCTCTCGGACCTGAGCCGTTATCCGCTGCTGCTGCCGCCCGAACAGGAACAGGTGTTGCTGCACAACGTGATTCGGTCCGCGTTCGCCGAGCTGCCCACCGGGCCGACGTTCGGGCCGCCGATTCCGCCCGATCACACCGCGACCTTGGAGCTGATCAACCGGCCCGACGCCTGGACGGTCCTCTATGCGGAAAGCTCCACCGAGGGTTTGGTCGTGCTCAAACTGGCCGACCAGAAGCTGCGCATCCCGGTCTCCGCGGTGCTGCGCAGCGACGTCCGCCGCTCACCGATCCTCACCACGTTGCTCGCCGGACTCCATCGCCACTGATCGATAGGCGAACGACCCCGAGCCGGAGCTCAGGGTCGTTCGTTATGAATCCTTCAGTGCACAAGCGTGTTCGCTCAAGCGTTCTCCCGAGCGAAGCTGCGGGCACCGATCACCATGAGCACCAACGCAACCGCCACGGTAACGCCGGTGCCGAGGTAGACATCGGTGCTGCCGAAGTCGCCGCGGAACAGCGCCCGCGCGGCATCGACGGTGTGCGAGAACGGATTTACCTTCGCGATGTACCGCAGCCAGTTCGGCCCGACGGCCATCGGCAGCAGGATCCCGGACAGCAGCATGATCGGCAGGGTCAGCGTGTTGAGCACGGAGGCAAGCGTGCCCTCGTCCCTGGCCCATAGCCCCAGCGCGTAGGACGCGGACGCGAGCCCGGCCGACATCACCGCGATCAGCAGCACCGACAGCACCAAACCCAGTGGGTCCGGCCGCAATCCGAACGCCAGCACCGCGACGCCTACCAGGACCAAGGCCTGCACGATCAGCACGACCATGTCCTTGAGCACCCGGCCGAGCAGCAGCGCGCCCCGGTCCGCGGGCGTAACCCGTTGCCGCTCTATGACTCCCGCACGCAGCTCCGAGATGATGGCGAATCCGGCATACAACGAACCCATCAGGCCGGTTTGGATGACCAAGGCTGGCGTGAGGATCTTCCACGGGTCGATATCGGTGCCGAGCGAGGGCGCGATCCCTTTGATCAACGGACCGAACAGCACCAGATACAGCACCGGTTGGGACAGCCCGATCATCACCCACATGGGGTTGCGCAGGTTGGCTCGCAGCTGGGACCAGAAGATCAGCCCGGTGTCGTGCGCGAACCTCATGATCGATTCCCTTCTCGCAGTGAACGTCCGGTGATAGTGAGGAACACATCCTCGAGGCTCGGCCGTTTGACGGTAATCGCGCCCGCCGCGATACCCCGCTCGTCCAGCGCCCGTAGCAGCGGCACGACAGCGGCATCACCTCGCTCGACCGTCAGGTGCACCACCGTCGCGTCCGCGTCCGCCGCGCGCACCGCCGACCTCGGCTGGAGCACCGCCTCGGCCACCTCGAGCACGAGATCGGCTTGCTCGTCGGCGATTTCGAGGCTGACCACATCGCCGGAGATCCGCCGCTTGAGTTCGTCGGGCGAGCCCTCGGCGACCACGACGCCGTGGTCCATCACCAGCAGCCGGTCACAGAGCGCGTCGGCCTCGTCCAGGTAGTGCGTGGTGAGCACGACCGTGGTGCCCCGATCCCGCAGTCGGCGAATGTGTTCCCACAGGTTGGCCCGGCTCTGCGGATCCAGGCCGCTGGTCGGCTCGTCCAGGTAGATCAGCTTCGGGCCGTGCATGAGGCCGAGCGCGATGTCGACGCGCCGCCGCTGACCACCGGACAGCTGGGCGCATTTGCGCCCGGCGAGGCCGTCCAGATCCAGCGCGGCCATCAGCTCTTCGGCATTGCGCAGGGCCTGCTCCTTGCTGAGACCGAAAAGCCTTGCCTGCAGCACTAATTCGTCGATGACGAGTTCGAGGTCGTTGGTCATGCCGCCCTGCGCGACATACCCGATCCGCGAACGCACGGTCCGCGCCTCGGTGCGCAGGTCGGCGCCGGAGATGGTCGCCTCGCCCGCGGTGGGCTCGATCAGCGTGCTGATCATCCGCAGGGTAGTTGTCTTGCCCGCGCCGTTCGGGCCTAGGAGACCGAGGATTTCGCCGTCGTGCACGGCGAAATCGACCCCCTTGACCGCCTCGACGGGACCGGTTCTGGTGTTGAACGTTCGGGCAAGCCCACGCACCTCGATGACCGCGGTACGTGTGCGGCCACGAACAGTGTCGATCGTTTCCACACCGCTTACGGTAGGAACGATCGACTGAATAGTCAAGCTTTACTATTCAGGCTTGATCATGACATCGGCGACTCCAGCGTGCTCGACTTCGCGAAGACGCCACTCCACACATCGAGTTCGCCGGATTCGATGCGCGCCAACGTCTTTCGCGACCAGTTCAGATCCGCCCGCAGATGGTCGGCAGCGAGCCGGACGGCGTCGGCGACGTGGTGCGGCTCAGTCTCGGTCGGGTCACCACTACCCGCCAGAATCCGGGCCTCCTCCCGTTCCAGCTGCACGATCTCGGCCTCGAACTTGAGAATCCGGCTGCGCAACGCGGCCACGACCTCTTCGCGCGGCGCCTGCGGAAACATCGACACCGCAGCGACGTACGGATGCCGCAGCAACTCCGCGGACCACAACGACTCGCGCACCATCTCCCCGAACACCTTCTCCCCTTCGGGAGTGATGCGATAGGTCGTTCGCTCCGGCCGCGCGCCATCCTGCCCCACCCCTTCGACGGCGATCAGCCCGTCGCGCTGCATCGTTTTGAGCGCGCCGTAGATCGAGCCGGGCTTCACGTTCGCCCAGTTTTCCGCCCGCCAGGACAGCAGCTCACGCCGAACGTCATAACCATGCACCGGTTGCAGCATCCGCGTCACCGCAAGCACCAGCATCCGTGTCGTAGGAACAGCCATACCCGCAGGCTATCGCACCCGCGACGCTGTAACGGAACCTCTTCCCGCACAGCGGGTTCCGGATACACGAACGGCCCCGAGCCGAAGCCAGGGGCCGTTCGATGATGCTGCTGCGAATCAGCCCTTGTGCGACTTGACCGCTTCGGTCAGCTGCGGGGCGACGTTGAACAGGTCGCCGACGATGCCGTAGTCCGCGATCTCGAAGATCGGGGCCTCTTCGTCCTTGTTGACCGCGACGATGGTCTTCGAGGTCTGCATGCCTGCCCGGTGCTGGATGGCGCCGGAGATGCCGAGGGCGATGTAGAGCTGCGGCGAGACCGTCTTACCGGTCTGGCCGACCTGGAACTGGCCCGGGTAGTAGCCGGAGTCGACCGCGGCACGCGAGGCGCCGACGGCGGCACCGAGCGAGTCGGCCAGCTCCTCGACCACCGAGAACTTCTCGGCGGAACCGACGCCACGACCACCGGAGACGACGATGCTCGCCTCGGTGAGCTCCGGACGGTCACCGCCGACGATCGGCTCGCGAGCGGTCACCTTGACGACGCCGTCTTCCTGCGCGGGCACCTCGACGGTGACCTTCTCGCCGGCACCGGCCTGCGCGGACGCCTCGATGGCGCCGGGGCGCACCGAGATCACCGGCACGTCGCCGGTGGCCTTGGCATCGACGGTGAACGCGCCACCGAAGATGGAGTGCACGGCGGTGCCGTCGGACTTCACGTCGATCACGTCGACCAGCAGGCCGGAGCCGATGCGGGCGGCGAGGCGGCCCGACACCTCCTTGCCTTCGGCCGAGGCGGCGACGATGACGGCGGCCGGGGAGACCTGCTCGGTCAGCGCGGCGAGCACGTCGATCTTCGGGGTGAGCAGGTAGTTGTCCACGTCGTCGGATTCGGCGATGTAGACCTTCTCCGCACCGGCCGCGGCGAGCGCGTCGGCCAGCTTCTCGCCGGTGCCCGCGGTGCCGAGCACGACGGCGGCAGGCTCGCCCAGGTTGCGGGCGGCGGTGAGGAGTTCGGTGCTGACCTTCTTGATCGCACCGTCCGCGTGCTCGATGAGCACAAGTACTTCAGCCATTTGTGTTCTCTCCTAAGCAGATCGGCGGGATCAGATGATCTTCTGACCGACGAGGTACTGGGCGATCTTGGTGCCGCCGTCGCCTTCGTCCGTGATCTTCTCGCCCGCGGTCCGCGGCGGCTTCGGGGTGGCGCCGGTGACGGTGGTGCCCGCGTTCGCGACACCGACGGTCGACGGGTCGACACCCAGATCGGCCAGCGTGAAGGTCTGCACTTCCTTCTTCTTCGCGGCCATGATGCCCTTGAAGGACGGGAAGCGCGGCTCGTTGATCTTCTCGGTCACGCTGACGATGGCCGGGAGGGTGGCCTCCAGCTTGAAGACGCCATCATCGGTCTCGCGCTCGCCGGTGATCTTGTCGCCGTCGATGGTGAGCTTGCGCAGGTGCGTCAGCTGCGGCAGGCCGAGGTACTCGGCGATGATCGCGGGGACCGCACCGGCGCGACCGTCGGTCGCCTCGTTGCCCGCGATGACCAGCTCGACGCCTTCGACCTGGCCGAGCGCGCTCGCCAGCGCCCAGGCGGTCTGCACCGCGTCGGAGCCGTGGATCGCCGGGTCGTTGATGTGAATGGCCTTGTCGGCGCCCATGGACAGCGCCTTGCGGATGGCCTCGGTGGCCCGGTCCGGACCGGCGGCAAGCACGGTGACCTCGCCGCCCTGCGCCTCCTTGATCAGCAGCGCTTCTTCGACGGCGCGCTCGTTGATCTCGTCGAGGACGGCGTCGGCGGCTTCGCGATCGAGGGTGTAGTCACCATCGGTCAGCTTGCGCTCGGACCAGGTGTCGGGAACCTGCTTGATGAGTACGACGATGTTCGGCATCGGTCTTCGTCGACCTCCTGTTCTGGTTACACGTATGGAGTGGTCGCACAGGCGGCGCCGTACGTCCGTGTGAGTAGCTCAGGGCGTGACACTACCCTACGTTAAGTTACCCGTGGGTAACTTAGCCGCTTCTCTCTCATAACGCCAGACCCAGCGATATCGTGCCGGGTCGGAGCACCCATGCCGAACGGTCTATCTCGACTGGGCAGGGGCATCCCGGTGACCGGGTGCGGGTATCCCGCAAACACTCAGTACCAGTAACGTCGGAACGATGAGTGAGGCTGTGATCCCTGCCGCATTGCACGACCCGACTGGCATGACCGGCGCGCCAGCGACGACCATCGACGCCGTCGAACCGCTGCCGTTGACCGGCGAGCGGACCGTCCCCGGCATCGCCGAGGAGAACTACTGGTTCCGCAGACACGAGATCGCCTACGCTCGCCTGCTCGACCGTTGCGCCGGAAAAACCGTGCTGGAGGCCGGATCCGGCGAAGGCTACGGCGCGGACATGATCGCCTCGGTGGCCACCAAGGTCACCGGCGTCGACTACGACACCGGCGCGGTCGAGCACGTGCGCGCCAGGTACCCGCGGGTGGAGATGATCCAGGGCAACCTCGCCGCGCTGCCGCTGCCCGACGCCTCGGTCGACGTCGTGGTGAATTTTCAAGTGATCGAACATCTTTGGGATCAGGGCCAGTTCCTTCGTGAGTGCCTACGGGTGTTGCGACCCGGCGGCGAGCTGCTGATCAGCACGCCGAACCGGATCACCTTCTCGCCCGGTCGCGATACCCCGCTCAACCCGTTCCACACCCGCGAACTCAACGCCGCCGAGCTCACCGAGCTGCTGGTCGAGGCGGGCTTCGAGGTCGAGCGGATGACCGGCGTGCACCACGGCGCGAGCCTGAAAGCGTTGGACGCCAAGCACGGTGGGTCGTTCATCGACGCGCAGATCGAGCGCGCGCTGGCCGGTGAACCGTGGCCCGCCGAGCTCACCGCCGACGTCGCGGCCGTCACCATCGACGACTTCGCGCTGATCGCCGACGACATCGACGCGAGCCTCGACCTGGTCGCCATCGCGGTGAAGCCTTGAACGACGCGGCGGTTCCGGGTCAGTTCAGCCTGGTCCTGCACTCCCATCTGCCCTGGTTCGCGCACCACGGCCGGTGGCCGGTCGGCGAGGAATGGCTCTACCAATCCTGGGCGGCGTCTTACCTTCCGGTCGCCGAGGTACTGAGAACGCTTGCCGCCGAAGGACGTTCGCATCTGCTCAGCCTCGGCATCACGCCGGTGCTCGCGGCGCAGCTGGACGACCCGCACTGCCTCGCGGGCATGCACCACTGGCTCGGCAACTGGCAACTACGCGCCGACGAGGCGGCGATGGCAGGCAATGTCGCCCTCGGCAGGCACGAACATCGTTTGGCCACAGCGGCTTTGGCCGATTTCGAGGAGCACTGGCGGCACGGCGCCGCACCGGTCTGGCGCGGGCTGATCGACGCGGGCACCATCGAATTGCTCGGCGGCCCACTGGCTCACCCGTTCCAGCCGCTGCTCGATCCGCGGCTGCGCCAGTTCCAGCTCACCGAGGGACTGAGCGACGCGCGCCACCGCTGGGGCCACACGCCCACCGGCATCTGGGCGCCGGAATGCGGCTACACACCGGGCATGGAGATCGGTTACGCCGAGGCCGGTGTGACCCATTTCATGGTCGACGGACCCGCGCTGCGCGGCGACACCACCCTCGGCCGCCCGGTCCGCGAGTCCGATGTGGTCGCGTTCGGGCGCGATCTGCAGGTGAGTTACCGGGTCTGGTCGCCCAAATCCGGCTACCCGGGCCAGAGTGCCTACCGTGACTTTCATCACTACGACCACGCGACCGGTCTCAAGCCGTCCCGGGTCACCGGCAAGACGGTGGCCGGTCCGGACAAGGCGCCCTACGACCCGGAACTCGCGGCCGCGGCGATCGGCCGCGACGTCGACGACTTCGTGCAGACGGTGCGCGAGCGACTGATCAGCGAATCCGCGCGGATCGGCAGGCCCGCGCTGGTGGTGGCCGCGTTCGACACCGAATTGTTCGGGCACTGGTGGCACGAGGGGCCACAATGGTTGGCCCAGGTGTTGCGGGCGCTGCCCGAGGCCGGCGTCGATGTCGGCACGCTGGCCGATGCGCGCGAACGCGGATTCGTCGGTGCGCCGGTGCCATTGGCCGATTCGTCCTGGGGCTCCGGCAAGGACTGGCGGGTCTGGGCCGGGGATCAGGTGCAGGACCTGGTCGAGCTCAACGACGACATCGTGCGGCTCACCCTGGACACGGTCGACAAGATGCGCCCCGCCGACGGTGCGCCCGCGCTGCGCGACAACGTCGCCGACCAGTTGCTGCGCGAAGCCATCCTCACCGTGTCCAGCGACTGGGCGTTCATGGTCAGCAAGGACTCCGCCGCGGGCTACGCGCGCGACCGCGCGCACCGGCACGCGCACGCCGTGCGGGAGATCGCGGCCGCCGTCGGAGCGGGTCAACTCGCGAAAGCACAGCAGTTGGCGGCAGGATGGGGGTCGGCTGACGGACTCTTCCCCGGTGTGGACGCGCGACGACTCGGCACTGCCGGGTCCGGAGGAAGCTACGCCGCGGCCGCCGAGCACGCCGCGTCCAGCGCAGAAGGACATGCATGAAGATCTTGATGGTGTCGTGGGAATACCCGCCGGTCGTGGTCGGCGGGTTGGGCAGGCATGTGCATCACCTGGCGACCGAGCTGGCCGTTGCGGGCCACGAGGTGGTCGTGCTGGCCCGTCGCCCCTCCGGCACCGACTCCTCGACCCATCCCACCCACTCCTTCATCGCCGAGGGTGTGCTGGTGGTCGCGGTCGCGGAGGACCCGCCGTGCTTCGACTTCGGCGAGGACATGCTGGCCTGGACCCTGGCCATGGGGCACGCCATGGTGCGGGCCGGTATCGCGCTCGGCAAGCCCGGCATCGGTGACGGCTGGGCGCCCGACGTGGTGCACGCGCACGACTGGCTGGTCGCCCACCCCGGCATCGCGCTGGCCGAGTACTACGACGTGCCGCTGGTCTCGACCATTCATGCCACCGAAGCCGGACGGCACAGCGGCTGGGTCGCGGGCAAGGTCAACCGGCAGGTGCATTCCGTCGAGTGGTGGCTCGCCAACGAATCCGACGCGCTGATCACCTGCTCGGCCTCGATGCAGGACGAAGTGGAACGGCTCTACGGCCCCGAGCGAGTGCCGATGACGGTAATCCGCAACGGAATCGACGTGGGCGCCTGGACATTTCGGCCGCGCTCGCCGCGCACCGGGCCGCCGCGGCTGCTCTATGTCGGCAGGCTCGAATACGAGAAGGGCGTGCAGGACGCGATCGCCGCGTTACCGCGCATCCGCCGCGCGCACCCCGGCACCACGCTCACCGTCGCCGGTATCGGCACCCAATTCGAGTGGCTGCGTGAGCGCGCCCGGGTGCACCGGGTGGCCCGCGCGGTGCATTTCGCAGGCCAACTCGACCACACCCAACTGCTCGGCTGGCTGCACGGCGCCGACGCCATCGTGCTGCCGAGCCGCTACGAACCCTTCGGCATCGTCGCGCTCGAAGCTGCCGCCGCGGGCACCCCGCTGATCACCTCCACCGCGGGCGGACTCGGCGAGGCCGTCATCGACGGCGTCACCGGCGCCTCCTTCGCCCCCGCCGACGTCGACGGCCTGGTCGACGCCGCCCGCGCCACCCTCGACGACCCCGTCGCCGCCCAAGACCGCGCCTACGCCGCCCACGAACGCCTCACCGCCGACTTCGCCTGGGACGTCGTAGCCGCCGAAACCGCCCAGGTCTACCACTCCGCCAAACGCCGCGTCCGCAACCCCCTCGGCCGCCCAACCATCATCGAACGCCCCCTCCCCGAGCGCGACCCCAAGTAGCGCGAATACCGCTAGGGCGCCATCTTTTTGACGACGCGCTGGACGGTGAGCCAGGTGCGGGTGGTGATTTCTTTGCCGTGGGTTTTTTCGAGCCAGGCCATGAAGTCCGGGGTCTTGCCGGGTTCGCTGTTGTCGATCACCGCGAGATAGGTGCTGCACGGCTTGTCGTAGCCGACCACGCGGGCCAGCGGATCGGGCTGGTCGGGCAGCTTGCGGGCGGCTTTTTTGCGGTCCTTGAGGAACGTGGCGATGAGGTAGGTGCCGCGGCCGTGGGTGAGGCCGGGGAACGGATCGGTGTCCAGTAGTGCTTGCAGCTCTTCGTGACTGCGGATGATGGTGCCACCGGCAATGCCCAGTTCGGCGTTGAGCGCCTGCTGAATCCGATCCTCGAGATCGCTGACGTCGGTGTCGGGGCTCTGGAAAACGATGTTGCCGCTCGCCAGCACCGACGCGACCTGCTCGAACCCCAGCTTCTCGAACACGCCGCGCAACTTCTCGTTGCTCATGTTCGGGTTGCTCGGCGCGATCCCGCGCAACAGTGCGGCGTAGCGCGTCATGCCGTCTTGGCGCCGTTCTTTTTACGCTCGATATCTTCCAGCGCCGCAAGGTATTTCGCGCGCTCCTCGGCGCTCGCCTCCCAGGCGGCCTTGCGGTTCTTGACGACCTTGGCCGGCGCACCGACCGCGATGCTGTAATCCGGTATCTCGCCCTTGACGACGGCGTGCGCGCCGAGCACACAGCCGCGGCCGACCCGCGTCTCCCGCAGCACCGTGACCTTGGCGGCGATCCAGGTGTCGGGACCGATCCGGACGGGACTCTTCACGATGCCCTGATCCTTGATCGGCAACGTGATGTCGTCCATCTTGTGGTCGAAGTCGCAGATGTAGCACCAGTCGGCGACCAGGGTGGATTCGCCGATCTCGATGTCGAGGTAGGTGTTGACGACGTTGTCCTTGCCGAACACCACCTTGTCGCCGATGCGCAGCGAACCCTCGTGGCAGCGGATGGCGTTGCCGTCGCCGATGTGTACCCAGCGGCCGATCTCCATCCGGCCCAGCTCGGGGGTGGCGTGCACCTCCACCCGCTTGCCGAGGAAAACCATGCCGCGCAACACGATGTGCGGGTTGGCCAGCCGGAACTTGAGCAGCCGGTAGTAGCGCACCAGGTACCAGGGCGTGTACGCCCGGTTCGCGAGCACCCAGCGCAGCGACGCCGCGGTAAGAAAGCGCGCCTGCTGCGGATCCCGGCGGCGCGATCCTCGCCAGCGCGAGCGCAACGGTGCGCCCCACATGCTCGTCACGAACGGTTCTCCTGTCGTGGTCCAACGGCTCGTCGCCACCTCGATGACGACGGGTAGAGCATAACGGGCGCGGCCGGTGCCGATTCGGGCGCGGACCGCGCACGCGCGCGAACCGCAACGGCAGGACTCGTACACTCGCGCGGGCCCCTACCGTACAGTGACTGCTGCGCCGCGGGCGGCGCCCCCGAATCCACACGCGTACACCCGAACCGGGTCGCTCCAGAGTTGTGGGTCGGCACGCTTTAGTCTCGTGCGAGCGGAAACGACGACAGGAGTGCAGCAGGTGCGAAGTGGCGTACTGGCTAGTTCCATGTGGCGACCGTCCCGGCTGCGGGTAGTTGCGTCGCTGGCCGCGGTCGGTGCGCTGGCAGTGGCCGGCTGCGGCACCGATGTCGACGACATCGCGGTCGGCCCGGGTAAGGGCTGGCCCGCCGCGTATCACGACGGCCGCAACGGTGGCAGCAGTCCGGTGGCCGGCGCCAAGAAGATCGGGCTGAGCTGGTCGCGCCCGATCGGCGGCCCGATCGCCGAGCCGGTCACCATCGGCCCCGACGGACAGCTGTTCCTCACCACGAACACGCCGACCTGCACCCTCTACTCCTTCCAGATGCTGACCGGGCGCAAGCGTTTCTGCAGCGGGCTCGGCCCGACCGCGATCGCGACGCCGTCGGTGGTGGACGGCATGACCAATGTCTATGTCGGCGACGACAAGGACAACGTCGGCGCGGTGATCTCCTTCAACTACCTCGGCCAGCCGAGGTGGCGCACCACGGTGGCTGGCTCCCCGATCTCGGCGCAGTTCACCGGCGACGGAAACCTGTTGACGGTCACCCAATCCGGTCAGGTCGACGTGCTCTCCCGGCAGACCGGCCAGCGCGTCGTCTCCACCGTGCAGCTGCTCGGCCAGCCGGACTTCCTGAACAACCCGAACCTCTCCTGGCCGGATGCCGGGCAGGGCCTCGGCGATTGCCACGCGGGCGAACCGCAGTGCCCGGTCGCGAACATCTCGGCCCTGGACACCGCCACCGGGCGCTTCTTCGTCACGGTGTGGCAGCCGGGCAAGCCGACCGCCGCGCTCGTCGCACTCCGCTACGCGGACAACAAGATCCAGCAGGAGTGGAGCGCCGACCTGCTGTTCGGCGGCAGCGCGACCAGCCCGACCCTTTCCCCCGACGGCAAGACCGTCTACGTGGGCGACAACACCAACCGGCTGATCGCCGTAGACACCGCCGACGGACGCACCAAATGGGTGCAGCCGCTGGAATGGACGCCGCGCGGCGGCATTTCGGTGTCCAGCGACGGTCTGATCATCCCGTCCGGCGATGAGGGCTACCTGCTCGCGCTGCGCGACAAGGGTGACGCGCCGGAAATCGCTTGGGAGCGTAAGGACCTCGACCTGCGCGGCACCCCGGTGCAAACCGCGGGCGGCACCGGCTACACCGCCGCGGCGATCGGCGAGGGCCTGAACCTCATCACCTTCGACACCAAGACCGGCAGCACCATCGATTCCGATGTCCTGCCCGGCGCGCAGGGCAGCACCACCGGCACCTCGATCGGCGCCAAGGGCGAGGTCGTCGTCGCCACCCGCATCGGCGAACTGTTCGTCTTCAAACCCGAACGCTGAGGCTGATCAGCGCGTAGCTGCGACGGCGGTGCAGAGGAAAGCCGTTGGGGTGCGGCCTATCCGGGTGATCACCAGGGTAAAGGGGTGGGTGCCTTGGGGTTTGAGGGTGCGGCGGAGTTTGTCGGGGTCTACGTCGACGCCGCGGATCAGGATTTCCAGGGGGCCGCAGTCGTGGCGGCGGAGTTCGGCGCGGAGGGTTTTCTCGCGGTAGTCGAGGCGGTCGACGATGCGGAAGCCCCGGGTTCCCGGCGGGACGGTGTTGCCGGTGAGGTAGGCGATGCGTGGGTCCAGTTGCCAGAGGCCGTGTTTCGCGGCGTAGTGGCGGACCAGTCCGGCGCGGACGACGGCGCCGTCCGGATCGATGATCCAGTCACCGGGGTCCTGTTCAGGGATATCGTCGGGGTCCGCGTCGGTGAGGGTGAAAGACGTTCCGGCCGACGATGATACGGTCGCGCGGCGAGTGATCCCCGGTTCGGTCAGGCCCGCCGACCACAGGCACGCCTCGCGGACCGCGCCGTCGAGGGAGACCACCTCGATTTCACCAGCCCAGTCGAGTCGGTCGAAATCCAGTCCGGGGGCGCACTTTACGGCGAGATCACGGTCCGGGTAGGCGGCGAGCAGGTCGGGTAGCGGCGGCTGCAACTTGGCTGGGTCGTGCGTGCGCCGACCGTCCGCGCGCCGCGCGGGATCGGCGATGACGACGGTGCCCGTACTCACCGGCACGAGCGCATCCGCCTTGGCCAGCAACACGTTTCGGCATCCGGCGAGGTTGTGCGCGGCCATCGACAGCCGCGCGTCATCCAGGTCACTGCCGATCACGGCAGTACACACCCGCGCCAGCTCGGCCAGCTCCGCCCCGATCGAACAGGTCACGTCGTGCACGGCCCGCCCGGCCAACCGGGCGGCCCGCTGCCTAGCGACCAACGTCGGGGTCGCCTGCTGGAGTGCGTCGTCGGTGAACAGCCAGTCCCCCGCGTCGATGAGCTTGGCACCCGCTTTGCGGCGCAACCGCACCGTTTCGACGAGCGCCGCCGCCCACGCGCCGTGTTCGCGACGCACCCGCTCCAGATCACGCAGGTGCGTCGCCTGGGACAGCTCCAGCCGATCCACCTCGGTCAACGCGGCGATGCCCACCGAGCTGCCCAGGAAGGCGACATCGTCTCGACTGAAGCCGTAGCCCACTATTTGGCGGAGAGGCCAGGCTTCACGCCGGTGATCATCGCGTTGTAGAAGAACTGACGCGGCACCACCCGGCGCATGACATTCTCGTCCAGCCAGCTCAGCCGCAGCCACGCCTTGTACATGGCCAGCCGGTAGCCCATGGTCAGCTTCTCGTCGGGCACGGCCGCCTCGAAGGTGCGCACCGGCCAGCCCCACAGCGCGGCCGCGAACTCCTCGGTGGTCGCCTTGACGTCGACGGCACCGGCCGAGCTCGCCATCCGCTCCAGGTCGCGCGGGTCGAAGGTGTGCAGGTCGACGACCGCCTCGAGCGCCGCGGCCCGCGAGGACTCGTCGAGCTCGGTCTGCGGACGCCGCCACCCGGCCAGCTGCGGCAGCTTGGTGACGGTGGTGGTGGCCTTCCAGGTGGCCCGGCCGAGCCAACGCGCGTAGAAGTTACCCGCGGTGGTCGGCTCGCCCGCGAAGACGAAGCGCCCGCCGGGCTTGAGCACGCGCAGGCATTCCTTCAGCGCGAGTTCGACATCGGGGATGTGGTGCAGCACCGCGTGCCCGCACACGAGATCGAAGGTGTCGTCCTCGTACGGGATGGTTTCGGCGTCGGCGACCCGGCCGTCCACGTCGAGGCCGAGGTTCTCGGCGTTGCGCAGCGCGACCTTCACCATGCCCGGCGACAGGTCGGTGACGGAGCCGGACTTGGCCACACCGCCCTGCATCAGGTTCAGCAAAAAGAAGCCGGTGCCACAGCCGAGTTCGAGGGCTCGGTCGTAGGGCAGCGGCGCCGGGCCGACGGCCGCGTCGAACCGGCCGCGGGCATATTCGATGCAGCGTTCGTCATAGGAAATCGACCATTTGTCGTCGTAGGTCTCCGCTTCCCAGTCGTGATAGAGCACCTGGGCGAGCTTCGTATCCTTGCGCGCTGCTTCGACCTCTGCCTCGGTTGCGTGCGGGTGAGGCGCGGGGTCGTCGGGACGTACCGTCATGGAGGCCAAGCCTAGCTTGTCCGCCTCTGTGCCTATTTTGCCGGTCGTGTGTACAACTCGATTCCGCCACCGGTCCGGCGGCCAGGTGCCAGCCAGTTCTGGGCGCACCCGTGTACTCACGAAATCAGACGTGACGGCGGGCAGTGCGATCCAGACCGGTTGCCGAGCAGCCACACATGCCATCAGGCACCACTCACCGACCGACGAATGCGGCCGAGCCAGGTCCGTCGGCCAGGTAGGACTCGGTCCCGATGCGACGGTCCTCGGTGCCGAACAAATCAGACCATTCGGTCTGTGCACGGTCGAGCCCGTGCGGGCCCGCCTCGAAGACCGCCTTCGCGGCGGCGAGGGCGCGGGCCGGGCCATCGGTGAACCGCTGAGCCCACGTCAGCCCGGCGGTGTACACGTCGTCGGGCGGCACGACCTCGTCGACCAGACCCAGTGTGCGAGCCTCCTCGGCCTCGACGAACCGGCCGCTGTAGACGAGATCCTTGGCCGGTCCCGGCCCGATCAGCAGGGACAGCCGCCGGATCCCGGCCAACGGGATGAGCCCGGCCTTGATCTGCGGCAGGCCGAGCTTGACGTTGTCGCCGATGATCCGCCGGTCCGCGCCGAGCGCGAGTTCTAAGCCGCCGCCGAGGCAGTAGCCGCTGATCGCCGCGACGGTCGGCTGCGGCAGCCGGGCCAGGCAGCCGAGGTCGCGCTGCAGGTCGCCGGCCATCGCACGGGCTTGGTCTTCGCTCAGCCCGGCCAGCTCGGTCAGGTCGTCGCCCGCCGAGAAGACGCGCTCGTCGCCGTAGAGCAGCACCGCGGCGACCGTCGGGTCCGCGGCGACGATGTCGGCCGCTTCGGCCAGCTCCCGCACCAGCTGCGCGTTCACCAGGTTCATCGGCGGGCGGGCGATCCGGAGGACGGCGACGCGGCGCGCGGTATCACCCTCGAGCAGATCCAGGGTCACGAATTCGGCCATGGGACGCCACGCTACCGGCCGTCCGGTGCCTCACTTGCGGACGGATCCCTTGAGCCTGCTCGCATCCGGGAGACCGGCGAAGTAGCGTTCCCCGTCCGGGAAACTCAGCATTCGCTCGCCGGTGTCGGCGGACAGCACCGGCATGATCGGCTCGATGACCGGCTCAGCGGCGAAAATCTCGGCGGTGGAATCGAATTCACCGAGCGCGTCCAATTGCGACCAGGTGGGCGGCAACAGGATGTCGGTGCCTGCCCGCCAGCGGTCCAGTGCCTCGGCCGGAGTACGCCACTGCACCTCGGCCGCCTCGGAGGTGGCGCCGTCGGCCAGCTGCCCGGCTGGCAATACCGCGACGAAGAACCTGGTGTCGTAGCGCCGCGGCTCGACCACCGGAGTGATCCAATTCGCCCACGGCCGAAGCAGATCCGCGCGCAACACCAGTTTCTCCGCGGCCAGGAAACCGGCCAGCGAGAGCTCGCGGCGTTCCAGTTTGCCTCGCGCCTCGCGATAGCCGGTGGTGTCGGAGACGACGGTGTCGGCGGTCGGACCGGCAAGCAGCACACCGCATTCCTCGAACGTCTCACGCACGGCGGCGCAGACGAGCGCCTTGGCGCGCGGCTCGGTGGTGGCGAAACGCTCGGCCCACCAAGCGGGTTCGGGCCCGGTCCACTCGATGTCGGCCGTGCCGTCCGAGGGATCCACCCCACCGCCGGGGAATACCGTCATCCCGGCCGCGAAAGCCATCGCGCCGACCCTGCGCTGCAGGAATATCTCAGGTCCGGCAGCGCCATCGCGCACCAGCATCACCGTCGACGCGTCCTTGGGCGACGCCCCCGACTGAGAGTCACCCTGCACTTTTGTCTCACTCACCCCTGCACCCTAACGCCCGCTTGGTCCCGCACCCCCGACCGACAGCGACTGAAGGCGACCTCGAGCGGGACAGACGGGGCGAAAGGCGCCTTCGGTCGGGGGTCAGCGGGTGCGGTGTTTGCCGGCGCGACGGGAGCGGCGGGCGAAGTAACGGCCGTCCACGCGATCCAACGCGATGGACTGGCGGAAGGCGTCGCTCAGGTTTTCGGAGGTCAGCACGTCGGTGAGCAGACCTTGCGAGACGACCTCGCCTTCGTTGAGCAACAGCCCGTGCGTGAAGCCGGGCGGGATCTCCTCGACGTGATGGGTGACCAGGACGATGGCGGGCGAGTCCGGGTCGGCGGCGAGATCGCCGAGCCGCTCCACCAGTTCCTCGCGACCGCCGAGGTCGAGCCCCGCGGCCGGTTCGTCGAGCAGCAACAGCTCCGGATCGGTCATCAGCGCGCGGGCGATCATCACCCGTTTGCGCTCGCCCTCCGAGAGCGTGCCGTAGGTTCGGTCCGAAAGATGTTCCGCGCCTAGGCTTTCCAGCATGTCGACGGCGCGGTCGGTGTCGACGTCGTCGTAGCGTTCGCGCCAGCGGCCGAGCACCGCGTACCCCGCCGACACCACCAGATCGCTGACCTTCTCGTCCCGCGGCACCCGTCCCGCCACCGCGGCGGACGACAAGCCGATCCGCGGCCGCAGCTCGCTGATGTCGACCTTGCCGAGCACCTCGCCGAGCAGATGGGCGGCGCCCGAGGTCGGGTGCATCTCGGCCGCGGCCATGCGGAGCAGGGAGGTCTTGCCCGCGCCGTTGGGGCCGAGCACGACCCAGCGTTCGTCGAGCTCGACCTGCCAGGTCACCGGGCCGACGAGCGTGTGGCCCGAGCGGCGAACGGTGACGTCGGTGAAATCGATGAGCAGATCGGGATCCGGTTGCGGCACGCGGTCCATCTTGGCCCACCCGCCCGGCTACTCGCCAACGCGGGCGGGTCTGAAAAGCGTGTCGCTCGGGTCAGCGGCGGCGGCCGAGCGCGAAGGGATCGCGAAGCCGCTGGTCGTCGGGTTGGTCGGGATGGTGATGGTCCTCATCGTCCGACTTGTGTAGCAGCCGGGCCACGATGAGAGCCAAGGGAACCGACAGGAGCACCCACAGGGCGAGAATCACCAGCAGCGTCGTCATAGCTGGTCCTTCCTTCGGTCGGCAAGGCCGCGATGCCGATATATTCAGCCTCCGCCCGGCGGGCTCAGCGAAGGTAGGGCACAACGTCCTCGGTGAAGTTGCACAGAGTGATACCCCATTCCGACCCGCGCAACGCTCATTCAGCGCGGGCGTTTTCCGGCGGCTACGCCGACCGCGCCTGCGCCGCGATCACCGTCATCGAGCCGGGCGCCACCTCGGTGAACCCGGCGTCGCGCACCGCCACCGCCGTGCCGCGCGCGACCTCATCGACTAATGCCTTCCATTGTCGCGCATCGGCTTCCCTTACGGAGCAACGGAATTCCTGCTCGGCCCAGCGCAGTGCCTGCTGCGCGGTCAACGCACCGGCCAGCAACATGCTGGCATGACCCACCTGCGCGGCGGCCTTGCCCAGTGTCATGCCCAGTTCCGCGTCGACCCACAGCACCGGCAGTTCGGGATCGGCGGGACCGGGGTCGTCGTGCTCGAGGTCGGTGCCACCGATCTGCAAACGCCTGATCCGCGGGTCGAGGTCGCCGACCGGCCCCGGCACGAACGCTCGTGCCTGCGCACCGTCGAAATCGACTGTGACACCGTCCACCTCGTTCGCCACGAGCCACTGGGCACCGCGGGCGCGCCGGGCTACCTTGCGGATGCGCGAGCGCTTCCAGGCCAGGTAGCGCGGCGCCCACTCGCCGCCGGGACCGACCCGAGCGTCCAGGCACAGCGCCACCGACGCGGTCGCCGCCGCGGCAAGCAATGCGCTACGCGGCGGCGGATCCAGTTTGGGCAGGTGCAGCACGATCTGCATGGCTTGCACCATGGCCGGATCGTCCGGGTCGCCCGCGCCGCCGTAGCCCTGTGCCAGTTCCGCGTGCCGGACGCGGAACCCCTCTTCATCGAATTCGACCGGCGGAGCCGGGCTTTCCCGCTCGTCCCGGACTCCGGCACCACATTCCGGGATGCTCGACATCACTCCACCTTGACCGTCAATGAATACGTTTGCGCGGGCTCGACACCCTGCTCCCACGGCCGCAGATAGTCCATCGAGAGCTTGGTGATCCCCGCGGCCTTACCGACGAAGGTCCACACCGCACCGCCACCGGAGCCGGGCGCGACCGGCACGTTCGGGTCCGGCTTGAACCCCGGATCGCCTTGCGCCTGAAGCAGATTCGCGTCCAGTCCGGTGATCTGCCACATGTATCCGGTGGACGGATTCGCGGGCAACGTCACCACCAGGGACTGCCCGACGGCGACCTGTCGTTCCTGTCCGTTGTCGGCCTCGCCTGCCGTCACCGGGGCAGGCCCCTGGCTCGAGGTCGGCGCGGCCGAGGAGGTCGCGTCCGAGGACGAATCGTTCTTGCCGCACCCGACAACAGCCAACCCGAGCAGCAGCACAAGCAGAGATTTCCGCAACGCACCCTCCGATTTCGCCCTGACGATCCTGGTCGGCGCCAGCTTACCGACGGTGCCGACCGGATCCGGCCATTGGTATCGGGTGCGCCCGGTCAGTCGAGCAGCACCGAGATCGCCGGGTGGACGCTCCGGTCCTACTGGCCATTCACTGCTCGACGAGCGGCACCCGCCGCACCCCACCGTCGCGTGCGTCGGCGGCTTCTACCTCGTGCCGGGTGACGCCGAGGACGTACAGCACCGCATCCAGATAGGGGTGCGACAGTGCCGCGTCGGCGATCTCGCGGAGCGCGGGCTTGGCGTTGAACGCCACCCCGAGCCCGGCCGCGTTGAGCATGTCGATGTCGTTGGCGCCGTCGCCGACCGCGACCGTCTGCTCCATCGGCACCCCGGCCTCGGCCGCGAACTTGCGCAGCGCGGTGGCCTTGGCCGCGCGGTCGACGATCTCGCCGACGACCCGCCCGGTCAGCTTGCCCGCCTTGATCTCCAGGGTGTTGGCCTGCACGAAGTCCAGCTCGAGTTCGTGCGCCAGCGGCTCGATCACCTGACGGAAGCCACCCGACACCACGCCGCAGCGGAAGCCGAGCCTGCGCAGCGTGCGAATGGTGGTGCGCGCGCCGGGGGTCAATTCGATCCGGTCGGCCACCTCCTCGATCACCGACTCGTCCAGGCCTTCGAGGGTCGCGACCCGCTGCCGCAGCGATTCGCCGAAGTCGATCTCGCCGCGCATGGCGGACTCGGTGACCTTGCGGACCTCCTCCTCCACGCCCGCGTGCGCGGCGAGCATCTCGATCACCTCGCCCTGGATCAGGGTCGAGTCGACGTCGAACACGATGAGACGCTTGGCCCGGCGGGCCAGCCCGGCCCGTTCCACCGCGACGTCGACCCGCTCGGCCACCGCGACCTCGGCCAGCGCCGTGCGCAGCCGGTAGTCGGCGCCTGCCCCGGTGTCGGTCGCGGTGACCAGCAACTCCATCCCGGTAACCGGGTAGTCCGCGATCCCGCGAATGGTGTCGATATTGGCGCCGAGGGCGGCCAGTTGCCGCGACACCGCGCTGAACGCGTGTGCGGTGACGGGGGCGCCAAGGATGACCACCGCGTGGGTGGACATCGGCTCCCGGCCGATCGCGGCGTCGACCTCCACGTCGACGTGCACGCCGACGGTATTCATCGCCTCTTCGAGCTCGTCCTGCAGCGACTCCGGGTCACCCGGACAGGTGATCAGCACGCCGAGGGTCAGCCGGCCGCGAATGACGACCTGCTCGACATCCAGCAGGCTCACGTGGTGCCGCGACATCGCCGCGAGCAGCACGGACGTCACACCGGGACGGTCGGGTCCGGTGACGGTGACGAGAACGGTGGTGTCGGCCAACTGATCCACTCCAGGTTAGAAGTTGCGCTTGACCTCGTTGTCACGTCGCTCCGGTACTGCACAAACGAGTGTGCACCCGCCGTTGGACCAGCAGGTGCACACTCGTCGTCGGTTAACTAAGTCCTACTTGGTGACCACTGCGCCTTCGTGGACGTCGGTGGCGTGCTTACCCGAGCCCCAGCCGACATGCGCCTCGGCGCGCATCCGCTCGACCATGTGCGGGTAGTGCAGCTCGAATGCCGGACGCTCGGATCGGATCCGTGGCAGTTCGTAGAAGTTGTGCCGCGGCGGCGGGCAGGTGGTCGCCCATTCCAGGGAGTTGCCGTAACCCCACGGGTCATCGACCGTGACAACTTCGCCGTACCGGAAGCTCTTGAAGACGTTCCAGATGAACGGCAACATCGAGGCACCCAGGATGAACGCGCCGATCGTGGAGATCGTGTTCAGCGTGGTGAACCCGTCGCTGGGCAGGTAGTCGGCGTAACGACGCGGCATGCCCTCGGCACCCAGCCAGTGCTGCACCAGGAACGTGGTGTGGAAGCCGACGAAGGTGGTCCAGAAGTGCCACTTGCCGAGTCGCTCGTCCATCATCCGGCCGGTGATCTTCGGGAACCAGAAGTAGATGCCTGCGAAGGTGGCGAACACGATGGTGCCGAAGAGCACGTAATGGAAGTGCGCGACAACGAAGTACGAGTCGGTGACGTGGAAGTCCAGCGGCGGGCTGGCCAGGATGACACCCGAGAGACCACCGAAAAGGAAGGTCACCAGGAAGCCGATCGACCAGAGCATCGGCGTCTCGAACGTCAACTGCCCGCGCCACATGGTGCCGATCCAGTTGAAGAACTTCACGCCCGTCGGCACCGCGATCAGGAATGTCATGAACGAGAAGTACGGCAGCAGCACGGCACCGGTGGCGTACATGTGGTGCGCCCACACCGCGATCGACAGCGCGGCGATGCCGAGCGTCGCGTAGACCAGGGTGGTGTAACCGAAGATCGGCTTACGCGAGAACACCGGGAAGATTTCGGACACGATGCCGAAGAACGGCAGCGCGATGATGTACACCTCCGGATGCCCGAAGAACCAGAACAAGTGCTGGTAGAGCAGCACGCCGCCGGTCGCCGGATCGTAGATGTGGCCACCGAGGTGGCGGTCGTAGGCGAGGCCGAACAGCGCGGCGGTGAGCAGCGGGAAGGCAAGCAGGACAAGCACGCTGGTGACGGCGATGTTCCAGGTGAAGATCGGCAACCGGAACATGGTCATGCCGGGGGCACGCAGGCAGACGACGGTGGTGAGCATGTTGACGCCACCGAGGATGGTGCCGAGGCCGGAGACGGCGAGGCCGAGGATCCAGAGGTCGGCGCCGACACCTGGCGAGTGCAGGATGCTGGTCAACGGGGTGTAGGCGGTCCAGCCGAAGTCGGCGGCGCCACCCGGGGTGATGAAGCCCGCGGTCGCCATCGTGCCGCCGAACAGGTACAGCCAGTAGCTGAACGCGTTCAGGCGCGGGAAGGCGACGTCAGGGGCGCCGATCTGCAGCGGGAGCACGATGTTCGCGAAGCCGAACACGATCGCGGTCGCGTAGAACAGCAGCATGATCGTGCCGTGCATGGTGAACAGCTGGTTGAACTGCTCGGGCGAGAGGAACTGCAAACCCGGGCGCGCGAGCTCGGCTCGCATCATCAGGGCCATCAGACCGCCGACGAGGAAGAAGCTCATCGCGGTCACCAGGTACATGACCCCGAGCACCTTGGGGTCGGTGGTGGTGACCATCTTGTAGAGATACGAACCCTTCGGCCCGGTCCGCGCCGGATACGGCCGAGTCGCTTCCAACTGCTGGACTGGCTGGGGCTCTACCGCAGTCACTGATCCTCCTGAAGGTGCCTTTAGGTTCGCTCCGCAGGCTCCGCTGCTTGCATCCATCCCCATGTCGGAACAGACGACAGTTCGCTTGCGCTTCTGGAATCGTAAACCGTGCTGCCGCAGCAATCCGCACGGGTCCTACTCTGTGTCGTATTTCGTTGGTAAGAGAACCCGACGGCAGCGATGAGTTTCGTTCGCGGCAGGCGTCTATATCGATGACCAGTGTTCCACCCCTGCCGAGGAGACCAGCGATGACCGACCAGAACCAGCCCAAGCCCGGCGATCCCTGTTGGATCGATCTCTACACTTCCGATCTCGACCGCAGCATCGCGTTCTACGGCGAACTGTTCGGGTGGACCGCCGACCGCGGCCCTGCGGAGTTCGGCGGGTATGTCACGTTCCGCCAGAACGGTCTCGCGGTCGCGGGCGCGATGGGGCACACCGAGGGTGACACCGACGCGCGCGAGCAGTGGACCATCTACCTCGCCAGCACCGACATCCAGGCGACGGCGGACAAGGCGGTCGCGCAGGGCGGGACAGTGGTGGTGCCGCCGATGCAGGTCGGCGATCTGGGCAGTATGGCCGTGCTCGGCGACGCGGGCGGGGTAGGCGTCGGCGTCTGGCAGGCGGGCACCTTCGCCGGCATCGAGACCGCGGCCTTGGTCACCGGCGGAAAATGGGGCGACAACGAGGGCGTGCCGTCCTGGTTCGAGCTGCACACCCGTAGTCACGGCGCCGCGCTCGACTTCTACCGTGACGTCTTCGGCTGGCAGGACCCGTTCACCATCTCGGACGCGGACGAGTTCCGCTACACCACCATTCACTCGGACAGCCCGATGCTGGGTGGTGTCCTCGATGCCTCGGCATTCCTGCCCGAGGGTGTCCCCGGGGCTTGGGGCGTGTACTTCGGCGCGAACGATGTGGACAAGACGGTCACCAAGGTCGTCGAACTGGGCGGTGCGGTGGTCCAGCCGCCCGAGGACAGCGAATTCGGCAGGCTGGCGACCGTCACCGATGTCACCGGCGCCCGGTTCAGTATCGGCGGGGACAAGGCTTGATCCCGCGGCCGCGCGGAATTCCCTGTCCGACAGTGGGATTGCGCGCGGCCGGGACCGGTGTGCGGCGGGGATGCGGCATACCGGGCTCCCGCAGGCACCGGTACGGCACGCGGTGGCGCTGACCTGTCCCCCTCCGGCCGCGTCCACGCATGTACCCTCACCCGCATGCCGCTGAGCGCCTTCGTTCGTACCCGAAACCGCACAGCTTCACCCCGATCCGGCATCGCCCGCGTGGCGCGCCGGATCGTTGCCGTCGCGGCGTTATGCGGGACCGTCGTCGCGGCGGGCTGCAGCAGCAAGCCCGACGACGCGAGCAGCATCGTCCGCACCACCACCAACATCGCCGGTGCGGGCGTCATCGGGCTCGAGCGCGACACCACCAAGGCCTGCGCGCTGCCGAGCGCACCCGATCCGGCCGGCGGCGGCACGCGCAGCGTCACGCACGCCGCCGGTGTCTCGGAGGTGCCCGCCGATCCGCAGCGCATCGTCGTGCTGACCACCTCGGCGCTGGACGCGGTGTGCGCGGTCGGCCTGTGGGAGCGCGTCGTAGGCGCGGTTACCCTCGACGGCCCGGTCCCGCAGCCCGAGTACCTCGGCACCGGCGTGCTGAAGATTCCCGGCGTCGGCACGGCCGCGCAGCCGAATCCGGCGCTGATCGCCGACCTGCACCCCGATCTCATCCTCGGCGATATCCCCACCGCCACGGCGAGTTTCGACGCGCTGCGCGACATCGCGCCCACCGTGCTGGTCGGCGCGAGCAACAGCTGGCAGGCCGAGTTCACCGCGCTCGCAACGGGATTGGGCCGGAAGGCGGCCGCGGACACCGCGCTGGAGAACTACCGCACCGAGGCCACCGATATCGGCAACGCGATCTCCGCCCAGCAGACCCAGGCCTCGCTGCTGCGATTCACCGCCGATACCAACGAGATTCAGGGCAACAACAGCTTCGCGGGCCAGATCCTCGGTGACGTGGGGGTGCAGCGCCCCGCCGCTCAGCGCGGCCCCTCGTTCGACGTCGCCCTCGACCAGTTCGCCACCAAGGTCGAGGGTGACCTGATCTACGTGATCCTCGCCGGTGAACAGGGCAAGAAGCACGGCGAGACGGTGATGCGCACCGACGATTTCAAGGACCTCGGCGCCGCGACCGACAAACGCGTCTTCGCCGTCGAGGACACTGTCTGGCACGGCAACGGCCTCGTCGCCGCCCGCGCCCTGCTCACCGATCTGAACGGCACGCTCAACGGCTTCGTCACCGATTGATCTGCCGCGACAAGCCGATCTAGTTACGCAGTACCCCCTGGGGTGCGGATTTCTCCACCCTGGGAGGTAGCACCACCAGCGCTTGGGTTGCTGTCGGAGTTGCCCCTCGTAGACGAGATTTAGAGGTACGCAAGAGAACCTCTTCACCGAGACTTCGAGGGACGACCACAATGCACACGCTGACCGATACGCTCGCCGACAACATCCGCCACCTGCCGCTCGCGCGGCCCGTCGCCGAGGTCGATCCGAACGCGGTCGTGGTGTCCACCGCCGACTGCGCGCTCACCTACGCCGAGCTCGATCGCTGGTCGAACCGGCTGGCCAGGCTGCTGCTCGGGATCGGCGCCTGCAGCGGCACCCGGGTCGCCATCGCCATCAGCGACGAGATCGAGTCCGTGGTCGCGGAGCGGGCCATCGTCAAGATCGGCGGCACACCGGTACCGGCCGTCACGGACGGGACGTTCATGCTCGGGACCATCGTCGGCGTGACCACCAAGGCGCGGCGCGGCGAACTCACCGACGCGATCTCCTGGCTGGTGCTGGACGATCGCTCCACCCTGCAGCGCTACCTCGCAGGTTCCGACGCACCGCTCACCGAGGCCGACCAGCTGCCCATGTCGGCCTGATTCCCAGGCGCATCCGACGACGTTCGGGCGCGCCTGGCGGCATGTTTGCCCGACATGCGGCAAACGGCATCGGAGCACACGTCATCGGTTCAGAATGAACCTTGTCGCGAGCTGTGCGGCAGGGTACTACCACTACCCCGGTGGCTGGCGGCGGTACTCCGCGGCAGCTGCGGGCGGTAAGAACGTAGGACTATTCATGCAACAGCCTCTCCCCTCGCCCCTCGAGACCGGCGGAGCTCTGCCCGAAGGAGCCTTCGCGTTGTCCGCGGCTCAGCGCGGCATCTGGTTCGCCCAGCACATCGCGGGCGACATCCCGATTTCCATCGCCCAGTACGTCGAGTTGCGCGGCCCGATCGATCTGGACGCGCTCGGCGGCGCGGCACGGCAGGCCGGGCGCGAGTTCGGCACCGGGTATCTGCGGCTGATCGAGGTGGACGGCCATCCGTACCAGTTCGTGGACACCTCCTTAGATGACAGCCTGCTCACGCTTGACCTGCGCGGCGAGCGCGATCCGGCGGCCGCCGCGCACGCGTGGATGCGCGCGGAATACGAGGCACCGCTCGAGCTGACCAGGGACCGGCTGGTGTGCGTCGCGATGCTGCGGCTCGCCGACGACCACTGGTACTGGTACTCGCGGATTCATCACATCGTGCTGGACGGCATGGGCGCGCTGACCGTGGTGCAGCGCACCGGCGAGCTGTACAACGCGGCGGTCGAAGGCAAGCAGCCGCCCGCAGCGAAGGCCGAGGATCTGCGCAAGATCGTCGAAGCCGATCTTGCCTATCGCAATTCGGATCGTTTCGGTGCCGACCGGGCGCACTGGCTCGACCATCTGAACGGGATGGCAGATCCGGTGAGCCTGGCCGGGCGCACCGCGGCTGTCGACGCGCACCCGAGCCGGGTTGCCGGGGCGTTGCCGCGGGAGACCACGGCGCTGCTCGACACCGTCGCGAAGGCGGCGTCGTCGGGGGTCGCGCCGACCGTGGTCGCGGCGTTCGGCGCGTATCTTGCCGCGATGACCGGTGCTCCGGAAGTGGTTCTGAGCCTTCCTGTTTCGGCGCGCACCACGGCGATTCTGCGTCGGTCCGGTGGGATGATCGCCAATGTCGTTCCGCTGCGGCTGACCATGACGCCGACCACGACGGTCGGTGACGTGATCCGGGCGGCGCAGGGCGAGTTGACCGGGGCGCTGCGGCGGCAGCGCTACCGGCAGGAGGACATCTTCCGCGATCTCGGCTGGCCGATGGACGAGGCCGCGTCGTTCGGACCCTCGGTGAACCTGATGATGGTGGATACCAGGATTCAGCTCGGCGCGGTCACCGGGCGGCTGCATGTGCTGACCTCCGGGTTGATCGACGATCTGTTCGTCAACGTCTATCCCGGCGTCGGCGGCGAGAGCACCCATATCGACTTCCAGGGCAACGGAAACCTGTACAGCGACGCCGAATTGGCGGCGCAGCACCGCCGGTTCCTGTTGTTCCTGCACGCGTTTCTCGCCGCCGGAACCGAGGCGGCGCTGTCCACCGTGCCGGTGGTGTCCGGCGATGAGCAGGCCGAGCTGGTGCCTGCCCGTGGGCCCGCGGGTGTCACGCCTCGTACGCTGCCCGAAATCCTTTCGGCCGGTGCGGCACTGGATCCCGAGGCGGTGGCGATCCGCGCGGGGACGACCTCGTTCACCTATCGGCAGGTCGACGAACAAACGAATCGGCTGGCCAGGGTGCTCATCGCCGCCGGTGCCGGATCTGAACGCACCGTAGCTATTTCGATCCCTCGTTCGGCAGAGTCGGTGCTCGCGATGATCGCGGTCGCCAAGACGGGCGCGGCGTTCGTGCCGATCGATCCGACCTATCCGGTCGACCGGATCGAGCACATGATCGGCGACAGCGGAGTGGTCGCGGGCGTGACCGTCGCCGCCGCACGGAAGTCATTGCCGGACAAGGTGAACTGGCTGATCCTCGACGACGAGACAACCGCGCGCAACGTGCGCGAACAGGACGCGAGCGCCATCGGCGTCGCCATGCGTCTCGACCAGATCGCGTACATCATCTACACCTCTGGATCGATCGGATTGCCCAAGGGCGTGCTGGTTTCGCATCGCGGACTGGCGAACCTGGCGACCGGCTCGGCCGCGGGCTTCGGGGTGACCGCCGATGCTGTGGTGGCACACGCGGTATCGCCGAGCTTCGACATTTCGGTCGAGGAGATCCTGGTGACCCTGGCCGCCGGTGCCACCCTCGCCGTCGTGCCACCCGCCGCGTACGCGGGCGAGGAGATGGCGCAGGTGCTGCGCGCCCACCGCGTCACCCACCTCAATGTCACGCCGACGGTCGTCGGGTCGCTCGATCCGGCGACGCTGCCCGAGCTGCGCACCGTGATCGTCGGCGGCGACGCCTGCCCGCCCGAGCTGGTGGCCAAGTGGGCCGGACGCACGCTGCTGAACGGGTACGGGCCCACCGAAACCACCGTGACCGTGACATTGAGCGAGGCGCTCGTGCCCGGCGCACCGGTCACCATCGGCAGTCTGGTGCGCGGCGTCTCCGCCGTGGTGCTCGACCCTTGGTTGCGGCCGGTTCCGCCCGGCACCATCGGTGAGCTGTATCTGGCGGGTGCCGGACTCGCACGCGGCTATCACCAGCGAAACGGGCTCACCGCGGGCCGGTTCGTCGCCAACCCTTACGAAGCCGGTGCGCGGATGTACCGCACCGGTGATCTGGTGCGCTGGCGCACCGGCGGCGGGCGTCTCGAGCTGGAGTACCAGGGCCGCAGCGACTTCCAGGTGAAGGTTCGCGGCTTCCGCATCGAGCTCGGCGAGATCGACGCTGCGCTGCAACGGCAACCGGACATCGACTTCGCCATCACCCTCGGTGCCGAGACCGGCGCCGGTGCCACCGCGTTGGTGTCGTACGTGCTGCCGAAACCTGGCGCCGAAGTTCATTCCGAGGCGCTGAAAGCCGCTGCCGGGGAGACACTTCCGGCCTACATGGTGCCCGCCGTGGTGATGGTGCTCGATCGCATCCCGCTGACCCCGCTCGGCAAGGTGGACCGCAAGGCGTTGCCCGCACCGGATTTCGGGGCGCGGACCATCGTCAGCCGCCCGCCGTCCACGCCGCGCGAGGAGGCGCTTGCGGCACTGTTCGCCGAGGTGCTCGGGCTGGAAACGGTCGGCGTCGACGAGAGCTTCTTCGCACTCGGCGGTGACAGCATCGTATCCATCCAGCTGGTGTCGCGGGCGAAAGCGGCGGGCATCGGGCTCAGCGCACGGGATGTGTTCGAGCGCAAGACCGTTGCCGCGCTGGCCGCCGTCGCCACCGAAGTACGCGCGCAGGTGGTGCACGAGCTGCCCGGCGGCGGGGTCGGCGCGGTCGAGCTCACGCCGATCGTGCACGCCATGCTGGATCAGGGCGATAGTTGGCCGCGGTTCAGCCAGGCGGTGCTCGTCGGCTTGCCCGCCGGCTTTCAGCGCGGGCAGCTCGTCGCGGCGGTGCAGGCGCTGCTCGATCATCATGATCTGCTGCGTTCCGCGCTGCGGCGGGGTGACGACGGCTGGGAATGGACGGTGGCCGAGCGCGGCGCCATCGATGCCGAATCCCTGGTGGAGGCCGTCGCGGCCGGTACGGACGCGGCGGAGACGCGCGAGCGTGAATTGCAGCGTGCCGCAGATCTACTCGACCCGGCGGCCGGTGTCGTCGCGCGCTTCGTGCTCATCGAAGAGACCGAGCCCGTGCTGTGGCTCGTGCTACATCATCTGGTGACCGACGGGGTTTCGTGGCGCATCCTGCTGCCGGATCTGGCGACCGCCGCCATGGGTGGCGTACTCGCTCCCGTCGGCACCTCGTTCCGGCGCTGGGCACACGGTCAGGCCGAGCAGGCCGCTGAGCGTGCCGCCGAACTGACGCTCTGGCAAGGCATCCTGGCGACGCCCGATCCGGCACTCGGCACTGATCTGCCCGATCCGGCCGTCGATGTCGTCGCAACCATGGCACACCATCGGACGGTGATCGCTCCGGTGATCGCACAGACCGTGCTGAGCACCGCGCCCGATCGATTCCATTGCGGCGCAGACGATGTACTGCTCGCCGCGCTTGCGATGGCGGTGGGCCGGTGGCGCGGCCGGACGGCGACGCTGTTCACCCTGGAGGGGCACGGGCGCGCCGAGGAGATCCTGCCCGGCGCCGATGTCGCGCGCACGGTCGGCTGGTTCACCAGCGTCTACCCGGTGGCGGTCGACCTGGCGGGCATCGATCTCGCCGACGCGTTCGCCGGTGGTCCGGCGGCGGGCGCTGCCATCAAGACGACGAAGGAACAGCTTCGGACGGTGCCGGATAAAGGCATCGGCTTCGGCATGCTGCGCTACCTCGCCGCCGAATCCGCTGCGGCACTGGCCGATAGCCCTATCCCGCAGATCAGCTTCAACTATCTCGGCCGGGCGAACAGCGGCTCCGAAACGGGACCCTGGCTCCCGCAACGCTTCGCGGCCACGCAGGACGATCGCGCGCCACTGGCTGCCGTGGTCGATATCAACGCCGTGCTCACCGACACCGGCCTGGAAGTGACCTGGGCCTACGCCTCTCGGCTGCTCGACGCGGACCAGGTGGCGCAGCTCGCCGAGCTGTGGACCGAGGCGCTGCGGGCACTCGCCGCGCACGCGGAGTCCGCGGGCGCGGGCGGGCGCACGCCCTCCGACTTCGGCCTCGTCCCGGTGACCCAGCGACAGATCGACACGTGGGAACGCGGTTACCCCGACCTCGCCGACGTGTGGCCGCTTTCACCGCTGCAGTACGGCCTGCTCTTCCACGCGTTGTACGACTCCGACACCGCCGACGGTTACACCGTGCAGTCGTTGCTCACCCTGGCGGGCACCGTCGACGCGGCCCGATTGCGCACCGCCGCACAGGCATTGGTGACCCGGCACGAGAACCTGCGGGTCGCCTTCGTGGAGACCGACGACGGCCCGCGCCAGCTCGTCCTGGCCGAGGCCGAGATCCAGTGGCAGGACGTGGATCTGACCGACATCGCCGATCCCGAGGGGCGGCAGCGGGAACTGGACCGGGTGATCGCGCTGGACGCCCGCACCCGGTTCGAGCTCACCCGGCCGCCGCTGATCCGGTGCACGCTGATCCGGACCGCCGCCGACGCGTACCGGTTCGTCCTCACCAATCACCATCTGGTGCTGGACGGTTGGTCGACGCCGCTGCTGGTGCGCGAGCTACTCGCGCTATATGTCACCTCGGGCGACGCGTCCGCGCTGCCGCCCGCACATTCCTATCGCGAGTTCCTGTCCTGGCTGGACGAGCGGGACGACGCCGAATCGATTGCCGCATGGGCGGAATCGCTGGCCGGGATCGATGCCCCGACCCGCGCGGTGCCCACCCTGGCCGGCATCGAGTCGACCGAGACCGGGATGGTGTCCACCGACCTGTCCGCCGACACCGTCGCGCGATTGGAGTCGACCGCCCGCGAATCCGGTGCCACCGTCAACACTCTCGTGCAGGCGAGCTGGGCGATGCTGCTCGCCATGCTCACCGGCCGCACCGATGTGGTGTTCGGCGGCACGGTTTCCGGCCGGCCGCCGGAGCTGGCCGGTGTCGAAGAGATGGTCGGCTTGTTCATCAACACGTTGCCGGTGCGGGTGCGGCTCGATCCCGCCGAGAAGGTGGTCGACCTGCTCGGCCGCCTGCAGGCCGAGCAGGCCCGGTTGATGGATCACCAGCACGTCGGGCTTGCCGCGATCCACCAGGCCGTCGGGCTTGCCGAATTGTTCGACACGCTGACCGTTTTCGAGTCCTACCCGATCGACCGCGAGGCCCTCTCCCAGGCGCTCGACATCGCGGGCATGCGGGTACTCGATGTCGAGGGCACCGACGCGACGCCATACCCGTTGAATCTCATGGTCATTCCGCTGCGCGGCACCGACGGCCACGACACCTTGCGCGTCAGTGTGAAGTTCATGGCCGATCAGCTCGATCCCGCCGTTGCACAACCACTGCTGGACCGCTTTGTCGGGTTGCTCACCCAGCTCGCCGACCATCCGCGCGCCCTCGTCTCGCAGCTGCAGTACTGCGACGACACCGAACGCGCCGCGCTGCTGCCGGTTCGGGGACCGCGGTCGCTGCCCGTGCGCACGCTGCCCGAGATCCTGGCCGCAGGTGCCGCGATCGACAGCGACGCCATCGCGGTCAGCGCGGGCGAACTCACCATGTCCTACGGCGAACTCGACGCCTGGTCGAACCGGTTCGCACGGCTGCTGTTGAGCCGGGGCGTCGGGCGGGAGGTGTTCGTCGTGCTCGCCCTCACCCGATCGCTGGAATCGGTGGTCGCGGTGTGGGCACTGGCCAAGTCCGGTGCGGCGTTCGCACCGCTGGATCCCAACTATCCGGTCGAGCGGATCGAGCACATGCTCACCGACTCGCGGGCGCCCATCGGCGTTACGGTCACCGCGACCGGCGAGACGCTGCCCGGCAGCATCGACTGGCTGCTGCTCGACGACCTGAACACCATTCGCCGGGTCATGACCGTTTCCGCCGACCCCATCACCGACGCGGAGCGCGGTGGTCCGATCGATATCGACCAAACGGCGTATCTCATCTACACCTCGGGCTCGACCGGCAAGCCGAAGGCTGTGCTGCTCAGTCATCGCGGCATCGCGAATCTGGTTTCTACCCAGCGTGATTCGCTCGACCTGGATCCGACGGCGAGCGCGTTACAAGTGGCCTCGCCGAGCTTCGACGCCTCGGTATTCGAGTTGCTGACCGCGCACGGCTCGGGCGGCAGGCTGGTGGTCTCGCCGCCGGATGTCTACGGCGGCGCGGAACTCGAACGACTGCTGCGCGCCGAAAGGGTGACCCATGCGGTAATCACGCCGTCCGCGCTGGCCACGATGGAACCGACCGACCTCGACCACCTGCGGGTGCTGTCGGTGGCCGGTGAGGCGGCCACGCCGGAGCTGATCGAACGCTGGTCGGCCGGTCGGCGAATGGTGAACCTCTACGGCCCGACAGAGTTCAGCATCTGGGCGACCGGACCCGCGGAACTCGTTGCGGGCGAACCGATCACGATCGGCGGGCCGATCCGTGGCGCGGCGAACATGGTGCTCGACACCTGGCTGCGGCCGGTGCCCGTCGGCATCGCCGGTGAACTGTATCTGGCGGGGCCCGCGCTCGCCCGTGGCTACTTCAACCGTTTCGAGATGACGGCGAGCCGGTTCGTCGCCGACCCGTTCGGCGATCCGGGCGAGCGGATGTACCGGACCGGCGACATGGTGCGCTGGGTTTCCGGACGCGACGGCTATGAGCTCGAGTATTTGGGGCGCAGTGACTTCCAGGTCAAGATCCGTGGCCTGCGCATCGAGCTCGGCGAGATCGACGCGGTGCTCTCGCGTGACGAGCAGGTCGAGTACGCGGTGACGATCGGCCGGGCCGGGCCCGCCGGTGCGACCGTGCTGGTGTCGTATGTGCTGCCCGCCGAGGGCGTCGAGCTGGATACCGAGCGGCTGCGCGTGCGGATCGCCGGTGCGCTGCCGGGGTACATGGTGCCCGGCTATCTCGTGGTACTCGATGCCATTCCGTTGACGCCGGTCGGCAAGCTGGACCGCAAAGCCCTTCCGGTGCCGGACTTCTCGGACACTCACCGGCCGTACCTCGCGCCGCGCACGCCGGTGGAGCAGGCGGTGGCCGCGGTGTTCGGCGAGGTGCTCGGCAGCGAGCGGGTCAGCGTCGACCAGTCGTTCTTCGAGCTCGGCGGCAACTCGCTCAGCGCGACCAAGGTTGTCGCCCGGGTCAATTCGGCGCTCGGCTCGACGATCGCGCTGCGGGATCTCTTCGACGCGCCCACCGTCGCGCAACTGTCCGGGCGAGTGATCCCGAGCGGCGGTCAGCCGGGTCGACCCGCTCTCGCGCCGCGGATCCGGCCGGACCGCATCCCGCTGTCGCCCGCGCAGCAGCGGATGTGGGTGATGAACCGGCTCGATCCGGCCTCGCCCGCGTACAACATCGCGGTCGCCCTGCGTTTGACCGGCGTACTGGACGTTGGCGCGATGCGCATGGCGTTGGCCGATGTCATCGAACGGCACGAAAGCCTGCGCACGATCTATCCTGCCGACGCCGAGGGCCCGCGCCAGGTGATCATGGGTACCGAAATGGCCGCGCCTGCACTGGCGGTGGTCGTCACCGAGGACGGTGCCGCCCTGCGGGATCGGCTCAATGGGCTGGCGGGCAAGGGATTCGACATCGCCAAAGAGCCACCGCTGCGGGCCAGCCTGTTCCGCATCGCCGCGAGTCCCGAGGCAACGGACGGGACTGCCAACGCGCCGGTGCTCACTGCCGGAGAGGTGCCGGTTGCGTCCGCGCACACTGCGGGTTCCGGGCCGGTGTCGTCAGGGCCGTTCGTCGGCGCTCCCACCGTATCCTCCAGCCCATCGGTTGGTGTGGCCCCCGTGTCATCCGGCCATTCCGTGGATTCGAATCTCGCCGATCCGGTGAGTGGCACGCCGGAAGCCGCTTCAGTGCACGTTGTCGTGTTGGTGGTGCACCACATCAGCGCGGACGGCGCGTCGATGGCACCGTTGGCCGCCGACTTGGTCGCCGCGTACTCGGAGCGGTCGTCGGGTGCGGAGACGACCAGGGTTCCGCTTGCTGTGCAGTACGCCGATTTCGCGCTCTGGCATCGCGAGGTGCTGGGCAGCGAGTCCGATCCGGAATCGGTGGCGGCGCGGCAGGTTCGGTTCTGGACCGAAACCCTCACCGGGGCACCGGATGTGCTGGAGTTGCCTGCCGACCGGCCACGGCCCGCCGTGCAGACGATGCACAGCGCCGACCTCGATTTTGCCGTCGAGGCCGAACTACACAGTGCCCTGGTCGAATTCGCCGGTGCGCACAACGTCAGCGTCTTCATGGTCGCGCATGCGACGCTCGCCCTGCTGCTGGCCCGGCTCGGCGGCACCGACGACGTGGTCATCGGGACACCGGTGGCCGGGCGCGGCGAGGAAGCCCTGGACGAACTCGTCGGCATGTTCGTCAACACGCTCGCCTTACGCACATCCGTCGATCCCGGAGCCGGATTCCTCGACTTTCTCAACGCGGTCCGCTCGGCCGATCTCGACGCCTTCGCCAACGCCGATGTGGCCTTCGAACGTCTTGTGCAGGCGTTGAATCCGACCCGGTCGACGGCGCACCACCCGCTGTTCCAGGTGTCGCTGTCGCTGCAGAACTTCGTCGAGCCGGTGCTGGAACTGCCCGGCCTGCGCTTCGAGGTGGCGGACTTCGACCGGCGCGCTTCACAATTCGACCTGACGCTGGACCTGCGTGAGCGTTTCGACGCGACCGGCCCGGCCGGGCTGGCCGGTGTGCTCACCTACGCGACGGACTTGTTCGACGAGGCGACAGTGGCGGCGTTGGCCACCCGCTGGCGGCGCGTGCTCGCGACCGTGCTCGCCGACCCGGAGGTGCGGCTAGCCGATATCGACATCCTCGACGAAAGCGAACGAGCGACGCTGGTCCCGGTGCGTGGTCTCGAAAGCATCTGCACAACAACACTTCCCGAGTTGCTCGCCGCGTCCGTGGCCCGCTATCCAGATCGTCCCGCCGTGGTCGCCGCCGGAGATACGACGACCTACCGGGAACTCGACGCACACGCCAACCGACTCGCTCGGCTCCTGCTCGAAGCGGGCGCGGGGCCGGAAACCGTGGTTGCCCTCGGCCTTCCGCGTTCGTCCGACCTGCTCACCGGCATGTGGGCGGCGGCGAAGATCGGCGCGGCCTTCCTGCCGGTCGATCCGAAGCACCCGATCGAGCGGATCGATCACATGCTGACCGATTCCGGTGCGCGAGTCGGCCTCACGACAGTCGCCTACCGGTCGATGCTGCCGGACAGCACGCAGTGGCTGGTCCTCGATGAATTGCGTTTGGTGGAACGCTGGTCCGCCGCGAGCCCGCGGCCACTGCGCGACAGCGAGTTGCCGCGACCGATCCGGCTGGACAACCCGGCCTGGCTGATCTACACCTCCGGATCGACCGGCACGCCGAAGGGCGTCTCCGTCTCGCATCGTGGTATCGCCGACTTCGTTGCGGCGCAGCGTGATCTGCTCGACTTGGATTCGGGCTCCCGGGTGTTGCAGGTCGCCTCACCGAGTTTCGACGCGTCGATTCTGGAGGCGTTGATGGCGTTCGGGTGGGGTGGTGCTTCGGTCGTCGCACCCGCGGCGGTCTTCGGCGGTAGCGCGCTCGCCGAGGTGATCGCCGCGGAGCAGGTCACCCACGTGATGATCACCCCGTCCGCGCTCGCCACCATCGATCCCGCGGCGGTTTCCGGAGTACGCGTGCTCGCGGTGGGCGGCGAGGCGGTGGGTGCCGAGCTCATCGAGCGTTGGATCGGCTCCGACGCGATCGATCTGGACGGTCGCGGTAACCCGGCACGGCGGCGTGGGGCACCGCACCGGCAGATGGTGAATCTGTATGGGCCGACCGAGTTCACTGTGGTGGCAACGGGTTCCACGTTGCACGCCGGTGCCCCAGTCTCCCTGGGTCCGCCCATTCGTGGGGTGGCCGCCATGGTGCTCGATGGGCGGTTGCATCCGGTTCCGGTCGGCGTCGCGGGTGAGCTCTATCTCGCGGGGCACGCGCTGGCGCGGGGTTACCACGCCAGGCACGGTCTGACCGCAGGCCGCTTCGTCGCGAATCCTTATGGTGCGCCGGGCGAGCGGATGTATCGCACGGGCGACCTGGTGCGCTGGACGCGCTCCGCCACCGACGCGGAGCGCGGCCTGACGCTGGAATATCTGGGCCGCACCGACTTCCAGGTCAAGGTGCGCGGTCAGCGGATCGAGCTCGGCGAGATCGATGCCGTGCTCGGCCGGATGGATGGCGTCGATTTCGCCCTCACCCTCGGTGTCGCGGGGCCGACGGGGTCGACCGCATTGGCGGCCTACCTGGTGCGCAAGCCGGACGTGGATCTCGATATCGCCCGGGTGCGCGCCATCGCGGCAGCGACATTGCCCGGCTATATGGTCCCGTCCGCTTTCGTCGTCCTCGACGAGATCCCGCTCACCGCGGTCGGCAAGCTCGACCGGAAAGCGTTGCCCGCGCCGCAATTCAGCGCTGACGAGACCGAGTATCGGGCGCCCCGGACACCGCCGGAAGAAGCATTGGCGCAGATCGTCGCCGAGCTCCTCGGTCGCGACAAGGTCGGCGTCGATGACTCGTTCTTCGAGCTCGGTGGTGACAGCATCCTCGCGATCCAGCTGGTATCCCTGGCGAAGCAGCGGGGCATCTCCTGCACCCCGCTGCAGGTATTCGAGCACCGCACCGTGGCCGCCCTGGCCGCGGCGGTGGACACCGCTAGCACCGTGGTGACACTGACCGAGCTGCCCGGCGGCGGCATCGGCGACATGCCGCTCACGCCGTGGATGCGATACCTGATCGAACAAGGCGGGCAGCTCCGTTCGGCTCGAACGGCGGTGCTCGAGCTGCCGGTCGGCATCGAGCGGGCACAGCTGGTCGCCACCCTCGCGGCGGCCGTCGACCGGCACGACATGCTGCGCGCACGGCTGGTGAACGAGGTGGATGGTTGGCGGCTTTCGGTGCGCGAGCCCGGCTCGGTCGATGTCGGCGCACTGGTGCGCCGGATCGAGTTCGATGGCGCCGCGGATCCGGTCGACCTGCGGGAATACGTTGCCGCGGAACTGCGTTCCGAGTCGAATCGACTGGATCCGGCGAACGGCGTTGTGCTGCGGTTGCTCTGGCTCGATCCGGTAGGCGATGCCGGTACGCGGACCAGGGCGGGCCGCCTCATCGTGCTGGTGCACCGGCTGCTGATCGATGACGCGTCCTTGGGCATTCTGCTGCCGGACCTGATGGCAGCTTGGGCGCAGGTGTCGGTCGGCAGTGCCCCGGTGCTCGCCGAAACCGGCACGTCGATGCGTCGGTGGGCACACGCCCTGGTAGATGAATCTTGGTCGGCCGAGCGGGTTTTCGAGCTCGGACATTGGCAAGGTGTGCTGGCGGCCGCGGACCCGCCGCTCGGTGCCCGTGCGCTGGACGCGACGGTTGATCAGGCACACACGCTGCGCACCGTGCGTTGTGAGGTGTCGGAGGAGGTCACCACCGCGGTACTCACCACGTTGCCCACTCAGTTCGCGGGCACCGTCCACGACACTCTGCTCGCCGCGCTCACGCTGTCGCTGGAGCGCTGGCGTGCGCGGCGATCCGGGGAGACCGGGACGGGCGTCACGATCCGGCTCGAGGGGGACGGCAGGCGCGACGAAACGATCACCGGGGCCGCGCTTTCCCGCACGATCGGCTCCTTCACCACCAGCTACCCGGTGCGGCTCGAGCTCGACGACATCGACGTCGATCACGCGTTCGCGGGCGGCCCGGCGATGGGCACGACGATCCGTGCGGTGAAGCATCAACTGAAGTCGGTGCCGGACAAGGGGATCGGGTTCGGACTACTGCGCTACCTCAACGCCGATACGAGATCGCAACTGAGCGTGGCCGATCCGGGGCAGGTCAGCTTCAGCTACCGCGACCGGAGTTCGGCAGGTGATGCCCCGGCCGGGCTGGACGGCCTCGGCTGGACATCGACCGATGAGTTCGGCGACCTGCCCACCGTCGCCGATCCGCGGACGCCGGCGTCGGCGGTGCTCGAGGTGAACGCGATGCTGGCCGGTGCTCGATTGCGTGCCGACTTCACCTATCCGAAGACGCTGCTTGAGCGTGGGGAGGTCGCCGAACTGGCGGGGCTGTGGGTCGATGTGCTCCGTGCGGCAGCCGAATTCGCCGGAACCCCCGCGGCGGAAGCCGCCGCGGCCGAGGAAGCGGCGGCGGTCGCAGTGAGCCGACCCGCGCTGGCAGCCACGCTCGGACTCGACGTGGTGTTGCCGATCCGAACGGACGGCACCGAGCCCGCGCTGTTCTGTATCCACCCGTCGTCCGGAATCTCGTGGAGCTACCTCGGATTCGCGCAGGCGCTGCGGCCAGGCCGCCCCATCTACGCCTTGCAGGCACCGGATCTCAGTGGCAACGAACCGTCCCTGCGCTCGATCGAGGAGTTCGCCGACCGGTACGTGCGCGAGATCCGCGCGATCCAGCCGTCCGGCCCATACCACCTGCTCGGCTGGTCATTCGGCGGACTGATCGCGCACGCGATCGCGGTACGGCTGCAAGAGACCGGCGACCGGGTCGGCCTGGTCGCGCTGCTTGACTCGGAGTCGGCCGACATCGACAGCGCCGACGTCGAGCAACTCACCGCGGGTGCCTTCGTCAACAGCTTCGGCGCGATCTTCGGGATCCACGACGTGCCCGCCGAGGCCACCGCGGCCGAGGCGGCGAACCTCATCCGCGATCGGCTCGGCGGCGTGACGGTCGTCGACGCGGACATGATCGAGCGACTGACCGAGTCGTACAACGCGGCGGCGCGCGCTCGATCGGGGTATCAGCGGCCGGTATTCGACGGTGACCTGCTGTATTTCAGCGCGACCGTGGACAGCTCCGATGCCGTCGGCCCGGACGGCTGGCGGCCGTACGCGACCGGCGCGGTCATCAACTACGACATCGACGTCACCCACAACGAGCTGACCGCACCGCACGTGCTGCCGATCATCGCGCGCGTACTCGATGAACAGGTGAAGGGACAGGCATGAATTCCGATCAGGGCGTCGTCGTCGAGGGAGTGGAGAAATCCTTCGGCGCCGTAAAGGCATTGCGCGGAGTCGATTTCACGGCGGCGCCGGGCGAGATTCTCGGCATCCTCGGCCCGAACGGCGCGGGCAAGACCACCATGGTGAACATCCTCTCGACGCTGATCGCGCCGGACCGGGGGCGGGCCGTCGTCGCCGGGCACGATGTCGTCGCCGATCCGGCTGCGGTGCGCCGATCGATCATGCTGACCGGGCAGTATGCGGCGCTCGACGACATGCTCAGCGGCCACGAGAATCTCGTGATGTTCGGCAGGCTGATGGGGTTGCGCAAGCGGGCCGCCCGGATCCGCGCGGACGAGCTGATCACCGAGTTCGATCTCGCCGGGGCGGCGGGTCGCCGGGTCGGCACCTATTCGGGAGGCATGCGGCGGCGTATCGACATCGCCTGCGGTCTCGTCGTCCGGCCGGACGTGGTGTTCCTCGACGAACCGACGACCGGGCTGGATCCGCGCAGCAGGCAAGGGGTCTGGGATCTGGTACGCAGTTTCAAGAAGGCGGGCATCACCACCCTGCTCACCACCCAGTATCTGGAAGAGGCCGACGCGCTGAGTGATCGGATCATCGTCATCGATCACGGTGTGGTGATCGCACAGGGCACCGCGGATGAACTGAAGTCGCGCACCGGTGGCAGTTATTGCGAGGTGGTGCCGCTGGACCTGCAGGATCTGGACGTGATTGCCGAGGCGCTCGGATCGCTGCTGCCGGAGGACAATCGGGCCGCGCTGACACCGGACTCGGACCGCATCACCATCCCCGCACCGGATGGCGCGAAGACCCTCGCGGAAGCGTTGCGCCGCTTGGACGGCGCGGAGGTGGAACTGGTCGATATCGCGCTGCGCAGGCCGTCGCTCGATGATGTTTTCCTTCAGTTGACCGGGCACCTCGCCTCCGCTGACGGAGCGAAAACGGTTGATGTGGAGGCGGTCTCATGACCGCAGGCACCTGGCTGGCCGATGTCGGAGCGACACCGGACCGCACGCGGCAGTGGTGGGTGCTCACCACGCGGCTGATCGTGCCCTCGATCAAGACCGGTGAGGTGCTGACCTCGCTCTTGGCTCCGGCGACCTTCACCGCCGGGTTCTACATTCCGCTCAAGACGGTGATGACGTTCGCGGGCACCGGGTTCAGCAGCTACGCGCAGTTCATGATGCCCCTGGTGGTGTTGCAGGCCGCCGCGTTCACCGCCATCTCGGCCGCCTTCCGATCCGCCACCGACTCGGTGGCGGGCCTCAATCGGCGATTCGGGTCGATGCCGGTCGGGCGGCTTGTGCCCGCCGGGGCACGGATGTCCGGCAACGTCTTCCGGCTGGCGCTGTCCCTCTGCGCCGCCATCGCCTGCGGCTACGTCATCGGGTTCCGGTTCTACCTTGACACCGCGCACACCATCGGCTTCCTGCTGTTGTCGATGCTCATCGGCACCGCGTTGACGCTCGGCGCGGATGTGATCGGCACGGTGTCGCGCAGCCCGGAGGCGGTCACCCAGGCACTTGTGCTGCCACCCTTGATCTTCGGCATGCTGTCCGCGGGTCTGGCTCCGGCGCACCAATTTCCGGCGTGGGTGCAGCCGTTCGTGCGCAATCAGCCGGTTTCGCAGTTCGTGCTCGCCCTGCGTGCGCTGGCGGGCGACCCGTCGGGGAACGCGGGGCAGGTGACGTGGTCGCTGATGGGGCCGTCGTTGGCCTGGACGGCCGCGATCCTTGTCCTGAGTATTCCGCTGACCATCCGGCTGAGCTCGGGGAGGGCGTAATGGCACTACTGGCCGATCGCACCGAAGAAATCCGCGGCGACTCGGAGGTGTCGCCCGCAGCCCTGTTGCGGCACACCCTGATTCAGACGCAGCGCCTCTTGCTGCGCTGGGTGCGCAACCCGATCACGTTGCTGGAAGCGCTGATCATCCCGTGTCTACTGCTGATCATGCTGGAAACGGTGGTCGGCGGCCAGATTCGGAAGTTCACCGGCGACAGTGCGCTGTACGGCTCCGTGCCGATGGTCACCATTACCGGTGCCGTGTCCGGAGCGATCTCCTGCGGTGTCCTGCTCGGCCGCGAACGCGAAGCGGGCCTGCTCGCCCGCTTCTGGGTACTGCCGGTGCACCGCGCCTCCGGCCTGGCCTCCCGCATCCTCGCCGAAGGCTGCCGCATCTTCGCCGGAACCCTGACTATCATCCTCGTCGGCTATCTGCTCGGCTTCCGCTTCCACCACGGCGCCCTCCCCACCCTCCTATTCCTTGCCATACCAGTACTTTTCGGCCTCGCATTCGCCACCGTGGTCACCTCGGTGGCCGTCTTCAACGCCAAAGCCGCCCTGGTAGAAGGCATTACCATCCTCACGTCCCTGATGATGTTCTTCAGCACCGGCTTCGTCCCCCTGGCCGCCTACCCCCAATGGATCCAACCGGTAGTCCGCAACCAACCCATGTCGGTAGCCGTAGACGCCATGAAAGCCCTTGCCCTAGAAGGCCCCTTGACCCGCCCCCTGACCCTCACCCTCGCCTGGTCCCTCGGCGCCATCATCCTGTTCGCCATCCCCGCCGCCATCGGCTACCGCCGCGCCAGCAGAAGATAACCGTTACTCGTTACGGTCCCCGGCGAGGCGGCGGGCGATGAGCCAGCTGCCGCCGACTATCAGGAGGGCGAACAGGATCAGGCCGGCGCCTAGGAGGGTGACGATCCAGAGGCGGTCGGCGAGGCGGAGGTTGCCGTTCAGGGAGATGTTCAGGGAGCCGACGGCGAAGGCGATGACGGCCGCGAAGATCGAGACGACCTCTATGGTGCGCAGCATCGAGTTACGCACGGTGTCGGTCATTCCGGCGATCGTGTGCTCGTGGTGTTGTACGCGTTCGCGGTCCGCCGCTGCGCGGTGTGCTTCGGTGCGGCCGTTGAGGATTGCTTCGCGTTTGGTCAGGTATTGGCCTTGCAGTAGCTCGTGGCTGACCCGCCAGCCGATCGCGGGCAGCAGTCGCAAGGCCGTGTCGATGCTGTTCAGCGCGGCGTCGTGGGCGCCGCACAGGTATTGGCCGGTGGCAAGCCGGTAGTAGAAGATGTGGTTGTCGGGGTGCTCGGCCAGCGCCGCTTCGGCGTGCGCGCTCAGTAGTTCGCCCTGACCGGCGAAGGGAACACCGACGGCAAGCCCGTTCAGCGCGATATCGGTTGCCGCGTAGGTCCGGCCGGACGCGCTCCATGCGCGGTCGAACAGGCTGCGCGCGTACTCCTCGGTGACCCGGCGGCTGCCGAACGCCGCGAAGGCTTGCAGTGCGACGAAAAGCGGTGTCTCGCGGTGTGATCCGGCAGCCATGGACAGCGGCGAGGATTGCAGAAACTGGTTGAGCTCGTCGAAGCAGAAGTTCGCGCGCAGCTTTCCCGCGTGGTACAGCGTGGCGAAATAGGCTCGGCTGCACTCCTGATCGTCGTTGGCGACGATGTCGCGGGTCGCGTCGGCGACCTCGTCCAGCGACTCCACCGAGTCACGGGTGATGAATGCGTAACCAAGAGACCACTTTTCGCGTATCTCGGTGCGGCACCCCGGTGCGACGTGCTCGCGGAGCCACCCCGCGCATTCGACAGCGGTGTGCAGGGTCGGTTCGTCCGACATCCGGTGATTCCAGTATCGGTCGGCACAGATGAAGTAGGGGTCGCGGCCGAAATCCACTGAGCTCACATCGAACTGCGGTTCTACACCCTCGGCGATGTACCGCCGCGCGTAACGATCGCAGTCGCGGTCCAGCTGTCGCGAACCCGAGGTCGCCAGTGCCGCGAGTGCCTGTTCGACCACTTGGTGATCCATCCGTGCCCCTGCCTCCCGACGACCCCAGCATGCCCGAGCTCACTGCCTACCACATCCGGACCATGCTCGTCACGATGGCACACTGCTCGATATGCGGGTAGAGGTCGTCACAGCGGTGCACGCCGAGTATGCCCGCTACCTGCCGGCGGCTTGGCGGTCACTGCGGGCGCAAACCCATCCGGACTGGAACTGGCTGGTGCAGGTCGACGGCGACGCCGCGGCGGTGCGCGCGACGCTGATCGACTGCGGCGCCGCGGACGATCCACGAACCCGCCTGGCATTCAACGGCACCCGCGAAGGCCCAGCGATCACCCGGAACGTCGCTCTCGGTCGGGCGGCCGCGGCCCTGATCCAGAATCTCGACGCCGACGATGAACTCGAACCGACAGCCTTGGCCGTACTCAGCGCCGCACTGCACCGGCACCCGTCCGCCGGTTTCGCCGTCGGCACGGCCGGGGACCTACTGAATTCCGGTGAGCTGGTGGATGTTCCGATCCCCTTTACGCCAGGCCTGCTCCCCCGCGGGGCACTGATCGATGCGTGGACGGCCGACCGCTTACCTGTACACCCCGCCGGCGTGATGTGGCACCGCAACCTTCTCCTGGCCACCGGTGGCTGGGCAGCCATGCGCGGCATGGAAGATACGGGCCTGCTCATGTCCGCCTCCGCCTTGTCCCCCTGCGCGATCGTTGATACCCGTACCTTGCGCTACCGCCGCCACCGCAACCAACGCTCCACTCAAACGTCGCTTTTCACAGGGGGGGGGGATCAGATTTCGCTGATTCGCCAGCGCGCCGCGACACTTCGCGCCGGACCCGGCTGGTCCGATCTTCTCCCAATCGGTGAGTGACCCACGACTGCCGCGGTAGTCGTGGGTCACTCGACCGCACAACTCGGCCCCGGTGTCCGAAAGGGATACCGGGGCCGAGGGATTCGGGGGTTACTGGACGGAGAATTGACGGGCCAGCGCCCAGATCACCAGGATGTCGATGGCGATGATGACCAGGGCCCAGAACGGGTAGATGGGGGCGAAGAGGAAGTTGTCGAGGATGCTTATCGCGGCCATCACGATGCCGGCCAGGTAGCCCCAGGTTTTGCCGGTGACGATGCCGAAGCCGGCGATCAGCATCAGGACGGCGATTACCAGGTGGATCCAACCCCATGCGGAGACGTCGACGAGGAAAACCTGGTCTTTGGTGACGACGAAGATATCGCGGCCGGCGATGGCGGCTATCGCGGACAGCAGATGCAGTAGGCCGGTGATGAGGATGAGGACGCCGGCGAAGATGGTCATGTCATTGAGCACGGGGCCGGGTCGGGCGGGGCCGGGACTGGTCAAAACACACACTCCTTCCGAAACGCGTGGCACACCTTTCGGCCCAACGTAGCCCGTGAACAGGCAAAATCGACGCAGATCGGCGGGCGGGTCACCGGGTCGTGACGACCCCCGATCCGGGCTGGGCAAACGCGCCGCGCGTCGTTCGTCCGGTGGTGCCCGCTCGCCGCGGGCCACGAGAGGTTCGCAAGCAAACAATGAGCGATCTCGCGCGGCGCGCCAGCACCGATGTGGCTGTTCGCGCGATCGTGACGCAGAATAGGGGCCGCACGCGATGGCTCCCGGCGTATCTCGCCTCGGTGACACGCATCGCAGCGACACAAGGTGTTGTGCTGCACGGACTTGTCACCCCCAAGGAGTAGTGTCCGAGGGAGAGAAAATCCGTCACGGCAGCGGGCTCGGGAAAGGTGTGGAGGCAGGATGAAACTGATCGATCGGGTATCGGCCATCAACTGGAATCGGGTGCCCGACGAAAAGGATGCCGAGGTCTGGGACCGGCTGACCGGCAACTTCTGGCTGCCGGAGAAGGTTCCGGTGTCCAACGACATCCCCTCGTGGGGCACGTTGACCGCCGACGAGAAGCAGCTCACCATGCGGGTCTTCACCGGCCTCACGCTGCTGGACACCATCCAGGGCACCGTGGGCGCGGTGAGCCTGATCCCGGACGCGCTCACCCCGCACGAGGAGGCGGTGTACACCAACATCGCGTTCATGGAGTCGGTGCACGCCAAGAGCTACAGCTCGATCTTCTCCACGCTGTGCTCCACGCGTGAGATCGACGACGCGTTCCGCTGGTCGGAGGAAAACCGCAACCTGCAGCGCAAAGCCGAGATCGTGCTGGACTACTACAACGGCGACGATCCGCTCAAGCGCAAGGTGGCCTCGACGCTGCTGGAGAGCTTCCTCTTCTACTCCGGCTTCTACCTGCCGATGTACTGGTCCTCGCGGGCCAAGCTCACCAACACCGCGGACCTGATCCGGCTCATCATCCGCGACGAGGCCGTGCACGGCTACTACATCGGCTACAAGTACCAGAAGGGCCTGGAACTGGTCAGCCAGGCCGAGCGCGAGGAACTGAAGAACTACACCTTCGAGCTGCTGTTCGAGCTGTACGACAACGAGGTCGAATACACCCAGGACCTCTACGACGAGGTCGGCCTCACCGAGGACGTCAAAAAGTTCCTGCGCTACAACGCGAACAAGGCGCTGATGAACCTCGGCTACGAGGGCCTGTTCCCGAAGGACGAGACCGAGGTGAATCCGGCCATCCTGTCGGCGCTTTCGCCGAACGCGGACGAGAACCACGACTTCTTCTCCGGGTCGGGTTCGAGCTACGTGATCGGCAAGGCCGTGAACACCGAAGACGAAGACTGGGAGTTCTGAGCGACTCACCCGGTGACAACGGCGGCGGATTCTTCCGCCGCCGTTTCGCGTCCCGGGATGGTGCACGGCGACGCTTGCGTTGACACCGGCGACAACGTTTAGCGTGGCCGTGACGGTCGCTCGGAGGAGGTCGGATGCTGATCGGTGAGCTGGCGCAACAGGCCGGAACGAGTACCCGCACCCTGCGGTACTACGAGCAGCACGGGCTGGTGCGGGCGCGGCGCTCCACCAACGGGTATCGCGTCTACGACGAGACGGAACTGCCGGTGGTCCGCAAGATTCGGACGCTGCTCGACGACGGTTTCGACCTCGACGACATCCGCCCGTTCGTCACCTGCCTGCGGGCGGGCAACAGCTCCGGTGATGGTTGCCCCGACTCGGTCGCGGTGCTGCGGCGCAAGCTCGACGAGGTGGACGACGCGCTCACCAGGCTGACCGCTTTGCAGACGGAACTCCGGCACCGGCTGGCCGGTGCCGAGCCTGCCTGGGAATTCGGGTAACCACCTGTCCGGCAACCGGTTTCGATAGACCGGTGGTGCGATCGTCGCTGCCCACGTCACCCGAGGAACGCTCGATGAAATTTGCGATCAGTTACAGCACACCGTATTACGGAGCAGACCCCGACCGGATCATCGCCTTCGCCAAGCACGCCGAAGCCTGTGGATTCGAAGGGCTGTATCTCCCGGACCACATCGCGTTGTATCCCGGCGCGAAGGTCGGCAATTTCGAGATGCCCGCCACCCTGCCCTATCCCGATCCGCTCGACTGCCTGAGCTTCGTCGCCGCGGCCACCGAACGGATCCTGCTCGGCACCGGCGTGCTGCTGCTGCCGTACCGGCACCCGGTGGTCTTGGCCAAACGCCTCGCGACCATCGATGTCCTGTCCCGCGGCCGCATGCGTTTGCTGACCGTGGGTCTCGGCACCTTGCCCGGCGAAGCAACCGCGACGGGAGTCGACTTCGCCACCCGCGGCCGACGAACCGACGAGGCGATCGATGTGCTGCGACTGCTGTGGTCGGGCGGCGCGGACGGTGTCAGCTTCGACGGCGAGTTCTTCGCCTTCGACGCACTGGTCAGTTTCCCGAAACCCCTTGGCGCGTCCCTGTTACCGATCCACATCGGCGGCTCCAGTCGCGCCGCCGCCCGAAGGGCCGGCCGGCGCGGCGACGGCTACTTCCCCGGCGGCATGCTCGCCCCCTCGAACGCGCCCACCAACTAGACCTCGCCAGAGCGGAAGCCGTTGCCGCAGAACGCGATCCGGCGGCACTGGAGTACACAAGGTGGGGGTCGATCGATATGCCCATTGAACGCGTCGAAGGCCTCGCGTCCGAGGGCGTTACCCGAATCGTCATCGGCAGCATCGACCCCGAGCACCTATTCGACGAAATGTCCCGCTTCGCTGAACGTTTCAACCTCACCAACTAACCGACCCCAACCAAACCAAGCGACAGATAGGTCAACTCCGCACACCAGCCCCTTCCTCCACATGCAACGCTCAAGTCCCAGCGTGCGGTCGTCCCGTTGAGGCACCTTCCGCAATCGAGGTGAGCCAAAAGGTCGTTCTCGCTCATCGACGTGAGTCAAAAGGTCGCTTTACAAGATCTTTTGGCGACCATTTGACTCACGTCGATGAGCGCTCTCGGCAGCGGGAGGTGAGGTCAGGACTTGCGGGCCTGTTTGTAGACGCTGACGGTCTGTGCGGCGCTGTGGCCAATCGAACTCGGCGATCGCCCGGGTCCGCGCCGAACTCGGCGGCCAGCGCAGGATCGCCGGCAACCTCGTTAATCGCCGCGCCCAACGCTCGCTCGTACTCCTCGGGCGTACTCGGTTCGTAGTGCACCAACCGTCCAGTGCCGCCGAGGTGTTCGGCCGTCGCGGCTCCAGCGAATGCGCGGTCAATACGTGTGGGATGCCGTACAGCGTGCCCCCGAGACCCGACACTCCCCTCCGAGTGCCGGGGCAGAGCACTGCCCGCGGCGGGCCAACTTCTCGTCGCCATTTCATGCCCTTGAAAACTTGCAAATAATCCTTTCCGATAAGGAATCGCCATTCTGGATTGTTCCTGTTGCGGTGCGGCAGTGGGTAATTCGGCAATTTCGTGCACAACCATTACAGTCAGCTGATTGTATGAGCACGGAGGCCGATTGGGGTCGGCTTTCACGCCACTACTGCAATATCGCAGCGAAACAGTGGAACATTCCAGAACTGAGCTCGCCAGCATTTCTGGAATGTTCCACGGTTGCTGCCACCTATGCGTTCCATTACTGACCACCTCTTCAGCAACCCTTCGGAGATGCAGCCATGACGACTGGTTCGACCCTTCCGCGCAGGCTACTGGCCCGCGAGCTCCGCAACGCCCGTGCGGCCGCGCGAATGAGCTCGGATGCCGCGCGGATTCAGATCGGTGTCAGCAAACAAACGTTCTGGCGCATGGAGAACGGGATCCCGACCCGGTTGAACCCGTTGTTCGTCAAGCGGTTATGCGAAATCTACGGGGTATCGGCCGAACTGACGCAGGTACTGCTGACGCTCGTCGAAGAGACGAAGGACAAAGGGTGGTGGCATGCGTTCGACGATGCGATCCCCAAGAGCTTCGAGCTGTTCCTCGGATTGGAAGAAGCGGCGCACCGTATTATTTCTTATCAGACAACGTTCCTGCCCGGAATGTTGCAAACCAACGAGTACCGCCGCGCAATGCTGTGGCTCGAGAACCCGAGCAGGCCGCAATCGAATGTCGAGACCACGATCGACATCGTGACCCTGCGACGGGCTCGCCTCTTCAGTGATGCCAATCCCCTGACGCTGGACGTTTTCATCGACGAGTCGGCGCTGCGCCGCTCGACCGGCGATTCGCGAGTCATGGCCGGCCAGTTGACGCATCTCGCCGAAACCGCACAGCGACCGAATGTTTCAGTGCGTGTGGTACCCACTTCGGCAGGCACCTATCAGGCTCTGACGTTCGGAACCTTCGTCCTGCTGGAGTTTCCCCCACATCCCGCCACGCAGCTGACAGAGCCACCGGTGGTCTACGTCCAAGGCTTCACCGACGATCTTTATTTGGAGCGTCCCGAGGAGATTGCGGCGTACCGATCCGCGCACACCGACCTCGAACGCCTGGCATTGACGGATGCCGACAGCCACGCTCTCATCCTCGATATCGCAAAGGAGTTCGGTGAGCACACACCGTCTGAAACCCGGTCTATCCGAGGCGATTAGGTGTCGATGTCGACAGATGTGAACCGATCAATTTTCGATGCAGTGGCGGCACGGGGAGAGGGCTCGACCTATGAACAACAGCGGTAAATCTTTGGAGGATCGTGTGTACGAGCTGGAACGGTGGCGCGATCAGCAAATCACGCGCGATACTGTCACAGTGACCGGATTCGAGGAGAAGTTCGACGCCGTCCACGCCGGCCTGGGTGAAATTCGGGCCAGCATCGGCGTTCTGGACAGCCGTATCGGCGATTTGGGCGGGCGCTCGGTGGCGTCCCGGTTGATTTCGATGAGTGTCGACATCGGCAACCTGTTGTCTCGGCAGGAGTCGATGGAGGCTCGACAGGATTCGATGGAGGCCCGGCAGAAGTCGATGGAGGCCCGGCAGAAGTCGATGGAGGCCCGGCAGGAGTCGATGGAGGCCCGGCTGGAGTCGATAGAGGCGCGGCAGAAGTCGATGGAGGCCCGGCTGGCGACGGTGGAGTCCGATGTCAGCGACATCAAGTCCGATGTGGCACAGATTTTGTACATTCTGCGGCAACCCAACGGCGACAAGTAGTTCGAAACAGAGTGCGAGACCCCTGCTGGAGGTGGGGGTCTCGCACCGTCGGTAGGTCTATGGGCGGCGGAAATCGCCGGGTACGTCCCCGATGTTCACACGCCGTACGGCGTCGGCGATGGGTTCGTGGCCGTCGGCGGTGAGCCCGGAGACCACGCCGTCGATGTCGGCGGCGGGGCGGTTCTGGCTGAGTTTGAACTTGGCTTCGATTCGGGTGATCGCGAGTTCTACGCCGACGATCGCGCGCAGTTGACCGGCGATGAACTTTGGTGGCGCGTCGTCGACGGACCATTGCTGCGGCCGCCCTGACTCGTGGTGTTCGGTCAGGTCGCGGACCAGTTGTTCGACCCAGGCCGGGTCGTCGTGCACGATGAGCTGTCCGTAGACGTGCGCGCTGATGTAGTTCCAGGTGGGGACCACCCGGCCGTGTTCGGCCTTGCTCGCGTACCAGGCCGGCGAGACGTACGCGTCCGGACCGCGCACGATGACCAGCGCCTCGCCGAGCACCGTGCGCCGCCACTGATCGTTGTTGCGGGCGAGGTGACCACGAAGCGTCCGCGCGCCGGAGTCGTAGACGAACGGCAGCATGGTGGCGACCATGCCGTCCGGTGTCGCGATGATCAGATCGGCGGCGCCGTGCTGGGCGAGCAGGTCGTCTACGGCCTGCTCATCGGCAGCGAAATGTGCGGGGACGTACATGCTTTCCAGCATTGTCTGCCGAATTGACGTTCACCAGTACCACTTCGTCGACTTTCGCCCGTGCCACTTCGGCGGCACTACCGCTGGTCAGTGTCCGACTACTACCAGCACGAACTGCTGGGTCGGGTTGTTCTGAGCAGGGCGGCTCACTACGCCGTAGTCCTTCTCGGCGTATTCATGGGCATCCACGTAGCGATTGTTGGAAGCCTGCTGAATGGTGTACTTGCCTGCGCCGATGGAATTGATGTGCCACACCTGGGTGGGGTTGTTCTGGGCGGGGCGGGTGACCAGGTGATAGTCGAGGGACTCGATCTCGTGGGCGTCGAGGTAGCGATGGCTGCTCACTTGCTGCACGGTGCCGGTCCCGGTACCGCTCTGATCCCAGTGGATGCGCCACTGCTGGCTGGCGTCGCCCTGCTTCGGCCGGGTGACGACGTTGTAGTCGTGCGAGCCGTCGGCCCACGCGTCCAGGTAGCGGCCACTGGACACCTGCTGGATCGTGACGATGTCGTCCGGCTGCGCGGCGTTCGCGGTGGCGGGAACAGCGACAATGCCTGCGACGGTGACAGTTCCGAAGAACAGTCCCGCGGCGGCGCGGCTGATGAAGTGTGTCAAGGTCGGATCCCTCTGGTGAAAGTTGTTGCGTTGCTTGCCTGAACCAATGTTCGAGCAAACGCGACCACGCCAAAAGGCACCCTTGGGAGGTAGCTGGGCCGCAACGGGGTGCGGAAATCACCCCCGAGGGTGGTACCTCCGGTCAGCCGATGGCAGCTAGGTATTCGCCGTAGAAGAGCATCAGGCCGACGGCAGAGGCGATGCCTGCCAGCAACCAGAAGCGGATGATGACGGTGGTTTCGGCCCAGTTGCTGAGTTCGAAATGATGGTGGAAGGGGGCCAGTTTGAAGAGTCGGTTGCCGGTAGTGCGGAAGACGACGATCTGGAGCAGGACGGAGAGGATCTCGGCGAAGAACAGCGCGCCGACTACCGCGGTGAGCAGTTCGGTGCGGGTGGTGATGGACAGGCCGGCGAGCATTCCGCCGAGGGCAAGCGAGCCGGTGTCACCCATGAATATCTTGGCCGGTGCCGCGTTCCACCACAGGAATCCCATGCAGGCGCCCGCTCCGGCAGCGCAGACCACAGCGAGGTCGAGCGGATCGCGCACGTTGTAGCACCCGGCGTTCGGGGTGGCCGCGCAGGAATTGGTGTACTGCCAGAAGGTGATGATCACATAGGCGCCGAGCGCGAAGCTCATCGATCCGGCGGCGAGCCCGTCGAGGCCGTCGGTGATGTTCGCCGCGTTGGACCAGGCCACCACCAGGAAACTGACCACGAGCAGGAACCCGACCAGCCCGAACGACACGGTCTCCACATCACGCACGTAGGACATGTGCCGACTGCCCGGCGTCAGCCCCGTGCTATCCGGAAACCGCAACGCGAGCACCCCGAAGACGACCGCGGCGGCAAGCTGGCCGATGTACTTGCCGGTCGCGGTCAACCCTAGGTTGCGTCGCTTGTGGATCTTGATGAAGTCGTCGAGGAAACCCACCACACCAAGCGCGGTGGCCAAGCCGAGCACCAGCAGCCCCGACACGGAAATCCCCTCCGCATCGTGGCGGATGCCGATCAGGTGCGCGCCGAGATACCCCGCCCACATACCGATCAGGATCGCGATGCCACCCATCTGCGGCGTGCCGCGCTTGGCCTGGTGGCTGGCCGGTCCCTCGGCCCGGATTTCCTGCCCGATCTTCAACCTCGTCATCACCTTGATCAGCAAGGGTGTCAAGGTGATCGAGACCGCCAGCGCGATCATCGCCGAGTACAAAATCAGTCTCATGCGCCCCTCATGCGGCCGTCAACGGAAAAGTCGAGTAATTGAAACATCAACGCACGGGCACCTTTTCACTGCCCGGCCTGGTCGATACCCGACGCACGCTCGTGCCGCTGCCGTCCACCGAACCCGCCATCGTCCCTCGCGAATCGCTCCGACGTTAGCAAGCCGAACGGATCCATGCGGACTCCTGAAGCTGGGCTAAACGCGGCGGACGGTCGCGGCTCAGATACCGAGGACCAGCTTGGCGGTGGTGAAGTAGATGATCAGGCCGGTGGCGTCGACGAGGGTGGTGACCATGGGCGCGGACACCACCGCGGGGTCGATGCGCAGCTTCTTGGCGAGCAACGGCATGGTGCCGCCGATGGTCGCGGCCCAGCCACAGATCAGCACCAGGGTGATGCCGACGACCACCGCGACGCGCGGGCCGACGAACAGCCCGCCGATCACCAATCCCGCTGCGGCGAGCATGGATCCGAGCACCAGACCGACCCGGCATTCGCGCCAGATCACCTTGAAAAGGTCGGTCACCCGTACCTCGCCGACGGCGAGCGCGCGCACGCAGGAGGTGGCGGCCTGCGCGCCCGCGTTGCCGCCCGCGCCGATGAGCAGCGGAATGAACAGCGCGAGGTGCGCGGCCTGCTGCAGCGTGCCCTCGAACATGTCGGTGACGCTGACGGTGAGCGTCGCGGCGAACAGCAACAGCAGCAACCACATCGCGCGATAGCGGGCCAGCTGGAACACGCCCGCGGCCATGTAGTGGCCCTCCCACGGCGCCGAGCCGGCCTGCCTGGCCACGTCCTCGCTGTCCGCGGCCTCGATGACCTCGACGGCGTCGTCGATGGTGAGCAGGCCGACGAGCCGATTCTCGCTGTCCACCACGGGCATGTTGAGGTCGTTGGTCTCGCGCATCAGCCGAGCCGCCTTCTCGGCGGAATCGGTGGCGCGTGCGCAGGCCGGTTCGGTGACGACCAGTTCGGCGATCATCGTGTCCGGCTTGCTGAGCACCAGCTCGCGCAGTTCGACGATGCCGGTCAGTCGCCTGCCCGCGTCGACGACGGGCAGCGTGTAGACGGTTTCGGCGGTGGCGCCCTTGGCACGCACCATGGTCAGCGCCTCGGCGACGGTCAGGTTCTGGGGCAGCGCGACGACCTCTGGGGTCATGTACTGGCCCGCGGAACCCTCCGGGTAGCCGAGCAGCGCGGCGGTCATCCGCCGCTCGCGCGGGCTCAGCCCGGCGAGCACCTTCTTGGCGACCTTCGCGGGCGCCTCCCGCAGCATGCGGGCGCGGTCGTCGGGCGCCATGCCCTCGATCAGGTCGCGGAAGCTCTGATCCCGCAGGCCCTGCAGGATCTGCTGCTGGTCGACCGGTTCGAGCTCTTCGAAGACGGCCAGCGCCAGGTCCTTGTCGAGCAGCCGGAACGCCATCCCGGCCTGGACGGCGTCCATCCGGGCGAGCTGGTCGGCGATGACGTGCGGCGGGCGGTTGTCGAGCCAGGCGAGTGCGGCGTCGACGCGGTGGCTGTCGGCGATGTCCTGCAGTGATTCGGACAGCGTCGGACGTACTTCGATGATCTGCGACATGGGATGTCCTCAGCAAATACGCGTGAGTGAATGGGAGCGCGAGAATTCACACCGCGGGCGCCCGCCCCAACCGTCGCTGACTACTCAGGAGTGCGAAGGGGCGACGCCGCGCGGCCTTCGACTGGGAGGTTCGCTGCGCATGCAACCCCACCTCCTTCTCGTCGCTGCCGCAGACCCGACTCGCCTGCACCATCAGTGAAACGTTGATCGGATGCGAAAGCATCCTTGTGCAGGATACAGGCAATCGGTTGAAGTGTTGACCATGAACGATCACGCTGGTCAGTCGACCAGCGTGGCTGCGACAGCCGCTAGCTATCCGTCATTTCCGTCTAAGCATGACTCGGACAGCCGTTTCGAGGCGAGCGAATTCTTTTCCCGCGCAACGGGTCAGATCGGCGGCATCGGGTCGTACTGGATGAGGCGGCGCACTTCTTCGGCGCGCTCGGCGCTTGCCAGCCGTCGCACCAGGTGCAGCGCCATGTCGATGCCCGCGGAGACACCCGCCGAGGTGATGATGTCGCCGTCGTCGACATATCGCTGCTCGGCGTCGACCTTGATGGTGGGGTCCAGTTCGGCCAGCCGATCGAGTGACTTCCAGTGCGTGGTCGCCGGTCGCCCGGCCAGCAGGCCCGCCGATGCGAGCACCAGCGAGCCGGTGCACACGCTGGTGATCAGCGGTGTCGTCGCGCGTTGCGCGCGGGTCCAGGTCAGCATCGCTTCGTCGTCGATCATCGGCCGGGTGCCCCTGCCGCCGGGGAAGATCAGCACGTCGCGGCGCGGCGCGGTGTCGAACGAGTACTCCGCCTCGATCGTCAGGCCCTTCGCGCACTTGATCGGCCCGCCGTCCATGGCGAACGTGAACGCCGTGTAGCCGTCGTCGGGGTAGTACTGCGTCCAGAAGGCGAGCACCTCCCACGGGCCGACCGCGTCGAGTTCTTCCACCCCGGGGAACAGCAGCAGACCGATGGTGCGCGTCATACCTCTCCTCACGCCTGACGTACTCGCGGGCTGGAGTCTCGTATAGACGGTAACGGTCCGTGCGAGCGGCGACCCATGGCATCTGACAACTAACCGTTTGCCATGCAAGCCGGTAAGGCGCTCGAGGCTTTCTCATACTTCAAGTTTGGTTCCCACCCCGCCGACCGACCAGTCATCACGGCTCCGCCATGAAAGCCACTGCTATCACGCCTTATGGCAAGCCATATCGTCTACCTCACCCCAAATTCGCGGCCCATAACGTTATCGCCGGACAGGTGACGTACCTGTTAGCTACAAGTTAGCCTGTTGCATGACCAAAATACTGGCATTCACCTCACCGGCACAAGGACACCTGTATCCGATCGCGCCGGTCCTGGCGGAGCTGGTATCGCGCGGCCACGACGTGACCGTGCTGACGCTGCCCGGCAGCGGGCAGGCCTTGGAGCCGTTCGGCATCACGGTCCGCGAACTGCCGCCGGTGCTCGCGCGCGACACCCTCGACGACTGGGCGACCACCTCGCGGATCGCGACCCTGCGCGCGACGCTCCGCGCGCTGATCGCCCGCATCCCGGACGAAATCCAGGCCTTGCGCAGCGCGATCATCGCCGAACGGCCGGACGCGCTGCTGATCGACATCACCGCGCCCGGTGCCCAAATCCTCGCCGCGGCCAGCGGACTGCCCTGGGCGTCGTGGGCACCGGCGCTGCTGCCGATCCCCTCCCGTGACGTGCCGCCCTTCGGCCCAGGACTGCGGCCGCGCACCGACCTGCTCGGCCGAACCCGCGACAGGAGCCTGCGCTGGTTCCTCGATCGCCGCTGGAACGAGGTGCTGCCGCAGCTCAATCACATGCGCCAGTACTACGGGCTCGACCTGCTCGACAACACCGTCGACTACTTGCGGCAGCCGCCGCTGCTGCTCAACTTCACCGCACCACCGTTCGACGATCCGCGCGGTGACTGGCCGCCGTCGGTCCAGCAGATCGGGCCGGGCCTGTGGGCGCCGGACGCCGAACCGCCCGGGTGGCTGGACGAGATCGATCGGCCGCTGGCGTTGGTGACCTGTTCGACCGAGTTCCAGGACGACGGCAAGCTCGCGCAGGCCGCGATGGACGCGCTGGCCGACAGCGGCCTGTACACGGTCGTCACCTCGGGGGCGATCGACCCGGGGACGTTCACGGTCCCGCCGAACGCGCGGGTCGAGCGGTTCGTGCCGCATCAGCTGCTCCTGGACCGGACCGCCGTCGTCGTCTCGCACGGCGGCATGGGGATCACCCAAAAGGCCTTGGCCGCAGGCGTTCCGGTGTGCGTGGTGCCGTTCGGCCGCGGCCAGTCCGAGGTCGCGCGGCGCGTGGTCAGCAACGAGGCGGGCAGCTGGGTGTCCGCGAAGCGACTCACCGCCGCCACCCTGCGTGCCGGTATCGACAACGCGATGGCCTGCCGCACGGGTGCGGGCGCGGTAGCCGCCGGATTCGCCGCGGCGGGTGGCACGCTGCGCGGCGCCGAGCTGCTGGAACGGCATTTCGCCGGACATCCGATCGGGCACGCGGCCAAGACCGGTGCCACGCCGATCCATAGTTCGCATCCCTATCCGACCAATGAGGTCGCGCCGGAGATCACCCCGGGCGAGCCGGACCCGATCGTCCTCCCGCCCAACGACTCGCCGCCCACCGATGACCGCTATTGGACGACCTGGCAACGCCGCGATCGCTGACCTATTCGGCCGGGCACGCCGGAAAAGCGTGTGCACCATAGGAGTTCGGCGCGGTACCGTCCGGCGATGAACGACTATTTCGGCGAGCGCGTAGCGGCCAGGTACGACGAGTCGTACGCGGAACTGTTCGAGCCGGAGGTCGTCGGACCGATGGTCGAGCTGCTCGTCCGGCTCGCGGACGGTGGCCGGGCCTTGGAGCTCGGCATCGGCACCGGCCGCGTCGCCTTACCGCTGGCGCGCCGCGGCGTCCCGGTGCACGGCATCGACCTGTCGCCCGCGATGGTCACTCGGCTACGCGCCAAACCCGATAGCGCCGCGATCGGCGTGACGATCGGCGACTTCGCGACGACCCGGGTGAACGGCCCGTTCTCCGTCGCCTACCTGGTCTTCAACACCATCATGAATCTGACGACCCAGGCCGAACAGGTCGCCTGTTTCGCCAACGTCGCCACCCATCTCGAACCGGGCGGCTGCTTCATCATCGAGGTCGGCGTGCCCGACCTGCGTAGCCTGCCGCCCGGCCAGACCATGGTCCCGTTGCACGACGGCCCCACCAGCTGGGCATTCGACCGCTACGACGTCGCCACCCAGCAGATGAGCTCGAACTATCTCGAGATCGTCGACGGCCGAGGGGAATACCGATCGATCCCGTTCCGCTACGTGTGGCCCGCCGAGCTCGACCTGATGGCCCAGCTCGCCGGGCTACGGCTGCGCGATCGCTGGAGTGGTTGGGCGGGCGAGCCGTTCACCAGTGAGAGCCGCAAGCACGTCTCGCTCTGGGAAAAGCCCATGATCGGCCCATCACGGGATGATTGACTAGGTTTGAGGCAACCAACGAAGGAGAAATCTGTGCGCTTCGGCATCTTCATCCCACAGGGCTGGCGGCTCGACCTGGTCGGCATCGACCCGGCGGACCAGTGGCGGGTGATGCGGGATCTCGCGCAACGCGCGGATGCCAGTGACACCTGGGAGTCCCTGTGGGTGTACGACCACTTCCACACCATTCCGGTGCCGACCGAGGAGGCCACGCACGAGGCGTGGACCCTCATGTCGGCGTTCGCGGCGTCCACCTCGCGGATCCGGCTCGGGCAGATGTGCACCGCGATGAGCTACCGCAATCCGGCATATCTGGCGAAGGTCGCGGCCACCGTCGACCTGATCTCCGGCGGCCGGGTCGAGATGGGTATCGGCGGCGGCTGGTACGAACACGAATGGCGCGCATACGGTTACGGCTTCCCAGGCGCTGGCGAGCGGCTCGGCCGGTTGGACGAGGGCGTGCAGATCTTCCGCCAGGCGTGGACCACCGGTAAGGCCACCCTGGACGGCAAGCACTACCAGGTCGACGAGGCCATCGTGCGGCCACTTCCGTTGCAGGACGGCGGGATTCCGGTGTGGATCGCGGGCGGCGGCGAGAAGAAGACGCTGAGGATCGCGGCGAAGTACGCCCAGTACACCAACTTCAGCGGCGCGCCGGACGAATTCGCGGCGAAGTCCGAAATCCTGCGCGCGCACTGCGCCGACGTCGGCACCGATTTCGACGCCATCGTGCGCTCCTCGAACTTCAACGCGGTGATCGCATCCACCGAAGCCGAAGTCGAAGAACGACTTGCCGAGGTCCAGGCCAAACTGGCCTCGGTGATCGGCGACGATCAGGCAAAAACCTTCGTCGACAACATGTTCCGCCCCTCCGCTGCGGTCGGCACCCCGGAACAGATCATCGAACGCCTCACCCCCCTCCGCGACCTCGGCCTCGGCTACGCCATCTTCAACTTCCCCGAATCCGCCTACGACACCTCCGGCATCGAACTCTTCGAGCGCGAGGTAGCGCCCGCACTGGCCTAGCTCGCGCTAGGCCTCGGCCATCAGGTCCGGACGGTCAGCCCTCGGCGCGGCGCTGTTGACGGAGCGAGATCCGGTTGCCGTCCGGATCTACCGCTTCGACCCGGACGCCGAACGGATAGTCCTCCGGTTGTGGCTGCGTGAACGTCACGCCTCGTTCCCGAAGCACCTCGAAATCCCTTCTCAGGTCATCGAATTCGAGAATCAGCGGACCGGGAGCCACCTCCGCTTCTCGCACGACCGGCTGTCCTGCAGACGGCGCATGCGACCACAAGATGATCTCGACCGGACTGCTGGGAACGCCGACGGTGAGGAACCGCCCATCGGGTCCGGTGACATCGATACGCTTCTCCATTCCGAGCGCCTCCGTATAGAACGCCAGCGCCCGGTCTTGATCGGTCACATAGATCGTCGCGTACATGATGTTCGTCAGCATCGCTGTTCTCCACTCCCATTGTCGCCCAGACGACCTCGGACATATTTGGTCGTCGTCGGTATGACGGATGCCGACGCGAGAAGGTAACAGTGGGACAAACGGGGTCCGGAAACACGAAAACCTCAGTGCGGCCATCGCACTGAGGTTTTCGCGGTAAAGACCTAGGTGATCCCTACAGCATGCAGGAGACGCAACCCTCGACTTCGGTTCCCTCCAGCGCCATTTGGCGCAGGCGGATGTAGTAGAGGGTTTTGATGCCCTTGCGCCAGGCGTAGATCTGGGCGCGGTTGAGGTCGCGAGTGGAGGCGGTGTCCTTGAAGAACAGCGTCAGCGACAGGCCCTGGTCGACGTGCTGGGTGGCGGCGGCGTAGGTGTCGATGATCTTTTCGTAGCCGATTTCGTAGGCGTCGTCGTAGTACTCGAGGTTGTCGTTGTCCAGGTAAGGGGCCGGGTAGTAGACGCGGCCGATCTTGCCTTCCTTGCGGATCTCGATCTTCGACGCCACCGGGTGGATGGAGCTGGTGGAGTGGTTGATGTAGGAGATCGAACCGGTCGGCGGGACGGCCTGCAGGTTCTGGTTGTAGATGCCGTGCTCCATGACCGAGGCCTTGAGCTCGCGCCAGTCGTCCTGGGTCGGGATCCGCACCTCGGCTTCGGCGAAGATCTGCGCCACCCGTTCGGTTTTCGGCTCCCACGCCTGCTCGGTGTACTTGTCGAAGTACTCACCGCTGGCGTACTTGGACTCGGGGAAGCCACCGAAGTAGCTGCCGCGCTCCTTGGCGATCAGGTTCGACGCCCGAATCGCGTGGTAGACCACGGTGTAGAAGTACATGTTGGTGAAGTCGATGCCCTCTTCGGACCCGTAGTGCACCCGCTCGCGGGCCAGGTATCCGTGCAGGTTCATCTGGCCGAGGCCGATCGCGTGCGACTCGTTGTTGCCCTGCTCGATCGACGGCACCGAGTAGATGTGCGTCTGATCGGAGACGGCGGTGAGCGCCCGGATGGACGTCTCGATGGTCTGCGCGAAGTCGGGTGAGTCCATCGCCTTGGCGATGTTGAGCGACCCGAGGTTGCACGAGATGTCCTTGCCGACCTTGGCGTAGGACAGGTCGTCGTTGAAGATCGACGGCGTCGACACCTGCAGGATCTCCGAGCACAGGTTCGAGTGGGTGATCTTGCCCGCGATCGGGTTGGCCCGGTTCACCGTGTCCTCGAACATGATGTAGGGGTAACCGGACTCGAACTGCAACTCGGCGATGGTCTGGAAGAACTCACGCGCCTTGATCTTCGACTTGCGGATCCGCTTGTCGTCGACCATCTCGTAGTACTTCTCGGTGACGTCGATGTCGGCGAACGGCTTGCCGTAGATGCGTTCCACGTCGTACGGCGAGAACAGGTACATGTCCTCGTTCTTCTTCGCCAGCTCGAAGGTGATGTCGGGGATCACCACGCCGAGCGAGAGCGTCTTGATGCGGATCTTCTCGTCCGCGTTCTCCCGCTTGGTGTCGAGGAACCGGTAGATGTCCGGGTGGTGCGCGTGCAGGTACACCGCGCCCGCGCCCTGTCGCGCGCCGAGCTGGTTGGCGTAGGAGAACGAGTCCTCCAGCAGCTTCATGATCGGGATGACGCCCGAGCTCTGGTTCTCGATCTGCTTGATCGGCGCGCCGTGCTCGCGAATGTTGCTGAGCAGCAGCGCGACCCCGCCGCCGCGCTTGGACAGCTGCAGCGCGGAGTTGATGGAGCGCCCGATGGACTCCATGTTGTCCTCGATGCGCAGCAGGAAGCAGGACACCGGCTCGCCGCGCTGCTTCTTGCCCGAGTTAAGGAAGGTCGGGGTGGCGGGCTGGAAGCGGCCGTCGATGATCTCGTCGACCAGCTTGCCCGCGAGCACCTCGTCGCCGGCGGCGAGGGTGAGCGCGACCATGCAGACGCGATCCTCGAACCGCTCCAGGTAGCGCTTGCCGTCGAAGGTCTTGAGCGTGTACGAGGTGTAGTACTTGAACGCGCCGAGGAAGGTGGGGAACCGGAACTTCTTGGCGTAGGCCTGCTGGAACAGCTGCTTGATGAAGCCGCGGCTGTACTGCTCGAGCACCTCGGGCTCGTAGTACTTCTCGTCGACCAGGTAGTCCAGCTTCTCGTCCAGGTTGTGGAAGAAGACGGTGTTCTGGTTGACGTGCTGCAGGAAGTACTGGTGCGCGGCCTCACGGTCCTTGTCGAACTGGATCTCACCGTTCGGGCCGTACAGGTTCAGCATCGCGTTGAGGGCGTGGTAGTCCATGACCTCGCCGGCCTCCGCACCGCGGCCCGATGGCTGCTCTAAGCGAGCCGTTTTTCCGGCCGGTGCTGTCGTTGTTGTTGCCAAAACAATCCCAATCCCTCTCGGACGCGCTCGACGTCCTCGGCGGTTCCCATGAGTTCGAAGCGATACAGGTACGGCACCCCGCATTTACGCGAGATCAGGTCTCCCGCATAGCAGTAGGTATCGCCGAAGTTCGTGTTTCCCGCCGCGACCACCCCGCGCAGCAGAGCACGGTTGTGCGGATCGTTGAGGAACTTGGCGACTTGCCGCGGCACGAAATCCTTGTCGGATCTGTTCCCACCCAGGACGTGCCGACCGCCCCCGTAAGTAGGGACGATCAGCACGAAGGGTTCGTCGACGCGCAGCGAATCGGCGGTGTGCAGTGGAATGCGAGTTGCCGGGAGACCCAGCTTCTCGACGAAGCGATGCGTGTTCTCCGAGGCGCTGGAGAAGTAGACGAGCGCGGCTGGAGCGTAGCCCGCGGAGTGACCGTAAATGCTGTCTTCGGACACGGTCACCCTCTCCTCCCGGAGGAACGAAAAGCGGAAGCGGTCAGGCCGCCACGGTGGCGAGCGACTTGATGCGGTCGGGACGGAAGCCGGACCAGTGGTCCTCACCGGCCACCACGACCGGCGCCTGCAGGTAGCCGAGGGCCATGACGTAGTCACGTGCCTCGTCGTTCTCGGAGATGTCGATCACCTCGTAGTCCACCCCGACCTTGTCGAGGGCCTTGTAGGTGGCATTGCACTGGACGCAAGCGGGCTTGGTGTACACGGTGACGGTCATTGGTATCCCTCTTCTCCTTGTGCCTGATCCACAGCCTGTGATCCGTATGCCGATCGTTCGAGCGACCTAGCGATGCACGTTCCGACCTTGCTGCGCAAACTCCTGGATCTGGACTCGAATCCCCTGCTCAGCCCCTTCGGGCTGGTGCTCGCAGAGCGGGGTGCCTTGCCGTCTTCCAGTACCGAAGACACTACACCTAGTGGCCGACAGATTCATCCAACACGACATGTTGCGAGTCACATTGATGAAATTCTAAGGCGGTAAGTACCTGGACGCTCGATTCGCAACCCGACACGACCGTGGTGCAGATCACAATTTCGTACCGCAGCAGATTTCCAGCAAACTCCCAGATCAGACGACGAGGGTCACCTCCAGCACACGGAGATGACCCTCGGGAAGACCGGACGTGAAGCTTACACGGCGGCGTATTCGCCCCGAGTGGCCTGGACCAGCTCGTGCACGGTGGCGGCCAGTTCGGTGAGCGCCTCGGCATCCTCGCGCGGGTGCGTCGTGGCGAACCGCGCACCGATCGTGGCGAAGTGCAGGTGGGCGGATTCCACCACGCGCGCGCCTGCCACACCGAGCGATTTGACCGCGTCGCCATGTGCCCATTGCGCGGCGTTCGGGCTGATCGACGCGCTGACCACGGCGGTCGGCTTGGCCTTGATGGCGCCCGCGCCGTACGGACGGGAGGCCCAGTCGATGGCGTTCTTCAACACGCCGGGCAGGGTGCCGTTGTATTCGGGGGTCACCACGAGCAGGCCGTCGGCGGCGGCGACAGCGTCGCGCAGGGCTTGCGCCGCGACGGGTACCGCGCCCTCGACATCGAGGTCTTCGTTGTAGAAAGGAATATCGGCGAGGCCTTCATAGATGGCGACCTCGACGCCTTCGGGAGCCGTCTGCACGGCGGTCTCGGCAAGCTGCCGGTTGATCGAGGCGGCACGAAGGCTGCCAACGAGAGCGAGGATGCGGGTCTGGCTCATGACAACTCCTGGTGTACTGAATGTGGTGTCCGAACTTTCATTGATGACTAACCGGACCGTGGTCCGATTACTTCCCGCGGAGAATGCGTGCCTGCTGTGAGCTACCCCACATCGGATCCGCCCGTGCCAGGGGCGCGTCCGCTGCTCGGCATCGGACCGCCCGAACCAGGCACGGCCGGACCGCCCGAACGCGCCGACGCGGCACGCAACCGGCAGCTGCTGCTGGACGCCGCGCAACAGCTGGTACGCGAGCAAGGCGTCGACAGCCTCACCATGGACGCGCTGGCCAAGCGGGCCGGGGTCGGCAAGGGCACGGTCTTCCGGCGGTTCGGCAACCGGTCCGGATTGCTGATGGCATTGCTGGACCACTCCGAGCGCAAGACGCAGGAGGCGTTCATGTTCGGGCCGCCGCCGCTTGGGCCCGGCGCGGCGCCGGTAGAGCGGCTCGTCGCGTTCGGTCGCGCCCGACTGCTCGATATCGATGTGGAGGGCGAGCTGTATCGCGCCGCGGAGGTCGGCAGCGCGGCCGATCGATACTCGGGTGCGCCGTACATGTTGCTCAAGGCGCACGTGTCGATGTTGCTGCGGCAGGCGAGCATGCCCGGCGACATTCCGTTGGTCGCCGACAGTCTGCTCGGCGCGCTCAGCGCCGCGCTCGTCATGCATCAGATGCGCGCACTTGGCTACAGCCGCGATCAGATCGGGGACAATTGGGAAGCGGTCGTTCGACGCGTTGTCTCGGCGTGAATGAACAGTAAAGTGGGCTGCCATGCGGAACCTGCGCGAACAGATCATCACCGAGTTGGGCGTTCAACCGAGCATCGAGCCGAAGGACGAGGTCCGGCGCCGGATCGATTTCCTGAAGGACTATCTGAACGCCACTCCCGCAAAGGGTTTCGTGCTCGGCATCAGCGGCGGCCAGGACAGCTCGCTGACCGGCCGATTGTGCCAGCTGGCCGCGGCAGAGCTGCGGGCGGACGGGGCGGACGCCACGTTCATCGCCGTGCGCCTGCCCTATGGCGTGCAGTCCGACGAGGCCGACGCGCGAGCCGCGCTGCGCTTCATCCAGCCGGATAAGACGGTGTCGGTGAATGTGCGGCCGAGCGCCAACGCGACCGCGGGCGAGGTGGCCTCCGCGCTGAAGATCGACAAGCTCCGGGATTTCGTGCGCGGCAATATCAAAGCGCGCGAGCGCATGGTGATCCAGTACGCGCTCGCCGGTCAGGAGAACATGCTCGTGGTCGGCACCGACCACGCGGCGGAGGCGGTCACCGGCTTCTTCACCAAATACGGCGACGGCGGCGTCGATCTCACCCCGCTGACCGGCCTCACCAAGCATCAGGGTGCGGCACTGCTGCGGGAATTGGGTGCGCCGGAAAATCTTTGGTCGAAAGTACCGACCGCTGATCTGGAAGACGACCGGCCGTCGCTGCCTGATGAGGAAGCGCTCGGCCTGACCTACCGCGAAATCGACGACTACCTCGAGGGTAAGGACGTCACGCCCGAGGTGGCCGAGCGGATCGAATCGATCTACCTCAACACGCGGCACAAGCGGGCCCTTCCGGTAACACCACTCGACACCTGGTGGCGCGACTGACCTCGGGTGCGGGCGGGCACGTGCCCGCCCGCACCCCGGTGGTCGCTATTGCCGACCGCTCACGTCGCTACTCGTGTGCTGGGCTTTCCGCGGTGCGGGCAGTGCCGGGCGGGTCATCGCTGGCGGCATAGGTCTGCATCGCATTGGCGATCGCGCCGGTGTTGTCGGTCAATGCCTTGTCACTGAGGTTGGTGATGGTGTCGCAGGCCCGGTGATAGCAGGAGTCGTAGGGGCGGCCCGCCTGGCCGCCGAACCACTGCTGTTCCTGGCTGGTCTTGATGCCCTCGGCGCCGGTGAACAAGCCGCCGACCGCGATTCCGGCCCGCATGAATGCGCCGTAGTCCGAGCGGCCGTCGAGCGCCGCGCGGTTGTGCCGCAGGCCCTTGGCGTCGAAGTAGCGGTTGAAGTCCTGCTCGATCTGGGCGGAACCGGCCGGGCCCTGGCTGCCGTTGTAGATCTTGTAGGCGTAGTTCGGCGAGCCGATCATGTCGAAATTGAGGTAGAGCTCGAGCTTGTCGCGGTTGGCCGCGGACAGATTCGCCACGTAGTACTTGGAGCCGACCAGGCCGAGTTCCTCGGCGCCCCACCAAGCGAAGCGGACCTTGTTCTTCGGTGTGGTCGTTGCCATCTGCAAGGCGACCTCGAGCAGACCCGCGCTGCCGGAACCGTTGTCGTTGATGCCCGGCCCGGCGCGCACCGAGTCCAGGTGTGCCCCGGCCATCACGACCTTGTCCGGGTTGCCCTGCGCAGACTCCGCCAGGATGTTGTAGGTGGTGGCGGGCAGCGCCTCGGTGTCGGTCTCGAGCCGGACGACCGTATTCGCTGTGGCCGCAAGGTCTTTGCCGACGGCGAAGCTGGTGGCGACCACCGGCACGGTGATGCCGGTCTCGTCGAGCGGCTCGGCGAAAGTGTCGGTGCGGCCGGGCTGGCCCTCATTGCAGATGATCACCCCGGAAGCCCCGGCGGCCTGGGCGTTTCGGGCCTTGTCGGCGGACGTGCAGGTGCCGCGCTGCAGCAGCGCGATATTCCCGCGGGTGAACCCGGCGAAGTCCGCGGCCTCGCAGCCGGAAGTGGAGGCGTTCGCCGACGAGCCGGGCGACAACGTGAGATCGACGCCCTGAACCGTCGCCTTCGTCTTGCCCGAGCCCGAATAGGTCAACGTGGCGAAGTCGCCGAGCTGGCTACGGTCCGGTGGGGTGGCCTTATAAGCCGTGTGAGCGGACGAGACCCGCTCCAAGACCGCCGTCGTCCGTTCCCGGAAGGACTGGAAGGTGAACGGCTGCAAGGTGACCTGGTAGCCCACGCGACGTAGTTCGCCGGCCACATAGTCGCGGGAGGCGTCGTAGCCTGCGGTGCCCGCGGCGCGGGTGCGGCCGTTGGCATTGGCGATCGACTGGAACTTTTCCAGGTGCTGCTTGACGGCGGGCGCCTTGATCGAGTCGGCCGGTCGGCCCGGCGGCGGACTGGGGTCGGCATACGCGGACCCCGCGATGGCCAGGGATAGCGCGAGGGGCAGCGCGGCGGCGGTCGCGATGACACGACCGGCGGTGGCACTGCGGAAGATTCGGGGCATAGTCAGCTCCTCCAAGGGACGGATAAATCCCGATGGATCGGAGGTTAAAGTGGTGTGTCGCCCAGATGAAACCCCAGTTGTTGTGGGGAAATGCGTTGCCGGGGTTGGCAATCCGCCCGCACACTCAGCGGTTCCGGCCACCGAATCAGCGGGCAGCCGATCGCCACAACGAGATTCGGCGCGGCACCTCGACTACTCCGTCGTCACCTCCTCGATGCGGCGGCACAGGAAGCGGCGGACCTGCTCGTTGGACGTGCGGTCCAGCGCGATGCGGTAGTGCGTGGCGGCTTCCGGGTAGCGGCCGGCCCGCCTGAGCAGGTCGGCGCGGGTCGCGGCGACGAGATGCGCACCGGCCAAGCGCGGATGGTCGGCGATCTCGTCGAGGGCGGCGAGGCCGCTGGCGAAGCCGCGCAAGAACCCGACGGCGATCGCGCGATTCACCAGGATGACGGGCGAGTCGGAATAGGCGCGCAGTTCGTCGTAACCGGAAACTATTGCGGCCCAGTCCGTTTGCTCCCAGGTGGGCGCGATCGCATGGGCGCCTGCGATCCGCGCCTGCGCGAGGTACGGGCCGGTGCCCGCAGCGGCGGCCGAGATCAGGCAGCGCAGACCCGCATCGATCTGCACCCGATTCCACTCGGCGCGATCCTGCTCTTCGATCGGCACCAATTCGCCTTCCGCACTTCGCCGTTGGGTGCGACGACTGTCGTTGAGCAGCATCAGTGCCAGTAATGATCGCGCCTCCGGCGCGTCGGGCAGCAGCGCGCACAACAACTTGCCGAGCCGAATTGCCTCGTCGCACAGCTCATCCCGGACCGCGGTCGGACCAGAGGTGGCGAAGTAGCCCTCGGTGAAGACCAAATAGATACATGCCAGCACCGCGGGGAGCCGCTCCGGCAACAGCGGCGCCGGCGGCACCCGCAGCGGAATACCCGCCTGGCGGATCTTCGCCTTCGCTCGGGTAAGACGTTGGGCCACTGTATGTTCCGGTTGCAGAAAGGCCCTGGCGATCTCCGACGTCCGTAACCCGCACACCAACCGGAGCGTCAGCGCGACCTGGGACTCCGGCGACAATGCCGGATGGCAGCAGGTGAAGATCATCCGCAGTTGGTCGTCCGCTACCGGCGACATGTCGATCTCCTCGCTCGGCCCGGTCAGCAGGACGGCGTCCTGCTCCTTTCCGCCCCTGGCAGACTCGCGCCGCAGCCGATCCAGTGCGCGATTGCGCGCCGCGGTGGTGATCCAGGCCCCCGGGTTCGCAGGCATGCCGCGGTCCGGCCAGCTGCGCAACGCGTCGGCGAACGCCTCCTGCACCGCGTCCTCGGCCAGCCCGAGGTCGCCGATCATCCTGGCGACCGTGGCCAGGGCCCGGCCGAATTCGGCGCGATAGATGCCGTCGAACGCGATGGCCGGGCCCGGCACGGTCAGAAACCGAGGTCGACGATGCGCCGAAGCTCCGAACGTCCCTGCGGGCCCCGCGGGATCTGGGCCGCGATCTCGGTCGCCTCGGCCGGGCTCGCCGCCGTGAAAACGTAGAGCCCGTCGACCACCTCGGCGCCCTCGGTGAACGGCCCGTCGGTGAGCAGCAACTGTCCGTCCTGCACGCGCACCATGGTCGCGGTGTCCGGCGGCTGCAACGCCCCGCCGCCACGGATAGCATCGCCGACCTTCTCCGCGAACTGCCCGTGTTCCGCCGCCATCGCGGCCCACTCCGGACTTTCCGGCGCGAGCAAGTTGGCCGGCGACTCCCACAGCAGCGCGAGCCACCAGTCCGCGCCGGGCACGCCGGGCGGCGCCCACATCGCCATCGGGCGCACTTCGATCGTGCCGTTCTCGGCCGCCGGAATCCGGCGGGCCAGCTGGATGGCCTCGTCCAGATCCTGCGCGTCGAACACGTAATAACCGGTGACCACCTCGGCCTGCTCAGTGAACGGCCCGTCGGTGACCAACGTCTGATCGCCGCCGCGCCGGACATTGATCGCGGTGGCCGCCGGGAACAGCGCCGCGCCGCCCGAGATCGCCGCGCCGGCCGCCGCCTGGAAGGCCGCGTACCGCTCGACCCCCGCCTTGAACTCCGGACTCTCCGGCGCCGGAGTCTGCCCGCTGCCCACAATCGTCGCCAAGTAATGCATGGTCGCCAACCTTCCTCGAATGGAAGAGCCCGTCACCCTTCCCTACCTGGACGACGAACAACACACGGCGTTATCCACATCGCCGCGAAATTATTTCTACTCCGGTTTCGCGTGCTCGCGACGCAGCAGTTCGGTGGTCATCGCGTGGATCATGTCCCGTCGGCCTCCTCGAGCGGCGAAAGGCGGTGGCGCGCCGATGCTAACCCGCTTGCCCCGACTGGGCGAGAAACCTAGGGCCAACTCGCCAGCGTCGACTCAGCCGCCCGCGAACGGCGGCAACACGTCCACCCGTGGCGTCAACGCCGTGTGCGGGTCGCGGGTGAGCTCGTCGCCGACGAGGTAAGCACACACCGACAGCATCTTGTCCAGGCCCGGGCCGTACGAGGCGGACAGCGACGAGCGCAGGTCGGCGACGGTGGCGCCGACCGGCAGGTCGAGGGTCTCGCGGTCCTTGCCGACGGCGTCGGCGATGGCGGCGAAGTAGCGGATCTCAACCACCGATGGCTCCCATCGTGCGTTCCGGCGGGACGAAGCCCTCGATGTCGATGCCGTGGCCCGCCCACTTGTTCCACATCGCGCCGCGCCACAGCGTGGCCAGTTCGGCGTCGTCGGCGCCGGAGCGCAGCACCTGACGCAGGTCGTATTCCTGGTCGCTGAACAGGCAGGAGCGCAGCATGCCGTCGGCGGTCAGGCGGGTGCGGTCGCAGGTGTCGCAGAACTTGCGGGTGACCGAGGCGATGATGCCGACGGTCGCGGGGCCGCCGTCGACCAGCCATTTCTCGGCCGGGGCCGAGGGATCGTCACGGCCTGCCGCGGTGAGCCGGAAGCGGGTGCCGAGCACGTCGAGCAGTTCGGCGGCGGTGACCATATTGGCGCGGGCCCATTCGTGGTCGGCGTCGAGCGGCATCTCCTCGATGAACCGCAGCGAGCACGCCTCGTCCAGGCACCACTGCAGCAGATCCGCCGCACCGGACAGGGTTTCGCGCATGAGGACGGCGTTCACCTTGACCGGGGCCAGTCCGGCGTCGCGGGCGGCGCGAATGCCTGCCAGCGCCGAGTCGAGCCGGTCGCGCCGGGTCAGCTCGGCGTATCCGGCCCGGTCCACGGTGTCCAGCGAAACGTTCACCCGGCTCAGCCCGGCGGCGGCGAGCGCCTTGGCGCGATGCTGGAGTCCGACGCCGTTGGTGGTCATCGCCAACGGCGTATCCGGCACCTGTTCATGACAGCCCGCGATGATCTGTTCGAGATCGCGCCGCATCAACGGCTCGCCGCCGGTGAACCGGACCTCCGCCACCCCGAGCTCGCGCACCGCCAGCGTCACCAGGCGCACGATTTCCGCGGCGGTGAGCAGTTCATGGTGCGGTATCGCGGGCAGCCCCTCCTCGGGCATGCAGTACGTGCAGCGCAACGAGCACTTCTCGGTGATGGAGACGCGCAAATCGCGAGCCACGCGCCCGAATCGGTCGAGCAGCAATGGTGTGTCGGGGCGTCCGTCGAGCGAGGGACGCCCGGAACGCACGGCAGGAATCCCCATCTCGACCAGAGTCACCTACCCATTATGACCTTCGTCCGTCGTTGGTCAGTCGCGGAAGGTACGGAATAGTGCGCCGCGGGCACCGCGAGATTGTGAGGTTCACACAAGCCAGACGCCCGATTGACCTCGATCAGCGGACGTTAGGCTTGCGCACATGAACCCTCGGCCCGCCAGCGTCTCGGCCCGGCCTGTCGACGACTACCGAGACAGCATCGAACAGCTGTTGCGGCCGCTTGCCGCGCGCCCGATAGAAACCGTCTCGGTGCCGGAGGCACTCGGTAGGCAGCTCGCCGAGGACCTCCGCTCCCCCGTCGATCTGCCGGTGTTCCGCAACTCGGCGATGGACGGCTACGCGGTGCGCGCCGCGTCCGTGGTGGTCGCGCCGGTGACGCTGCGGCTGGCCGGTGTCGTCGCGGCGGGCAATGCCGGACAGACACCGCTGCCGCCCGGCGCCGCGATCAAGGTGATGACCGGCGCGCCGATCCCGCCCGGCGCGGACTGCGTGGTCCCGGTGGAGGACGTGCACTCCGGCAACGGCACCGTGACCATCGAACGCGGCCGCAGCGCAGGCGAATTCGTGCGTGATGCGGGCACCGATGTGCGGGCCGGTGAGCTGCTCGTGAACGCGGGCGCCACGCTCGAGCCACGGCACATCGCGGCGCTCGCGGCGGTCGGATTGCCCACCGTGCCGGTGTTCCGCGCGGTCCGGGCGGCGGTCATCACGACCGGCGACGAACTCGTGCCGGCAGGCAGCACGCTGCGGCCAGGACAGATCTACAACTCCAACGGCATCGCGCTGGCCGCCGCGCTCACCGCGAACGGGGTCAGCGTCGTCTCGGTCGCGCACAGCACCGACGATCCCGGCCAGTTCCGCAGGGTGCTGGCCGACGCGACCCGATCCGCCGATGTGGTGTTCACCTCCGGCGGGGTGTCCAAGGGCGACTTCGAGGTGGTCAAGGACGTGCTCGGACCGCTCGGCGGCACGTTCGGCTCGGTCGCCATGCAGCCGGGCGGGCCGCAGGGCCTGACCGTTGTCGACGGGGTGCCGGTGCTCAGCTTCCCCGGCAATCCGGTCAGCACCATGGTGTCGTTCGAGGTGTTCGCCCGGCCGATCCTGCGTGCCCTCGCCGGGCTGCCGCACGTCGACAGCTACGAGCTGCCGCTGCGCAACGAGGTGGCCCGCTCGCCACATGGCAAGCGGCAGTTCTTGCGCGGCAAGCTGATTCGCGCCGCGCGCGGCGATCTTGCTGCGCCGCACCAGCATCCGGAGGCGGTAGAGGTGGTGTCCGGCCCCGGATCTCATCTCGTCGCGAGCATGGCGTCGGCGGACGTGCTGATCGATATTCCAGCCGAGGTCACCTCGCTACCCGCGGGTGCCGTCGTCCGCGTGTGGTCGCTGTGAACCGCCCTGTCCCAGGAGTTTTCGATGAGTGAGTTGTCCCATGTGGACGGCGAGGGCCGGGCCCGCATGGTCGATGTCAGCGCCAAGTCCGACACCACCCGCATCGCGGTGGCCGGCGGGGAACTGCAGACCACCGCCGAGGTGATCGCGCTGGTGCGGGCCGACGACATGCCCAAGGCCGACGTGCTGTCCACCGCACGGATCGCGGGCATCGCCGGGGCGAAGAAGACCGCGGAGCTGATCCCGCTGTGCCATCAGCTCGCGTTGTCTTCGGTGAAGGTCGAATTCGGCTTCACCGAGTCCACCATCACCATCGAGGCCACCGCGAAGACCAAGGGGCCCACCGGCGTCGAGATGGAAGCGCTGACCGCGGTCGCGGTCGCCGGGCTCACGCTGCACGACATGGTGAAGGCGGTCGATCCGGCGGCGACGCTCAACGGGGTGCGACTGCTCACCAAAGAGGGTGGCAAACACGGACATTGGGAGCGGCCCGAGTCCGCCGTCCGCGAATCTGCGGCCAACGACGCGAATAACCCAGCGCCGGAGCCTATTTCGGAGCCCCGCGCCGCGGTTGTCCTGGTCGCCTCGACCGGCGCGGCCGCGGGCACCCGGGTCGACACCACCGGCCCCGTTCTCACGGAATGGCTTGCCGGTCTCGGCTTTTCGGTACGCGGACCACTGGTCTACGCGGACGCCGACATCACCGTCGGACTGGCCGACGCGCTGCGCTTCGAACCAGCGCTGGTGATCAGCACCGGCGGCACCGGCGCCTCCCCCACCGACGCCACCCCTGAGGCCACCCTCGCCGTGCTGACCAGGGAACTGCCCGGCGTCGCCGAGGCGATCCGCCAGCGCGGCACCGCGAAGTTCCCGCTGGCGTCCCTCAGCCGCGGCGTGGCCGGGCTGGCCGGACGGTCGGTGGTGGTGAACCTGCCTGGCTCCCCCGGCGGCGTCAAGGACGGCATGGCAGTGCTCGAACCGCTGCTCGACCATCTGCTCGCGCAAGTAGCCGGAGGCGGAAGCCATGACAAGCACTGAACCCACCGTCCGGCTGGCCCGGATCAGCGACCAGCCCCTAGACGCCGCCGCGGTCGAGGCTGCGGTGACCGGGCCGCACTACGGCGCGGTCGTGGTGTTCACCGGCAAGGTCCGTGACCACGACGGCGGACAGGCCGTTTCCGCGCTGGAGTACTCGGCACATCCCGAGGCCGAGCGCTTCCTGCACAAGGTCTGCGCCGAGCTGGCCGAATCGGCGGGCCTGCCGGTCGCGGCCGTGCACCGGATCGGCGCGCTGACCGTCGGTGACGACGCGATCGTCGTCGCGGTCGCCGCCGCCCATCGCGCCGAGGCGTTCACCGCCTGCGCGGCCCTGGTGGACCGGATCAAGCACGAGGTGCCGATCTGGAAAAGACAGCTGTTCGCCGACGGGTTATCCGAATGGGTGAACGCCTGCGGTTAACCGATCTGTGACAAGAACCCCATGACGAATCAACACGCCGGAGATAGCGTTTCCGCACACGCAGTTCGGCGGAGGCGCGGGAGGACGCGATGGGTACCGATCAGGTTTTGCTGCACCGGTTCGTCATCTCTCAGCTCAGTGCGGCCGGTCTCGATCGCGATCGGCTGATCCGCGAGACCGGGCTGCCCGAGTGGACCATGGCCGGTGACGACGTGCACCTGCCGAGCCACACCTTCTCCCGGCTGTGGGAGATCGGCGAACACGGGCTCGGCGATCCGGACGTCGCGCTGAACGTGGCGCGGCGTTATCAACTGCCCACTCTCGGCCTGTACGACTACCTGTTCTCCACCGCGCCTACGCTCGGCGCGGGCCTGGCGACCTGCGGGCCGTACGTCACCGCCGTCACCACCAATCACCGTTTCGACCTGGTCACCGAGCGCGACGGCGAAGTGACGCTGTACCTCGACATGATCAGGGGCGAAGGCCGCGGTCGTGACCTCACCCAACTGTGGGGGCTTACGGCCGTGCTCAGCCGCGCGCGGCGGGTGGTCCGCGAACCGATTGTTCCGCTGCGGATTTCACTGCGTCAATCGGCGCCGGCCAAGATGGAGACGTTCATCGAGGTGTTCGGCACCGCCGCGATCGAATTCGACGCACCGGTGGACGCGATGGTGTTTCGCGCCAGCGACATGGACCTGCCGCTGACCACCAGCGATCCGGTGCTCGCCGCGATACTGCGGCCGCTCGCCGAGGCATTGCCGCCACCGCCGCCGCTGGCCACCGCCTGGCCGGAGCGGGTCGCGACCGCGTTGGCCGACGCGCTGGAAACCGGCGATACCTCGCTCGATCAGGTGGCACGCAGGCTGGCCACCAGTCCGCGCACGCTGCAGCGCCGACTGATGGAGGCGGGCACCACGTGGCGGCAGGAACTGGATCGGGCCCGCACGGCCCGGCTCAGCAAGGCCACCTCCGGCGGCCCGCTGAGCCGATCACGACAGGCCGAACTGCTCGGCTACTCCGACGCGGGCTCGATGCGCCGCGCGGCCCGGCGCTGGACGGCCGCGCCCCGCGGGCAGCAGGCGGCCCGCTTCGACTGAGGCCTCACGGTCTCAGGAAACGCGCCACGATGCCCCAGAACGTGGTGTCCTCGATCGTGCGGAAATTCCAGCCGTTGGCGATGGCATGTGACTCGGCCACAATGCCGGACACGTCGAAGTCGTAGCGCGTGGCGGTGCCCTTGGCCTCCAGCGCTTCGATCACGTACGCGGTGGCGCTCTCCAGCGAATCTGACATGGAAAACTCCCATCGGTCGCAGGTCGAATATGAATCGGTGCGCCGACCCGACATCACGCGCGGCCTGCTCGCACCTTTGCGCACGTGCCGACGCGGCGGACACCAGGACAGTCTCATGTCCTCCCGACACCGCCGCTAGCACCGAACGCGCCAGTTTCGGGCCGAACGCGCCAAACTCGTTGCCGGGGGACGGCAGGAGGCGGAGCCGACGGGGTGGGTGAACTCAGGGGACGGCAGGCGGCGCAGCCGACGGGGTGGGTGAGTTCAGCGGGACGGCGGGCGGCGCAGCCGACGGGGTGGGTGAGAGTTCAATGCGGCGTGTAGCGCCACACGCCGAGCATGGATTGCGGGTCGAGCGGGGTCTCCTCGAGGTGCACGGTGTCCTGCAGCCGTTTCGTTGCCACCTCGGCGTCCAGGCCCGCGCCGATCAGCACCAGTTGGGTGGTGCGGGATTCGCCGCGCGCCCAGTTCGCCGGCTCGAAGACGAGGTGGCGGCCGACCAGGTGCAGCACGAACTTGCGGCGCTCGTCCGCGACGGCGAAGGCCGCGAAACCCTTGGCGCGGAACAGGCCGGGCGGCGGGTCCTCCAGGAAACCGACCAAGCCGCGCGGGTCCAGCGGCTGCTCGCTGGTGAAGCAGACGCTGAGGTAGTCGTCGTGCAGATGACGGTGCTCGGTGTGGTCGTGATCGTGGGTGTCGAGCAGCTCGTCGAAGCTCAACTGCTCGGCGACCCTCGGGGTTTCGCGCAACGGTTCGTCGAACAGCAAGCCGGGCTCGAGCCGCCCGTGCGTGGTCGCGTACACCGGCACCTGCCCGATCAGCTCCGCGATGTCCTGCCGCAACGCGCTCAGCTCTGCGGCGGGCACCCTGTCAGCCTTGTTGACCACCACCAGATCCGCCAACCGCAAATGCGTGGTCAGCTCGGGGTGGCGCGCGCTGCTCGCCGCGAACTGCTCGGCATCGACCACCTCGACCAGGCCGCCGTACCGGATGCGCGGATTGTCGCTGCCCACCACCATCCGGATGAGGTTGCGCGGCTCAGCAAGCCCACTAGCCTCCACCACGATCACGTCGATCTTGGCGCGCGGCTGCGCGAGCCGGGTGAACAGCTCGTCCAATTCACTGACGTCGACGGCACAGCAGACGCAGCCGTTGCCGAGCGAGACCATTGCGTCGACCTGCCCGGCGACCAACATCGAGTCGATATTGATCGCGCCGAAGTCGTTGACCACCACGCCGATTCGAGTGCCTCGGCTGTTGCGCAACAGGTGGTTGAGCAGCGTAGTTTTCCCGGAACCGAGAAACCCCGCGACGATCACCACAGGAATCCGGTCAGCCACGCCGACCACCATACTTGGCGGCGCAAGGGCCACGGAAAAGCCGGACGTCACCCTCGGCGAGGGTGACGTCCGGCCGTGCGATGGCGCTATTTGGCGGGGGCGATGAACTTGGCCGCCAACGCGTAGGCGAGGTTGATCATCTCGGCGGTCACCAGGTTGTTGTCCACGCCGAGGGACTTGGCCAGCGGCATCAGCAGGGTCAGGACCATGTCCATGATCTCGCGGACGGACGACATGTCACTGGACTCGCCTGGCACGGTCGGCGTGGTGCCCGGCGCTGTCTGCGACTGCTGGGTAGTGCCCGGCCAGGCCGAGGTGCCGGGACCGGTTTGTGCCGGAGGCGTGAAGGGTGACGACTGGCCTTGCGGTGCGGTCTGAGCCTGCGGTGCGGCCTGAACCTGCGGCGCCTGGGCCTGCGGTGCGGTCTGAACCTGCGGCGCAGCCTGAACCTGCGGCGCCTGGGCCTGGGGCGCCATTGCGCCCGCAGGCGGCTCGGTCGACGCCGGATTAGGCTGGAACTGCGGCATTTTCGACTGGAGCTGCGGCGCGGCTTGCGGCGCCGATGCGCCCGCCGGCGGTTCAGTCGACGCCGGATAAGGCTGCAGCGGCGAATTCAGTGGCGCCTGCACCTGCGGCTCGGTCAACGCCTGCGGTGCCGCCGCGCCCGCCGGCGCTTCGGTCGAGGCCGGATGCTGCTGCGACTGCACCGGATTCGGCTGGACCTGCGGCGCCGCTTGCGCCTGCGGCCCGGCCCCCGCCGGATCGGTCGCCGCCGGGTGCTGCTGCGGTATGGGCGCCGCGGCAGGTCGCTCGCCGGTCACATTCGGCGTCACCGATTGCGGCCCGAGCAGATATCCCACCAGCCCGGTTGTGATGGTCACGGCGTGCTTGAGCTGACCTTCTTTGCTCTCCAACACCGCGGCATCCTCGGCGTTGGCACCGTTGCCCATCTCGACGAACACATCCGGCACGGCGGTGAGCGCGGGACCGGCGATGTCCTTGCGCGGCATCAGGCCGTCCGCGCTCGCGTACTTCGCGGGAACGAACCCGGCCCCGAGGTAGGCGTCGCGCATCGCGGTCGACGCGGCCAGACCCGCGTTGGACTGGATCGCGTTGATCGTCGCGTCGGGGATCGGCAGCTCGGGCACGATCAGGTGGAAGCCACGCTGGTCGGCGGGCGCACTGTCGGCGTGAATGCTCACCGCGACGGCAGCACCGGACTCGTTGGCGGCCCTGGCGCGGTCATCGATGCAACCGCCCCAGCCCTGGTCGTCCTGGCGGCTCAACTTGACCTGCGCGCCGAACTGCTCGAGCGCGGTCTTCACCAGCTGCGCCACATTCCAATTGATGGTGTGCTCCGGCACGCCGTTCACGGTGACCATGCCGGTGGTCTGGCAGTCCTTCGTGCCGCCGCGGCCGTCGCTGACCTGCTTGGCGACGTTCTCGCCGTGGCCGGAACCCTGATGGCCCGGATCGAGGAACACCGTCTTGCCCGCGAGCTTGGTCGTCAGGTCCGGCTGTGCCGGATCTGCCGTTGCGGTGACCGGGACGAAACCGGACAGCGTCACCGTGACCGCGGCAGTGACGGCGGAACAGATTCCGGCCCTGATGATGCTTGGCTGCTTCATGTTCGGTCGGTGCCCCGGGACAGGGCACCCCTCCCTTCCCATTAGTAACACCAAACCCAGTGGTTCACTCTCGCAACGCGAGCACCAGCATAGCAACCCCAGTTATCCAACCGTTACCGCTGCGGTGGTGTGTTCGAGGGGAATCAGGCGCCGCGCAGCGACCGCAGGGCGTAGTGCACCCGCGTCTTCACCGTGCCGACCGGAACCCCGATGTCGTCGGCCACCTCTTGGTAGGCGCGATCGCGCAGGATCACCTCGACCACGGCCTCGCGCTGCGGGCCGGGCAGCCTGGCCAGCAGCTCCGCGACCAGCAGCCCGTCCACCAGGCCGTCCGAGAAATCGGGATGCGCGTAGCGGAGGTCGCTGAGCTCGCCGACCTCGTCCCAGCCGGTGTCTCCCGGCCGGGCGGCTCGCGCGCGCACCGTGTCGATGATGACGTTGCGCAGGATCGCCAGCAGCCAGGTCCGCACGCTGCCCTTGGCGCTGTCGAAGAACGCGCACGAGCGCCATGCACGGAGCAATGACTCTTGCACCGCCTGTTCGGCGAGCCCGCTATCGCCCAGCGCACGCAGCGCCCGCCAATGCAGCAACGCCCGGTCGGTCGCCAGCACCGCGGCTAGCCCGGCGTCGGTGCACAGTCCCGCGCAGTGCGCGCCGCACGAGGTCGACCGCCGCACCATCCGGACGGAATCGAGCCGAACACATGTCATACCTCGGATATCGCGGCGGGCCTGGCCGATGACAACATCGTGCGCGATTTAATAATGCATCCGCACAAGAAATGTGGAATGCAGCACATTCAGCCAGGACGTCTGGTAAATCTTGGCCCCGGAGATTTGGGGATCTCCCAGGTCAGCCGCTGCGCGGCGGTTGCAGCACGATTCGAGGGAGAACATCGCCATGCGCGCAAGCACGCTCCTCATCGCCGGTGCCATGACGTCCGCGGTGACCCTACTCGGAGCCGGAACGGCGGCGGCCGAACCCGCGAACACCATGCCGTCGGACGGCGTCTACCTGGTTGGCGTCGATATCTACCCCGGCGTCTGGGAGGCGCCTGGCACACCCGACCCGGCCGCCGGCTGCGATTGGCGCAGGTTGTGGAAGGTGGCGGGCGACAACACCGATATGAACTACATCATCGGCAACAACTTCACCCGCCTCAGCCCGGTCCGCGTGGAGATCAAGCCGACCGATGTCGGCTTCAAGACCACCAACTGCGGGCCGTGGCGGCTGCTGCCGCCGCCGCCGCGCACGGGATCGTTCGGCGGCTGAGGCCGACGCCTCGCTAGGGTCAGGCCCATGACGAGGACCAAGATTCTGATCACCGGCGCAAGCGCGGGACTGGGTGCCGCGATGGCACGCGACTTCGCGCGCAAGGGCCGCGACCTCGCGCTGTGCGCCCGGCGACTGACCGCGCTCGAGGCGCTGCGCGATGAACTCGTCGCGGCCCATCCCGGCATCACCGTCGCGGTCCGCGCGCTCGACGTCGACGAGCACGCGGCGGTACCTCGGGTCTTCGGCGAGCTGCGCGATGAGCTCGGCGGGCTGGACCGGGTCATCGTCAACGCGGGTCTCGGCAAGGGCGCGGTCATCGGCAGCGGCCGGGCCGGCGCCAATATCGCCACGGCGACAACGAATTTCGTCAGCGCCCTCGCGCAGGCCGAGGCGGCGCTGGAGATCTTCCGCGCGCAGCACGCCGGGCATCTGGTGCTGGTGTCCTCGATGAGCGCGGTGCGCGGGCTGCCGGGTAAAAAGGCCGCCTACTCGGCGAGCAAGGCGGGTCTGGCCGCGCTCGGGCAGGCGCTCAGCACCGAATTGGCGAGGTCGCCGATCGCGGTCACCACGCTGCTGCCCGGGTTCATCGCCACCGACATGGCCGCCAAGTCGGGCGACACGCGCTTGGTGGCGCCGCTGGACAAGGGTGTCGCCGCAATGATCGGCGCGATCGAGAAGGAGCAGCGGCGGGCGTGCGTTCCGGCGTGGCCGTGGCGCGCGCTCGACGTGTTGCTGCCGCTATTGCCGGGCGCCGTGGTTTCCCGCATCAGCTGAATCCGGGCATTGGACGAATAAAGTGTCGCGCGCCACATTATCGGATGCCAAGAGTTAACCAAATGTCTGAATTTATGTTTCTTTAACACATTCCACTTGTATTTGACGCTTCCCTGGCAGCCCCTGTTACATCCTCGTAATAAATTGCGACGACCCTTTGCAGAGGTTCGTAATGATGGGCCGCGCCGACTCGTGCTCCCCGAGGTACCGACGGCGCTCCTGCTGAGGAAAGTGTTCACAAAAGTATGAGGGTCAAGAAGTTCGCTGCCGCATCCACACTGGTCATCGCGGCTGTCGGGATCACGAGCGGCACCGCCTACGCAGAGCCAACCGCGCAGGCGCCCGCACCGGGGTCGACCGTGCAGACCGACATTCTGCCCGGCATCCACTACACCGCGAACGTGGTCGACAAATCGGTAGTGCTGAAGACCGAGGCCGGATCATTGACGACACAGGGCACGCAATTCCAGGTTCTGGATAATCAAGGACATCTGGTTGCTGGCATGCCGCTGACCTATCTCAAAGACGGCATGGAATGGCCCATCGCGGCCCAGATCGACGGCAACACCGCCACTTTCACCCCGAGCACCGACGTGGCGGACGCGCACCCCGCCGCGATGCTGAAGCCGGTGGACGCGAAAGATGTCGCGGGTGTCGACTTCAACACCGCGCTGAGCACGGCCGCCACCCAGTTCGGCCTGGCCACCGCCATCGGCACGCTGGTCGGCACGATTGTCGGTGGCGCACTCGGCTGTGTCGCGGGTGCCATCATCGGCGCACCGCTGGTGGTTCCGACGTTCTTCGCCGGTCCGATCGGCCTGTGCATCGCGGGCGCGGGCGTCGGCATCGCCCTCGGCGCGGCGGCGGGCATGATCCTGCTCGGCGTTCCGGTCGGCATCGCCAGCGCGGTCCAGTTCTTCAGCTCCGTCTACGGGTAAACAGCACCACATACCGCCGAGGCCCGGCAGGTGACTCTTCGTCGCCTGCCGGGCCTCGTCGTCGTTGCCCGACCCCTGCCTGCCGCACCACCGCTCATGGGAATACTTCTGCGATGAAGGTCGTTGAGTGCATCGAGAGCATTGCGCGCCGATGATCGAACCTGTACTCTCGGCCACGTCTTCTCCTTGTGGATGTAGGTAGTTCTCCCACAAGAATTTCGAGATCCCCCTTTCCGACCCGGTCAACAGAGCCGTTCCGGAATACCTCCGAGGATCCCTGCCCGCGACGTGCACCATGCCGTCGCATTCACGGCCGTTCGCCGTACCCACCCTCACTTCCCAGAAGGAAATCCCATGAACACCAACACAATCAACGAAACATCCACCGGTGACCCAGCGGCCGAACAGCACTCCACCCGCACCGTCACCGGCATCCTCGACCTACACGACAACCGCGGCACCCTGCGCCTCGACGGCTACCTGCCCGGACCGCGCGACGTCACCGTGCCGCAACGACTGATCCGCGAACACCGCCTGCGTCGCGGCGACTTCCTCACCGGCACAACACAATCCGCAGGCAACAACGGCAAACCCGCGCCACTGCTCACCGTCGGCACCGTCAACGGACAGCAGCCGGACAAGATCCGGCACCGGCCCGCCTTCGCCGACCTGGTGCCGATCTATCCCAACGAACGCCTCCGCCTCGAGACCGAACAGCACGCCATGACCACCCGCGTCACCGACCTCGTCATGCCGATCGGCAAGGGCCAGCGCGCCCTCATCGTCGCGCCCCCGAAGGCCGGTAAAACCTCTGTGCTGCAGGCTATCTCGCACGGCATCGCAAAGAACCACCCGGAATGCGAGCTCATGCTGGTGCTGGTCGGCGAGCGTCCAGAGGAGGTCACCGACCTCACCAGGGCGGTGCCCGCCGACGTCGCCGCGGCCACCTTCGACCAGCCCGCGCGCGAACACATCGCGGTCGCCGAACTGGCCATCGAACACGCCAAACGCCTCGTCGAAATGGGCCGCGACGTGGTGGTCCTGCTCGACTCGCTGACCCGCCTCGCCCGCGCCTACAACCTGGCAAGTCCGGGCTCCGGCCGGGTGCTGTCCGGCGGCGTCGAAGCCTCCGCCCTCGCCCCGCCCAAGCGCTTCCTCGGCGCCGCCCGCAATATCGAGAACGGCGGCTCGCTCACCATCATCGCCACCACGCTGGTGGAGACCGGCTCGCTGGCCGACACGGTGATCTTCGAGGAGTACAAGGGCACCGGCAACGCCGAGCTCAAACTGGACCGCTGCGCCGCGAACCGCCGGGTCTTCCCCGCCGTCGACATCAACCAGTCCAGCACCCGCAAGGACGAGTTGCTGCTCACACCCGACGAGCTCGCCGCCACCCAGACTTTGCGCAAGACCCTCGCCACCCTGGACAACCAGCAGGCCCTCGACCTGCTGCTGGATGGCCTGCGCAAGTCCGAGACGAACGCCGAGTTCCTCGCGCCGATGCGCGCCGGGCGCCGCTGAGCGGGTTTTCGCCCTGATACGGCAATGGCGTAAACCCGCCAGAGCCGCGGCCGGGTCGCTGGTGAACTCGGCCAGGTGACCACAGTTCTCACCGCCCCAGCCCCGGCGCCCGCCCGCAGCGCACTGACCGGCTGGCTCGCCGTCGTCTCGGTGATGATCGCCATCTTCTCGATCGTCACCACCGAAATCCTGCCGATCGGCCTGCTCACCTCGATCGGCACCGACTTCACCATCTCCGATGGCATGGCCGGACTGATGATGACCATGCCTGGACTGATCGCCGCCGTCACCGCGCCGGTGGCGACCGTCGCCACCGGCCGGATCGATCGCCGAATCATGCTGTGCCTATTCATGTTTCTGCTTGTCCTCGCCAACGCGCTGATGGCGGTCGCGCCCGAATATTGGGTCGTGCTGGCGTCCAGGGTGCTGATCGGCGTCACCATCGGCGGGTTCTGGTCCATCGCGGCGGGATTGGCCGAACGCCTGGTGCCGGCGCCCTCGGTGAGCCGGGCCAATGCGGTGATCTTCTCCTCGGTGCCGCTCGGCTCCGTGCTCGGCGTGCCCGCAGGCACCCTGCTCGGCGAAATCGCCGGCTGGCGAATGGCATTCGTGGTTGTCGGCGCGCTCTCGGCGGTGGTGCTGGGCATGCTGGCGGCGTTCCTGCCGCCGCTGCCCGCTCGTACCGTCACCCGAGCGGCGGTGCTGCGCGGGCTGCTTCGCGGGATCAACGTCCGATTCGCCTTGCTGGCAACGTTTCTCGTCGTACTCGCGCAGTTCGGTGCATACACCTATGTAACACCGTTCCTCGAACAGGTCACCCATATCGGGCCGGGCATGATCACGCTGCTGCTCCTGATCTATGGTGTCGCAGGCATTCTCGGCAATTTCCTCGGCGGCGCCACGATCGTGCGGCGACCGCACGCCGCCTTCGCAGGCGCCGCGGCCATGATGGCGGGCGCGATGCTGTTGCTGCCGGTCCTCGGCCGCTGGGAGGCGGGCGCGCTTGTCCTGCTGTTTATCTGGGGCATCGGCTACGGCGCGGTGCCGGTGTCCAGCCAAGGCTGGTTCGCCAAGGCGGCGCCGAACGCGCCCGAGGCGGCCTCGGTGCTTTTCACCGCCTCGTTCCAGGCGACGTTCTCGCTCGGCGCGCTGGCCGGCGGTCTAGTGGTGGACCGCGGCTCGCCCGCCACCGTGATGCTGCTCGGCGGCGGCACCGCGGTGCTGGTGATCGTCGCGGTGGCCACCCATGCCGCGCAGCGTCGCAGCTGGCCCGATCGGTAAGCATTACCTCGCGAGTAATCGACCGGCCGCGGCATATCGGGCAAGATCGTGACATGATCGATGAGCCGGGTACCAAGCTGTTCCACCAGACCATGCCGTTCACCGAGCGGCTCGGCATCGAGGTGCTCGAGCACGGGCCCGAACTGGTGCGCAGCCGCATCGCCTGGGACGAATCGCTATGCACCCTCGGCGGCGTGCTGCACGGCGGCGTGCTGATGTCACTGGCGGACGCGACCGGCGCGGTGTGCGCATACCTGAACCTGCCGGAGGGCAAGGCGGGTACCACCACGGTCGAATCGAAGACCAACTTCGTCAGGGCGGTCCGCTCCGGCTACGCCACCGCCTCGTCGACTGCGCTGCACGCGGGCCGCACGTTCATCGTGGTGGAAACCGAAATCCGCGATGACGCAGGAAAACTGGTCGTGAAGGTGACGCAGACCCAGGCTGTACTGTAGGCGACCCGGAAAGAGTTGTCGCCGACCACACCCGAGCCAGTTCGAGCAATTGCCGGAGTTCGGTGTCGAAATCATCGGCGAGCCACGGCAACTGCATCGCACCACCGGTACCGATCGGCCGCAGGCCGTATTTCCTGGCATGCGCGGCATGGGCCAGCTGTTGCGCGTAAGCGATTGTCGTCCAGTCGGATTTGCCGCGCCGGACCGGTTCCGGTCCCGGAACGTCCGGCGCGGCAGGCAGATACGGTCCGAGATGGAGCAGCGCGTCCCGGATCTCGACGGTCATCCTGAGCAGCCGTGCGGTGGCATCGACGCGGCGCGGCTCGGCCGGGGACAGCACGATCTCGGGCACCGCGGCGGTCAGATCTCGCCATAGCGGCGACAGTCTGCGGCACGAGCGCGCCGCACTGTCCAAGCCCGCCTTCGTGCCAACGAGCCGAACCAGCGGGACGGCGACAACGGTGATATTGACGATGACGCAAAGCGTGAAGGACGCCGCGATGCGCGGCAATTGCGGGCCGAGCGCAGGCCATCCGGTGAACGACTGGCTTATCGAAAGTCCTTCGCAGAGCCAGATGTACGCGGTGGAGACGAACATGACGCAGAGCACGAGCCGCTCCCAAACAGGCAGGTTGCCGGACCGCAGTTCGCGGACACCGAGCCGGCCGTACACCACCGTGTGCCACAGCAGTGGCACGCCGAAGGCGAGACCGGTGACAATGCCTTCCCGGTCGGGATTCATCGCGACCAGGCGTCCGTCGTTGCGTGCCGACGTTCCCGCGACCACGATCGTCACCGTCGCACCCAGCGCGATCAAGCTGCGGAGCCGATGGTATCGCCACACGATGCCCGGATTTGCCTCCGCCGCCTCGTCCGCCGACCTGCCGATCGTGGCCATATACGTCGTGGTCATCAGGATGCAGCCCAGCGCGAGCTGATTCGCCAGCGAGGTAATGGTCGGGGTCAGCGTGCACCGGTACAGCAGCAGGGCGGCAAGACTCCACAGGAACAGCTGATTGATCAGCTGGTCGAACAGGGCTTCTCGGACGAGAAGCAGCCGCCCGCCCACAATGATCGCGACGTAGCCGATCACCGACCAGGCAACCGGTGCCGAGGTCAGCCACGCCGTCAATGCCACTCCCCGGAACCCGACACTGCCTGCACTCCAGCGGGATACCGCCGACCTCGACTCGCCATGGACCAACGACAACACGGCAAAGCCCGCTCTGGCAACAGTTCTCGTTGCCAGAGCGGGCTTTCCCAGGTTCAGCCGAACAGGACCACACTCAGGGCCGCGATGAAGACGACCTGAACAACGAAGCGCAACGAAAGCGGCATGGTCTTGATGCCGAGATCGGCCTTCGCGGCGCGAATGTTGGCCGGGAACAAGCAGATCAACATGAGGATCAGTGCGCCTGCGGCGAGCTTCGAGGTGGCCGGGATGAGTAGCCCGGCGCCGCCCGCCAGTTCGAGGACGCCGGTGACGGCAACAAGTGCGGCCGGGTTCGGCAGCTTGGGCGGCACCATCGCGATAAGCGCCGCACGGCGCGGGGGCAGGAAGTGCGCGCTTGCGGTCAGCACGAACATGGCCGCCAGGCCGAGCGCGATGGCGTGCGGCCAGGAATCCAGCCACTCGGGTCCGGCCAGCAGGCCGATGAGCCGGGCCAGTGCGGTAACGACGGCGAGTACAACCAGCGGGGCCATCAAAGTCTCCTACGTCCAACGATCAATCTTGACACTGGAAAGATTAGAGCTAACGCGGTAACTTGTCAATGACTAGATTCTCGGGCACCATCAAGTCATGGCGAAAAGCGGTTATCACCACGGGGATCTGCGGGCCACCATCCTGGCCGCGGCGGCCGACCAGATCGCGAGCGACGGCGTCGACGCGGTGTCGCTGCGCGAGCTGGCCCGTCGGGCAGGGGTTTCCCACGCGGCGCCCGCGCACCATTTCGGCGACCGGGCCGGCGTGCTGACCGCGCTGGCCATCGAGGGTTTCGAATTGCTCACCGCGGAGCTCACCCTGGCCGGTGCCGACTTCCGCGAGGTCGCCGCCGCCTACATTCGGTTCGCGCGCGAACATCCCGGGCATTTCGATGTGATGTTCCGGCACAGCCTGTTACGCGCCGATGATCCGCGCCTGGACGAGGCCAGACTCCGCTCCGCGGGCGCGCTGCGTTCCGGCGTGTCCGGCATCCACCCCGGCAATGTCGAACGGCAGCAGGCCACGCAGTTGGCCGCCTGGTCACTGGTGCACGGGTTCGCCGCGCTGTGGCGCGAAGGGGCGCTGGATAATTCGAGTCTGGCCGCGGGCACCGACCCCGAGGTGCTCGCGCGCCGTATGCTCGCCACCGTGCACTTCGACTGACCGGCAAACTCCACCGTCCGACAGCAAATCCCGGACAACGCGAGCAACCTCCGCGCGCGTACGGCACAGTGGGGCACCAGGATTGCGGAAAGGAGTTGGCGCCACCACCGGTGGCCGCCGTCGACACCATGGACATCCATGCCTACCCGACCGAGTGCACCACTCCGGTGACGCTCGCCGAAGCGGAACGCCTCACCGAGCGCTACCTGTCCTTCGATGACGACGCCGGACGCGGGATCACCAACCGGATCACCGAATTCGAGAGCTGCTTCGTGGTCGTCGCCATCTTCGCCCCACCCCCGCCGACCGAAACCCGCACTCCGCCAAGCCCGCTGCCCATCGGCGGCACGGTGAGCACCATCGACAAGGCCAGCGGCGCCATCACCCTCTGGCCCACCTACCCGCCCGACCTGGTCGCCGAACACCACGCGGCGGCGGTCCGCACGGACCGGCTGATCATCGAGGAAACCTGGCCCGCGAGCAGCTGATCCCCACCCCCATCCGGCGCGCACCGCCAGCCATGCCTCAGGTCCGCTTGTCACACTCTCGCACCCGGTCTCGTCATATCGGTGAAGAGCTGCTGAGGCGGCCGGGAGGTGGACTCTCGGTCCGGACGAGAGGGAACGATCATGACTGGGACGATTCTGGTTACCGGTGGAACCGGCACGTTGGGGCAGCATGTGGTTCCGTTGCTGCTGGACGCGGGCGCGAAGGTGCGGCTGTTGAGCCGTAACGCGCATGAGCCTGCGGTCGGCATCGACTATGTGACCGGCGACCTGCTGGGGGGCGACGGGGTGGCGGCGGCGGTCACCGGGGCCGACGTCGTGCTGCATCTCGCGGGTGGGCCGAAGGGCGATGAGGTAGCCACCGGGCATCTGGTGGACGCGGCGGCGCGGGCGGGGGTGCGGCACCTCGTGTACATCTCGGTCATCGCGGCGGACACGATTCCGCTCGGCTACTTCAAGGCCAAGGCGGAGGCGGAGCGGATCGTCGCGCAGTCGGGCGTGCCGTTCACGACCCTGCGGGCCGCGCAGTTCCATGATCTGGTGTTCAAGGCGGTGCGCGCGCTGGCAAAGCTGCCGGTGGTGCCGATTCCGGGTGGGGTACGGCTGCAGCCGGTCGATTCGCGGGACGTCGCGGCTCGGCTCGTCGAGTTGACGCTGGACGAACCGGCCGGGCAGGTACCGGATCTGGCCGGGCCGACTGTGTACGGGCTGGCGGAGCTGGTGCGCGACTACCTGCGGGCCAGCGGAAAGCGGCGGCCGCTGCTGCCGGTGCGGATGCCGGGCAAGGCGGGCAAGGTGTATCGGGCAGGCACGAACCTGACCTTCGATGGCACCGAGCTCGGGCAGCGGACGTGGGAAGAGTTCTTGGCCGAGCAGCGCGGCTGAGGCCCGCCCCGAAGCCGCGCTGCCGCAATCTCATCCGCAGGGGTGAGCGGGGTATCAGCCCGAAGAGTGAGGCCATGGGGCGCGTGGACAGTTCAGACTGATGCTTGTGAGGCCTTTCAATGTGATCACCCGGGCCGCGGGTGCCGTCGACGACGTGACGCGGCGGGTCACCGAACGGTGCGAGCGATTCCCGCCCGGCGTGGTCGATCTCGTGTTGACCGCGGTGATCACCATTGCCACGGTGCTGCCCGCCGTGCTGGCGGGTCAGCCGTGGTGGGTGCTCGGGCTGTCGGCGATGGCCTCCGTGCCGGTGCTGTGGCGGCGGCGCGCGCCGCTCACCATCTTTCTTGTCGTCGGTCCGGCGATCACCGTGCTCGCCTGCCTGCACGCCATGCCCGAGCTGCCCTACGGCACCGTGGTCTGTGCGTACACCATCGCCGCGTACAGCCCGCCCGTGCGGCGGCGCGGTGCCTTCCTGGCCGGCATCGTCGGCATCCTGCTGTCCCTGGTTATTCCCGACGAAAGCCCGGATTCCTATGCCTACGCGGCCATGTCCTTCCTCACCGCCTGGGCGCTCGGCACCGGTGTCCGAGCCAGGCGGGCGCAGATCGAGATGCTCGAGGAACGCGCCCGCAGGCTCGACGAGGAACGGGTTGCGGCGCTGGACCGGGAACGTCTGCGGATCGCCAGGGACATGCACGACATCGTCACGCACTCGGTGGGTGCGATGATCGTCCAGGCCGAGACCGGCCCGCTGTTCACCGGCACCGACCGCGCACGGGCGGACGACACCTTCGCGAGCATCGCGGAGACGGGCCGCGTTGCGGTGCAGCAACTTCGGCGCAGCCTCGAGACGTTGCGCGGCGAATCGGCCGACCCGCGACACCAACCAGGCATCGAGGCGATCGCCGATCTGGTCGAGCTGTCGCGCCGGGGCGGGCTCGCCGCGTCGCTGGATGAGCACGGACCACGGCGTGCGGTGTCCGACGATGTCGCCGTCACCGCGTATCGCGTGGTGCAGGAAGCGTTGACCAACACCAGCAAACATGCCCGTGCGACCGGCGTGCGGGTCTCGCTCGGCTGGTCGGATCAGCTACTGACGGTGCGGGTTTCCGATGACGGCACGGGGCCGGTGCACCCGAAGCCCGGCGGATACGGGCTGCTCGGGATGCGCGAACGGGTCACCGGCAACGGCGGAACACTGCGGCACGGCCCCTCGGGCAACGGTTTCGACGTAGCCGCCGAACTCCCGCTCGGACAACGGGGTTGAGCGTGCGCGTACTCGTCGTCGACGACCAGGATCTGTTCCGCGCCGCCTTCGGCCTGATCCTGGACGCCCAACCGGATATCACCGTGGTCGGCGAGGCCGCCGACGGGCTGGAGGCGATCGGCAAGGCTCGTGCCCTGGCACCCGATGTGGTGGTCATGGACGTCAGAATGCCGCGCCTCGACGGCGTGGCCGCTACCCACCGCATCTGTGCCGAGACCTCAGCGAAAGTGTTGGTGCTCACCATGTTCGACTTGGACGAGTATGTATTCGATGCCCTGCGAGCCGGGGCAAGCGGGTTCCTGCTCAAAGATGTTCGCCGCGAGGAGCTGGTGGACGCGGTTCGCGTCGTCGCCAAGGGCGAGGCCTTGCTCGCTCCGACGGTGACCCGGCGCTTGATCGCCGAGCTCACCGAGCGGGGCCACCCGCGGCCCGAGCTCGCGCGCCGCCTCGACGAGCTGACCGAGCGGGAACGAGATACGTTGCGTCAGTTGGCACGTGGGCTCTCGAACGCCGAAGTCGCCGCGGCGCTGGTGGTCAGCGAGCACACGGTGAAGACCCATGTCAGCTCGGTGCTGGCGAAGCTCGGCCTGCGCGATCGGGTACAGGCGGTGGTGTTCGCGTACGAGGCGGGTCTGGTGCAGCCGGGATCCTCGGCGCCACCGAGTTGATCCGCCGCACGAGCGAGGTCGAGTTCGGTCTTTGCGGCGATGTGCCCGACCGCGCGGGCGCCGAATATCGAAGGGGTGAAACGCTTTCTGCTCGCCGCGTCGGCGACCCTGATCTCCGCGCTGCTGTGGCATTACGGTACCGGCCTTCGGCCGCTGCCCGGGTTGGTCTTCCTTGCGCCGCTGCCGGTATTGCTGCTGGCGCCGCGGGTGTCCGCGGTGACGGCGTTCGCGGCGGGCGCCCTGTCGTGGTTGGGTGGCGAGCTCCAGATCTGGCCCTACTTCACCGAAACCCTCGAACAACCGGTTCCGGTGACGGTGCTGCTGCTCGGCGGAACTGCCCTGCTGTTCGGCGGGACCGTCACGCTGACGCGGGCGCTGCTGGTGCGCGGTCGACCCGGATTCGCGGTGGTCGCGTTGCCCGCCGGATGGGTGACTGTGGAATTCCTGCTCGCGGTGGCGGGTCCGTTCGGCGCGTGGTGGAGCATCGCCTACACCCAAGCCGATGTGCTGCCGGTGATTCAGACGGCCTCGCTCACCGGCGCGTGGGGCGTCACCTTTCTGATTCTGCTGGTGCCGTCGGCGGCGGCGGTGCTTGGCGCGCCGGAAGTTACTCGGGCGCAACGCGTTCGAGTGGGCGGGGCGACCGCGGTGGTACTGAGCGCGCTCGGCGCCTTCGGCTGCTGGCGGTTGGCCACGCCGCAGGAGGGTGCGGCGGTGCGGGTCGGGCTGGTGGCGGTGGCACAGCCGCCGGACTACGTTCCGGTCGAGTCCGCCGACGGACGCGACATGGTGGCGCGGGTCGTCGGCGAGATCGAAAGATTGGCCGACCAGGGCGCGCAAGTAGTCTTACTTCCGGAAAAGTCTTGGCGCGCCGATGATTCCACCATCGCGGCGCTGTCAGGGCCACTGACGGAGTTAGCGACTCGACGCAACGTCGACGTGGTCGCCGGACTGATCCACACCACCGGCGGCGTCAGCTACAACGCCGCGATCGACTACCCCTCCGGCGCGCAGTACGCGAAGCACTACCTGATTCCCGGGCTGGAGGACGAGCACCAGCCCGGCACACAGTGGCAGAGCGTTCCCGGTAAGCCCTGGGCCCTGGCCGTCTGCTTCGATCTGGACCATCCGGACCTCGTCCTGGCCAACCGGCGCCGCGGTGCGATGTTGCTATTGGTTCCCGCGCTGGACTTCACCGACGATCACTGGCTGCACAGCCGAATGGCGGTCATGCGTGGCGTCGAATCCGGGATGGGTGTCGCACGGGCGGCGCAACTCGGCGAACTCGTGGCGAGCGACTCCCGCGGGCGCGTACTCGCTTCCGCGCCAACCGATGTCACGCTGACCAGGGCCGTACTCGCGGAAATTCCGTTGACCTCGGGCAACACCATGTACGCGCGATTCGGCAACTGGTTCGGATGGACCTGCGTTGCGCTGTTCGGCGCCGCGCTCGGCGGGACAGCGTGGCGACGACCGACGGCCTGACGAACGGCGTTCGCCGCGCCGTTGGAGCGATCTCGGCGACGAGCAGGCGCTGCCCGGTTGCGGCACCGTTATCAATTCGTTATCATTTCGACATTCACGCACTTCATCGCAGGTCGTGCCGCCCGTCCGGTGTGTACGCACCAGGACGTCACTGTTTGCGCCGATTGAAACGTGGGTATCGGTCTAATTCGTGCCGAGTCTCTGGTGTCAGGACCCGGAGGCAGGCCGAAACGAGGTCCGCTCGCCGGGCTGGAGAGGACACGCACGTGACTGACGGGGACCCAGAGAAATTTCCACTACGGCGATCGGTCGCCGCTTCCGCGATGGGCAACGCCACCGAATGGTTCGACTACGGTGTCTACGCCGCAACGGCCACCTACCTGACCGACGCCTTCTTCCCTGGGAATCTCGGCACCCTCGGCACCATGCTCGGCTTCGCCGTCTCGTTCCTGCTGCGCCCGCTGGGTGGCATGGTGTGGGGTCCACTCGGCGACCGAATCGGCCGAAAAGCGGTGCTTGCCACCACGATTCTGCTGATGGCCGCGGCCACCGGCGCCATCGGCATCCTGCCGACCCATGCCCAGGTCGGCGTGCTCGCGCCGATTCTGCTGATCTCCCTGCGCGTGGTGCAGGGCTTCTCGACCGGCGGTGAATACGGCGGCGCCGCAACCTATCTCGCCGAATGCGCCAGCGACAAGCGACGCGGCTTCCTCGGCAGCTTCCTCGAATTCGGCACGCTCGCAGGCTTTGTCGGCGGATCGGCGACGGTGCTCGTCTGCCAGCTCGCGTTCGGCTCCGACGCGATGCACAGCTGGGGCTGGCGCATCCCGTTCCTGCTCGCCGTCCCGCTCGGCCTGGTCGGCTGGTACCTGCGCTCGAAGCTCGACGAGAGCCCGGTGTTCAGCGAGGTCGCGCAGGAGGACACCAAGCATCCGCCCGGCGGCCTCCGCGGCCTGCGCGAGCTGGTGACCACGTACCGGCGCGAGTTGCTCACGATGGCCGGGCTGGTCGTCGCCCTCAACGTCGTGAACTACACGCTGCTCACCTATCAGCCCACCTATCTGCAGAAGACCATCGGCATGGGCGAATCGACCGCCACCACGATGATGCTGATCGGCCAGACGGTGATGATGCTGGTGCTGCCGTTCTTCGGCCGACTGTCCGACCGGGTCGGCCGCCGGCCGATGTGGCTGTTCTCGCTGGTCGGCTTGGGCCTGCTCGCCATCCCGATGTATTGGCTGATGGGCCAGGGCACCGGCTGGGCGATCACCGGCTTCATCGTGCTCGGCCTGCTGTACATCCCGCAGTTGTCGACGATCAGCTCCACCTTCCCCGCGATCTTCCCGACGCAGGTCCGGTACGCGGGCTTCGCGCTCGCCTACAACGTGTCCACCGCGGCCTTCGGCGGCACGGCCCCGCTGGTCAACGAGGCCGCGATCGAATGGACCGGCTGGTCGCTGTTCCCGGCCGCCTACATGGTCGGCGCCAGCCTCATCGGCCTCGTCGCCTGGTGCTTCCTCCGAGAGACCGCCGGAACGTCGCTGCGCGGCACGGAAGTCCCCGACGCGGGCGACGACCTCAGCTTGGACTCGCTACTGCCTGGCAAGGCCGCCATCGCCCCCTGACCGAGCAATGCACGGGACATGACCGGGCGTCCGCGCCGTGTCCCGTGCACTGTCGGCTGTTTCCGATTCATGGGGTTTAATTTCACTCGATTCCGGGAATGGTGCGCGGTCGATAAATGGCAGGACTCGATTAATTCCAATTCGGTCCTGTTGGTTGGCGAGGCATGATCGCGGGTGACTTGCCTGGCCTACCGGCGTCCTGCTCATTTCGAAGTATCGGCACTAACGTGTGGAACGTTTGCACAGCATGTACCACTTCGAAACGAGAAGGGGCTACACATATGATTGGCAAGATCGGAGCCGCGGCCGCCGCAGGGCTGACCGCGACACTATTGCTAACCGGCGCCGCCGGGGCGAATACATTCCAGACCGATCAAACGATCGGCGGATTCACGGTGGCGAGTCAGACCGACAACGACCCAACGTGCCCGGACGGCAAGAGCGGGACGGACGGCAGCAAGCAGGGCGAGTCCGGCACCACGCAGGAAGAAACCACCCCCGGCGCGCAGAGCGGCGGAGCCGGCGACGCCAAGCCCGCGCTGCCGACCGGCCTCGACACCGGCAGTGCAACCGGCAAGACCACCGGCCAGACCGGCGACGGAGACGCCACGACGAGCGACCCGAAGAAGTGCAAAACCACGCCGGGCACTGATACACCCGGCACGGGTACGGACACCCCCAGTACCGGCGCGGAAACCCCTGGCACCGGCGGCGCGGGCGCCAACGGCAACAGCGTTCCCAGCACCGGCGGCGCGGGCACCAACGGCAAGAGCGCTCCCAGCACCGGCGCGGGCACCGGGACGGGCACGGGCACGGGCACCCAGTCCGACCCGAGCGGCGCCACAGATCCTGCCCCTGCACCTGGCGGCGTCGCCCGCAAAACTCGCTGATACTCATTCGGTGCACTTCCGCACCTGAACAGGCCATCCGGCACGCTCGACGTGTTCAACAACCGCCCGTGCCACCGCCACCTCGGCGGCAACCGCCGTTCCGGCGGTAAGGGTCAAGCGTCGAAGCGAACCCGAAACTGTTCGGCGTCGTCGCCGTGCTGCCGCGCGGCGACGACGCGCATCGGCTTCAGCTCCGCCTCTGCTGCGTCGAGCTGGCCATCAGCCAAGACGGGTTTCACGCCGCCCGCTTTTTCGACCCTGCACCGGAAGCGACGCCGAAACGCCTCGCCGATACGGACCAATTCCCGCATGTCAGGCGCATTGCATACCGACCAGTTTTGCTCATTGTGATGTGAGCCACTATCGTGTTGAACGTTTGATCAGCATGTACGTATGTACCACTTCGACTAGAGAAGGGGCTACACATGAATCGCATGAAGATCGCAACCCTGGCCACCGCCGGGTTGACAGCATCACTATTGTTCGCCGGCGTCGCCGCAGCGGAGCAGCCACCCGCGCAGCCCGCACCGCCCGCCGCACAAGGCGGCGTACAGGGCGGTGCCGGTGGCGCCCAGGGCGGCGCGCAAGGTGGCGTCGGCACCGGTGGCGCACAAGGTAACGCCCAGGGCGGTGCGCAAGGCGGTGCCGGTGGCGCGCAAGGCGGCGCCCAGGGCGGTGCGCAAGGTGGCGCGGGTGCGGGCGGCGCCCAAGGTGGCGCTCAGGGCGGTGCGCAAGGTGGCATCCCCGGAGCACCGAGCATGCCGGACTTGAATAGTCTCCCGGGCGCAAACCTGTTGCCGAAGGGCATACTGCCGACCGGCTGATAGTCACCACTGCGGCACCGCGCGTGCGATGCCACAGCTGAACAGCAAGTTGGTCCGCTCGAAATGCCACAAGCGATCCGGAGTTCAGCCCTAGTGTGGCGCCGCTATTCAATGGCGATATTGCGGCATCGACGTGGACCCGAACTGCCCGGCGTCGTCGCCGAGTCTGATACTCGGCGACGACACCCGGCTACACCTCCCGACCAATCCGCCGGAGAACCATGCGGCGCCCCTGATGGCGTGACTACCGAAGATCTGCGTCGCCCCAGTAAGTCGGGCGTTTACGCAATGTGCCGAGCCGCTAGCGGTTGAGCATTTGAATAAACGTGCACCACTTCGATACGAGAAGGGGCTCCACATGAAAATCCTGCTAGGAACCGCGGCCGCCGCAGGGCTGACCGCGACACTCTTGTTCGCCGGTGTTGCCGAGGCCAACGCCTTCCAGCCGCCCGCCGCGGGTGCCCCGGCACCATCGTCGCCAGGCACGGCCCCGCAAGGCGGCGCAGGCGCGGGTGGCGGCGCAGCCCAGCAAGGCGGCGCAGGAGGCGGCGCAGCCCAACAGGGTGGCGCAGGCGCAGGTGGCGGCGCAGCCCAGCAAGGCGGCGCAGCCCAGCAAGGTGGCGCAGGCGCGGAAGGCGGCGCAGCCCAGCAGGGCGGAGCAGGTGCAGGCGGCGGCGCAGCCCAGCAAGGCGGCCCAGGCGCGGAAGGCGGCGCAACCCAGCAGGGCGGAGCAGATGCAGGCGGCGGCGCAGCCCAGCAAGGCGGCGCAGCCCAGCAAGGCGGCGCAGCCCAGCAAGGCGGCGCAGGCACAGGTGGCGCAGCTCAACAGGGCGGAGTAGACGGCGGCGCACCGCAGCAAGGCGGCGCAGGGACAGGGGATGGAGCGGGTGCAGGCACCGGAGGCAGCCCGGCCCAGCAAAGCGACCCGTTGAAATCGGGCGGTGCTGGTAGCCCAGCAGACCCCGGGCTTGCGGCCAACGTGGAGAGGCTGACCCAAAGCCTGACCGAACTGAACAACTTGCTGAAGCCTCGTGCGGCTTCATCGGCGACGCCCTAGACCCCCCGGCGTCGGGTCGCGCCGCGACACACCGCGCTCGCGCGGCCGACCGCAGTGAACTCCCGCAACCTTCCCCAGGAAGTGTTGCGGGAGTTCACTTTTAACCAGTTCTACAACGGCGTCACATAGGCGCCGGAGATGCCACCGTCCACCAAGAACTGCGATGCCGTGATGAACGAGGCGTCATCGCTGGCGAGAAACGCGACAGCGGCGGCGATCTCCTCGGGTTCGGCGAAGCGTCCCGTCGGGATATGTACCAGGCGGCGGGCGGCCCGCTCCGGATCCTTGGCGAACAGTTCCTGCAGCAGCGGCGTGTTCACCGGTCCGGGGCAGAGCGCGTTGACCCGGATGCCGTTGCGGGCGAACTGAACTCCGAGTTCCCGGCTCATCGCGAGGACACCACCCTTGGAGGCGGTGTAGGAGATCTGCGAGGTGGCCGCGCCCATCACCGCGACGAACGAGGCGGTGTTGATGACCGACCCCTTGCCACGCTCCAGCATGTGCTGGATCGCGTATTTGCTGCACAGGTACACCGAGGTCAGGTTGACCTCCTGGACCCGCCGCCACGCGTCGAGGCCGGTGGTGAGGATCGAATCATCTTCCGGCGGTGAGATTCCCGCGTTGTTGAAGGCGATATCGAGCCCGCCACAGTTATCGACCGCGGTCTGGAACAGTCCTTCGACCTGCGCCTCGTCGGTCACATCAACCTTGACGTACAAGCCGCCGACCTCGGTGGCTGCCGCCGCGCCGGTGGTGGCGTCGATGTCGGCGACTACGACCTTCGCCCCCTCGGCGGCGAAGCGGCGGACCGTGGCAAGGCCGATGCCGCTCCCGCCGCCGGTAACGACGGCGACTCGATCCTGTAAGCGCTGCAAGGCATCTCCTGTCAAAGTAGGGGGCGGTAGGCCGACGGAGCCGGCCCGGGTGAGTTCGGCGTTAACTACGTGGCGATGAAGACGTTCTTGGTTTCGGTGAACGCGAGCGCCGCGTCGGGGCCGAGTTCACGGCCGAGCCCGGACTGCTTGAAACCGCCGAACGGCGTCCAATACCGCACGGAGGAATGCGAATTCACCGACAGATTTCCGGCCTCGACAGCGCGGGAGACCCGCAGCGCTCGGCCGACATCGTTGGTCCAGATCGATCCGGACAACCCGTACTCGGTGTCGTTGGCGATCCGGATGGCGTCGGCCTCGTCCTCGAACGGGAGCACCGCGACAACCGGACCGAACACCTCCTCGGTGAGCACCCGATCGTTAGGCGCGTCCGGCAGCACAACCGTTGGCGGATACCAGAATCCGGGGCCGTCGGGCCGCTCGCCGGTGAACGCGACCTTGGTCGACGGCTCGATATACGCGGCGACTCGCTCGCGGTGCGCGGCGGAGATCAGCGGCCCCATCTCGGTGGATTCCAGCGCCGGATCACCCACCTTCACCCCGCGGACCGCGGGCTCCAGCAGCGCCAAGAACTTATCGAAGACACTGCGCTGGACCAGGATTCGCGACCGGGCACAGCAATCCTGGCCGGCATTGTCGAACACACCGTACGGCGCGGTGGCCGCCGCCCGCTCCAGATCGGCATCGGCGAACACGATGTTCGCGCTCTTGCCGCCGAGCTCCAGCGTCACCCGCTTCACCTGCTGCGCGCAACCGGCCATGATCTGGGTGCCCACCTCGGTGGAACCGGTGAACACCACTTTGCGCACGGCGGGATGGGTCACGAACCGCTGCCCGACCACCGAACCCTTGCCGGGCAAGACCTGAAAGACGTATTCCGGCAGGCCGGCTTCGAGTGCGAGCTCGCCGAGCCGGATCGCGGTCAACGGCGTCAATTCGGCGGGCTTGAGCACGACCGTGTTCCCCGCCGCCAACGCGGGCCCGAAGCCCCACGCCGCGATCGGCATCGGAAAGTTCCACGGCACGATCACCCCGACCACGCCGAGCGGCTCGTGGAAGGTGATGTCGACACCGCCCGCCACCGGAATCTGGTTGCCGAGCAACCGTTCTGGGATACCGGCCGCATAGTGCAGCACGTCACGGACATTGCCCGCCTCCCAGCGCGCATTGCCGATGGTGTGCCCGGAGTTGGCGACCTCCAGCTGGGCCAGCCGCTCCAGATCCGCGTCGACGGCTTCGGCGAACCGGCGCAGCAGCCGGGCCCGATCGCCAGGGGCCACCTCGCGCCATCCCGCCGCCGCCCGCTGCGCCCGCTCGATCGCGGCGTCGGTCTCGGCTTCGCCGAGCAAGTCGACCCGCGCAACCACCTGCTCGGTCGCCGGGTTGACCACCTGCGCTGTCGTCACGAATTCCGCTCCCTTCGATAGTCTTCGGCCGCCACCACCAGCGCCCTGATCAATCGGCGGTCGACCGTGTCCACCTCCGGATGCCATTGCACGCCGACGAGGAACGGGCCGTCCGGCGTTTCCGCCGCCTCGATGGTGCCGTCCGCCGCGTGCGCGGTAGCCACCAATTCCGCGGCAAGCACGTCGATCGCCTGATGATGATGGCAGTTGGCCTTCACCTGTGGCCCGGCGATCGCGGCGACCTTGCTGCCGGCCACGGTCACCACCTCGGTGACGGTGAAGCCGCCAACGGTGCCCGAATGCTCGGCGTGCCCGACGAGGTCGGGCAGATGTTGACTCAGCGTGCCGCCCAACGCGACGTTCACGATCTGCAGGCCGCGGCACACCGCGAGAACCGGCAGCGCCGCCGCCCGCGCCAGCGCGTACAGCTCGAACTCGGACTCGTCCCGATCGGGCCGGGTGTAGGTGAGCGCGTGCTCCACCGCGCCGTATCGCGCAGGTGACACGTCGGCCCCGCCGGTCAGCACCAGCCCGTCGAGCCGCGCCACCAGCTCCGGCCGGGCGACTCCGATCGGCGGCAGCAAGACCGGGATGCCGCCCGCCTCCGCCACCATCTGGACATAGCTGGCGGGCAGCACGGCACTGTCGACATTCCACGAGCCGAAACGCGCGGGCTCCAGGTAGGTCGGCAGGCCGATCACGGGACGCGGCCCGGTATGCACAACTCCAGTGGGTGAAGCCTCAGAGTCGTTCGAATCCACGAATTCGCTCCCAGTCGGTGACGGCGGCGTCGAAGGCGTCCAGCTCGACCTTCGCCGCGTTGCGGTAGTGCTCCACTACATCATCACCGAACGCGGTCCGCGCCACCTTGCTGTCCCCGAAGAGCTGCGCGGCCTCGCGCAGCGTGCGCGGCACCCTCGGCCGCTCCGATCGATAGGCGTTGCCGGTGAACTCCGGCTCCAGCGGCAGCCGATGCTCGATGCCGTGCAGCCCGGCCGCGATGGCGGCGGCCACGGCGAGATAGGGATTCACGTCGCCGCCTGGCACCCGGTTCTCCAGCCGCAGCGACTGCCCGTGCCCGACCACGCGCAGCGCGCAGGTCCGGTTGTCGCGGCCCCAGGCGACCGCGGTCGGCGCGAAGCTGCCCGGCACGAATCGCTTGTAGGAGTTGATGTTCGGCGCGAGCAGATAGGTGAACTCACGCAGGCAGTCCAGCTGGCCCGCGACGAAATGCCGCATGAGCGGCGAGAATCCGTTGGCCTCGTCGCCGGCCAGCACGGCCTCGCCGGATTCACCGCGCAGGCTGAGGTGAATGTGACACGAGTTGCCCTCGCGCTCATCGTATTTCGCCATGAACGAGAGGCTGCGCCCCTCCTGGGCGGCGATTTCCTTCGCGCCGGTCTTATAGATGCTGTGGTTGTCGCAGGTGGTCAGCGCCTCGTCGAAGCGGAAGGTGATCTCGTGCTGACCGGGGTTGCACTCGCCCTTGGCTGACTCGACATACATTCCCGCACCGTCCATTTCGGTGCGGATGCGGCGCAGCAGCGGCTCGATGCGTCCGGTGCCGAGCAGCGAGTAATCGACGTTGTACTGGTTGGCCGGGCGCAGGTCGCGATAGCCCGCCGACCACGCCGCCTCGTAACTGTCGTCGAACACCAGGAATTCGAGTTCGGTCCCGACGAACGCGCGCAGTCCCCGCTCGGCCAGCCGGTCCAGTTGCGCGCGCAGCACCTGCCGCGGCGACACACCGACGGGCTCGCCTTCCGGCGATACCTTCTCGACATCGCACAGCACCAGCGCGGTGCCCGGCCACCACGGCACCAGGCGCATCGTGGTCAGGTCAGGCCGCAGCACGAAGTCCCCATAGCCGGTGTCCCACGACGAGATCGCGTATCCGTCGACCGTCGCCATATTCACGTCGACGGCAAGCAGATAGTTGCACGCCTCGGTCGCGTGGTGCACCACCTCGTCCAGGAAATACTGTGCCGCGCAACGCTTTCCCTGCAAACGACCCTGCATGTCGGTCATCGCGACCAACACCGTATCGATCTCCCCGACCGCGACCAGTTCCCGCAACCGCGCCAGACTCAACATCCCGCTACGCATCCACAGCCCCTCTCGGCACCAATCGTGCCCACGCTAGAGCAAAAGCCGGACATTCGTGATCGGACACACAAACTTCAGCGCGGGCAGCCGGGATAGGCGCACCCGGCTCGACCGGGTCGGGGGGCGTACGGCGGCCGATCCACCAGCGGCCCGCAGCAGAACTTCGGACAGGACATTCTCGCGATCAGACCGAGGGTGCGGCGGTGCTATCGAGAGGGTTATGGACAAGGTGAACCGCCGGGCGCGGAATGCTATCCGCCTGCCGCATTGCTCGAATCGCGCGGGCGAAGAGCATCCGGGCGAGGACGCGAGCGAAGTCGAGATGACCGGCGATGGCGCTGCGCGAGAGGGCGAGTGACCAGACGGTTTCGGTGGCGGCCGGGGCGGGTGTACGGCGGGCGAAGCGATCGGCGAGCCAGTCGATCATCACTGGCAGGGCGATGTACTGCAGCAGCAGATGGGTGCTGAGGCGGTCGCGGAGGTAGCGCACGTCGGCGCCCGCCGCGCGGTAGCGGTCGACGTGGGCGTCGACGTCGGCGACCGCGATGACCTCGTCGTAAACGCCCTGCAGGATGAGCATCGGCATGGCCGGGGTTCGGCGGCCGGGCTGGATGTCGCCGAGGACTCGCTGGAGTTCCGGTGCCTCCAGCAGTGCCGTAAGGCCGCCGCGACAATGTTTGTCGAGGTCGCGGCGGGCGAAGCGGTACAGCAGCTGGAACGTCGCGGTGGTCTCGGTCTGCGCGAGCCAGCCGAGATAGCGCGCGTCCAGGTGGGTGCGCAGCAGGAGGTCGAGGTCGGGATAGGCGCGGCGCAGGCCCGCGGTGAACACGGCGGCGAAGCCGGCGAACAGTGAGCCGTTGAGGCGGACGAAGGCGGCGGCCGGGTCACCGACCGGCGAGGCGGCTACCGCGCCGACGATATCTAGTTCCGGAGCGTATTCGGCGGCGAGTTCCGCGGCCCACGCGGTGGCCAAGCCGCCGCCCGAATAGCCCCACAGCGCAACGGGAGTGGTCGCGGCGAGCCCAAGTGGTACGAACGCCAAGCTGGCGCGAATCGCGTCGAGCGCACGGTAGCCCGGTTCGCGCGCCACCCCGAACCGGCCCCCGGTTCCGCCGTGATCGGGCACCGACACCGCCCAGCCACGGGCCAGCGCGCTGGCCACGAGTGGCAGCTCCAGTTGCGGAATCGACCCGACCGCCCGAGCGCCGCGCCGAAGTGCGTAGGAGGGAAGGCATTTCGAGGCGACGGCATCGATCGCGCACTGGAACGAGACGAGCGGGCGCGGTGCCGCGGGGTCGGCGCCCCACGGCAAGAGCACGGTCGTGACCGCGACCTCGGGGACGTTGTCCAGGTCGCAGGTCCGGTAGAGCAACTGCCAGGCCGAGATGCGCTGCGGCACAAGACCGAACAACGCGATCTCGACCTCCCTCGAGCGGACGATGCCGCCGGGCGGCAGCTGCTCGAGCGTGGGCGGCGGTGCGTAGAACGGATCCGCCTCGGGCGGTATCGGATCAGTGCGGCGCGGCTCGACCAGTGGACCGGTGACGCCCGGCGCGGGGTCGGCGCTCATGGTGGTCATCCCTCTCGAACGGCGGCCGGGGTCATCGCGATTTGTCCACCGTCAAGCTAGCAATCCACTGACGGGAAAGGAATTGTCGCGGAACACAATTCGCGCACCGATCTTTCTTCATCGAGTGCGTGACCGTGCTCAGGCCGTGCTGTGCCGCGTCTTCGATGCATCGACGCCGTATCGGCCGAGCGGAATCGGGCCGCGAACGACGCTGCCATGCCGTTGTCACTGCACGCCGGAGAGAGAATGTCCACGCGAAGTTGTTGCCAGAGACAAAGTTCCGGTCGATGTATGGGTTACCTTGCCGCGAAACCTGTCGTTGGAAACAATCGGTTCATGTCCCTCGCCCTATCTCTGCCGACCGGCAGCACGCCCCTGGTCACTCGGCTGCTCGCCCGCTGGCCGCAGATCTCCGAACGCATGCTGGCCGCGGGGCTCGGCGCCACCCCGCCCGCCGCGGATCTGCCCGAGGGACATTTCACCGCCGAGGTGCTGCCCGCGATCTACGCGTGCGGCCGGGCCGTGCTGCAGGCCATCGGCGAGCAGCGCGAGTTCACCAAAGCGCAGGTCGCGGGCTTCGTCGTCCCGGTGGCGCAACGGCACGCGGAGGACCGGATTCCGCTGCCACTGTTGATCGAGGCCATCCACGGCTCCGCGCAATCGGTACTGCAGGAGGCGGTGGCGCTGGCCACGACGGCGGAGATGCACGAGCTGACCGCCATCGGCGGCCGGCTGCTCGACCTGCTGATGCACATCAATGTCACCGTCGTCGAGACCTATACCGAGGTCGAACAATCGATCTACAACGCCGAGCGCGAAGCCCGGCGCGCGCTGTGCGCCGCGCTGCTCGGCGGGTTACCGGCCGAAGAGCTTGCCGCGCGGGCCGATACCGCGCTGGCCGAGCGATATACCGTGCTGGCCATCCACATTCGGCACGGCGAGCAGCCGAGCACCGTGGCCACGCTGATCAGCAGGCGCCGGATCAGGATCCTGCAGCGGGCGCTGGACGGGCTCACCGGCACCACCGCGCTGGCCACCTTCGATGGTTCGACCGGAATCGCGTTGCTGCCCAACGTGTCCGAATCAGGCCGCGCTGAGCAGCGCTACGAACACCTGGCGGCGGAGCTCGCCGAGCAGTTCGGTGTCGCGGTGTTCGTGGCCGAATATCGTTCGGTCGCCAGGGAATCCGTGCCGGAGGCGGCGCGCGAGGCGACCGACCTAGCCGAACTGGCCCGACTGCTCGGCAGGCCGCCGGGTGTCTATCGCCTGGATGATCTACTGCTCGAACACCAGCTCACCAGGCCGGGTCCGGCGCGGGAGCGACTGGTGCAGCGGATCGCGCCGATCCTGCCAAGCCCCCATTTGATCGATGCGCTGGACGCACACCTGCGCCATGGTTCGGATCGCAAGACGGCGGCCGCGCAGATCCACGTCCATCCCAATACGTTCAGCTATCGCCTGCGCCGCATCGCGGAACTCACCGGCATCGATCCGACCGAACCGCACGACTCCCGGCTGCTCGCGGCGGCGCTGACGATCCATCGACTGTGCCCGGCGGCCGACGCGGATGCCGCGGTGCCGCCGGGTCACGGGGTCGACTAGATGACGTGCCAGGCCTGCAACAGGTAGGTGATGTTGGCGGCAATGGACGTCACGACGTTCGCGAGATTCAACGCTGACGAACCCAGATCGATAATCGGCACCGAAATTCCTCCATCAGATGGGACTGCGAAATCCCCTCCAATGTAATGATCGCGGGAGGCGTCCGGGCCTTTCGATCGACGGAATCGGCACGACATGACGCGCGGATAGTTCGCGAAATGATATGTCCAACAGGGATTTCAACGTCTCCCGAAGAACCCCATCGATAATTCGGGCACTGGCCGTTGTGAGACAGTTCACCGGAATTTCCGCCACAGCGACCACAACAACCACATATCGGAAGAATCGGTCGCGATACCGCACAGTGTCGATGGCGACGGAGATCGCCGCCCGCCGCGCAGTCGAGACGAACCACGAGCACCACGACCCGGCCGGGCCCGTCACGCCGCCCCGATTGCCACTTGCTTTCCGCAGATGCGTCAATAAACTACGGATCGTGTCGGATTTGCGGATCAGTGAAGTGGCGGTGCTGGCGGGTGTCAGCGACGACACCGTGCGGCGGTGGATCGAGCAGGGCAAGCTCACCGCCATCCAGCTCGGCAACGGACGCAAGGGCGTGCGCGGCCGGGAACTGGCCGAATTCCTGCAGGCCACCGCGGAGACCCCGGAGCCGGGCGTCACCGTGGCCGCGTCCGCCCGCAATCGGCTGCGCGGCATCGTCACGCGGGTGCTCAAGGACACCGTGATGGCGCAGGTCGAGATGCAGGCCGGACCGTTCCGGCTGGTGTCGCTGCTGAGCAGGGAGTCGGTCGACGAGCTCGGGCTCGAGGTGGGCAGCGTCGCGGTGGCCTCGGTCAAGTCGACACACGTCGTCGTCGAGATTCCGGAAAGTTGATGAGGTCGACCATGATTCGTTCGCTGAGCGTCGCCGCCGTTGCCGGTGTGGCCGCACTGACGCTGGTCGGCTGCGGCTCCGACGACAAGGCGGCGCCCGCGGGCACCGACAAGGTCGGCGGCACCGTCACGGTGTTCGCCGCGGCCTCGCTGACCGAGACCTTCACCGAGCTCGGCAAGCAGTTCGAGGCCGCGCACCCCGGCGTCAAGGTGGTCTACAGCTTCGCGGCCAGTTCGGCGCTGGCCGAGCAGATCAACCAGGGCGCCCCGGCCGACGTCTTCGCCTCGGCCGCGCCGAAGAACATGCGGCAGGTGCAGGACAAGGGCGAGGTGACCGGCGCGCCGGTCACCTTCGTGCGCAACCGGCTGGAGATCGCGGTGCCCAAGGGCAACCCGGGCCACATCACCGGCCTGGCCGACTTCGGCAAGACCGAGCCGAAGATCGCGCTGTGCGCCGAACAGGTGCCGTGCGGTGCCGCCGCCAAGACGGTGTTCGACGTCGCGGGCGTCACCCCGCAGCCCGATACCCGCGAGGCCGACGTGAAGGCGGTGCTGACGAAGGTCAAGCTCGGCGAGGTCGATGCGGCGCTGGTGTACCGGACCGACGTGCAGTCCGCGGGTGCCCAGGTGGCGGGCATCGACTTCCCCGAGGCAGCGAAGGCGATCAACGACTACCCGGTCGCGCCGCTCGCGCACGCGCCGAACCCGGCCGCGGCCGCGGCGTTCGTCGACTTCGTGCAGTCCGAGCAGGCGAAGACGGTGTTCGCCAAGGCAGGATTCGACGCACCGTGACACGGGTGCCGCGGCGACGGGTTGCCAAGGGGCGGCGACCGCTCGTGCTGGTGCTGCCCGCGCTGTGCGCGCTGACGTTTCTGCTCGTTCCGCTGGCAGGACTGCTGTGGCGGACGCCGTGGCGCGGCCTGCCGAGTCGGCTGTTCAACGCCGAAGTTGGCCAGGCCCTTCGGCTTTCGTTGCAGTGCGCGAGTCTCGCGACGCTACTGTGCTTGCTATTCGGGGTGCCGTTGGCGTGGTTGCTCGCGCGCGGCGAGGTGCCGGGACGCGGGGTGCTGCGGGCGCTGGTCACCGTGCCGCTGGTGCTGCCGCCCGTGGTCGGCGGTGTCGCGCTTTTGCTCGTGCTCGGTAGACGTGGGTTGTTCGGGCGATACCTGTACGAATGGTTCGGCGTCTCATTGCCTTTCACGACGGCGGGCGTCGTTGTCGCGGAAGCGTTTGTGGCGATGCCGTTTCTGGTGATCTCGGTGGAAGGCGCACTGCGCGCGGCGGATCCGCGCTTCGAGGAGGCGGCGGCGACGCTGGGCGCGTCGCGGTGGCTGGCATTCCGGCGCGTGACGCTTCCCTCGGTACTGCCGGGCGTGGTCGCGGGCGGGGTGCTGTGTTGGGCTCGGGCGCTCGGCGAATTCGGCGCCACGATCACGTTCGCGGGCAACTTCCCCGGAAAGACGACCACCATGCCGCTTGCGGTGTACCTGGCGCTCGAAGCCGATCCGGAGGACGCGATCGTGCTCAGCCTAGTGCTGCTCACGGTCTCGGTCGCCGTGCTCGTCGCGTTGCGCGAGCGGTGGATTCGGGGCGTGGTATGACTCTCGATGCCCAATTGCGAGTCACTCGAGGGCAATTCGAGCTCGACATCCAATTGTCCGTGGCGCCGGGCGAAGTCGTCGCCCTGCTGGGGCCCAACGGTGCGGGTAAGACCACCGCGTTGCGGACGCTGGCCGGGCTGACACCGTTGACCGACGGTATGCTGCGGATCGGCGAAAAGACTTGGGACGCACCGCCGAAGGTGTTCGTACCCGCCGAGCGGCGCGAGGTCGGCGTCGTCTTCCAGGACTACCTGCTGTTCGGCCACCTGAGTGCGCTGGACAATGTCGCGTTCGGCCTGCGTGCCAGGGGCGAGCGCCGCACCGCGGCCCGAGCCCGTGCCAGCGAATGGCTGGACCGCGTCGGCCTCTCGGAACACCTGCTGGCCAAACCGCGTGCGCTGTCCGGCGGTCAAGCCCAACGCGTCGCCCTTGCTCGCGCACTCGCCACCGACCCCGCCCTGCTGCTACTCGACGAACCGTTGGCCGCACTCGACGCGAGCACCCGCCTGCGCGTGCGCTCCGACCTCGCCCATCACCTCGCCGACTATCCCGGCCACACCGTGCTGGTGACCCACGACCCGCTCGACGCCATGGTGCTGGCCGACCGCCTCGTCATCCTCGAAAACGGCGTCGTCGTCCAGGAAGGTTCCCCGAGCGAAGTCGCGCACCGTCCCCGCTCGGACTACGTCGCGAATCTCGTCGGCCTCAACCTCTATCGCGGCATCGCCAACGACACCACCGTCGAACTCGACACCGGCGGCACCCTCACCGCCGCCGAACCCGGCCGCGGCGCGGTACACATCGCCTTCGCCCCCACCGCCGTCAGCCTGCACCCCGACCGCCCCACCGGCAGCCAGCGCAACGCCTGGCCGGTCACCATCGCCGGCATCGAACAACACGCACACACCATCCGTCTCCGCCTCGACGGCACCCCACCCGTCCTCGCCGACGTCACCCCCGCCACCGTCGCCGACCTCCGCCTCCGCCCAGGCCTGCAACTGTGGGCCGCAGTAAAAGCCACTGAAACACACACCTATCCGGCGTAATCCGCACTCCCACGCACGGCCACCAGCACCTACCATCACACGCCGAAATAAACTGTGTGCGAAGCTAATCGGTGTGTCTCGGCCGAGACGACCTGAGCCACAGAAACCTGTCGGTGGCCCGTGACAATCTTCCCGCCATGCCGAGCATCCGCCACGAGGTCCCTCTCGAATTGCTGCGCCACAACCCGCAATTAGCAGCCGCGCTGCTCGCCGATACCGGCATCCAACTACCCGCCGGAGCGACCGCGACGGTCAGCGACAGCAACCTCACCACCTGTAACCCACCCGAATTCCGGGCCGACGCCGTGACGCTGCTCCACGGCACCGACGGCAGCAAGCTGGCCGTCATCACCGAATCCCAGTCGGCCGCACCGAAACGCCGCAAACGCAGGGCCTGGCCCGCCTACGTGGCGGTAGCCCAATCCCAGCACAACTGCGATGCCGTGCTGGTCGTCATCGCCGCGAGTCGAGCCACTGCCCGCGCCTGCCGCCGCACCATCCACACCGGCCATCCAGGATTCAGTCTCGAGCCCATCGTCATCGGCCCACACAACACCCCGGATCCCAGGAACCCCGCTTTCGCGGGCGTCGCACCAGAACTCACCGTGCTCGCCGCCCTCACCCACGCCCTCGACCTGACCGAAGACAGCAACCGCCGGATGGTCCTCGATAAACTTGCCACCCTCGATCGCGAGACCCGCACCACTTACACTCGATTTGTCCAGCACGCCGCCACGGACGCGGCCAAAAAAGCCCTGGAGGAGCTCATGGCCAGCCATACCTACCGAGATGACTTCGTCGATGGCTTGCTCGAGCAAGGCGAGGCGAGAGGGGAAGCGAGAGGCGAGGCGAAGATGCTGATGCGCGCCCTTGTCGCCCGCGGATTCGTGGTCCCCGATGACCTCCGCGCCCACATCCTCGCCTGCGCGGATACCGAACAGCTCGAAGCCTGGATGGACAAAACGATTGTCGCCAGCTCGCTGGATGCAATCTTCGGCGACTAGCCGAGCATCCGTACGCCCGGAGCAGCTCATGTCCAGCCCTGGTCGATCAGCACAGCCGACCGCGAATCCGTGTTAACTTAGACGAGAATCGCAACTAACTTAGCTGATCGGAGAGGGCTATGAGGTCCGCCGTCATCGTCGATGTCGTTCGTACCCCGTCGGGCAAGGGGAAGGTCGGGGGTGGGTTGTCGGAGGTGCATCCGGCGACGCTGCTCGCCGGGGTGCTTGCCGAGTTGGTGACGCGCAACGGGCTGGATCCGGCGGTGGTCGACGATGTGGTCGGCGGGTGTGTGACGCAGAGCGGGGAGCAGGCGTTCAACATCAGTCGGACGGCGGCGCTGGCCGCGGGGTTTCCGGAGTCGGTGCCCGCGACGACGGTGGATCGGCAGTGCGGGTCGAGTCAGCAGGCGGCGCATTTCGCGGCGCAGGGCGTGATCTCCGGCGCGTACGACATCGCGATCGCCTGCGGCGTGGAGTCGATGAGCCGGGCACCGATGTTCTCGAACGCACAGGGCAAGGATCCGAATCAGGGGCCGTTGGCGCATCGGTATCCGGAAGGGCTTGTGCAGCAAGGTATCGCGGCGGAGGTGATCAGCGCGCGATGGAAGTTCGATCGCGCCGCGCTCGACGAGTTCGCCGCGCGCTCGCATCGGCTCGCCGCGGAAACGGCCGCGGCGGGCGGGTTCGCGAACGAGCTGGTCGCGGCGGGCACCCTGACCGCGGACGAGACCATCCGCCCGACAACGACCGCCGAGGGATTGGCGGGGCTGAAGCCCGCGTTCGTGGACGAGCGGTTCACCGAACGGTTCCCGGAGATCGAATGGCTGATCACGCCGGGCAATTCCTCACCGCTCACCGACGGCGCCTCGGCCGCGTTGATCATGAGCGAGGAGGCGGCGAACAAGCTTGGCCTGCGTCCCCGCGCCCGGTTCCACGCGTTCTCGGTGGTCGGCGACGATCCGTTGCTCATGCTCACCGCCGTCATCCCGGCCACCCGCAAGGTACTGGAACGAGCCGGGCTGAGCATCGACGACATCGACGCCTACGAGGTGAACGAGGCGTTCGCGCCGGTGCCGCTGGTGTGGCAGCGCGAACTCGGCGCGGATCCGGCCAAGCTGAACCCGCGCGGCGGCGCGATTGCCCTCGGTCATCCACTCGGCGCCTCCGGCACCCGTATCCTGGCCACCATGGTCAATCATCTCGAGCAGACCGGCGGCCGCTACGCCCTGCAAACCATGTGCGAGGCAGGCGGATTGGCCAACGCCACCATTATCGAGCGCCTCGGATGACGCCGACGATCAGACGAAGCGGCGGCCCGGCCATCGCCAAGGCGCACCGATGACGGCGGCACTGGCCGGCCTCGATCTCCCCGCGCTGCAACGGTATTTCGAGGCACACGTGCCGCAGACCGCCGGACCATTGACGGCGGCCCTGCTGAAGGGCGGCAAATCCAACCTCACCTACCGCCTGAACGACGGAACGAACGACTGGGTGCTGCGCCGCCCACCGCTCGGCCCGCTCACCCCCACCGCACACGACATGGCCCGCGAATATCGCATCGTCGCGGCCCTGCGAGACACGAACGTCCCTGTCGCACAGGCGATCGCGTTGTGCGAGGACACCGAGGTGATCGGCGTGCCGTTCGCGGTGGTCGCCTTCGTCGACGGCCATGTCCTGCAGGACGGCGACCAGACCGCCGCCCTCGGCACCGAGCAGGCTCGCGCCTGCTCGGCAGCCCTCATCGACACCTTGGCCGCGCTGCACGCGGTGGACTACACCGCCGTCGGCCTCGCCGAATTCGGCCGCCCCGCAGGATATCTCGCTCGTCAGGTCAAACGCTGGCGCGGCCAGTGGGACCGCGTCGCCACCCGCGAACTCGACGCCCTCGACCGGCTCACCGACGCACTGCGCACCGCACTGCCGGAGCAAGCGGCCGAAACCATCGTGCACGGCGACTACCGCCTGGACAATACGATCGTCGACCGCGCCGACTTCGGCACCATCGCGGCCGTGGTGGACTGGGAGATGGCCACCCTCGGCGACCCGCTCGCCGATCTCGGCCTGCTCCAGGTCTATTGGGACGACCGCTGCGAGCCGGTGCTCGGCGTCCGGCACGCGCCGAGCGCCAACCCCGGCTTCCTGTCCGTCGACGAGATCGCCGACCGCTACGCCACCGCGACGGGTTACTCCCTGGAACATCTCCCCTTCTATCGCGCCCTCGGCTACTTCAAGCTGGCGGTCATCGCGGAGGGCATTCACCAGCGTTTCCTCGCGGGCAAGACGGTGGGCGACGGATTCGCCACCATCGGCGCGGCCGTGCCACTGCTGCTCGACGCCGGACTGGAGACGCTCGGATGACCGTCCGCAGCGCCCTGGTGACCGGCGGCTCGCGCGGCATCGGTGCCGAGGTGGCCCGCCGACTGGCACACGAGGGTTACCACCTGAGCATCGCCGCCAGAAACAAGGACGTGCTCGCCGAAACCGCGACCCGGCTGCACGACGAGACCGGCGTCGAGGTGAATCCCGTTGTCGCCCAGATGAACGACCTCGACCAGGTGCGCGCGCTCGTGCAAGCACACGCCGACCGCTTCGACGGCCTGCACGCCCTCGTACTCAGCGCGGGCACCGGCACCGCGGGAACCGTCGCGGACATGCCGGTGAAAACCTACGAACGCATGCTCGACGTCAACTTCCGCGCACCCATCACCCTCATCCAGGCCGCACTCCCGCTGCTACGCAAGAGCGCACAGGACGATCCCCAGCGTGGCGCGAAGGTCATTGCTCTTGCCTCCATTACGGGTGTCGCGGGCGAAGCGGGACTCGCCGCATACGGCGCGACCAAGGCCGCGCTGATCTCGCTCTGCGAAACCATCTCGCTGGAGGAGTCGGCCAACGACGTCAGCGCGACCGCCATCTCCCCCGGCTACGTGGACACCGACATGACCGCGTGGAAACGCGACGTGCTCGACCAGTCGGCCATGCTGACCACCGGCGACATCGCCGAGATGGTGCTCGCGATCACCCGTCTGTCCCGCAACGCGGTGGTGCCGAACATCGTCATCTCCCGCGCGGGAGACCAACTCTGGCGGGCCTAGCGGGCACCCCGACCACGTGATTTGAGCCTCAGCCGCCCATCGGGGCCCGCGCCCGGAGTTAGGCTCGAAACCCAAGTCCTGTCATGGGACGACTAGGGAAGGGGCCCTGATGGCGAAGGTCTTCTCGCATCTCGATGACGCGCTACGCAAGTTCATCGGCGAGCAGTCTATGTTCTTCGTAGCGACCGCACCCGTCGACGGCGGACGGGTCAACCTGTCCCCCAAGGGTTACCGCGACACCTTCGCCGTCCTCGACGATCACACCGTCGCCTACCTCGACCTATACGGCAGCGGCTCGGAAACCATCGCGCACCTGCGCGAAAACGGCCGCATCACCATCATGTTCTGCTCGTTCACCCGCACCTCGAAGATCCTGCGGCTCTTCGGCACCGGCCGCGTGGTGCGCCCCGACTCCGCCGAATTCGACGCCATGCGACCGCATTTCGGCCTGCAGCACCCGGGCCTGCGCGCCGCCATCGTCGTCAGCGTCGACCGGATCGCCGACTCCTGCGGTTACTCGGTCCCCTACCTCGAACTCATCGACGAACGCCCGGTGCTCGACGCGCTGCACGGCCGCCGCACCGACGACGATTTCGCCCGCCGCATCGCGGGCGACAACGCGACCAGCCTCGACGGCCTGCCCGCGCTCGAGCCGGACCACCCGCTGCCCTCCGCCATTCCCCGCTAGACACCGCCCGCATATCCCGCTCGGCCGGGTTCGCCCTGCGTATGCTCGCCGCCATGCGACTGAGCACCCGCAACCAAATGGACGGCACCGTCATCTCGGTCACCCGCGGCGAAGCCATGGCGGTGGTCCGGGTCCGCCTCGCGGGCGGTAACGAGATCACCTCCTCGATCACCCGCGACGCCGTCGACGACCTCCAACTCGCCGACGGCGTCCGGGTCAAGGTGCTGATCAAATCCACCGAGGTCACCCTCGGCGTCGAGTAGCCCGCCGGTTACCGAGCGGTAGGCAGCGGCGTCAGTTCCGCCAGTTCCTGCTGCACCAGCCGGTCATGCGCGGCGGCCTCGGCCGCGGCCTTCTTCGGGCTCCAGTGCCCTGCCATCAGGAAGACGAACGGCAGGAACACGATCTGGGCGATGAGACAGATCCACCACCAGCGTGCCCACTGGTGCGGCGAATCGGCCTTGGCCTGCTGCACCTCGGTCGCGTGCGCGGCGAGGTAAGCCTGGTCGTCGGCGGGGATGGTGCCGACCGACTGGAGTTGCGCTCCCGCCTGCGCGAGCTTCGAGCCCACGGTGCCGAGGACAGCGAGGTCGGCGGGCGGGATCTGCTGGACGGCGGTGAGCCGGGCGATCGCCTGATCGACCGGGATGTCGAACTTCCTGGCGACTTGCCCCACCGCCGCGAGCCCGGCGTTCCCGTCGGCCGGGTTCGCGGCGAGCGTCGCCTGCGTGGCCGGTTCGATGGCCTGCATCGTCGCGAGTTCCTCGGAGTATCGGGCAGTGAGCCCGAACGCCGTCTGGATCTCGGCCGGTGACGCGCCGGTCAGCTTGTTCAGCGCCGCCACTTGGGCAGTCTGGTCGTTCGGGTTCTTGCTCAGCGCCGCCAGGGTTTCCGCGCCGACCTGCTGAATGGTCGCCAGCTGCGGGCCGTACTTCGCCTGAATCTCCTGCAGCCGCGGACCGTAATTGACCAGCGGACCGGCCGCGTTCACCACCACGAGCAAGCCGAACAGCACGACGGTGACGACACTGCGCAGCGTGCCGCCCCACACCGCGAGCCCCACCGCGGTCGCCGCCGGATTGCGCTCCTCGACGGTCTCGGTGAAGCTGGCCATCCAGGTCGAGTAGGCGATGCCGGTGCCGACGGCGATGATGACGAACACCCAGGCGAAGGTGTAGTAGCCGGTGTCCGGCTTGTCGGTGTAGCCGATGAACAGATACATGCCAACCACGCTGATCACCGCCCCGGCGATCATGAACGGCTTGCGCACCTTGAGGAAGTCCGAGGCGATCCCGGCCAGCACCAGCGCGACCGCGTTGGCGGTCCAGTACCAGTTGCCGAGCGCGTTGGCCTTGGCCGGGCTGAAGCCGAAGTTCGTCGCCATATAGACGGGCAGGAAGGACACGATCGTATAGAAGAAGGCCAGGAACAGGCTGATGGCCAGCGCCGAGCCGACGATATTGAGCCGCAGCATCTGCCGCCACTGCCCCTGCTCCAGCGCGCCGACGTCGAGTCCGCGGGCGCGCGCCTCGATCAGCGCCCGATCGCGCAGTGACACCATGATCTGGTCGCGCAGCCGCGGGCTGAGTTCCCGCAGGCCGATCAGCGCGATCACCGCAATGACGAGGCAGATCACCCCGCACAGCCGGTAGTGGTACTGCCAGTCCGGATGCGCGTCCAGCGAGCGGGTGGAGATCTGGGTGGTGACCAGGGCGCCGATGACCGGGCCGAGGGTCCAGAAGCCCATCGCGGAGGCCCGGCCGAGTTGTGGCGAGAAGTCTCTGATCAGCGCGGGTGTGGCCACCAGCACCGCGCCTTCGACGATGCTCACCACGACATAGACGAAGAGATACTGCTCCTTCGTGGTGGTCGCGGGCACCGCGAACAGCGTCAGCAGCGAACAGATCACCACACCGTAGGCGACGATGTTCGCTCGGCCCCACCGATCGAGCAGGCCGGCCAGCACCGAGGCGGCCGCGCCGAACGCGGCGCCGATGATGAAGATCCAGACGAAGTAGGCGAACGACAGGTGGAAATAGGCGATCAGCTCATTGCCCACCGCGCCGGTAACGAACAACTGGTAGTAGAGCCCGATCGACGCGATGACAACAACGGTCAGATACCAGGAGCGGGCGGGCGTATCGGGATAGTGCGGTAGCTTGCGCTGCCACAGGCCCGTGAGAATGGTGGGCGGTGCGGCGGTCTGGGTGGAACTCATGGTCGAGATGCCTTTCTAGCCACGGCATCTCGTCCGGCTCTACGTCGAGCCGGCACGAAGGACCGGGTGGCCACAGGCTAGTGATTGGCACCACCGGCCGCAGGCATTTCGCGACACGAGACCGAAACGTGTTCTAGTTCTAATTCGTGGGATGAAACATCCAGACGCTTGATCAACGCATCTGAATTCGAAATTACGAAAACAATTTCATCCGTAATGAAAACACGACTGACGTCACATAATTACATCGAACAAATGATCGCCCTGAAATAGCCCGGCGCCTACCGCTTTTCGCGGTAAGCGCCGGTCAAGGCTTTACAGGTAGGCACCGCACACGGGCCAGGCGCCGGGGCCCTGGGTGGCGAGCACGTTCTCCGCGACGCGGATCTGCTCGGCCCGGCTCGCGTTGCTCGGGCTGCCGACGCCGCCGTTGGCGGTCCAGGTGCTCTGCGTGAACTGCAGGCCGCCGGAGAAGCCGTTGCCGGTCTCGGTCCCCCAGTTGCCGCCGCTCTCGCACTGTGCGACGGCGTCCCAGTTGTTGGCCGACGCGGTGGCGGTGGACAGGCCGAAGGGGACGGCAACGAGGGCGCCAAGTGCGGCGAGGACGCGGGTGCTGAACTTGCGGTTATGCGACATGTAGGAAATTCCTGCCTGCGCCCACCGGCACGGCACGTGCTCGCCGTGTCCCTGTCCCCAGGTAGGTAGGGGATCCTCGAACCGCGGGACAGGGTTACCGGCATTCAGCGGTTCGAGTTCGAGCCCGTCATCGATCGGGCTCCGGCGACGGTAGCGAAGAAGTCGCTGCGAATCACGCTCCGATCACGCCGGAACAACCTTGACCGCTGGTCGAGGGTTATCTCGTTTATGCATCACGAGCAGGCAAAAGGAAACGACAAGCCGAACGGTAATTGTTACGTTATGTGCCCGAGATCACTGAGAAATTGTGTCTTCGGTCGCACGCCGAGCGTCGATCGTCCCACTCAGCGGGACACGAATGAAAACTTCACTGTGCACGCATCGAATATCCGTCGAACCCGCAGGACGAACGGATCCGCAATCTCCTACTTACCGTGCGCCCGCAGTTGATAAAGCCCCTCGGTCTCCGCGACGAGTACGCCGTCGGCATCGGTGACGGCGGCCCGCAAGGTGAAGTCCGACTTCCCTTTCGCGGCGGCCTCTTTGGTGATCCTGGCGATCTCGTCCGCGGGCAAGGTCGCTTCGGCCCGCACATCGGTCTTCGCGGCCTTGCGGAAGAACACGTGCAGATCCTTGACCAGCGGATAGAACGCGGAGTTGTCGAACGTGGCGATCGCGATCGCGCCGCCGAGGATTTCCGCGACCGTGAACAGCACGCCCGCGTACATGGTGCCGAAGTGGTTGCCGTTGCCCTCGATCGGCACCGTCGTCGCCGCGAAGCCCGGCCGTACCTCGACCGCCGTCACTCCCATCCGGTGCGCGACCGGAATGGTGAATTCCAGTGCCCCGTTGACGATCTCCGCGAACGGCGGCGTCTGCACCTCGTCACTCATCCCGCACCATCCCTTCGCACCGGAGGCGACAAGCACCTCGTTGCTGCCGCCTCGGCCGATCGCATCGAAGCGTAACCCGTGCGCTCGCAAACCCGGTGCGGCGCTGATCGTCTCGCACATGCCACGCCAGAATCACCGATGGTGCGTGAATCTCCCATGGCACGGGCGCATACTGCACTGGATCGCCAGGCCCATTCGGCGATTCCTGCTCCGTGGCGGCGAATCGCACCCATCACCAGACAGCCGAGGTGTGCAATGAGCAGCATGGACAAGGCAACGGTCGCCGTGGCGGCCCTGACGTTCGCCGCGTTGTCGGCGGTTGCCGCGCCCGCGGCGAGCGCCGCACCGGTATGCGGCGGTGCGGGCCAGCCGACGGTGCTGGCCGCGGCATTGCCCGGAGCGCTGGAGGGACTCACCGTCGACGCACATGGCCGGGCCTATACAACAGACCTGGCGACCGGCCGGGTGTACCGGATCGACGTGCCAGGCGCGGCACCGGTCCCCATCGCGACCGTGCCGAGCGGCGGTGGCGGCGCACTCGCCTGGACACCCGACGACAAACTGCTGGTCGGCTATGGCGCGGACGCGCGTTCTTTCGTCGGCGACACGCTGCGCCATGCCGGGATCATCGAGCTCGATCCGGATACCGGCGCGGTCCGCCCCTTCGCCGCGGGGCTCAGCGCCGCGAACGGCATGGATGTCGCGCAGGACGGAACCGTCTACGCCACCAACGATTTCGGCAACCTCGTCGGCCGCGTCTATCCGAACGGTGTGGCCCAAGCCGATTGGACGTCCTTCCCGAGCGCGAACGGCGCCGTCCTCGGCAAGGACGACGAATACCTGTACGTCAGCAGGACATTCGCCAACCCGGGCGTGAGCCGGATCCCCACCGCCAACCCGGGCGCGCCCCAGTCACTGCTCGATCTCGGCGGCGGTGACGCGCTCGCCGCGCCGGACGGCCTGACACTGGACTCGCTGGACCGCCCGGTGGTCCCCCTCAATGCGGCAGGCCAGGTCATCCGGATCGACGCACCGAACCAGTACTGCGTCCTCGGCAGCGGCAACCCGATGACCAGCGTCCTCACCTACGGCCGAGGCACGACCGGCTTCTCGGCGGGCCGCCTCTTCGGCGCAACCTTCACCGGCGTGGTCTACGAAATCCCCGGCGGCTTCGACCCGAATGCCCGCACCGCCACCCCATAGGCCACCCAACGCAACGCAAGCAGGCCGACTGCGAGGAGACCGATCCCGTCCGCGGCCGCGACATCTCGGGTGCCATGGTTGACCATAGGATGGCTGCAGGTGACCGCCCGGGGCGTAGTTGCCTGAGCTCGGGCCGCGTCGCCGAGCACGGCACGGTCGTCCATGCGGCACATGGAGGTACGGATTGCGTTCGCGCACCAAGATCCTGATCGGGACCGCTTTTGTCGTGGCGATCGCGTTGGTGGCCTGCGGGATCCTGTTCGCGATCCGGGACACCGCGCGGGACGAGGCCACGCCGGTATGCCCGGGTGACGACGCCTCGTCCGCGCCCGGCTGGACGTCGTCGAATACCGACGTCAATGCCGGGTTCGAGCGGCATCCGTTCGTCGGCAACGGCTACCTCGGGCTGCGGGTGCCGCCGCGCGGCACGGGGTACGCGCTGACCGGCGAGCCGAGCGGCTGGCCGCTGTACACCCCTCGGTACGACGGGGCGTTCGTGGCCGGTCTGTACGGGCACACGCCGGGGCTGGCCGACGATCGTGAGGTCGCGGCGGCGCTGCCGAACTGGTCCGCGCTCACCGTCGGCGTCGGTGACGACACCTACTCCATGAACACACCGCCCGCTCAGATCACGAACTTCTCGCAGACCGGGTACCTGCGCTGCGGAATGGTGCGCACCGCACTCACCTGGACCAGCCGGGACGGCAAGGCCACCGATCTGGTGTACGACGTCGTCACGGATCGGGTCGATCAGCATGTGGGCGCGGTCCATCTCACGCTCGTCCCGCACTGGTCCGGTGAGCTCGCCGTGACCGATCTGCTCGACGGCGCGGGCGCCCGCCGGATGACGCAGACCGAGGGCGGCGCGGGCGATGGGGCCATTCGGGTCGGCTTCCGCACCGACGGCACCGGAGTGGTCGGCGCGGTCGCGTCCGTGCTGAGCACCGGGGCCGCGCAGCAACCCGCCCCGGCGCGCGATCTCACCGTCAGCCAGCAGAACCGGCTCTCCGTGCGCGACGGAAGGGCTTATGAGGTAACCAAATTCGTCGGCGTCGACACCGCGCTCACCGCCCGGGATCCGGTGGCCGCGGCCAAGGACGCGGCGCAGCGGGCGGCACGTAAGGGCTGGCCGGAGCTGCTGGCGGGCACGGCGGCGCAATGGCGTGCGCTGTGGCGCGGCGATATCGAGATACCCGGCGGCGCCGACCTGCAGACGTGGGCCCGTGGTGCGCTCTACTCGCTGTACTCGAGCACGAATTCCCAACAGGACAACAGCATTTCGCCGGTCGGACTCAGCAGCGACAACTATGCGGGTGCGGTGTTCTGGGACGCGGACATCTGGATGTTCCCCGGCCTGCTCCAACTGGCACCCGATCTCGCCAAATCCGTGGTGGACTACCGGTTCAAGACCTTGCCCGCCGCGCAGGCCAACGCCCAACAGCTCGGCTATCGCGGCGCCTTCTATCCATGGACCAGCGAAAGCCGGGGCGCCCTCGCGGAATGCCACAGCTGGGATCCGCCGCACTGCCTGACCCAGATCCATCTGCAGGGCGACATCTCCCTCGCGGCCTGGCAGTACTATCTGGCCACCGGCGACACCGATTACCTGCGCGGTCGGAGCTGGCCGATCATGCGGGCCCTTGCCGAATTCTGGGCCTCGCGGGTGACGCCCGATCCGGACGGCAGCTACTCGATCGACAATGTCGCGGGCCCCGATGAATACAGCAACGGTGTCAACGACGGGGTCTACACCAACGCGGTTGCCGCACTGGCACTGCGCAATGCGGTCCGGGCCGCCGAAATACTCGGCCAGCCCGCGCCGCCCGAGTGGACCGCGATTGCCGACCACCTGCGCATGCCCTTCGACCCGGCGCGGCAGATATTCGCCCAGTACGACGGCTATCCCGGCACGCCGATCAAGCAGGCGGATACCGTGCTGCTGATCTATCCGTTGGAATGGCCTATGTCGCAAAAGGTTTCGGCCGATACGCTCGAATACTATGCCGAGCGCACCGATCCCGACGGTCCCGCGATGACCGACTCGGTGCACGCCATCGACGCCGCGGCGATCGGCACGCCGGGCTGCGCGACGGACACCTACCTGGAACGCGCGGTGCGGCCGTTCGAGCGCGCGCCGTTCGGGCAGTTCGCGGAGGCGCGCGGCAACAAGGCCGGTGGCAAGGACGCGCTGGCGGGTGCGCCTGCCTTCACCTTCGTCACCGCGGCGGGCGGGTTCCTGCAGACGTTCACCAATGGCCTGCTCGGGTTACGCCTGCGCGAAGGCGAGGTTCGCATCGATCCGATACTGCCGCCGGAGCTCAGGGCCGGGCTGCACATTCGCGGCATGCATTGGCAGGGCAGGACTTTCGACGCCGAGATCGGGCCGGACGATACCCGGATCACACTGAAAGATGGTGCGGCGATGCAGGTCCGGACCGCGACGGGCACGCAGCTGGTCAGCCGCGACCATCCACTGAGCGTCAAGACCCGGCGACCGGACCTGACACCGACCGACAACATTGCCCGCTGCAAGTCCGTGTCCGCGAGTTCGGCCGAACCCGGTCGATACGCCGAGGCGGCGGTCGACGGCAGCGTCGCCACCGGCTGGGCGCCCGACGCCGACCGAGGCACCCTCACCGTCGACCTCGGCACAGAAACCCCTGTCGGCCGGATACTTCCGCACTGGTCGGATCCGGCGCCGACGGCACCTACCGTTTCGGTATCTCCCGACGACAAGACCTGGACCACCGTCACCGTCGACCAGGAAACCGGCACCCTCAGCAGTCCGATCTCCGCCCGCTATGTCCGGCTGGACATCTCGGCCGCTGACCCGGCCGTCCATCCAGGTCTGCGCGAACTCGAGATCGCCGCTGCACCGAAATAGGCCGGACGGTCAGCACTTCGCGTCCCAAGCCGAGTCCGCGCCGCGTCGGTACAGTGAGCGACGATGAACCACGATCGTGCCAGCGAGCTTGCCGCGCAACAGGTCGGAGCCGTGCACGCGGACCCCGACCAGCGGTTGGCGCTGACGGCGAGCTGCTATCCGGCGCAGCTGAGTGCCTACGCGCGTGCCGAACTGACCTTTCTGCGATGGGAACTCACTCGCGGCGTCCTGCATCCGGTGTCGGGCAGTCCGTGGTGGCGCGCGATCAACGATCGTCTCCTGCACGATCAACTAGAGGCCACACTGCTCGGTGACAGCGACCGCGCGTCGACGCCCGGCGCGCGACTGTGGCAGCGGTTTCTCGCCGCGCCGTCCCCGCTCAGCTGGTATCGGGCGCACAACCTCAGCATCGTCTCCGGCTACCTGGAGAACCAGCCGCTGGCCGAGGCCGAGCTGGATGTCGAACAGCTCATGATCAATGTGACCCTGGCCCGGGTCCTGTTCACGCACGCCCTGATCGAGTGCCCCGCCCTGGCCTTGGGCCGCTTCGCCCGGCTCGGCCCACGCCTCGCCGATCCGCGCACCAGGTCGGTCGGGCTGTTCCTGGACCTGCGCAACGTCTTTCCAAGGCGATACCCGTTGCACGACTACTCGATTCACCAGTTGCTCGCCGACGAGGGCCGCACGGCCCGCGCCATCGACTTCGGCCTGATCCTGCCAAAACGGGTCCCGATCTACACCTTCGCCGCAACCAGCCTCGGCGAACCACGAATAGCGACCCTCGTCGACGGCGACCTATTCCGCTACGGCGGCCCAACCGTCGACCCAACCCAACTCGAGTCCGACGCCCTCACCCGCCTAATAGCCGCCGCCACCCGCACCCCCAGCGACCGACGGATCCGCGCCGAACGCGCCACCTGAGACGGTGACCTACGAGGATGTGGGCGCGCTCAGCAGCGCTGTGAGGTCGAGCGCGTTCAGGTGTTGTCGAACCCGCTCGGCAAACAACGGCGCACCGGCCTTCTTCAACATCTCGGGCAGGGAGACGCTGCCGTCACCACTCTTTCGAACGTGGTAGACGAGTTGTTCCTTCGTCACAGCGTGCACGGCACGAGGGGCGGTATCGTCGACGAGCTCGAAAAACTCGTCGGCTGAGTAGGTCTCATACGGTAGATCTTCGATTTCTCGGAAGTGTTTGACATTATCGGTCAGCAGGATGTCCACGTTGCCATGGACTGCGGCACAGTGGACGTGCGCATCGCCCGGGTCCGGGTACGTCGCAGCAGCATCGACTGTGTAACCGCTGATCCGTCCAGCCTTGAACACACCCTCGAGCCTCCGCCGGATGCCACCAACCTGAGCGTCATCGAGAAACGGGTTCCTTTTGCGCAGGTGATAGTGGAACTCAGCCATGATGTCGTCGGTCCACATCACTTCGAACATCTCGCCGCCTCCGTGCAGGTACAGCAAGGCCAGCCAATCACGCAACGTGCGTGAATACAGAATGTTGGCGTCGACCAGAACTTTGGTACCCCACCCGCTGACCATGCCGAGCATGCTACTGGCGATCAGGCAAAGGTTACGAAATAGGCTGATACACAGGGTAATTGGTCATTCGACCAGGCCAAGTTCGTCTTCCAGTCGACGGAGATCCTCGAAGGCCAGGCGCTGCTCTGCGCTTTGCTGTTGTTTGAATGCGAAAACGTCTTTACTGAGCAGTCTGGTGTGCGAACGGACCTTGTGCGCAGGCAGTGCGCCGTCCTTGATGAGCTTCATCAACGTTGGACGGGACATGCCGAGAATCTTCGCGGCGGTAGTCGTAGTCAGTTCGTTGGGCACGCTGGCCACCGTCACTGTGCAGCCGCGGCTGACCAGGTCAAGAACTTGGCCGATGAGCGAAGACAGTTCGGCAGGCATCTCCACGGTATCGCCGCCGCGGAGCCCGATGAGGACTCCGGCCCTATCCTCCTCCGCGGCAACGTGGTGGACCTGGTCGACGCGGGCTTTGAACGCACGAGCCTGCTCGACTTCACTGGAAGTGATCGACACGACCGCCCTGTCGTCGCGAATAATTGTCTCGCTCATCGGCTGGTGCTCCTTTCCGCAATGCGTGGTCAATCCAACATAGCCAATTACACTTATAAGTGCAACACCCCTTGAGTATGGCCGCGGAGCGGGGGTCAGGGCAACCAAAGCTGGATCGGACACCGATCGAAGGAGTAATTCGTGGTCTCGAGACGAGGCTTCCTCGCTGGACTCGCCGTAGTGCCGCTCGCCGCCGGGTGCGCGGCCCGTTCGGGCGCGCCGGTCCCCGGTTCCGCGACCAGGCCACTCCCGATTCCCCCGCTCGCCGCGTCCGCGGTGGACGCCGACGGCGTTCGCCGCTTCAGCCTCGACATCCGGCAGGGCACGTCGGAGCTGCTGCCCGGCAAGCACACGCCAACCTGGGGCTACAACGGCTCGATCCTCGGCCCGACGCTACGGGCGACGCGCCACGAATCGGTCGCGTTCACCATCCGGAATTCGCTGCCGGAGCCCACCACGGTGCACTGGCACGGCATGCACCTGCCCGCCCGGTGCGACGGCGGCCCGCACCAGACGATCGCCGTCGGCGGCACGTGGGAACCGGCGTGGACCATCGACCAGCAGGGCGCGACGCTCTGGTATCACCCGCATCCGCACGGCGCCACCGAAAAGCATGTCTACCGAGGGCTTTCGGGGCTGTTCCTCGTCGACGACGAGACCACCGACACCCTGGCTCTGCCGAAAGAGTATGGCGTCGACAATATTCCGCTCGTCATCCAGGACCGGCGCTTCACCGCGTCCGGCGCACTGGACGAATCCGATCCCACCGACGTCGGCCTGCTCGGCGACACGATCGTCGTCAACGGCATCGCGGGGGCCCATCTGGACGTGCGCACCGACCGAGTTCGGTTGCGCGTACTCAACGGGTCGTCGGGCCGGATCTACAACTTGGCCTTCGACGACCACCGCGCCTTCCAGCTCATCGCCACCGACGGCGGACTGCTCGCGGCACCGGCAACGCTGCGCAACATCCAGGTCAGTCCGGGCGAACGCGTCGAGATGGTGGTCGAACTGCGCGCCGGAGAGCGAATCATGTTGCGCTCGTTAGCGATCGAGCAGCGCAGGGATATCGACCGCGCCGCCGCCTTCGGCTTCGACGACACCATCGACATCCTGCAACTGCGCGCGGGAAGCCTCGAACAGTCTGCGCCCGTTCCGGATTCGCTCGCCACGATGCCCGCCCTCGTGGCGCCGGGAACCGCACCGGACTACACCTTCGAACTGAAGTGGTTCATGATCAACGGCCGCCGGATGGACATGAACCGGATCGACATGACCATCCCCGTCGACAGCAACCAGGTGTGGTCGGTGCGCAACAACGACAACTGGCCGCACAACTTCCACGTGCACGACGTCCAGTTCCAGGTGGTCGACATCGATGGACATGCCCCACCGCCAGCCCTCGCAGGCTGGAAGGACACCCTGTACACCGAGCCACAGTTCACCTACCGGCTTGCCATGCGTTTCGCGCAGCACAGCGACCCGACCTACCCCTACATGTTCCACTGCCACCTATTGCTGCACGAGGACCACGGCATGATGGGCCAATTCCTGGTGCTCGCCCCCGGCCAGCAGCCCGCACCGACGCGCATGGACATGCCGGGCATGGCGTCCATGCCTACCGAGGGCACCCATCCCGGTCACCACGGCTGAGCCGCGTTACTTGGCGGCAGGCCGATTCCGGACGTCGCGCACGTAGGTGACAGCCTGCTTGCCCTCCCCGGGAGAACGCGTATCCGAATCGAAAAGCGTTGTCGCCGTGAATAATTCACCGAGCTTGCTGTAGCCGTAGGTGCGCGGGTCGAAGTCGGGACGCTGCTTGTTGATGATCGAGCCGACGCTGGACAGGGTGGCCCAGCCCGAGTCGTCGGAGGCCGCGTCGACCGCGTTGCGGAGCAGATTCATCAGCTTGGCGTCGCCCTTGAGCTGATTGGCGGCGGGCCGCCGCGTCGGCGTCGGCGACTCATCCGTTGTGCCGGTGAGGTTTTCGGTATAGACGAACTTGTCGCAGGCGGCGACGAACGGCTTCGGCGTCTTGTGCTGACCGAATCCGTAGACGGTCAGCCCGGATTCGCGGATACGACTGGCCAAACGGGTGAAATCGCTGTCACTGGATACGATCACGAACCCGTCGAGGTTGCCGGTGTACAGCAGATCCATCGCGTCGATGATCATCGCCGAGTCGGTGGCGTTCTTGCCGGTGGTATAGCCGAACTGCTGGATCGGCTGGATCGACTGCGCGAGCAGCTGATCCTTCCAGCCCTTCAGGTTCGTACTGGTCCAGTCGCCATAGGCCCGTTTGACGTGAGCCGTCCCGTACTTGGCCACCTCGGCAAGCAGGCCGTCGGCGATACCGGGCTGCGCGTTGTCGGCATCGATCAGCACCGCAAGCCGCGTCGCGTTGTCGCTACTCAAGCCACTCCCCGTTCGTCGGTCGACTACCGGACAAGGTCAGTCGCGTAGTGCCTGTTCGCGCAGCGTACTCAATGTTTTGGAGAGGATCCGGGAGACCTGCATCTGCGAAACCCCCAGCTGCGCGGCGATCTGATCCTGGGTCTTCGACTCGAAGAACCGCATGATCAGCACCTGGCGTTCGCGTTCCGGCAGCGCCGCGATGAGCGGTTTCACCGCGAGGTAGTCCTCGACGGTTTGGTATTCCGGCTCCTCGGCACCGAGGGTGTCCAGCGGCGAGCGCGGCGCGCTGTCGTCGTCGCTGTCCAGGCCCACATCGATGGAGGAGGTCTGGTAGGCGTTGCGGGCGATCAGGGCCTGGGTGACCTCGACGAGGTCGGCGCCGAGCTCCTCGGCGATCTCGCGCGCCTTGGGCATCCGGCCGAGCCGCTGCGCGAGCGTCTCGATGGCCGGCGCGATGGTCTGCTGAATCTCCTTGAGCCGCCGCGGAACTCGCACCGACCAGGTGTAGTCGCGGAAGTGCCTGCGCACCTCACCCATGATGGTCGGCACCGCGAACGCGAGGAACGGCGAGCCATGCGACGCGTCGAAGCGATCCACCGCGGCCACCATGCCGACGCGGGCGATCTGCAGCAGGTCGTCGAAGTTCTCGCCACGCCCGGTGAACTTGCGCGCGATGTGCTCGGCCAGCGGCAGGCAGCGGCTGATCAGCTCTTCGCGTACCGCCGCGCGCCGCGGGTCGTCCGCGTCGAGCTCGCTCAGCTCGCGGAACAGCGGCTCGATATTGTCGTAGCTGTCCCCACCACGCCGACGCGGCTCATGGCCGACGCCGGACGTCGTCGCTTCATTGTTCATCGAGGTCGCCCCGGGCCCAGACGAAGTCCACGACAGTCGGGTAGCCGGAAACGGCGGCATCGAACGGCGCCCTGGACGCGGTGACCGATTCGGTCAGGGTCTGCACGATGTGCCAGCCGAAACTGCCTGTCCCGACCTCGGTTTCGGAGACGCCCACCGCGCGGATATTGGCGTTGAGCACGCCTTCGCGATAGGAGAACGCGCAATCGATCGTCGAACCCGGTGCCGCGTCCTGCATCAGCACGGTCGCGATCTCGTCGAGCGCGAGGCGGATATCGGTCACCTCGTCGAGGCCGAAGTCGGCGATCAGCAGCACGGTCTCGGCGAGCGCGCGCAGCATCGTCAGCTGCTCCGGTGACGCGGGCACCGTGACGGCGACCGTGGTTGTCCCCGTCACGGATTCGGATACCCGTTCACTCATTCCGCCACCACCTCATTTACGTGCGCGTGTCCGATCGACGGGTCAGCCTACCCGGACCACACCGGACCCTGCAGCGGGCACACCCGTGCCGCCGCGCCGCCGGTTCCGACGGCGCGGCGTACTGCGCTACTACTTCTCGATATTCTCGAAATCGAACTGGCCGTTCCAGGTGAGTTGGACCTTTTTCACCTTCTCCCCCAGGCCCGCGGTGGCGATGTAATCGAGCACCGGAATGTCGGCCATGTCGCGGAACAGCAGGCCCTGCGCCTGGCCGGACAGCTTGTAGGACTCCTCCGGCGATGACGCGGCCAGCGCGGCGTCGATGAGTTTGTCGAACTCGGGGTTGGCGTAGTCGACGTTGTTGGTGCCCGCGCCGGTGTAGTACTCGGCGGTGAGGAACTGCAGCATCGTCGGATAGTCGCCCTGCCAGCCGTAGCGGAACGCCTTACCGATGGTCCGCGCGGTGATCGCGGTCCTGATGTCCTTGAACGTCGGGTACGGCGCGGCGATGGCGTCGATGCCGAGGGTGTTCTTGATGCTGTTGGCCACCGCCTCGATCCAGGCCTGATGGCCGCCGTCGGAGTTGTAGGCGATCTCGTAACGACCTGACCACGGCGAGATGGCGTCGGCCTGGGCCCACACCTTCTTGGCCTCCTCCGGGTTGTACTTCAATACCTCGGAGCCGGGCAGATTCCCGTTGAAGCCGGGCAGCGTGATCGCGGTGAAGTCACGCGACGGAACCCTGGTGCCGTGGAAGATGTTCTCGCAGATCTGCTCCCGATTGATCGCCATCGAGAGTGCCTTGCGGCGCAGCACGCCTTCCGCGCCCCCGAGGTGCGGGATGTTGGTCTGGCTGCTGATGTGCTGGTTCTGCGCGGTCGGCTTGGTGATCGCGCGATCGCCGAGGTCCTTCTTGTAGGACGACACCGCGCTGTCCGGGATCGTGTCGAGGGTGTCGAGGTTGCCCGCGAGCAGGTCAGCGTAGGCCGTGTCGAACGATTGGTACATCACGAATCGCAGGCCCTTGTTCTTGGCCGGGCGCGCGCCCTGGTAGTCCGGGTTCGGCACCAGATCGACCTTGACGTTGTGTTCCCACGCTCCCGTGCGCGCGAGCTTGTACGGGCCGTTGCCGATGGGGTTCTCGCCGAACGCCTTGATGTCCTTGAACGCCGCCTCCGGCAGCGGGTAGAACGGGGTGAAGCCGAGCGCGAGTTCGAAGTCGATCGACGGGCTCTTCAGCGCGATGGTGAAGGTGTGGTCGTCGACCACCTTCAGGCCCGACATCGTCTGTGCCGTCGGCTTTTCCGCCGCCACCTCGTCGTAGCCGACAATGTTGGAAAAGACATAGCCCTGCAGCTGTGTGTTGCTGCCGAGTGCGGCGTAGTTCCACGCGTCGACATACGACTTCGCCGTCACCGCGGTGCCGTCGGAGAACTTCCAGTCCGGCTTGATGGTGATCTTGTAGTTCTTCCGGTCCGTCGTATCGATCGACTGCGCCATGTCGTTATGGGCCACGCCGTTGGCGTCGTAGTACTTCAGTCCGGCGAAGAGCCGGTCGACGATGCGGCTGCCGTTGTTGTCGTTGTTGTTGGCAGGCAGCAACGGGTTCTGCGGCTCGGTGATGTTGGTCGTGACGATGCCCGCGTCGGTGCTGTCGTCCGACGAGCACGCCGCCAAACCGAGGCTTGTGGCCAGTAATACCGCCGCCGTCAACGCACCGGCTCTTGTGAATCTCACTGCGTTCTCCCCAGGTCGAGAAGGGGCAGAACCCGCGACACGCGTGAGGTCACCAGCGCTTGCCGACACGATCTGCCTTGAATGTCCTCGGACAGTAGCGATTCCACCGGGCCCTGTCATGTGATCGGCGGCTGCTGGCCGTTGTCGGCTTTGTCCGGACGGCCGACGGCCTGGTAGATGGCGGCGCGGAGCTGCTCGCGCAGCCACGTGTGCGCCCGGTCGCCGTCGTAGCGCTGATGCCAGGCCACGATCATCGGGATCGATATCGGCTCCAGTGGGAGCGGCATCAGGCGCAGGCCGAGTTCGGCCGCCGCCGCACCGGTCATCCGCTCCGGCACGGTCGTCACCAGATCGCCGCGCCGGACGAACCGCAGCGCCGCGGCCACCGTCGGCACGGTGGCGACCACCCGACGGGTCAGGCCGCGCGCGGACAGGAGATCATCGATCGGATCGTGCAGGCGCCCCCGCCGCGACACCGTGATGTGTTCCGCGCCAACGTAATTCTCCAGAGTGAAGGCGTGCGCCGGATGGTCGGCGGGCACCGCGACCACGAGACGGTCGCTCGCCATGACGTCGTGCCGAATGTCAGCCGACACAGGCAGATTCGACCCGATCTCGAGATCGACGTGACCGTGGCGCAGCTCGTCGGTATCGGTGTCCGCTTCGGCCAGCAGACGCAGCCGGACGCCGGGCGCCTGCGCGCGGACCGCCGCGAGCAGGTCAGGCCCGATCGTATTGACCACGGCGTCATGCCCTTTCAGCGTGAACGTGCGATCGAGCGTGGTCAGGTCGAGATCGTGTTCGGACGACAGCACCAGCTGCGCCTGCTGCACCAGCGCGTGCACCTGTGCACGCACCGCGAGCGCTCGCGGCGTCGGGGTCATCGTCCGGCCGGTGCGGACCAGGATCTCGTCGCCCATCACCCGCCGGATCCGCCCGAGCGCGCGGCTCACGGCGGGTGCGGTGAGGTGCAGCCGATCCGCCGCACCGGCCACGCTGCCCTCCTCCAGCAGCGCGTCCAACGCGGTCAGCAGGTTCAAATCCAATTGCATGAGAGTAATTCTATTACTTACTGGAATGCATTTGACGACAACGGTTCCGGTTCCTAGCGTTGAGGGAGCAACTCACGAAAACACTTCTCCCGATTTCTCTTTGAACAGGATCATCATGTCGAACTTGCTGAACGCCGCCGTCGAGGCAGACCGCGAACTCCTCCCCGCGGTGGTTTCCGCGGTGCACGCCGCAGGGGCACACCTGCACGAACGTTTTGTGCCACGGACCGAGCTGGACAGCCTCGACGCAGTAGTCGCCGCGATCCAGGCCGCCGACGCGGAATCTCTCGGGTCCCTGCGCGAACCGCTGCTGGCGGCCAGGCCGGGCGCCGGGTGGATCGACGACGAACAGTCCGCAGGCGACCTGCCTGCCGGCGAATGGTGGGTCGCCGACGCGGTGGAGGGCAACATCAATTACATCCACGGAATGGCCGACTGGGCGGTGACCGCCACTCTCGTCCGCGACAACGAGCCGGTCCTGACCGCGGTGCACCTCCCGCTGCTGAACGAGACCTTCACCGCGGTGCGCGGCGGCGGCGCCTTCCGCAATGGTGTCGCGATGCGCGTCTCGGCCAAGCAGAACCTCGATGCCGCCCTCGTCGGCACCGGGCAGGCGAAGCCGGGCGAGGTCCGAAATACGTTCCGCCGCATCGGCGAATCGGTGGCCGCAATGCTCGACGCCGCACTCGTCACCAAGGTCTCGGTGCCCTCGACACTGCAGTTGATCCAGGTCGCGGCCGGACGCTCGGATGTGTTCTGGCAGTACAGCGATGTCCGATCGGGCCTGGTGGCCGGTGCGCTGCTGGTTGGCGAAGCGGGTGGCATCGTCACCGACATCCATGGCGCCCGCTGGCAACTGAGCAGCCCGGACTTCCTCGCGGCCGCTCCCGGAGTGCACGCGGCAGCACAGCGTGTCCTCGCCGCAATCCGTTGATCGCCGAAACCTTTTGTCCTACAACCACTGAGGAAAACATCATGAGCACCATCGGCATACTTGGCTCCGGACGCGTAGCGACCGCACTGGCGAACAAGCTGGCCACCGCAGGACACGAAGTCGCCCTCGGCACCAGAAACGCCGACGCGCTGAACTGGGCCGGCGCACCCATCACCATCGCCGACTACGAGTCGACAGCGCGCGGCGCACAGATCATCATCAACGCCACTCCCGGCGACGGCGCGATCGAACGACTCGGCGCACTCGCCGCGGCGCTGGCGAACAAGATCCTCGTGGACGTCTCGAACCCGCACAGCCCCAGCGGATCCGAACCCAGCCTCGCCGAACAACTCCAAACCGCGCTACCCGCCACCCGAGTCGTGAAGACACTCAACACCATGTTCTTCACCGTCATGACCGACCCGCACAGCCTGCGCGTGCCGCCAACCGCCTTCCTCTCCGGCAACGACGATTCCGCGAAAGCAGTGGTCACCGCGCTGCTCACCGATCTCGACTGGCCCGCCGAGTGGATCGAAGACCTCGGCGACCTCAGCACCGCCCGCGGCACGGAAGCCCTGATGCTGCTTGTCCCTTCGCTCATCCGGAACCGGGGATTCGTCCCATTCGCCTTGACCGTCGCGGCCTGAATCCCCTGCGCCCTTTATCGATTCGGCACAAATAAATACACCGGATTTCGTTGCGCGGAATTCGCGGAATCGATCACTAGACGCGCGCCGCGGAGCGAGAATGGAGGTGGCCTGATCCGGCTTCACGGGGACGTATCGGCTGTTATGGCCGAGGAGAACATGTGGGGAAATATGATGAAAGTCAAAGGATTTGCCACCGCCCTTCTCGCAGTAGGGGCCACCGGAATTACCGCGGGCGTCGTCGACGCTCAACCGCTAACGGAGCCATCGGCCGAGGTCAGCGTGTCCAGCGTTGATCATGGAGTCGGATACACCACGGCAACCGACGGCAGCGGGGTGCGCACCACCGTCGACGCCGGTGTCTTCGCGCTGACCAGCGATGCTGCCGCGGTCACCCTGACCGACGGCGTCGGCAATGTCATCGCGACGCTACCCACCTCCTTCACCGCGAACGGCCAGACTTTCGCCCTGCGGCCCCAACTCACCGATGCAGGGCGCACCCTGACCATGACACCCGTCAGTGCCCCGGAAATCAGCTCGCACCTGGCACAACTCGTCGATCAGCAAGACGACACCGTGGCCCGCAAGCAGTACAACGCGGGCGTCGGCGCACTGATCGGCGCGGGCATCGGCGCGGTGATCGGGTTCTTCCTCGGCGGCGTCGGCGCGCTGGTCACGATTCCGATCGGCGCGGGCATCGGCGCCCTGATCGGTTACTCCACACCGTGATCGGCTGAACCTCGGCTGACGCGGGCACCCGCAGACTGTCCGCGTCAGCCGAGCAGTACGGGCCGCGTGCGGCCGGTGAAACTACTTGTGCGTCTGATCCACGTACCCGCCCTTGGCGCTTTCCCCAGTTCTCGTCGTCGATGAATGTTCCCGACGTAGCACACCGGAACGCGGGCAACCGCGCGAGGATGGTCGGATGACCGACCACGTTCTCGCGATCGACCTCGGTAAAACCGGCTGCCGCGGTTCCCTTCGGCTCGACGGACGCGAGACGCGATCCGCAGACGGGCCCGGCGCACCCGGCCTCGCCAACGCGGGCGGCGTCGTGGCGGCGGACAGCGCGATTCGCGCGGTGGTCGCGCGGTTGGCGCTGGCCGACACCACCTTCACACTGTTCGTCGGTGCCGCGGGTGCCGCCGCCGCGCCGGACGCGGCCGAACTCCTCGCGCGGCGGCTGGCCGATATCCCCGGCGCGCGATCGGTCGCCGTCACCTCCGACGCCGTCACCGCGCACGCCGGAGCGCTCGGCGGCGCGCCCGGCGTGGTGCTGGCCGCCGGGACCGGCGCCGTGGCCACCGCGGTCGACGCGGCGGGACGATTCACCAGGACCGACGGCTGGGGTCCGCTGCTCGGCGACGAGGGCGGCGGTGCCTGGATCGGGACCGAGGGACTGCGCGCCGCGCTGCGCTGCTTCGACGGGCGCGGCGCCCATACCGAACTCGCCGCGAAAGCCGCCGAGCAGTACCGGGTGCGGCTCGAAGAACTACCGAAACACCTTGGCCAGCACGAGAATCCGGCCCTGCTCGCCGCGCGCTTCGCCCCCGTCGTCGCGGCGGCCGCCGGGACCGACGACACCGCGGCCGCCATCATGACGGCCGCGGGCCGCGCGCTCGCGCGCACCGTCCTCGCCACGATCGACCGGTCCGGCATCACGCCGCCGGTGCCCTACGCGATCACCGGCGGACTGGCCAACCTCGGCCCGGCGCTGCTCGACCCGCTCGACGCGGCGATAGCGCGGGTGATCGATCGCCGGACCGCGCACGGCGGCCCGATCGACGGTGCCGCGCTACTCGCCGTCGACCCGAACACGGTGCTGGAGGCATTGGTGGTGCGAATCACGTGACACTCATTGACAGAACTCAAGTCGGCCCTGACACTTACTTTCAATCCGCCAGTCGCGTTACCGAGGAGCTGCGATGAACGCACTCAACGTCGCCGTCATCGTCGTCTACCTCGTCGTTGTCGCGTGGATCGGCCTGCGCCTTTCCGGCAAACAGAAGTCGAGCACCGACTACTTTGTCGGCGAAGGCAAGATGCCGTGGTGGACGGTGTGCTTCTCGGTCGTGGCGACCGAGACCAGCGTGCTCACGGTGATCTCGGTGCCCGGCGGCGCGTACACCGACCAGGCCTTCGGCAACGTCGAGCTGGCCATCGGATACATCATCGGCCGCACCATCGTGGCGACCGCGCTGATCCCGCTGTACAAACGCGGCGGCTTCGTCAGCGCCTACCAGTATCTCGAGCTGCGCTTCGGCCGCTACCTCCAGGGCGTCGCCTCAGTGACATTCGTGTTCACCCGGCTGCTCGCCGAGGGCGTGCGGCTGTTCGCCTCCGCCATCCCGATCAAGCTGCTGCTCGCCGAGTTCGGCCTCGACCTCGGCTACGACATCATCATCATCGCGCTGACGCTGCTGACCGTCGTGTACACCTACCTCGGCGGCATCAAGGCGGTCATCTGGACCGACGCGCTGCAGATGGGTCTGTACCTGTCCGGCGCGATCATCGCGATCGGCGTGCTCACCGGTCACGTCGGGGCCAAGGGCTGGTCGGACGCGTTGCACAACGGCAAGTTCCACATCTTCGATACCGACTTCGGCCTGGCACACGTGCTCACCAGCACCTTCGCCCTGCCGACGGCGATCGTCGGCGGCGCGATCTTCGCGATGGCCTCGCACGGCTCCGATCAGCTGATCGTGCAGCGCATCCTGTCGACGCGGACGCTGCGCGACAGCCAAAAGGCGATGATCGGCTCCGGCATCTTCGTCGCCATCCAGTTCGCCGCGTTCTCGCTGGTCGGCGCGCTGCTGTGGTCGTACAACGGCGGGAAGTCGCCCAAGGAGCTCGGCCTGGCCACCGCCGACAACCTGTACCCGAACTTCATCCTGCACGGATTGCCGGTGGTGATCTCCGGGCTGCTTGTCGCGGGCATCCTCGGCGCCGCCATGGGATCGCTGTCCTCGGCGCTGAACTCGATGGCGAACTCGACCGTCGCCGACATCATCCGCAGTTTCTCCCGCCGCGAGATCTCCGATGACGCGCTGCTGAAGCTGGCGCGCTACATGACACTCGTCTGGGCGGTGCTGATGGCGCTGTTCGCGATGGGTTTCAGCGCGACGACCGGCAACGTGTACCTCACCGCGCTGACGATCGCCGGGTATACCTACGGCGCGCTGCTCGGCGCGTTCCTGCTCGGCCGGCTTATCAAGCGCGCCAACCAGTTCGACGCGGTGCTGGCGTTCGTGGTCACGGTGATCGTGATGACCTTCGTGGTGCGGGTCATCAAGATCGATGTGACCGTCGCGGGGAAGGTGACCGAAAAGGGCATCGCCGCGCAGTGGCTGGTGCCGATCGGGGTGCTCGTCACGCTGGTCGTCGGCGGGGCATCGAGCCTGTTCCATCCGGCGCCCGCGCCGACCCCACCGGAGCCGGTCGAGGCGGTGGCCTAGTGCGCGTCATCGGATTGATGTCCGGCACATCGCACGATGCGATCGATGCGGTCGGCGCGGATATTCAGCTGCGAGACAGCACTATTCACGTCGAGGTGATCGGGCAGCTGAGCCGCGCCTACCCCGATCGGCTGCGCGCCGAACTCATCGCCGCGCTGCCGCCCGGCACGGTCGAGCTGGCCACGGTATGCCGGCTCGATACCGCGATCGGACAGGAGTTCGCGGCCGCCGCCGATGCCGCGGCGCGCGAGTTCTTCGACGGCACAGCCGATCTCGTCGCGTCGCACGGTCAGACCGTCTACCACTGGGTGGCCGACGGAAAGACTTACGGCACACTGCAACTCGGCCAGCCATCCTGGATCGCGGAGTTGACCGGGCTGCCGGTCGTCAGCGATTTCCGCTCCCGCGACATCGCCGCGGGCGGGCAGGGTGCGCCGCTCGTGGCGCTGTTCGACCTGCTGTGGCTCGCGGGGCGGCCAGGACGCTCGGCCGCGCTCAATATCGGCGGCATCGCCAACGCGACCGTCACCGGCCCGACCCCCGTCGCCTTCGACACCGGCCCGGGCAACGCGCTGATCGACGCGGCCGTCGAACTGGCGACCGGCGGTACCGAACACTTCGACCGTGACGGCCTGCGCGCCGCGCGAGGAACGGTCGACGAAGGGCTGCTCAAAGCGCTGCTCGCCGAAAACTACTACCGGGCGGCACCGCCCAAGACGACCGGCAAGGAGCTGTTCAACCGCGCCTACGTCGAGCGAGTGTTGCCGGACTACCCGCTCACCGCAGACGATATCGTCGCCACCATGACCGTCCTGACCGCCCAGACCATCGCCGACGCAGTGGCGCCGTTCGAGCCGGACGAAGTGATCGTGTCCGGCGGCGGGACCCGGAATCCGACGTTGATGGGCATGCTCGGCGAGCGATTGGGTACCGCGACCCTATGCACCTCCGACGAGCTCGGGCTGCCGTCGGCCGCCAAGGAGGCCGCGGCGTTCGCCGTGCTCGGTTTCCTCACGATGCACGGGCTCCCCGGTAGTCATGCCGCGTGCACCGGAGCGTCGCGGGCGGCGGTGCTCGGTTCCATCACGCCGGGCGCGGACCGGCTCCCGCTGCCCGAAACGCCCAGCGCGGCACCGCGACAGCTCAGGCTGGTGAGCCATGTCCGAGGGTGACGACGTTCGCACTCGCTTACTCGGGGCGATTCCGCGGCTCACCCCGACCGGGCTGCGGGTCGCCCAGGTAATCCGCGACGATCCCGCCGCCGCCGCGCAATTGACCGTCAGCGAGCTTGCCGAGCGCGCTTCGACCAGCACGTCCGCGGTCGTCCGATTGTCCAAAGCCCTTGGCTACGAAGGCTATCCGCAGCTGCGGCTGGCACTGGCGGCCACCAGCAAGGACGACGGCTCGCCGGTGTTCGCGACCGACATCGCCGGCGACGACCCGCTGTCGAAGGTGCTGCTCAAGCTCACCGCCTTCGAGACCGAGGGCATGGTGGCCACCGCGGACCTCGCCGATCCGGCGACCATGGCCGCGGTCGTCGACGCCCTGGTGCACGCCCGGCGCGTCGAGCTCATCGGGATCGGCGCGTCCGGGCTGGTCGCGATGGACATGGCGCAGAAGCTCACTCGGATCGGAATGTGGTGTGGCGCTTGCACATCGGAGGACGACGCGCTGGTCCAAGCCAGCCTGCTCGAGGCCGGCGACGTGATCATCGCGTTCTCCCATTCCGGCGAAACCGCCGCGATCGTCGACGCCGTCGACCGCGCCGTCGGCAGACCGACGACCACCGTCGCCGTCACGGCGGGCGCACAGTCCAGGCTCGCGCGGTCGGCGGCGCACACGGTGCTGGTGGCCGGTCGCGAGGACGGTTTCCGTTCCGCCGCGATGGCTAGCCGGATGAGCCAGCTGCTCATCGTCGACGCGCTGTATATCGGAGTCCTGCAACGCACACCTTCGGCCGCGATCGCGCTGCGCCGAACCTATGACGCCGTGGCGGATCGCCGGATCTCGCGCGGCACGCGGAAGGCGACATGACCGCTCCACTCGTTCGACCGGCATTGCCCTATGACCCAGGAGGCGATATGAGCGAGCTCAGCACCTTGACGACCGAGGAAGCGAATCCGCGGACATCCGCGCTCGACTCCATGTCGGTCGAGGAGTTGTTGCGCACCATGAACTCCGAGGATGCGGGCATCGCTTCCGCTGTCGCACAGGCGATTCCGGAGATCACCAGGGCTGTCGATCTGATCGTCGCCGCGCGCAGGCACGGCGGCCGGTTGATCTACGTCGGCGCGGGGACCAGCGGCAGGCTCGGCGTGCTCGACGCGGTCGAGTGCCCGCCCACCTTCGGCACCGCGCCCGACGAGGTGATCGGAATCATCGCGGGCGGCCCGGTCGCCTTCGCGCACGCGGTCGAAGGTGCCGAGGACGACCCGGGCCGTGCCGTCGACGACCTCTCCGATATCGACCTGACCGCCGACGATGTGATCGTGGCGCTGGCGGCGAGCGGCCGGACCCCCTACGCGATCGGCGCATTGCGGCACGGCCGATCCATCGGTGCCGCCACCGTCGGCGTCTCCTGCAATCGCCACGCCGAGCTGAGCGAGCACGCCGACGTCGGCATCGAAATCGAAACGGGCCCTGAGATATTGACCGGCTCCACGCGCCTGAAGGCGGGCACGGCGCAGAAGATGGTGTGCAACATGCTGTCGACCGCGACCATGGTGCAGTGCGGCAAGGTCTACGGCAACCGCATGGTGGACCTGAAGCCCACCAACGCCAAGCTCGTCGACCGGTCCCGCCGCATCATCGCCGATGCCACCGGCGTCGACTACGCCACCGCCGCCGCGCTGCTCGACGCCGCCGACGGCCACCCGAAGACCGCGATCGTCATGCAGCTGGCCGGCGTCGACGTGGCGGCGGCCAGGAAGCTGCTGGCCGGTGCCGGCGGATTCGTCGGGGCCGCCGTCCGCGGTGGCAACTGAGCGGTGCAGTCGGGCGACTTGCTGTCGCCTCCGGCTCGCCAGCCGATATCGCCGGTACGGTGCAGTTATGCCCTTCGTGATCGATGGTCCGATGACGTGCTACTTGATGCCCGACGACCACGCGGAAGCCGAACAACGCTTCCTCGAGCTGGTCGCGGCGCCGGGCGAAACCTGGCTCATCGCCTACGGTTTCACCCTGACCGATGCCGCCGACAACCTGATCGCCGCGCACAACCGCGGCGTGCCGCTACACCTCTACCTGGATCACACCCAGTCCTCGGGCCATACGCAGCAGCCGATCGTGCAGCGGCTGGTGGACGCCGGAGTGGAGGTCACCATCGGCACCAGCACCAGTGGCCGCAAATACATCTGCCACACCAAGGGACTCGTGGTGGACACCCCGGGCGGCCCGCAATGCTGGGAGGGTTCGGTCAACTTCAGCGCCACCGGTTGGCTGCAGGTCAACACCGCGATGAATTTCGGCGCGCAGGTCTGGCGCGACCATTTCGTCGCCCAGTTCAACACCCTGCGCCACTACGCTTGGACCGAGGAACGCGAACTACAGCTCATGCAGGCACCCCCGGCCGACTTCGGCGACGAGTCTATTCCGATGCTCCCGCTCTCGGTCTGAATGCCGGACAGTCGCACCGAACCGATCTCACCGACCTGGAGGGGTATCCGCGATGGGCATCAAAAACGCAGCGCGCCTGGCACTTTCCGCCATGGCCGCCGTCGCGTGCTGCGCCGGATGTGGCACCGGCGATAAGCCGGACAACACACAACCCATCGCGTGGGGCTCCTGCCCGCCTACGTATGGCACCGCCGTGCAATGCGCGACCATCGACGTGCCCCTCGACTGGAATGATCCGGGCGGCAAGAAGATTCAAGTCGGCGTCAATCGGCTCCCCGCGAGCGACCCGGCGCGCAAGATCGGGGATCTGGTGTTCAACCCGGGCGGGCCCGGCGGCGCGGGCACCGAGATCGTGGCGGCCGAAGGCGCCGAACCCGGCCTGTTCCCGGCGAGTATCCGGCAGCGCTTCGACCTGATCGGATTCGATCCGCGCGGGGTCGGCACCAGTCGGCCGTCCATTCATTGCGATCCCGATCTCGCCAACCGACCGCCGAACCAATTCCCGAGCAGTCAGCAGGAATTCGACAACCTGGTAGCCGCGAATCGGGCATTCGGCGAGTCCTGTCAGCGCCTGACCGGTGATCTGCTCGACCATGTCGACACCGTGCACGTCGCCCGCGATCTGGAAGTGCTGCGCCAACGCCTCGGCGGCGCGCCACTGAACTACCTCGGCCTGTCCTACGGCACCGAGATCGGCGCAGAGTACGCCCGCCTTTTCCCCGACAAGAGCCGCACCCTGGCGCTGGATGGAGCTCTCGTCCATTCCCAACCGGCGGGCACCATGAGCTACTACGAATCCATCGCCTTCGAAGACAGCTGGAACCGCTTCGCACAGTGGTGTCGATCAGCCACCGAATGTGTACTGCGCGACCAGGATCCGTCCAAGATCCTGGACGATCTGGTCGCCAGGGCTGCGCAACAGCCGCTGCCCGCCCCGGGGTGCCAGAGCTCCGGTGCGTGCCGCAACGGGTTCGACGCCTTCGACCTGCTGACCAACATCCAGGCACAGCTGATCTTCAAGGACCCCATCCCTGGTTTCGGCACCGAGGGCTGGGCGGGCCTGGCCTCCGCGCTCGACCGGGCCCGCAACGGTGATGCGAGCGGGTTGGCCCCGTCGGTGCAAACCGCCGACAGCAACCACGCCGACCTCGCCGTCGGCTGCGCGGATTTCAAGGCGGACTTCGATACCTACTCCGCATTGCAAGCCCAGCAGACGCTGCTCAGCACCGTCGCGCCGCACACCCGCGGCGTCAGTCAGTCCTACGGCTACGTCGCGCGCTGCCAGGGCTGGCCCGCCGAATTCAGCAATCCCCCACGGGAAACCAGTGCCGAGCCCACCATCACGCCGCTGCTGGTCAACGCAACCCACGACCCGTCGACGTCCTACGGCTGGGCACAGCTGATGCTCACCCAGATTCCGGGAGCCGTCCTGGTGACCCGCGACGGTGACGGACACACCTCGTTCCTGCACCCGGGCCGAACCCAGGACATCATCGCCCGCTATCTCATCGACGGCACCGCACCCGCCACGGGCCTGGTGCTGCCCGACTAGGACACGCCCTGGCCGTCAGTCTTTCGGCCAGTGCCGATCCAGGAAGTCGGCGATGAGCGGTGCGATGTCGGGGAGCTTTTCCTCGAGGGCGAAGTGGCCGGTGTCGAAGATGTGCAGTTCGGCATCGGGGACGTCATAAAGATAAGCGTGCGCGCCGGGTTCCGGGAAGAAGGGGTCGTTGCGACCCCAGAGGATCAGGGTCGGCGGGGTGGCGGTGCGCAGCCATTCCTGCCACTGCGGATATCGGGCGACGTTGGAGTGGTAATCGAAGGCCAGCGCGACCTGGGCTGCCTTGCGACCGGGCAGCTCGAGGAAGTGCTGGTCGAGAGTCCAGCCGTCCGGCGCGAGCAGGTCGGGGTCGAAGACACCGTGCTCGTACTGGCCGCGAGTGCCGGGCAGGGTCAGCAGCTCACGGATGGCGGGTTCGGCGGCAGGCTGGTCTGGACGTAAGGCGACGAAATCGCGGGCTCCGTCGGAAAGTCCCTCCTCGTAGGCGTTTCCGTTCTGCACCACCAGCCCGGCCACCCATTGTGGGTGCCTGGTCGCGATGCGGAAACCGACCGGCGCGCCGAAATCGAAGGCGTACAGGAAGAATTGCGTGAGTTCCAGCTGCTTCAGGAAGCCTTCGACGATGTCGGCCAGCCGGTCGAAGGAATAGGTGAACGACTCGGGAGCTTCGGTGTGCCCGAAGCCCGGATAGTCGGGCGCGATGAGCCGGTAGCTGCGGCCGAGCGCGTCGATCAGCCGACGGAACTGGTGTGACGCGGACGGAAAACCATGCAGCAGGAGCAGAACCGGTGCGTCGTCGGGTCCGGCCTGCCGGTAGAACACTCGAACCCCGTCGACCTCGACGAACTTGTGCTCGACCCGAGGTAAATCATTAACCGGCATCGCTGGCCCTTCTCCTGATAGCCCAATCCGGCGCCGTAGCGCCGGGACTGGTGAAACCACCGGGAGTACGCGGGCATTCCCCTAGGCCCCAGCCGCATCTCCAGCTGGGGCCGGTCGCCAGATCTACTACGGCTATGCCGAACCCACCGCGACCCTGTTCAGGGTGAAAGTGCCCAGATCTGTCTTCTTGTGGTCTGTGGTGGTATTGCTGACGTCGGCCGTAAAACTGATCGGCTTGTTGTTCGCATCGCAGAGCACCGTCGACACGACGGCGTCGAGGGTGCTGCCGTCGCCGATAAGCTGCGTTCCGCTCCATTTTGTCAGCACATTCTTCGCGTCCACCGTGAATTGGCCGAGCCAGACCACCGGCTCGGAGCCCGCTTTGGTGTACTTCGTCTCCCCGAAGCCGATCAGACCGTTGAATCCGGTCACCAGCGTATTGTGCTCGCCCCCTTTCCATCCCCCGTCGTAGGAGTTGCGATCAGATACCGCCGCACAGGTAGCCGCGTGTGCGGCAGGCGCGACCCCGACCAGCAAGCCCATCCCGAACACCCCAGCCAACACCAGCACCAAGCCCTTGACGGACGGCAAAATACTTCCAGGTAGCACCTTTTGAATCCCTTCCATTTCTGGTAGCCGAGATAACCGACCAGCCAGTATTGCAAGAGAATTCACGCGCACCGGCGCGGGCACGCGGAGAAATCAACCGCACAATCCGATTTACGTCTCAGGTGGCGAATTTTCCCGCCGCGCGCGGGCACGGCGTTTACCCTCGTGCATTGCTTGAACGCGGGCGATGGGAATAGTGTGCCCTTCCTCGATGAGATCGGCGGGCAGCGTTTGTGGTTCGGGCATCTCGTCGGCCCATGGGTCTCGATCGCCGAGCTGGCCGGGTGCGGAGCGGACGGTGAAATCGCGGGGCGTGACGTTATCGAGGTCGGACCAGCCGACCGGAAAGGACACCGTGGTGCCCGGCCGAATTCGAGGACTGTAGGCGGCCACGACCGTCGCGCCGCCCGCGCGGGTGGAGTCGAGGAAGACACGCCCAGCACGGTCTTCGACGATGAAGGCGGTGGTGGCGAGGTCGGGATCGAGGCGCTCGGCCCGCGCCGCGACCGCGCGGGTCGCCGCGGCGACGTCCTCGATGGCGAGGCCGGGTACCAGCGGTACGAAGACGTGCACACCCTTGGCGCCACTGGTTTTCACCGCACCGGCTAGGCCGTCATCGGCGAGCGCCTCGCGGATCAGCTTCGCGGCAAGCACGGCCTGACGGAACGGCTGATCCGGTGGTGGGTCGATATCGAGGATCAAATGCGTCGGGCCCTGACCGCGATCGGCGAGCAGCAGCGTCGGGTGGTACTCGACTGCGCGCTGGTTGCCGAACCAGACCAGCGTGCGGACGTCGTTGCCCAGCGCGTAGGTCACCTCCCGGTGCGAGCTCTCGGCCCACACCGTCACCCGGGGCACCCAGTCCGGGGTGTACTTGGGCAGGTTCTTCTGCATGAACGGTTCCTGCCCAGGCCGGACCCGTTTCACCGACAGCGGACGATCCCGCAATTGCCGCACCAGCCGCTCGCCGACGGCCTCGAGGTAGTCGACCAGATCGCGCTTGGTCGCCTCGGCACCGTCGAACAGCGGCTTGTCGAGATTGGTCAGCGTTACCCCGGCGCGGACCTCTGCACTGCCCATCGGCTCACCTTGCCCGCCACGGGCAGCGCGGTCAACCCGAGTGTTTTACCGGCGGCAACGCAGCAAGCGCATCGACGACGGTGCGGTGGCGCCCGTCCTGGTCGCGGCCGAGCTGCGGCCAGCCCATGCCGTCGGGACCGCACAGCTGGGTCCACACCGCGCGAGTCCGGTCGAGCAGTTCGCGCTGTTCGTCGTCGCCGAGCGCCCAGAGGAAATCGCCGGGAAAGCAGGCATCACCGAGCCAGGCCATCGGGTCGATCTTGGCCGCGGGGTCGTACCCGTACGGCATGACGCTCAGATGCAGGTGCGGGCCGGTGGATCCGCCGTTGTTGCCGACGTAGGCGATCAGCTGCCCCGCCTCGACGCGGTCACCGACCGTCAGTCCGGTGGCGCGCGCGTCCCACATGTGCCCGTATTCGCTCACCCCGCCGCCGTCCGCGGCCGGATGGTCGATGACGATCCACTCGCCGTACCCCGCGGCGGCGCCGAGATATAGCACCGTGCCGCCCGCGCACGCGTAGATCGGGGTCCCGTCGGGCGCCGGAAAGTCCTGCCCGGTGTGGAAACCGTCCTCGCGCGGGCCGAACGGCGAACCGATGGTCAGTGTTTCGCGGGCGATGGGCCAGTATCGGGTCATGAGTGCCCTCCTCTCCGATCGGATATCGGGAGCAGGGCACCGAACGTGCGGGTTCGGTCCGCTCAGCGGGCCGTGATGGTGGTGGGCAGGGCGGCGAAGCCGCGAGTGTTGGAGGCGTGGACGCGACGCACGCCGTCGGGGTCGATGTCGTAGTCGGCGACGTTGGCGACGATCTCCTCGAGTGCGACGCGCATCTGCAACTGGGCGAGATTGACGCCGAGGCAGTGGTGGCGACCGCTGCCGAAGACCAGCGACGCACTGGTGTCGCGGTCCAGGTCGAACGTGTCGGGATCCGGGAAAACCTCGGGGTCGCGATTGGCGGACCCGATCACCAGGAGCATGCGCGCTCCGGCCGGGACCGTCACCCCGTGCAGCTCGAACTGCTCGGTCGCCGTGCGCAGCGTGGTCTGCGTCGACGGTTCGTAGCGCATCGCCTCGGCGATCCACTCGTCGATCTGGCCGTCGAACGCCTTGCGACGCTGGTCGGGGTGCTGCCACGCGGCGTGCCAGAGGTTGCCCATGGTCAGCATGGTGGTCTCGATGCCCGCGCCGACGAGCAGGATGAGCACCCCCACGATCTCCTCCGGGGTGAGCCGATCGTCGCCGTCCGCCGCCTCGAGCAGGCCGGAGAGCAGGTCGTCGCGCCGGTCCTGGCTGCGCTTGATGGTCAGATCGGTGTAGTAGCCGATGACCGCGCCGATCGCCTGCACCGCCTCGGGGCGCAGGTCGGTGGATTCCTCGTCGTTGTACATGATCTCCATGCCGAGCTTGCGGAGCATGTCCCGGTCGGCCTCGGGTACGCCGACCAATTCGGCGATCACCTCGGTCGGGAAAGGACCCGCGAATTCGGACATCAAATCGAAGCTGCCGCGCTCGAGCATGGGCGCCAGCAGCCCGCGAGCGATCTCCCGCAACCGGGGCGCCAACCCCTGCACCCGGCGCTGGGTGAAGGCACGCGCGACCAGCCCACGCAGCCGGGTATGCCGCGGCGGATCCATCGCGACGAAGGAGAACATCTGCTCCGCCTGCGGCCCCCAGAACGCCGGTTCCATCCGGATGGAACCGTTCGCGTTCGAGAAACGATCCGAATCCCTCAGTGCGGCAAGGACATCCGCGTGCCGGGAGAGCGCCCAGAAATCATCGGTATCGTTGCGGTAGACCGGCGCCTCAGTTCGCAGCGCGGCGTAGTACGGGTATGGGTCGCGGTGTACGTCAAAATCGTAAGGGCTGTACTGCAGTGGCATGGCGGAGCCTTCCGGTCGGTGCGACGTCACCATCGCTACCGGTTCGCAACTCGAGCTGACATGATGACAATAGTCGAGATGAATTGAGGGCGTTGTGAACTCGGAGCCGGTAGCCGCGAAGATCGATGTGTCGAAACCGCATCCGGCGCGCCGGTACGACTACTGGCTGGGCGGTAAAGACAATTTCCCGGCCGATCGGGAGTCCGCCGACGTGGTGGCCGAGGCATTTCCCACCGTTCGCCTCGCCGCGCTGGAGAATCGCAGCTTCCTGCGCCGCGCGGTGGCCTACCTCGCCGACGAGGGCGTCCGGCAGTTCCTCGATATCGGGGCCGGCCTGCCCACCGCGGGCAACGTGCACGAGATCGCGCAGAGTATCGCCCCCGAATCGCGCGTCGTCTACGTCGACAACGACCCGATCGTGCTGGCGCACGCCCGCGAACTGCTGAACAGTTCACCGGAGGGCGCGACGGCTTATCTCGACGCGGACATCCGCGATCCCGACCGCATCCTCAACCACCCCGACCTGACCAGGGTCCTCGACATGAACCAGCCCGTCGCGCTGATGCTGGTGGCCATCATGCACTTCATGACCGACGACGACGGCCCCTACGAACTGGTGCGCAAGCTCTGCGACGCGCTGCCCTCGGGCAGCTACCTGGTGATGACCCACGCCACCAGCGACCATCTCTCCGCCGAGGAACTCGCCGAGACGAACGCGGCCAACCTGCGCAGCGGCGTTCCGTTCCGGCTACGCACCACCGAGGAATTCACCCGCTTCTTCACCGGCTTCGACCTGGTCTCCCCCGGCATCGGCTCGGTGATGACGTGGCGGCCCGGCGAGTGGCGACCCCATCCGAGGCCGGAGGCGGTCTCCATGCTCGGCGCGGTGGCCCGCCTCCCCTGACCGCCTGCGGATCAGCGGTCAGACCGGATCGATCCGAATCGGGCGTCGCCGCATGGCCACGCGAGACATCTCGGCGTGGCGCAGCGCGGTCCGCAGGCCGTTGCGGCCGACTGGGCGTCCGTTATCGGGCGCGTCGATTACCTTGTCGCCGTGGAACTTTCGTTCCGAGGCAGTTTCCGGAGCGTCGTCGGGCGTCGCGGTCAGGAAGCTGTCCGGCAGCGCCAGTTTGTGAATGGTGCGCAGGGTCAGCAGATATTGGTGCAGCAGTGTCCCGCTGGTGTAGGGCAGGTCGTACTTTTCGCAGAGCGCCCTTACCCGCAGCGCGATCTCGGCGTACCGATTGCTCGGCAGATCGGGGAACAGATGGTGCTCGATCTGGTAGCAGAGGTTCCCGCTGAGGAAGGCCAGCATCGGGCCCGCGTCGAAATTCGCGGTGCCGAGCATCTGCCGCAGATACCACTCCCCCTTGGTTTCGTCCGCCACCACCGCCGGCTCGAATTTCTCTGCGCCATCAGGGAAGTGGCCGCAGAAGATCACCACATAGGCCCACAGGTTGCGCAGCACATTCGCGCTCGCGTCCGCGGCAAGGGTGCGCCGCCAGCGTCGCCCGCTCATCGCCGGGAAGAGCAGATAGTCCTTGCCCGCCTGCCTGACGATCTTCCCCAAAAGCGCCTTGGTCTGCGCGGCCTTCTGCGCCGCGCCCTCCGCGCGATCGCGTTCGGAATACAGACCGTGCAACGCGATACCCCACTCGAAGGCGGCCGCCAGCAATAGGTTTCGCAGCGGCTGCAGGAGATGTCCCGGCTTCCACTGTTCGTCGCGAGTCACCCGCATGACGCCGAAGCCGATGTCATCGTCCATGCCGAGCACGTTCGTGTAGATGTGGTGGCGATAGTTGTGTGAATAGCGCCACTGCGCCGACACACCGGCCATGTCCCACTCCCAGGTGCTGGAGTGGACCTCAGGGTCGTTCATCCAATCCCACTGGCCGTGGCAGACGTTGTGGCCGATTTCCATGTTCTCGATGCTCTTCGCCAGCGCCAGCCCGGCGGTCCCGGCAAGCCAGCCGGTGCGGCCGCGGCTGAGCTCGATCGTCAGCCGGGCCGCGGCATCGAGGGCACGCTGGAACGTGATCGTGCGGCGGATGTAGGTCGCGTCGCGGGCACCACGCCGCTCCTGAATGTCGCTCCGGATCGCATCCAACTCGAGCCCGAGCGCCTCGACATCCCCCGCGCTCAGGTGCGCATAGGCAGTGACGTCACTAATTGCCATTCTTGGTGCCCTCGAGTTCCGTCACAGCGCGTATCTACAGCGTAGGCGTACATCGTTGAACACATGCTCTGGATGACGAGGTACGACAACGCCTGGATGCTCGACAGCGGCGCCGAGATCGCGTTCGCCCACTTGCCGCTCGATGCCACCGACCCCCAATTGCGTTTCGTCACAAGCGATTTTCGCACCCGCTGGTGGCGCCACCTTCACTCGTGACCTCTCATCTGCTCGATCGCGACGGCGATGGTCTCGGCGCGGTCAACGTGGCTCGTCGACGAACACCCGCCTCATCTCAGGCAGCCGGGCCGGATGTCGCACATACAGGTAGACGAGCACGGCAATCCCGATCAGATACCAGGTTCCGATGACAAGGCCCGCCTCGCTCGACGGGTAAGTCAGTGGCGTGACGAACTTCAGCACCGAGGCGCCGATCCCCATCGCAGTGAGCCAGGCCGGGACGAACGCCAAGATGCCGAGGGCCGGAATCACTAGGTGCAGGAGCCAATTGAATTCGGCACGCTGCCGTCGTAGGTAGAACATCGTGCACGACAGGTTGAACACCATGTAGACGGCGATCATGACGCCTGCGAGGATCGTGGCGAGAAGCACGAAGGCTACCGTCGGGCCGAAGTGGATGCCGATGGGCAGGCCGATGGCGAGGGTCACCAGCAATTGGACGACCACGCCGATGTGCGGCGAGTTCCACCGCGGATGCGTGCGGGACAGCGCGGCGGGAAGCAGCCCGATCCGGGACATGGCGTACCAGGTGCGGGTCGTCGCCAGAGTGCCCGCGTTCCCGTTGGCGAACGTCGAATTCAGGATGGCGAACAATGCCACCACCCAACCGACTCCCCACACGTCGCGTGCGAGTGTTATCCACGGGCTCCCGTTGCCGAGCTCGCCGAAGGCCGAGTACTGGTGCGGCCCGAAGAACACGTCGCCCGCATAAGTGGTGAAGACATAGAACACGCCGATGGCACAGCAGGACGCCATGACGGCGACCGGGATCGTGCGGCGCGGCTTGCGGGCTTCCTCGGCAAGTGGCGCGGAGGCCTCGAAGCCGATGAACGCGAGGATGGTGTAGATCGATGCCGCGGCGACGCCGGAGAACCCGTGGTAGCCCTCGACAGTCGCGAAGTGCAGGGTGAAAACGGCCCCCGTGTTCGCTCCCCCCGCCTTGACCACCAGCCAGCCTGCCAGTACGAGAAAAACGAGGATCTCGAACAGGCCCAGGATGGTGCCCACCTGTGCGCTGACACGCACGCCGCGATAGTTCAGCAAGGCGATCACCACGGCCGCCATGATCATGATCACGACCCAGGTGGCGGTGAACGGCCAGCCGAACTCGCTGTGCATCACCGAACCCACCAGATAGCCGACGAGGACCGTCGTCGTCGGACCGATCAGCGCCTCGACCAGCGCGTAACCCCAGCCGACCAAAAATCCGATCACCGGGTGCAGTGCCTCGGCAGGATAGGTATAGATGCTGCCTGCCGACGGCAGGTGCTTGGCGAGCTGCCCGATCGAGCTCGCGACCAGCAGGCACGCGACCAATGCGAGCAGGACGGCGAGCGGCAGTGCGCCACCCGCGTAGCTGGCGCCGACCGCGATCGACAGCGCGACCGCGCCCGCAGGCGCCATGGAGGTTACAGATTGGAACAGGACCTCGCGCAATCCGATAGCGCCTCGTGCCAGACCCGGGGCTCCGGCGGGATCGGCGGCTGTCATACCCACCCCCTTCGTCTCCTGACTACGATCATGCGGGCTTGCTCCCTCCCTGCGCGGCCAGATCGTCATTTTCCCGCCTCTGTTCCGCCGCGGGAGGACCATACTGATGTATGTCTGCCGACACAGGCCGATCCGTGGCCTCGAGCTTCGCCTCGTACGGCGTGACACTGCTCGGAACCGTCGGGCTCGCCTATGCCCCCGTCGGCGGAAAGCGGGTCGTCGCACTCGGCGATTGGGCCAGTGGCGTCGCCTGGTCGACTAGCAAGGTGCCGCTTGCGGTCGCCGCGTTGCGGGCAGCTCCGATAGCCGCGAAACCCCATGTGGTACAGGCCATCTCGCGTTCCGACAACGCCGCGGCCGAGCAGCTGTGGTCCATGCTGGGGCCCCCGGCTGTCGCCGCCGCAGCGGTAGACGCCGTGCTGCGTGAGGGCGGCGACACCGTCACCCGGGTGCAATCGCGACGTGTCCGGTCGGAGTACACAGCCTTCGGCCAGACCCAATGGAGCACTACTCAACAAGCCCTGTTCACCGCTCACCTTCCGTGCATCGAGGTCGGCACCGATGTCCTCGCGCTGATGCGAACGCTTGATCCCGAGCATCAATGGGGATTGGCGCGGTTGCCCGGGGCAGCCGCCAAGGGCGGCTGGGGTCCCGACGAGAAGGGGGTACACCTGGCCCGGCAACTGGGCGTGATTCCCAACGGATCGGGCTGGACCGCCGTGGTATTGGGCGCACGACCGAAGTCGGGTACCTTCGCCGACGGAATTGCCTTGCTCGACCGGCTTACCCAGTGGGTCGGCAACCATCTTCGACAATTACCCGCTGGACGATGCCCACGGTAATAGGACTGTGCTGCGACACCGGCTGTGCGAGCAGGATATCTCGATCGAGGCGATTCGAAAGTGATTGAGCTGAACCATATACGGACGGAGGTATGGTGAGATTTCAGGCAGCTTTCCGGAAGGACTCGACCCGAACGGATGACGTCATGAGCAGTCCAGGCATCCTGTTGTGCGCACTGAGTATCGTTGTCGCACTGTCGATCCCGGCCCATGCAGACCCCACGCCTCCGCCGGAACCGCCCAGCGCATATGTCGATGTCGCTGCGGCAACGGTATGGACCTCGCCGCAGAGTCCCCGTCCGGTTGACCAGCCGGCCCTGACCAACCCGGTCGACGTCCCCCGCTGGATAGCGGATATGACATTGGCACAGCAGGAAGCCCTCACCTCCGACAATCTCACCCAGACCCAGGCACTGTATGGAGATCGCGTCTATGTCCTGCAGCAGCAAGGAGATTGGTCCGAGGTGGCGGTACCCGGGCAGCCCACACCGAAGAACGCGCTCGGTTATCCCGGCTGGATACCCACGGTTCAGCTGACCACCAGCCCGGATTTCGCCGCCCTGAAGGCACGCGCCCCCTTCGCGCTCGTCGACCACCACCCGACCACCTGGCTGCACAGCGACCCCGGACTCGCTCGTCGAGACATCGAAATCAGCGCCGGCACTCGGCTTCCCGTGCTGGGCCGCATCGGCGATGGGATTATGGTCGCCACCCCACACAGCGGTCCGAAATGGCTGGACGCCCGCACCGTCGACGTCTATGAGAAGGCCAGCGACATTCCCTATCCAACCGCCGCCGATCTGGTGCGGTTCGCGTCCATGTTCGTGGATCGCCCCTATCTGTGGGGCGGACGCTCCGCGTTCGGATTGGATTGCTCCGGGTTCACCTCGACCATCTATCAGGTCCATGGGATCACCCTGCCCAGGGACGCCGGACCGCAAGCCACCGAGGGAAACGGCCGCACGGTCGACAGCAATGATCTACAACCTGGTGACCTGCTGTTCTATGCACACGACACCCACGACCCCGACTCGATCTATCACGTGGCGATGTCCATCGGAGACGATCTGATGATCGAGGCATATGACTCCGCCACGCCGGTACGCATCACCCCGGTCCGTTTCGGCACGGATTATTGGGGTGCAGAACGATACCTGCACAACTGAGCCGCAGCTATTCTGGAGATATGGCCGTCGCCCCGCCATTCAGGGATCCCACCGAAACGTCGTTCACGTGGGGCTTCGCCGCAGTGACCCGGAAGGGTTGGTCGGCCGACGAGTCGTTGATGACATGGACGGACCACCAGTTCGATCCGGCTCAACTGATCACCGTCCACCACACTCTGGATTTCGACGGTAGCGGTGCCACCGACTACCGACAGGTCGTTCGCGCGGTGTACGAATTCCACGCCTCGTCCGCCCACGGTGGCCGGGGCTGGGGCGATATCGGCTACCACCTGGTTATAGATCCGAACGGGGTCGTCTACGCCGGGCGCGATACCGGCGACTCCGCTCCGATCTTCCGGCCCGGCGCAGTGCTGCGCCCCGGTGTGGAAGTCGTTCAGGCGGGCCATGTCTACAACGCCAACCCGGGCAATATCGGCATCTGCCTGATCGGGAATTTCGATGTCACACAGCCGACCACAGCCGCCGTCATCGCACTGCGTGATGTCCTCGGCACCCTGTGCGCCGGCTTGGGTCTGAATCCACTGACCCAGGTCCGCTACATCAATCCGACCACGAATCTCACCGTCGACATGCCGGCCATCTCGGGCCACCGGGACTGGTCCGACATCGCCGGCCCCACCGGGTGCCCCGGCGACCACCTCTACAACCGCCTCCCCCTCCTACGGGCAGAAGCCTTGCAACCCTATGGCAGTTAGCCCGACGAACCGGTTGTGACACAAACCGTTCCGATCCGAGCTGAGATCTTCCGGCAATCGGGGCCAGGTAGCAGCGAGAGTCGAGAATCGACCCACTCACGAATGTTCGAGGCGTCGGACCGGTGGAAACCGGCCAACCCGACGCTTCCAGCCCATGGAGACGGGCGGCTCGAATTGCCATGGCGTGGCGTCAGTGTGCGTTCAGCGTGAGGGTATGTGGTGCCCGTCCTCGGAGTCGGCCAGTTCGGTGACGGTATGAACAAAGGCCTGGATCGCGGGGGTGTCTCTGATGGGTGACCAGATCAGGGCCTGATCGAAGGGTGTTCGGTCGGAGAACGGGACGAAGGCGACGTCGGGCCGCGCGTAATAATCGGCCGCCCAATCGCAGGTCGGAGTGGCGCCTTTGCCCGCGCCGATCAGTGACAGCATCTCTTGCCATCCGGCGGCGACCGGACCGCGCGGGATCGGACGACCGGAGGGGGTGTGCCGCAAGATATGGATATCGAGAACGGCGTCGGGGACCCCGGCGGGGGCGATGATCGGGATCTGCGCGAGGTCTTCGACCGAGACGCTGTCGCGGGCGGCAAGGGGGTGCACCGAAGGAACAGCGAGGACCCGAGGCCGGGAGAAGATCGTGGGCCCGATGACGAATTCGGTATCGCCGCCGATGATCGCGGTTTCGGCCAGCATCAGATCGATCTCACCGCTGCCCAGGGATTCTCGTGCCGCACCGTAGGTGACTTCCCGGAGCTCGACCGTACAGCCGGGATATTGGTCTCGGAAACGTTCTGCGGCGCGCACGATCAGGTTCCCGGCCCAGGCCGCGGTGAACCCGACGCGCAAAACTGCGTGGATGCCGCGGGCGAGGGCCGTGGCGGTTTCGACGGCGGCTTGGATCTGGTGGTAGGCGGGCAGGAGATCCTTACGTAGGCGTTGGCCCAGGGGCGTCAGGGCGGTGTGGCGGCTGGTGCGTTCGAACAGTGGACCGCCGATCTGGCGTTCCAGCTTCTTGATGGTCTGGCTGATCCGACCCGGGGTGACCCGCAGACGTTCGGCGGTCCGGGTGAAGTGCAGTTCCTCGGACAAGGTCAGAAAAGCCTCGAGTTCGAACCGTTCGAGCATCCCGCCGCCGATCTGTGAGTATCGCTAATAGATTGTTCCATAATGCCTGCTTGTTCGGCCTGGCCCGCACCGGCACTCTCAATGGCACCGACACAGCAGGTTTCGGGACGTCATAAGTTTTCGAGAGGACATCGGCCATGAACGCCGCTTACTACATCGTGGGCGTGGTTGCCGCCCTCTGGGTCGGCTTCTCGGGGTATTCGCTGTTCACCCAGCAGCAGTTCGTCGTCGAGCCGCTCGAGCAGTACGGGGTTCCGCGGCCGTGGTGGAACTGGCTGGCCACAGCCAAGACCGCCGGCGCATTGGGACTGGTTGTCGGCTTCTTCGTGCCGGTGATGGGTGTGGCGGCGGCGATCGGGTTGATCATCTATTTCCTGGGTGCGAGCGCGACCGCGATTCGGGCGCGTTCCTACAAGACCTCGATTTTCCCCGTGCTCTATCTCGTTCCCGCCGCCGCGACGTTAGTGCTGCAGCTGGCGAGGTAAGCCGTCCCGCTCTGGGCTCATGGCTAGAGGCGTGTCGCAGTACGGACGAGGTCGGCGACGGCTTTGGATCTGCTGTGTGGTGGCCAGGCGATGACGGTCGTGACGGCCGGTGCGTCTGGCACGGGCACGATGGCGTGATCGTCGCGTAGCTGGGCTCGGTGCGACTCGGGCATGAGCGCGCAGGCCCGTCCGAGCGTGATCAGCTGGGTCAATTGGGTGTGGTCGCGAACCTGCGGTCCGGGGCCGTCGGGATAACTCCCATCCCGTCGTGGCCAGCGTGGCAGTGGCAGGTCCGTCAGGGCGTTGACCTCATCCATCGACATGTGGGCCCGGTTGGCGAGGGGATGTCCCGCAGGCAGGATCACGACCTGCTGTTCGGTGTGCAGATCCTCGGTGTCGAATCCGGCGGTCGTGTCGTAGGGCCGGTGGAGCAGAGCAATGTCGGCACTCCCGTTGCGTAGCAAGCCTTCCGGTTCGCCGGGCCCGCAGAGCACCACCTCGACTGCGACAGCGAAGGGCTCGGCGGCGTAGGCGTCCAGCAGTTTCGACAACAGTTCTCTGGACGCTCCCGCCTTGACGGCCAGCACCACACCGGGCCGGTCGACAGCGGCGCGGCGAGTGCGGCGCTCGGCGGCGTCGACCGCTTCGAGGGCGAGCCTGGCCTCCTGCAGCAGCACCGACCCGGCCTCGGTCAAAGTGATTGCGCGAGAAGTGCGGTGCAGCAGGACGACTCCGAGCCGCCGTTCGAGCTGCTGGATGGCTCGCGATAGTGGTGGTTGCGCGATCGTGAGCCGTTGCGCCGCCCGTCCGAAGTGCAACTCCTCGGCGACGGCGACGAAATAGCGCAACTCCCGCGTCTCCACCAGGTCATGGTATCCGGCGATGACCACGACCAATACCCGTGCGGTATCGCCGCCCACCCGATCGGTCTTGGACGCTATACCCAGGGCCGCAGCAGGATCGGGGTGTGAGTGAACAGACGATTGCGCTGGTGACCGGCGCGAACAAAGGAATCGGATACGAGATCGCCGCTGGCCTGGGCGCGCTGGGCTGGCGAATCGGTGTGGGCGCGCGTGATCGGCAACGCCGCGACACCGCGGTGGCGAAGCTGCGCGCGGCCGGGACCGATGCCTTCGGTGTGCCGCTGGACGTGACCGACGACGCAAGCGTGGCCGCGGCGGCCACCTTGATCGCCGACGAGGCCGGAGGGCTCGATGTTCTGGTCAACAATGCCGCGATCACCGGCGCTATGCCGCAGACACCGACCACGCTCGATCCCGCGACCGTGCGAATCGTGGTGGAAACCAACGTGATCGGGGTCATCCGGGTCACCAACGCGATGCTGCCGATGCTGCGCGCCTCGGCAGCACCGCGAATCGTCAACATGTCCAGCAGCGTCGGCTCGCTCGCCCTGCAAACCACACCCGGCATCGACATGGGCCCGGTTCCCGCCGCCTACTTGGCCTCGAAGACCTTCCTCAACGCCCTTACCATCCAATACCGCAAGGAACTGGGTGATACCAACATCCTGATCAACTCCGGCTGCCCCGGTTTCACCGCCACCGACCTCAACGGTTTTCGCGGCGACCGTACACCGCAACAAGGCGCGGCCATCGCGATTCATCTCGCGACCCTGCCCGACGACGGCCCGACCGGCGGATTCTTCGACGACGCCGGAACGGTGCCCTGGTGACCCGCGGCCGATGGCTGAGCGCCTGACGATCAGCTGTGCTCAACGTATCTGGCGACGTCCCCCACGTTGGTGAGTCGATCGGCGTCCTGGTCGGGGATATAGAGGCCGAATTCGTCTTCTACCGCGCAGAGGAAAGCGGCTACGTCGTACTCGTTCATGTCGAGCTCGGTGAAACTGTCGGAATAGGGATCGGTACCGATGGACTCGCGGAGAACTGCGCGGATACGGCTGACCGCGATGTCGAAGTCGGCGAGAGCGTCATCGGACGGCCCGATCAGGGCAGGCGCGCTGTTGACCTGTAGCCGGCCAACCTCGGCGGCGGGGGGATCGAGAAGAGCGGTTCCGGCGGCGGCGGGTACACCTGCGGCGCAGGCATCGACTTTACGAACACGCATAATGATCAACTCCAATCTTGACGGATTACTGGGCTGGTGCGGTCCCGGCCAGCACCGGATGGCGCCGAACGCGGTGCTGGCCGGTAACCTGCCCGGTCGGCCTGTCCCCGGGAACGACCGGGCGCTTCTGACGACACCGATCTGCGGCCGCGATGGTGGCCGACCAGCGCCCGCCGCAGCGGACCAACCGCTGCAGACGGACTGCTGGATAGTTCATAGGTTCCGCCCCAGGGTCGCGGTAACCATGATCTTTGGGCAGTATCGGCCTCGGCTTATCGCTGCGCGCTTACGGCGACACCCAGCCGATCCCCGCGCCAACCAATGCGCCGACGATCGCGCCGGGAATCATGCCGACGCCGAAGAACGGCATACCGATCAGCGCGCCCACGCCCCCGCCGATGAGCGCGCCCACGCCCGCGTTGTACTGATGGCGGGCCAGGTCGGAGGCATAGTCGACGAAGTGGAGCTGCAGATCGCTCCGCTGTGCCTGATCCATGGTGGGCGACCCGACCGGCGTCAGGGTCAGCTTGCGGCCCGTTTCATCGATCTGCGGAGTCAGGTCGAAGGTGTGCCCGCCAGCCTGATATGCCAGCGGCATCGTGTCCAGGACCGTGCCGTCGTCGGCCGTGGCGGTGACAGCTTTGCCATCGCCGGACAGCGCGAACGTGCCCCCGTTGAGCTCGCTTACCACGCTGTTGGCGTCCGGCGCCAAACCCGTGGCGATACCGACGCCGTGGTCCTCACCCTGTAACACGTCCCCGGCTGGCTGAACCTGGTTGTGCTCGATCTGCATGGGCTGCGCGTACGCACTGCCCGTAACCGTCGCAACCGCGCCGATGCTGAGTAGTGCGGTGGCCGTCAAAGTCCTGATCTTCATGGTTAACCCCTGTCGTGCTTCTAATGGATGGTTTTTGATTCCCGTTTCATACTGTCCCGTATTTGGTTCAGTACGGCAAGGGGTCTGCGAAGGATCCTCGCAGTCAACGAACGCATTTCTCGCTGCGAAATACTATCTGACCTGGTCAGGTATCGCCATATATGACCTGCACCACCCCGTCCGATTATGGTGCACTGCGAACAATTTTTGACACGCATCTGGTGCGAACTTCCGCGTGCAGGATGCTCCAGCAAGGCCACCGGGTTCCTTGCCTTTGCGTGGGGCGCTCGACGTGCCGGTGGGTCAGCCGGTTACGACGTGCCGAGAGCAAGTCTCAGCAGCTCGTCGTTGCCGCGGCGCTGGGTGAGGGGAATCGGTGCCGCGCACCCGGGGGTCCATCCGATGCGGACCATCGTGTGGGGGTGGTGACCGTCGCATATGGAGATGCGGATCCGGTCGCGGATCTCCGGTAGCTCGAGCGGCTCGGTTTGCACTCCCGTCGCCAAGCCCAAATGGGTTGCCGACAGGAGCAGGGCGCTGAGCGTCTCGCCGGCGCGGATGCGGGCTAGCTGGCAATCGGTCGTCGTACACACCGCAAGCCATTCGGCCCCGTCGGATTGGGCGGAGAATTCCGCACAGGCCGGCGCCGCGAACGCTCGACGCGGGATCGCGTCCCCGCCGCCGACCGGCACGGCGTTACCGGCCGGGACACCGTGGTCGTCGACCAGGCGGCCGCTCCATGCCGCGAGCTCGGCCTGATATCCGGGGTCGGCGGCATGCCGCCGGACTGCCGACCACATCAACTCGCCAAGCTGGGATTGGTCCACGACGCGGATCCGGTGCACCTCCGCCTGGCCGTATTTCTCCGCGCAGATCGATATTGCCGACAGATACCCGGCGGGCACTGGACGCCGCAGAAACCGTCGGCGGTCGGTATGGCGCAGCGGAATCGCCGCGGCCAGGCTGCGGTCGATTCCCCGCGCCGACCGCGGGCGCAGCGACAGCCGGGCTAAATGGTTCGAGTCGCCGGCGTCGGGCAGGCGCTGGACCTGACTGGCCCAACCGAGGCCGAGGAATGCGGCGCGCAGATGGTGCAGCGCTACGCCGCAGCTGATCTCGAGCTGTTGCCGCTGGCGGTCGCAGACGATGAGCTGCCGGTCGGGGTCGGCGTAGAGGTCGATGGTGTCGAACCGCCGCTCCCAGCGCCACGGCTGGGTGTTGTGTATGGACGGCGCGCGGGCAGCCAACCGGAGGGCGGCTCTGAGTGTGTCGCTATCTGGTCCGAGTGCATTCATGACGTTCCTTTCGTCGGTACTGCGGAGGGGAAGGCCTGGGTGGCGGCGCGCGAATGGCGATTCGTCCAATGACTGGTCTGCGGTCGCCGGATCCGAGGTCTCCAATGGAACATATCTGAGTCAATCTATCGCGCCAGTTGACGTCCAGGCGCACTGTGTGCTGCAACCCACAGACAGCCAGCTTGTGTGCGTTTGAGCTGTGCATACGTGCGCGAGACGGTTTTGCCTGGGTGCTGAAACCGCTTGATCGACCGAGTAGAAACTGGCATACCTGCAACGATAGCCGTACAGTATGAAACGTATTCGGTACAGCGCGATCAGAACGCTGTCCGGATATGGAAAACACTGTCCCCCAACAAAATTCGAGGTTGAATCATCATGCGTATTCGTAATGCTCTCTGTGTCGCCTGCATCGCTCTGCCCACCGCCGCAGGGGTCGCCCTGACCGGTACCGGCGCCGCGAACGCCACCGTTGTCGACGGGCCGCAGGCCATCGAGGCTCCTGTCCGAACTGCGGCCGTCGTGCCGGCTGACGCACCGGCCGATCCCCCGGTGGATCCGGTGCAGGCGGGCGCACTTCAAGGCGCTGCGGACGGCGCGCGCATCGGCGCGGTGGCCGGTGGCATCACCGGCGGGGTCGTCGGTCTGCCGCTCGGCGTGGCAGGCGCTGCGGTCGGCGGCGTCGGCGGTGCGGTCGTCGGCACCGGTGTGGGCACGGCGGCCGGTGGTGCGCTCGGCGCAGGCAGCGGCGCCGCACTGCTCGGAGCCGCCGCCGGCGCGGACGTCGTGGTAGCGGCTCTGGCCGGCGGCGAAGGCGTGCCCGCGGCAATCGCGGCGATTCCGGTCGCCACCATGTTGGGTGGCCAGGTCGGCGGATTGCTCGGCGGCGCCACGGGCGCGGTGGTCGGCGCGGCCGCGGGCGGTGCGGGCGGGGCCGCACTGGGCTTCGCCGCGGGCGAGGCGATCCCGGTGGCGCTCGGCGCAGGAGCGGGCGCGCTCATCGGTGCCGGTATCGGCGCCGGTGTCGGCGCTCTGGACGGCGCCAACCAGGCGGCCCACAACCCGAATGTCGACAACGCTCCGAACGTCGACGATGCTCCGGGTGCCGATACCGCCGCGATTTTCGATAATGCCGCCGTTGTCGACTTCGCGCCGCAGTCCTGAATTGCGCCACAGGGTAACCAGACGTAGGCCCCGCCCGCTTTTGCGCGGAGCGGGGTCTCGCGGCGTCCGGGTAGGTCAGTCCCGGGCTGGTCTCGGAGCTGCGGCGATCTCGTCTGGAACGGATTAATCGAGGATTGTCAGAGGAATCGCAATATGGCCGAGAATTTGCTCGCGGCTGCGCTGGTGGTGACCATCGCGGTGACGCTGGCTCGGATATCGGTGTGGCAATCCGAGCCGAAGACCCATTTGCTGACAGTCGTGCTGGCGCTGTTCGCGGTGTCGGGGACCGCGACGCATCCGTGGGTGCGGGAGACCGTCGACGCCAACCGGCATCTGCCCGGATGGAGCGGGATAGTGGATGATGTCGTGCTGCTGACCGCCGTGTGCCTCATGTGCGCCTACCTGGCGCGCGTCTGGGGGTTCACCGCTGTGGCACGAGTCGCGGCCTGCGCCGCGCCGGTACTTGCCGCGGCACTGGCGCTCGCCTACGTTTTCGCTGAACATTCCGGCAGGCACCGCCACTACATCGGGCAGGAGTTGAGCCGTCCGGCCACCGTGTACGGGCTGATCGTGTCTTTCGGGCTATTGGTCGTGACGCTGGTGATGGCTGTGACCGTGCTCGTGGCCCGACCGGCGAGTCTCACCCAGCTGTGGTTCGGGATCGCTGCGGCGGCCGGCCTCGTGCTCGCCTGCCTGCGCACCTGCGCCACTATCGATCCAGGCCGTTTCGCTGATCCGTTCTGGAGTTCGCGATACGCCCTCGCCACGGTTTTCCTGCTCGCGATCTCCGCGGCCGGAGTAACCAACCTGCGCGGCAAAGGGCGATCGCGAGCGCGCGGCACGCGCCGATCCTGAACGCTCCACATGTGCCGGAGGGCCGCGACTGTTGTCGCGGCCCTCAGCGCATATCCAGCTCGTACACGGTGGCGCATGCTGTCAGTCCTGATACGGCTCCACGGTGAACGCCACCTCGCCGGACTCAGGAAAATGCGCCGGGCCGAGCGAGACCGTGCCGACGAACCGCCCGAATCCCGGGTAGAAGATGTGCGACCGGCCGGGTGTCATCCATATTCCGGGGCCGACCGCGGTTTGGGTGAAGGTGCCGCTTTCGCCGGTGTCCACGTTGTGCCATTGCAAGGTGACGTCGAGGTGGCAGGGACCGACGCCGGGCATCAGCGTTTCCACGGTGAACCCGGCGGCGTTGGGGTAAGCCGGGCTGTGCACGGAGGATTTGACCTGGGCGACGCAGGGGCCGTCGGCCAGCGAATACATTGTGGCAAAACCTCCGCCCGTATCGGCGGTGGCAGGTGTCGCCGTCGCGAGCAGCGCGGCTGCGGCGGCGAGGGCGGAAACGGCGGTCATGATTTTCCTGCGATTCATTCTGGGTCTCCTACTTCGTTGTGGTTTTTCCTCCTGGCCCGCACGGTCATCACCCAAATTGCGGCGGCCGTGATCACCACGGCGCCAACGCTGGCGACCGTCGCAATATGCATACCCGTGACGAAGGCGTTTCGCGCGGATTCGATGGTGGCCGGGTCGCCGCGCGCTCCCGCAATGGTTTCTTCCAAGGTGCCGGCGAAATGGCCGCTGGAGCGGAATATCGTCGCCGTCAGCGATCCGATCAGGCAGACCCCGAGCCCGCCACCCAATTCCAGGCTCGTCTCGGAAATGCCTGCCGCCGCACCGGTTTCCGATGTCGGGACCGCGGATACGGCCGCGTCCGAGGCGAAGTTGAACAACACCCCGTAGCCGAGCCCGGCGGTAGTCGAGCCTGCGACATACCAGGGCAGGCCCGCATGTACGCCGGTGGCGACCAGCAATAGATTTCCCGCCGCCGCCGCGCCGAGCGCGAGCAGGATTGTCCGGGTCACGCCCCATCGTGATCCGATGCGCACACCGACCACTGAGGAAAGGAAAACCGCTGCGGCCATGGGCATTCCTAGTAACGCCGCGTCGAGCACATCGCAGCCGAGCACCGTTTGGCGGTAGATGCAGGTGAGGTAGGTCATGCCGGCCCAGGACAGCGCTCCGATCGATGCCGCGGCCAGCGCCATGGTGAAGGAGGGTCGCCGTAACAGTGACAGATCCAGTAATGGCGTAGCCAAGCGCCGTTGCCGGTGGACAAACCAAACAGACGCGGCGAGTCCCGCCAGTGCGGTGCCCGTGCTGTATCTGTCGAGACCGTCGACGGCGGTGTGCTTGATCGCGTAGACCAGCGGCAGCACGGCGCCGGCGAACAGGCCGACACTGAGCACGTCGATGGGGCCGAGAGCGGTCCGGCGAGATTCCGTCAGGACAAACGGTGCCAACGCCATGACGATCAGCACAACCGGCAGGTTGATCAGAAATACCGAGCCCCACCAGAATTCGTGCAGCAGCGCCCCCCCGATCACTGATCCCGCGGCGCCACCGCTGGCGAAAAACGCGGTCCAGATGCCCACCGCCGCACTGCGTGCGCGGCCACCGCGAGGGAAAAGGTCGGAAATGAGTGCGAGACTCGTCGGCAGCAGCATCGCGCCGCCGATCCCGAGTAACGTTCGTGCCGCGATCAGCATGCCGACGTTCGGGGCGAACGCCGCCAGCGTCGAGGCCGCACCGAAGACGCCCGCGCCGATCATCATGATCCTGCGGCGGCCGATCCGGTCGCCGACATTGCCCATCGTCACCAAAAGCGCGGCAAGGCTGAATCCGTAGATATCGATAACCCACATGGCCGCTGTCGGCGACGGATGCAGCGCGCGCTCAACATTCGGCATGCCGAGATGCAGAACGGGCATATCCATCGCAACAAGGAACGCCGGCAGAACCAGCACCGGCAAACCGAGCCAAGCTCGGAGCGGGGCACCTACTTTCTCCGTATTCGGGTCGGTCATTGATTTTCTCCAAGAATGCTCGACATGGTGTTCGGCTGTCGGTAGTGGAACGGGACCGGCGCGGTGGCGAGTCCGGGCAGCGGGCCGCCGATCAGCAGTCGATCAGGCCAGGCCAGACGGGACAGAGCCGCCGTCACTCACTTATGAGACACACTGTGTCAATTATGGTTCACAGACGCAAGCCGCTTTCGGTACGCTTGCCGCCGATGGTCGGCTTCGCACCAGAAAACTACTGGTCATGATGGCCAAGGATGGCAGGTGAGGCGAGCGTCACTCTTGAGTGCATATCTCGAAAATGAGTCGCCTGTACCCGTAAGGGGCGCGTGAGCATAAGCCACGGATGGAGGCAGAGTTCACGCCACGGGAGACGGCCTCGTCGCTGTCGCGTGGATCCGAACCCTCCAGCGGGCAGCGAGCGGCCCGTGATCAACTATTCGAGGCCGCCTGGGATCGCCGCTTACGGAGCAGATTATCGATCCCGGCCGCGGAAACCGCCAGCAGGACAACGGTATCCAGGGGGTAGCGCAGGTCCCAGAAGGCGTCGGAGAAACGGCCCGGGTCGATGGTCGCGCTGAGCCGCAAGGTCGCCACGACAAGGCCGGCCAGGGCGGCCACACCGAACCACAATTGGGTCCGAGTCGGGGGCCGAGCGGCGGCGACGGTGACGGCCATGACGAGGTTGGCCAGCAGCAGGGCACTCGACACGAGCAGGCCGTGCACGGTCGCGGTGGGGCTGAGCTCCTCGCCGATGTAATGACGGTGCTCGCCGTGGTGCTCGGCCAGGGCATAGGTGATGATCAGCAGCGCCGCGAGGACGGGTGCGGCGAGCGCGGCACCCCTGGCGAGGCGAGGATGTCCCCAAATCCGCGCCAGGTAGGCGCACAGGAGGCAGACGGCGGTGAGCAGCAGCACGTCATAGCCCATGCCGGACCAGCCTGGGTCGTCGAAGTGGGCGTCGAGCGCGTCACTGAGCCGATCGTGCGCGAAAACTGCCGCAGCAGCCAGCAGTGCGAGTATCACGGTGAGCAGCCGGGTCTGCGGGGCGGTGCGCCAGACCGAGAGCCGGGCGAGCGCCGTCAGGGCGGTCACCACGATCGCGAGGCCGAACAGGCCGTCGGTCATCCCTCGCGTGCTCCCTTCATTCCTCGCGTAATCCTTTGCTGAGTCGCTCACGGCGGGACCGGGGGGCCGGCGGCGGGGTGTCGGCGGTGAGGCGGCGGCCGACTTCGGCGGCGAGCTCTTCCGAGCTGGCATCCTGCAGTGCCTCGCGCACTGACGCCCGCTGCACTTCGGCGCGGGTCAGGAACCCGGCCGCGATCAAGCCCTCTACCGGGCTCACGCCATAGGTGCGGCTGAATGCGATGACGGTCTCGGCAACCGGGGTGTCGCTGAGGTGGCGTGCCACCCGCATCTGATTGGTGCCCATGCGCGCGGCGATGGCACGGTCGCTGTCGCCGTGTGAAACGGCCTGTTTCCAATCCCGGAAGCCCACACCCCCGAGTGTGTCCCGTAACTGCGTCATTGTGCAAGAAATCCTAGCCGGTGGTGTGACGGCCGTGACCTCGACCCGCCGTGGCGAATCGGGGGTGATGGGGTCGGTAGTGGCACTTGGCATGGCCGCCGCCAGCGGGCCGGACGGCCGGTTACGCCCCATCCGTAGGGCAGCCACCTTGGCCGCCCGCCGCGGTGACCAGTTCATCGTCTCCGCTCGCTCAGACGACCCGCGCGGCCACCAGGGTCTCGAAGGTATAGGGCCGCAGCCCATCGGTACGGCCGGCGAAGTACCGCTGCTGGAGGTCTGCCCGTGCGGGATGGTCCACGACCTTCAGCCCGCACCGGCTGATCAGCCTCTCGATCTCGGATACCGGCCAGCCGGGCTGAAGAGGCTCACCGACAGAAGCCGCGATCGGCGTGTAGATACGGGCGAATTCCGTCCCCGCGTCGTCGAGCACACAGTCCTCGGCCCGGTAGGAGAACACCACCTCAGACCCGGGAGCAGCCGCCGCGATCGTGCGCAACGTCGACTCGATCGCCGGTGCCGTCAGATAGGGAGCGACGCCCGTCCAGCAGAACATCGCCGGCCGCGCCCAGTCGAACCCGGCCGCGCCCAGCACATCCTGAACCGGTTCGGCCTCGAAATCAGCCGGCACGAATACCTGCGAGTCGTTGAGCGGCAGGCCGAGCTCCCTGACCCGCTCGAGCTTCCAGGCCTGCGAGGCAGGGTGATCGACCTCGAACACCGTCAGCGAGCCGAGCAGATCCGGCCGCCGCCACGCGTACGAGTCAAGCCCCGCGCCAAGAATCACGTACTGCGTGAAGGCGCCGGCAGCCAGCCGGTCCTCGGCGTACCGGCTGCGGGTGCAGACAGCCGCGCGGGATTCGCGACGGACCGGGCCGGGGAACAGCGGATCGAACTGGTCTCGCAGCTGCTGCCATACCGGGCCGACAAGCACCAGGGCCAGCACATCGTCCAGTACCCACGGCGACGCCGTCTCCAGGCGAAACAATCCACGCGACACAGCCGCAAACATCGCTGTCCTGCTCGGCGCGCTCTCCATGCATTCCTCCTCGCCGGCCAGAACCCAGCATGCCGGTCACGCACGTTCACCATGCGCACTTCACAGGATGCGCCTGAAGCGCCCTGACGGCCACAGCCAAATCGCGCGGCAGCCACGATCTGGCTCCACGAGCCCTCACCCTACGTTCGAACCCAACGAACGTCCGCTCCTGCCGCGTTCGGTCGCTCAGCCGCGCCGTAGGAGATTCGCGGGTGTGTCAGCTCAGAGCAGGCCCGGGTTGGCGGCACGCAGGTGGGCTATCGCGCGGTCGGGGAACAATTCCCGCGGAATGGCCATGGCGCGTCCATCGTGGTTCATGAGCACCGCGTGGCGGCATATGGTCAGCTCGGTGATTTGGTCGTATCGCACATGGCTGTAGAACTCGGGGGTGCGTACGTCGACCGCGTCGGGGCCGAACCGGGTGGCGAGCAGGTCGCCGTCGGCGGCGGAGTTTGTGAATCCTCGTCGCAGTCGGGCGAAGTCGACCCTCGCCGCGGTCGAGTGGGTGACCAGCGCGATAAGGATCATCACGCCCGCCCCGAAGGCACCGGCGACCAGCCCCTGCGTGCCCGCGATCGCGACGGCGATCAGCATGAGTATCGCGGCAATGGCGGCCCCGGTCTGGGTCAACAGCCGGTTTCTTCGCCAGGTGACCGCCCAGGCCAGCTGTGCGGCGGTGTGAGGTCCCGCGGTGACCGTGGCAGTCGGCTGATCCAGCGACGGGAGCGGGGGCAGCGGCGGCGGGGTCGCGACATCTTCACGCCCGGCGATTCGGGCGCGCAGGTAGTCGATCGTAGTGTCCGGGAACAATTGCCGCGGGAATGCGATCTCGGTGTTTCTCATGCGGAGGGTGATCGAAGCCGGTTCCACCGTTATCGCGCGGAAGTGGCTGTGCAGGAAGCGGGCTCGATTGTCGGTGGTCTGCAGTTCGAATGCTTCCGGGCCGAACCGAATGGTCAGTGCCTGCCCGTCCGGCGGGATCACGGCCCGGTACGACCGAGCCAACGGACCCGCCCCCAGCCGCCGCAGAAACACCGAGAAGGCGACCACCGCGGTCACCGCGATCGCGATTTCGTACTGCCGCATCACCCATAGCGCGATCATCAGGACGATCGAGACCGAATACGTCGAGCCCACCAGTCGGCGGTGTATCCGAGCCCGCCGTCTGGCGATCGCCTTCAATAGTTCGGTGCACTCCGGTGTGCCCACCAGTTCGGCGTCCGGTTGCTCCATCACCGGAATCGGCGGCAGTGGGCTGAAATCCTGCGCCTGGGCCGAGTTCGGTTGGACTGCGGTTGAATTCTCGTCACTGGACGAATCCCCCGCTGGCCCCGATCCGGCTCCGGATTGTGATGGTCCATCGATCTGGTCACACATGCAAGGTAAATCGGATTCCGCTGGCGTAGCGGTACACAGCTGCGAGAAGATCCTGCGGGTCAGTTTGCTCGAGCAGCAACCTGCAGTGTCGCAAGGTGTTCGGAGGTGGGCGGGCAGGCGTCACACGGACATGGCGCCACGAGTCCTTCGTGATTTCCGCACCGAAGCCGACAAACCCACCGCCGACGGTGCCACGGCTGCGTGGTATTCGGCGTGATGTGCCGCCTCGAGCTCTGTGGAGGCGAGCCGGTGTCGTAGCGAGTTCTCCTGTGTCAGTATTCAATTGGCATCGTTGACGCAGTAGCCCGTGGATCCGATCGACAGCGTGAAAGTTACTGACTGGGCCCGGGTGGAGCTCACTGGAACCTGGATCTTATAGCCGTACGAGTCCGTCGGCTCGAGGGCCGACTTGCGCTCGTCGAATACGGTGATGCCGTTGAGTTTTCCGGGGTTGTCGGCCAATGGTGAACCGAGACAGAGGAGGCGGTACTTGTGCTCTGTATCTTGCGGGTGCACTGGGGATCCGGTCCTGCGGGCCAGGTAGCGGTGTAGTGCGTAACGCGCGTCGGCCTCGTCGAGGGTGGTGTCGGATCCGGTCGGCGCTACTCGCGGACAGGCGTAGCCGGAAGCGATTTCGTCACGGTACAAGTGGACAGCCTCGGTCGGTCCGCTCCAGGAAACGGTGAACTGCCCGTCGCGGCCGGTTTGTGCCAGCGCCGCGAGGATTCCGGCTTTGTCGCTGTACATCTCCCGGGCGCGCGCCGGGTCGATGGTCCAGCAGTTACGGATCAGTCGGTCGAGGTCGTCGGCGACCAGATCGCGCGCCCACGGCTGAATCGCCCTGACGGCGTCCGGATTTCCGGGGACATCGCCGATCGGCACGATCGTCTGCGGGGCGGCCTGCGCCACCGACGCGGTCGAACCCAACTGTGCCGGAGTCGATGTCGCCGAGTCGCTGCGCTGCGGATCGGCTGTCTTGTGCGCGTCGGTGCCGCACGCGGTCAGCATCGCGCAAGTCGAAGCCAGTACCGCCACTGCGCCTATCCCACGGACATGCCATAAAGCGCGAGTCATGGGCGTGACAGTAGCTTCATACCCGGTTGTGCCACAGGACGTTAGAGTTCAGGCCACCAGAGCTGTGGGCAGCACGCCCAAATGACGTCGGCCTGAATCGATGTCAGGCGGCGTCATCGCGCTACTGCCGGAATCATTGGGCGAACGTGTCGTTGATGTAGTTCGCCGCGTGCGTCGTCCACACCACGTTCGTGCCGGGCAGGTTCTGCGCCGAATAGGCGACGTGCGGGCCGTTCGGCCAGGGCGTGAGCAGGCCGATGACGCCGCGCACTGCCTCGGCATAGCGGTCGAGGTTGCCCACCGGGTCGTGCAGCAGCCACCGCAGCAGCTCGTCGAAGATCAGATAGCCGACATCGCCGAAGCGCGCGCCCTCCACGAACGAGAACGGCGAGATGCCCACATCGATGATCCGCAGCGGCGAGTCCGCCGGGGACGCTGTAATGATGTCGGCCGGATTGGCGTATTCGCGTGTCTGGACCCGCTCCGGCCACGGCCCGTGCTGGCCGTGCAGTCCAAAGGTCGACGGCGGGCACAGATTGTCGACCGAATCTCCCTCGCGCCGAAGCGGATTGGCGATATTGACCGCGAACGCGATCTCCAGCGGGCTGCCGTCGGTGTTGGTGTACTGCCCGCAGTGCACCCCCTCGAGGATTCGGCTGGCGCAGATGCCGCCCAGGGAATAAGACACCATCCCGCAGACATTCGGTGAATCCTGGATCGCCTGCACCCCGGCGGCGATGCCTTCCTGCACCGAGGTGTCCAGCGACGGACCCCACAGATCCGGGTCGGGCCCGATCGACGCCGTCCAATCCGGTTCGTAACTGCGGAAATACCCCGGGTCGAGCAGCCCCGTGACGGCCGCCGTCATGCCCATCGGTGCGCCGTCGGGGCTACGCGTCTCGTTGGTTCCTCGAAATGTGAAGATGTCGATCATCGGTTCTCCTGACCCGCAGACCCCCTTAACACCACGGTAGATCCATAGCGACCGACCGGTGGGCAAGTTCAGGACTCGGGGCACGGTAGCGTCCTCGGTCATGACTCCGCCACCATCCGGACAGCAGTTCTCCATCAGCCATGGCGACCAGCGGGCCGTGATCGTCGAGGTCGGCGGCGGCATCCGGGAGTACCGGATGGCCGGACGGGACGTGCTGGAGCCCTACGACGTGCTGGCGATGGCCGATGGTGGTCGCGGTGGCGCGCTGATTCCTTGGCCGAATCGGTTGGCGGACGGCAAGTATCGCTTCGACGGTGTCGACCAGCAGTTGCCGCTGACCGAACCGGCGAAGCACAACGCGATCCATGGGCTGCTGCGCTGGCGGCCGTGGCGGGCGACCGACGCGCAGCAGAACGAGGTCACCATGCGGACCACGCTGCACCCGCGCAAGGGTTACCCGTTCTATCTCGACCTCGCCATCTGCTACGCACTCGCCGACGACGGCCTCACCGTCACCACCACCGCAACCAATCTCGGCGAGACCGCGGCACCCTACGGTTGTGGCCAGCACCCGTATCTCTCGCCGGGGAACGGCCTGATCGATGACGCGGTCCTGCATTTCGAGGCCGCGACCCGGATCGTCACCGACGACGACCGTCAGCTTCCGATCGGCACCGAATCCGTCGCCGGTACCCCGTTCGACTTCACCACACCGAAGCCGCTGGGCGCGTTGACGATCGATCATCCGTTCACCGACCTTGCCCGCGACGACGACGGCCGCGCCTGGGTACGGTTGCGGGGCAACGACGGAGCCGTGGCCGAGCTCTGGGTGGACGACTCCTATTCGGTGATCCAGCTGTTCACCGCCGACACCCTCGCTCCGTCACATCGTCGAACCGGCCTCGCCGCCGAGCCGATGACCTGTCCGCCCAACGCTTTTCAGAGCGGCGACGGGCTGATCCGGCTGACGCCCGGCGCCACCGTGCGGACCAGCTGGGGTGCACGACTGACCCCTTCGTGACGATAGCCGCAGCGTGACGATAGCCGCAGCGTGACGATAGCCGCAGCGTGACGATAGCCGCAGCGTGCCGATCGCCTCAGCGTGCCGACGCGCCGACCGGCTGCAGCGCACTGGCCAGCGCGAGGAGTTCGTCGACGTCGGCGTCGAGTCCGTCGGTCGCCGGACTGGCGATCGGCATCGGCCTGCCGCGCACCTCGACGCCGGACGCGCGGGCCTGCAGAGCTTGCCGCAGCTGCTGCGCTAGTTGAGTTGGCGCGGAAGCGGTTTGGGGCGCGGCGGCCTGAATGTGGGCCAGGTAGGGACTGATCCGGACCAACCCGTCCCGGCATTCGATGACCCGGCGGTAGAAGCGACGGTGCACGCCGGTGCATCGAAGCCGGTCGAGTCGCGGGCTGGTCGGCACGCGGATCAGCGCGTCCTCGGGGAATTCCGCGTGCAGCAGCGTCCACAGCGGCGTGAGCGTGTGATACGCCCGCAGATGGCGCCACCAGATGCGCCCGGCGGCCACCCTGGTGACGGCGGCGGGCACGGTGATGCCGAGCAGGAACAGCCCGAAGCCGGGTAGCAGCAACATCACTCCGGCCACCCGGGCCGGGTCGGGCAGGTCGGTGTTCGCGAAGTGCAGACTGCTACTGACCGCGAAGATCGTGAAGGCCAAGATCAGGGTGGCCAGCCCGGCCATGGTGATCCGCAGCGCGAACCGAAGCCCACCCTTGGCGTGCCGCACGACGCGCCGAGTGGCCAGCGCCGAGCTCAGGAACGCGGACAGCAGATAGCAATTCGCGACTGTGTAGAACAGGCTGATGCTGAATACACCGCGAGCTTCCTGTCCCTTACCCGTCGTCACCTGCGCGGCGACAGTACGCAGTTCAGCGGGAATGAACGCGGCCGTCACGATCAGCGTGCTCACCACGGCGACCAGCACGAGCGCGTGCCATTTGGCTCGGACACCGGCCTCGCGGCGATCGAACGCACTGTAGGAGAAGAAGCAGACAAGGCAGTACGCGCCGGTCATGATCAGCACATGGTTGGTCACCTGGGACCACATCGGCTGGAGACCGTGGAAATCCACGCCTCTGGAGGCGTAGACCACAAAGGGCAACCCCATGGTCCAGCACACGACTACCGCGGTGATCGAGCGCAACCGCACGTCGCGCGGTTTGAGCGCCACCAGGGACAGCATCCACGCCAGCGTGAGAATCCCGATCCCCACCACGATCTGGATGCCGATCACAGCCAGCCCCGCCGGTCGTTCAGCGCGGAGCCGAGGCGTTGTGCGGCCGCGTCCGATATCGGCCCCGTGGTGATCTGGTCGAGCACGGAGGCCCATTCCAGGATGATGGTGGCCACCGTCTCGGCTTCGCGTTCCTCGACGGTGTCGTAACAGGTGCGGCGCAGCACGGTTCGCACGTCGTCGGGGCTCAGGCCGCTGAACGGGAACAGCTCGGTCATCAGCGAATCATCCTGCTCATCGCTGTGGTGACCGGCCAGCAGGTGCCCGAGTTCGTGCAGCACGATGTGATCCTGGTGGGCTTTGGTGGTCTCCTGCTGATACAGGATGTAGTCGACGGTAGCGGTGGCGATCCACGCCCCGAATGGGCCAGGGATCGGAATCGGGTGCGCCACCAGCTGGATCGGTTTTCCCCGCTGCTCACCCACCCGACGGCACAACGTGGCCACGTCCAACGGCGGCTGAATGTCCAACTCGACGAGCAGACGACGCAGGCGGCGACGTAACTCCCGCTCGCCCTTCACGCTGCCTTCAACTCCATCAATCGATCCCCCACTGGTCCGCAACGCCACCGAATGAAAGCTATCGACGTACGCTATCGACGATGGTTGCCGCGTGGCCGTTCGAGGTTAGGTTGCCTCCGCAACCGAGTCAAGCCCAAGCCTCACCCACTCGGCGGCCCCACCACCGCACCACCGCATGAGACCGAATCATGATGTGGCCGTGATGATTCCGCGCTGAAATCGCTGCGCCACAGCACCGTCCGGGGTGCGGTAATCGTCGCCGATCGGGTATCCGTAAGCACCGCTTTCGTATCCGGCCTTGCGCCAGATGTCATAGATCGGGCCGGCCACCGGGTGTGCGCCGGTGCCCTCCGTCCAATAGATCACCCCGTGCTCGAACTTGCTCCACAGGCCAGGAGTGTCGCCGAAGTAGCCGATCAGCGGTATGGCGAAACCTCCGGTGGACAGCTTGTACACGTTGCTTGTCGGATATCCGAGGGCGCCGCGCTCCCAGCCGAGTTCCCTCCATTTCGCGAGGATCGGCCCGTTCAACGCATATGCCTTGCCGCCATCGACGTTCGACTTGGTGTAGAAGACGCCGTGTTCGAACGGCTGGAATTGTCCGCCGTCAGCGGTGCCTCGTGCGTTGTCGAGGGGTCCGCCCCACACTGGCCGGCCGCCTGTTTCGAGGAACGTCTGCTCGATCGGTCCGCCGACCGCGAACGCTCCGACGGATACTTCGGCTCCGGCGGGGACTGCCAGCACCGCGACCCCAGCCGCCACCGCCATCGTCAGCACCGCAAAGACTCGAATCATGTTGTCTCGCATCGCCATACCTCTCACAACTGCCATTCGTCGGCCTTGGAGTTGCGCCGGACGTCGGCGTAGTTCGGCTCGTCCGGCAGCTTCCAGTCCGGGCCCGTGAAGAAGCGACTCGCGATCGGATCCCCCATGCCGACCGTCAGGAGCCAGGCCAATGCGAGGCTGTGTTCGCCGTTCAGCGCGAGCAACGCGTTCTCTACATCGGTGTGTGTCACCGCTTTACGGGTCGCCACATATGCGGGCGCCTCGTGCAGTCCCGGGTACTGATACCAGTCCACCCACCCACCGGCGGGCACCACCGAATCCCTGGCGTTCTGAATGATCAAGGTCGGCGTCGGCACAAAGTTGGTGACCGCCAGCGGACCCGGTTCCAGCGCCAGCGATCCGACCACCCGAAAGGCCGGGTCGAGCGCACGGAATCGCGGCGCGATATTCGAGGCGAGCAACGCGCTGCCGCCGCCAGCCGACTGACCGGCCAGCAGGATTCGACGGAAATCGACCCTTCCAGCCAGCGGCGAGCCCGGGTCGAGGTCACGCTCCTTCAATGCACCGAGACCGGCGAATTGCATTTCCGACAGCGTGTTGAGGTAGTCGAAGGACACCGCGACGATGAATCCGTAACTGGCCCACTGCCTGAACATCGCGTCGTAGAACCCTGGGTCGGCGAGGATGCCAGGGGTAAAGACAACCGCGGGCACCTTACCCAACCGATCGATATCGGCTGGATAGTAATACTGAACGCCGACCGGCGATCCGGACCCGAACGGGAATGTGCCCTGACAGCGGCGAGGAACAACCATATTCTCACCGCTCAGCGCCCCCGGCCCGGGGCAGGCCACCGTTGCAGCGGTCTGCGCCACCTGGTGAGATCCCATCCCACCGAACAACGTGTCGAGATCCCGCGCATCGGGGTCGGCATTCGCGGCCGACACCAGCGCAGCGTCCACCATCAACACCGAAATAGCCACTCCGAGAACAATTCTGGACAGGCGAGGCAACACAGCGAGTCGAACATTCATCGTACCGATACCTCGTCGAGAGCTGAATATGGAACGCCACGCTATGGCCATAATTCAAGAGGCGTCAACAAAGAAAAGGGTGTTCATCCGGTAATAGTTGTCACAAAAGATCACCATGTCGACAACCCTCCGTTAACCATCCGGACACCCGGTAACGCCGAGAGCTACTGCGGCAGAGCAAAATGTGCACCGCCCCGATAGCCGGCGCAGCCAATTGTGCACATGGACAACATTTCCGGCAATAACCGAAACACCTCCTCGTTGCCACCGCAGACCTTCCCGGCACCAGTGGAAGAAGCCGCGACCGTGGCTTACCCCGATTTCTGGACCGTGGTGAGGTATTCAGGCGCGGCCTCGGCGACGACGACCGCGTTGCCGCCGAGTTGCTTTGCCTGATACATCGCCGAGTCCGCGCGCCGGAACAGGCTCCGATAGATCGAACCGGTGCGTGGATCGGCGTCCAGCACCGGATCGGCGACCGCGACCCCGACGCTGGCGGTGATCATGATCGGCAGACCGGCCATCGCCTCGATGGCACCGCGCAGTTGCTCGGCGACGACGACTCCCCCGCCCCCTGGACAACCGACGACGACGAACTCGTCACCGCCGGTGCGCGCCGCGACGGCTCCGGGTGGCCCGGCGGCGCGCAGGCAGCGGGCGGTCCGCACCAGCACCTCGTCCCCCAGCGCATGCCCGATGCTGTCGTTGACCGACTTGAATCGATCCAGATCGATCAGCACGACATACACCGCGCCCTCGACGGTAGAACTCGACAGGTTCGCCAGGTGGAAGTCCAGGCCGCGCCGATTCAGCAGCATGGTCAGCGGATCCGACAGCGCGTCCAGCCGCAGCAGCCAGTGCGAGAACTGCACGATGGGGAGCACGACGCAGGCCACCGCGATGTTGGCGAACACGACGCCGATACCGAGCGCGATGTCGCCGGTAGCGTGCGGATCGTTCCCGGGCCAGCCGATTACCAGCAGGGTCGCGACCAGCACGATCGACAGCACCGACCAGCCGATGTGGATGGCAAGTATTCGTGGTCCGTGGAAGATCGTCACGTAACCGCCGGTGGTGACCAGCAGGACGATCCCGAGCGCTCCGAGCAGCCGGTCCTGCACCATCACATTGTTGGCGGTGACCGCGAGATCCACCACCGCGACCCAGATCAGCGACTCCGCCGCACTCGGCCACGGCAGCAGCCACCAGCGCAATGTCCAGAGCCCCGCCAGCGTGGCCGCGATGATCGCTTGCGTCACCCCGGCTGTCCCGGACTGGCCCGCGCGCGACACCAGTGCCAGCAGGGTGATCACCACCATCACCAGGCCGCCGGAGCCGACCATGATCTTCATCGGCACGAGCGCGGACCGAGCGCGGAAGGTGGCGACCAGCCAGCGATAGTCGACCCGATCTCGCCACCATGCTTGAAAGATCGACCGCACGTCACCCATCGAGTCACCGCCTTGTGTCGGCCCGGCGCCGGCATCGTGCCGTCGGCCGGTTGGGCCCGTTGCCCGCATAGCTTGCGCACATAGCTGACAGTTAACTGTAACCGAGAGTCGCACTGAACCCGATCCGCGCGTCTGCGCCCCGATCTGCTACCGGTAAACCCGCGGCCGCGCGCTGTTATCGTCGACAAGGCCAGCGCCGGGGCGGAGGGACCGCGCGAAGCACGCCCCCGCCGACGAGGATGGTCTCTTGAAATACGTGCCGCGCGTTGCCCTGTTCTTGGCGATCCCCGCCATCCTGTTCCTGGTTCCGTGGTGGACCTTGGTCGGCGCGCCCACCGAAGGCACCGGCCCCATGTTCTGGCTCGGCACCGCGGTATTCGCGCTTGCCTTTGTCGGCTTGCCCGCGTCGATGTTCCTCGGCCACGGACCCGCGCAGTCGGATGCCGCGTCCATCGTGGGCGACACGCTGCTCGGCATCGCGTGGGTGGTGTTCAGCTGGTCGGTGATCGGCACCATCGTCGGAGGGGGTCTTGCCCTCGGTGGCGTAGGCGATCCGGACCGCTCCCGCATCGTCGCCGTTGGCGTGTTCGCGGTGTCGATCGCCCTGGTGGCATGGGGAATCATCGAGGCGCGGCGGGTGCCTCGGGTGCGCACGGTGGAGGTGTCCATCCCCGGCCTCGGGCAAGGACTCGACGGACTGCGCATGGTGGTCGTCACCGACACCCACTTCGCCGCACTCGATCGCCTGCGCTGGTCGGAGAAAGTGGTCGCGGTCGTGAACGAGCAGCGGCCCGATATCGCCTGTCACGCAGGCGATCTCGCGGACGGCTCGGTCGCGAAGCGGCACTCACAGGTCGACCCGCTCGGCAAGGTCGATGCCGCACTCGGGCGCTTCTACATCACCGGCAACCACGAATACTTCGGCGACGCGCAGGGCTGGATCGACCACATGGCCGCCATCGGCTGGCAGCCGCTGCGCAACCAGCACCAGACGGTGACCCGCGGCGGCGACCTCCTGGTGATCGCGGGCATCGACGACCCCACCGGCGTCGGTCTCCCCGGCCACGGCCCCGACCTGACGACCGCGCTGGCCGGTGCCGACCCGCGACTGCCGGTGGTGCTGCTGGCCCACCAGCCCAAGCAGATCAACGCCGCCGTCGAGGCGGGCGTCGCGCTGCAGATTTCCGGCCACACCCACGGCGGCCAGATCTGGCCGTTCCACTACCTGGTCCGTCTCGACCAACCGGTTGTCGCTGGCCTGAGCCGCCACGGCGACCACACCCAGCTCTACACCAGCCGTGGCACCGGCTTCTGGGGCCCGCAGCTGCGCGTTTTCGCACCGAGCGAAGTCACCGTGCTGATCCTGCGCTCGGCCCCCGCGAACAACTAACCGGGCAAACCGGATGCCGGAGATGGCGCGGAAACCGAGCCAAGATCGGTTCCGCGTCTTAAACTCCCACCACCACTGCACTCTCCAGCAGTTTCGGTGAGTTGGGTTGCGGGGTTTCGCGTTTCAGGAGGCAAATATGGGTAGGTGGCTGCACACCCTCACCGCTGCCGGTGTTCTCGTGCTGACCGTCGGCGCGTGCGGTAGTCCGCCGTCCGAGCAGGGCAAGAGCGGCGCGGCGGGCACCAAGGACTTCAAGGCCTGCATGGTGTCGGACTCCGGCAAGTTCGACGACAAGTCGTTCAACCAGACCTCCCTCAAGGGGGTCACCGACGCGGTCGCCGCCCTCGGCATCTCGAAGGCACAACTGGAGTCGAAGTCGGACAACGACTATCCGACCAACATCAACACGATGGTCCGGCAGAAGTGCAACATCATCGTGACGATCGGCTTCAAGCAGGGCGACGCCACCTACGCCGCGGCGAAGGCCAATCCGGATGTCGACTTCGCGATCGTCGACTACGCCTACACCGATACCTCGAAGAACCCGCCGCTGCCGAACCTGCAGGGGTTGACCTTCAACTCCGCTCAGCCGTCGTTCCTGGCGGGCTATCTTGCCGCGGCACAGACCAAGACCGGCAAGGTCGGCACCTTCGGCGGGATCAACATTCCCACCGTCGCCATCTTCATGGACGGTTTCGCCGAGGGCGTCGCCTACTACAACAAGGCGAAGGGCAAGCAGGTCCAGCTGCTCGGCTGGGACGAGGCCACCCAGCAGGGGGTGATCACCAATGACTTCCAGGACAAGAACATCGGCAAGACCAAGGCCAACGATCTGATCAGCCAGGGCGCCGATGTCATTCTCCCGGTGGCGGGTCCGGCGGGCCTCGGCGCGCTGGAGGCCGCGCACTCCTCGGGCGGCAAGGTCACCGCGATCTGGGTCGACACCGATGGCTGCGTGAGCGCCGCGGAATACTGTTCGTCCCTGCTGTCCAGCGTCGAGAAGGCGATGGACGTCGCCGTGGCGAAGACGATCACCGACGCCTACAACAAGCAGTTCAGCAACCAGGCCTATGTCGGCACCATCGCGAACAAGGGTGTCAGCCTGGCCCCGTACCACGAGTTCGAGGCCACCATCCCCGCCGAGCTGAAGGCCGAAATCACCGCGCTCACCACCGATCTCGCGAACGGAAAGATCACCCTCACGTCGAAGGCCCAGCCCGCAGCCAAGTGAGCCGCGGCCGTCACCGGGAGCGATATGCGGCTCGAACTACGCGGTCTCACCAAAAGATTCGGCACTTTGCTGGCCAACGACCACATCGACCTGGTGGTCGAACCGGGCGAAATCCATTGCCTGCTCGGCGAAAACGGCGCGGGCAAGAGCACGCTGATGAACATGCTCTACGGGCTGCTGCAGCCCGACGACGGCGAGATCCTGCTGGACGGCACGGCGGTGACCTGCCTGTCGCCCAGCGACGCGATCGCCGCGGGCATCGGCATGGTGCATCAGCACTTCATGCTGGTCCCGGTGTTCACCGTCGCGGAGAACATCATCCTCGGCCGGGAACCGACCAAGGGTTTCGCCGTGCTCGATCGCGCGGCGGCGCGCAAACAGGTGCGGGAATTGTCGCAGCGCTACGGGTTTCCGGTGGACCCGGACGCGCTGGTGGCCAACCTCTCGGTGGGCGAACAACAGCGGGTGGAGATCCTGAAGGCGCTGGCCAACAACGTCGAAGTGCTGATCCTGGACGAGCCGACGGCCGTGCTCACCCCGCAGGAGATCGACGAGCTGATCGGCGTGCTTCGCTCCATCGCCGCGAACGGCACCTCGATCATCTTCATCACGCACAAGCTGAAGGAAGTCACCCGGATCGCCGATCGGATCACCGTCATCCGCCGCGGCGCGGTGGTCGGCACCGTCGAACCGGCCACGCCCGAAGCCGAACTCGCGGAGCTGATGGTCGGCCGTTCGGTGGACCTGGTGGTCGCCAAGACGCCCGCCGCGCCGACCGGACCCACCCTGGTCGTCGCCGACCTGACGGTGGTCGACGCGGCCGGAACGGTGGTGGTCGACGAGGTGTCCTTCCGGGTCGACGGCGGCGAAATCGTCGGCATCGCAGGCGTTGTCGGCAACGGGCAGTCGGAACTTGTCAGCGCGCTGCTCGGGCTGCGAACCCCGGTGTCGGGCACCATTACGGTGGGCGGCTGGGAGGTGGTCGGCCGGTCGCCGCGCCAGCACCTGGACGCGGGCATCGGCTATGTGCCCGAGGACCGTTCGCACGACGGCTGCATCGGCACCTTCAGTGTCGCCGAGAACCTCGTATTGGATCTGATCGATCGCCCCGAGTTCTCCCGTCATGGCGTGCTGTCCCCGGCCGCGGTGAAACGCAATGCCGCGCAACGGGTCGAGGAGTTCGACATCCGGGTCCGCTCCACCGCCGATCCGGTGCGCACCCTGTCGGGCGGCAATCAGCAGAAGGTCGTCCTCGCACGGGAGCTGTCCCGGCCGCTGGAGGTGCTGGTCGCCGGCCAGCCCACCCGCGGCCTCGACGTCGGATCGATCGAGTTCGTGCACAAACGCATTGTCCGCGAACGTGACCAGGGCACCGCCGTGCTGATCGTCTCGACCGAACTCGACGAGATCTACGCGCTGTCCGACCGGATCATCGTCATGTATCGCGGGCAGATCGTCGGCATCGTCGGCCCGGACACCCCGCGCGATCAGCTCGGCCTGATGATGGCGGGCGTGCAACCGGGGAGGGACGTTGACTGACGCACCGCGTAGCGATTCGAAGCGGGGTGTATCCGACCGGCCCTGGGTGCGCGAACTGATCGTCAGCGCGCTGGCGGTACTGCTCGCGCTGATCGTCGGCGCGCTGCTCATCATCGTCAGCGATCCGAAGGTGACCGGCGCGTTCGGCTATTTCTTCGCGCGGCCGATGGATACGGTGTCGGCGGCGGCCACCGCGGTCGGCGACACGTACCAGGCGCTGTTCCTCGGCGCGTTCGGCGGCAAGCATCAGATCGCCGAAACCTTGGTGGCCGCAACGCCATTGATCTGCACCGGCCTCGCGGTGACGCTCGCGTTCCGCACCGGTCTGTTCAATATCGGCGCGCAGGGCCAGCTCATCGCCGGCGCGCTGTTCGCGGGCTGGGTCGGTTTCGCGGTGCATCTGCCGCCGGTACTGCACGTGGTGGTGGCCCTGCTGGCGGGCATCGCCGGTGGCGCGCTGTGGGGCGGGCTCGTCGGACTGTTGAAGGCGCGCACCGGTGCGCACGAGGTCATCTCCACGATCATGGGCAACTACGTCGCGCTGTACGCGCTCACCTGGCTGCTCACCACCTCGTGGTTGCAGCGGCCCGGCCGCAACGAGCCGATCAGCCCGGTGGTCGACGACACCGCGCAACTGCCCCGATTCGGGGATACCCGACTGCATCTCGGCCTGTTGGTCGCCGTGGGCGCGGCGGTGTTTGTGTGGTGGCTGCTGTCCCGATCGACGCTGGGTTTCCAGCTGCGGGCGGTCGGCGCCAACCCGGACGCGGCGCGCACGGCCGGGATGAATGTCGGCCGCGCGTATGTGCTGGCGATGCTCATCGCGGGCGGCCTCGCCGGACTCGCCGGTGCCCAGCAGGTGCTCGGCACCGACCTGCCGCTGACCAACGGGATCGCCGGATCGTTCGGCTTCGACGGCATCACCGTGGCGTTGCTCGGTCGAGGCAGTCCGATCGGCACGGTGTACGCGGCGCTGCTCTTCGGCGCGCTGAACGCGGGCGGCAACGAGATGCAGGCGGCGACCGGCACACCGCTCACCCTGGTGACCGTGTTGCAGGCGGTGATCGTCGTGCTGGTCGCGGCACCGGCCTTGGTGCGCACCGTCTTCCGGATCCGGGCCGAGCGCGCGGACGCGGTACTCGCGAAAGGGTGGAACTGATGGTGACGACCACGACCGGTGCCGCCGCCCGCGGGCTCGAGTCACCGGAGAAGCATCAGCAGCGGCTCCGCCTCGGCATCCTGCTGTTGGTCCTCGCGGTCACCGCGGTCGCTCTCGCGGTGTTCACCAAGTCGGGCACCGTCGACTTCCGTTTGGCGGCACCGGATGCGGCGGGTCCGTCCGATCTGAACGTGCCGGCCAAACCGGCGGCGCTGCTGCTGTCGGTGGTCGCCCTCGCGATCGCGATCGCGCACCTGTGGCGTGGCCTGGCCGGGCGGTGGGCGGCCGTGCTGTTCACCGTGTTCGGTGTCGCGTTCGTGGTGACCTTCGTGTGCTGGGCGGCGTCGGGCAAGACCTTCCCGCTCACCAATCAGATTCAGGGCACCCTCGCCCTGTCGACGCCACTGATTCTCGGTGCGCTGGCGGGCGTGCTGTGTGAACGGGCCGGTGTCATCAATATCGCCATCGAAGGTCAGCTGCTCGCCGGTGCGTTCGCGGCCGCGATCCTCGCGACGGTCAGCGGCAGCTTCGTCGTCGGGGCGCTGGCCGCGGTGGTCGCGGGGGTGTTCATCGCCTGGCTGCTCGCGGTGTTCTCGATCCGCTATCTGGTGAATCAGATCGTGCTCGGCGTGGTGCTCGTGGTGTTCGCGACCGGTATCACCGGCTTCCTTTTCGATCAGCTCGTCAACCTGACCGACGGTGCGTCCCGGTTCAACAATCCGGGAACCATGCAGCCGCTGGCCATTCCGGTGTTGTCGTCCATCCCGATCATCGGCCCGACGGTGTTCGATCAGACCGCGCTGGTGTACGCGATGGTCGTCGCGGTCGCCGTGCTCGGGTTCGTCTTGTATCGGACGCGGTGGGGGTTGCGGGTGCGGGCGGTCGGCGAGCATCCGCGCGCCGCGGCCACCGTCGGGATCAAGGTGCTGCGGGTCCGGTATCAGGCCGTGCTGCTCGCGGGTGCGATAGCCGGGCTCGGCGGGGCCTACTTCACCATCGGATCGACCGGCGGTTTCACCAAGGAGATGACGGCGGGCAACGGGTTCATCGCGCTCGCCGCGGTGATCATGGGCCGCTGGCATCCGCTCGGCGCGACCTGTGCGGCACTGTTTTTCGGCTTCACCAAGGCGCTGCAGGGTCAGCTACAGGTGCTGGCGACGCCCATTCCGACCGAGGTGCTGCAGATGACGCCCTATCTGCTGACGGTGATCGCCGTGGCGGGCGCGGTCGGGCAGGTGCGCCCGCCCAAGGCCGACGGCGAACCGTACGTCCCCGGTTGATCATCCGCCGAACAGCAGGTACAAGCCGGTGAAGGTGTAGCCGACCATCGTCAGCATGAGCGCGAGCTGACCGGTGGCCCGATGCTCGGACGGCAGCAGCCGCAGGCACTTGTCGTGCGCGGCCGTAACGCCGAGGACATGACCGGCGAGCACGGCGAGCACCTTCGTGGTGGCGAGCACCGTCGGATGGTCGGACAGTATGTAGTGCACCTGATAGTGCGCCAGTCCGCCTATGTCCGCACCACGCTGGAACGGATCCGCGAACAGCGACAACGTCGCCTGCCCCTTCTCCACCAGAAAGGTCAGGTAGTGCGCGACGATATAACCGGCGATGATCGGCGTGATGCTGTGCGCCAGCAGGCCGGGTAGCTCGGCGCGCTCGGCACGGGTCAGACCGCCGGTCGCGCGCGCGGCGACGGTGAAAACGGTGCCGACGATCAGGATGACGGTGAGCAGACCAACGCTGCGCACCACTGTCGCCCCGAAAACCGAACCGCCGCCGAGCGAATCGACGAGGTTACGCCAACCGGGCAACGCGGAAAGACTGTCGAAGGCGGTGGAGCCGAGCAAGGTCGCCGCGAGCGCCACCGATCCGGGCAGCACCGGGGTTCCCGCGAGGTTGTGCAGCGGAGCACGCAACACCAACTCGCCCGATGCGCGGCGTCCGAACGAACTGAGCCGGGCGAGCAGACTGCTGTACACCTCGAACGGATCGGCGTGCTCGGCCCACGCTGTCCCGAACAGCACCAGACCCGCCAGCGTCAGCACGACGTATCCGAGCAGCCACCAGCGCACCGCCGCGACCGAACCCGGATCGGGCGAAGCGAGTTCGAGCCACACGAAAGCGAACAACCCGAGCACCGCAGGTCGGCATCCCCAGGACAACGGGTACTCGCGGAAGCCGTATCCGGGATCGCGCCGCAGCGCGAAGCATCCGAAGCGATGCAGCGCACGCATCGGCGAGACGGCCCGCCAGACCGGGCCGACCACGAGCGACGCCAGCATCACCCCGACCCAAATGTAGATATAGAACACCCCGGGAACCGGATTGCGTTGCGACGAAGCGGAACCGAACACCGCGACCGAACCGACCACCACCGCGGCGGCGATGCTTACCGTCGCGATCACTACCCGGACCGCACGAGCATCGATCACCGCACGGACGACCGAAGGCAACAGCAGGCCGGGGTTGTCCGGATCCAGCCGTGGCCGCTTCCAGGCCACCAGCAGTATCGCGAACGAAAAGGTCAACGCCCACGCCGCGCCGACCAGCGCGTAGGGCAATGGAATCGGCAGATCCGCGGAGCCGTTCAGCCCGTGCGCCAGCGACCTGGTCACGGCCGGATCAGCAGCGTGGTCACCGTCTTACCGGCGTGATGGAGTTCGATGTCGACCTTGCCCGGCACGCTCACCACGAAGCGGAACTCCTGCCCCTGCCGCGGTTCGACCTCGAAGCTCTGGCTCGGATCCGAATGGACGTGCAGTTCGTCGTCGGCGTCGCTGTCGACCTTGACCACGATCGGCTGGCCCACCTCGGCCTCGGCGTGTGCGTTCGTCGGGGTGACCGTGCCACCGGCGATACGTACCGAGATGACCACATCGGGCGACGCCTCGGCGGATAACGCGGACGACGTCCCGGCGGCCGGTGGGTCGGAAGTCGTTGTTGAACACGCCGCCGTCATGAGCACCGAAGCGGCCGCGACCACGGCCAGTACGCTCGCCCGCCTGAAGTTGGACATCAATTTCCCTTCCGGTCAATCATCTTCGGATTCCTTCGCGGCCTCGGTATTCTCGCGGCGCTCCGCTCGTCGATCGCGTACCGCGACCGCCACCACCACCGCAACCACGGCGAGTGCGGGCACGAAAGCCGGAATCGCCAGCAGTAGGGAGTGACTGGCGAGAACGTCGACGCCCGGCTCGTACCTCACCGGCGGACCGCCTGCGCCATCCGCTCCGCGCGCACGTCGGCGCGGTAGGCCAGCACGATCCGGGCCGCGCCCCACGCCAGCGCCCAGACGATCACCAACGAACATACGAGCACGATCAATGACGCCACCGTGAACAACCATGACGGAAAGTCCGACGAGCGTTCCCGTTGCAGCACCGTGATTTCCCGGACGAACGGACGGGTGAACTCGGTGAGCGCGGGCACCTCTTTGGCGTCGATACCGGGATCGTCCGGTAGGTAGACCGGCAACGCGGTCTGCGTACGGCCGTCCTGCACCCGCAGCACCGTTTTCCAGTTGCCATCGGCCGGAACAGGTTTCGTGCTGACGTAGTGACCTGGCCCGACCCGCCGCAACTGATCGACCACCAGGCCGCGACCGGGCCGCGCCGAGCCGACACCGCCCTGCCAGGCGAGCAGCTGCATCCACTCGGGGTCGTCACTCACCAGGTCCGTCGGGGTCAGCGTGATGTCGGCGGTCACCATCCGGCCGCCGTGCACGGGTTCGGCGTCCTGCAATCGGACCGCCGCACCGGCATTCTCGGGGACATCGATGCGCAAACCGTTCGCGGTCGCCGCCGCGGCGATCAGCACCGCCGCGACAACGAGACCACGCCGCAGCGGCGGCCGCGGCAACGGCTCACCGCGCAGCACCATGCCGAGCAGCGCACCGAGCGCGCCGCCCGCGACACCGACCGGCACCGTCATCGCCAGCAGTTCCGGCCACATGCTCGTCGGCCACCGATCGACGAACATGCCGTCGACCCAGAGCGATTCGAGCCAGATCCCGACGGTGGCGGCAGCCAAGCCGGTGAGCGCACCCCACCACACCGGCCTGTCGATGAGCGGCAGCAGCGCCATCAGTTCCACCACCACCGCGACGCCGAGATACAGCGGGAATACGTTGTGCGGCTCGCCGAGAATCGGGCCTACCAGCACCGCGACCACACCGCGCACGAGGAACGCGAACGCCACCGCCACCAGCGCACTCCCCCGCCCGAGCGTGTATCGGGCCGAGATCAGGGCGACCGTGCTCGCGGCCACGATCAGCATCGGCTGGAAGACCAGCCGGAACTGCTGCACCCCGAAATCGAATTCGACCTGGAAGACCGACAATCCGATCAGCAAGCCGCCGAAGGCGAGCGACCGGAAGACCCACAGGAACGGGCCGTCGGCGCGCTCCGGATCGGGCCGGTCGAGCCTGCCTTCGAACTCCAGCAGCAGCACCGCGACCAGCGAGAGCCCGGCGCCGCCGATCAGCATGAGATGCGTCGGCCCCCACAGGGTGACGTCTTGGCCGAACAACCGGTGCCAGATGTCGTCGAGCGGGAAGCCGATCAGCGCGTACAACCCGACCGCCGCCATCAGCACCCCGCCGACGGGGGCGTGCCAGGTGCGGGTGATCCGGATGGCCGCCGGGCCGGGCTTCTCGTCCAGCGGCAGGATAACGGCCAGCATGCCCGCGATGAAGAGGAAGAACAGGCCGACGAGGATGAAGTAGTGCGCCGGATTGGCCAGTGGCCCAGGATCACGCCCCTTGCCGATGTGCAGGCTCACGTCCCAGATGAAGCCGAACAGCGCCGTGATGATGGTCGTGATGAACAGCGCGACCGGCAACGCCACCCAACCGGGCCGGTTGCCCCACTGCCCGAGCCGATCGGCCGCGTTCTTCAGCCAGCTGATCCGGCGGGTGCGATGCAGATAGGCCAGCCAGAACAAACCCGCGGCGATCACCATCGCGGCGACGGTCAGCCCGATGACCTGATCCAACGCGGCGCCGCCGCCTTGCGAACCCTTTGCTACCACCGCGAACTCAGGCGTCATCGCGAACATCTCTCTGTAACTCGAAGTCTCTTCAATCTCGGATGCCCACCGAACACGGAGGTATGCAACAGATCACGCGTCGCCGCCATCTCTGGGACCTCTCACAGCGCGGACGCATTCAAAATGGGGTCGAATCCCAGTTTGCCGATCTTGACGACGCGCTCGGCGACCGGCGGCGCGCGAAAACCGGGCCATTCCCGCACTTCTCGTCGATAGTCGAGCCGAGGCAGGGCAGATGACACTCAGCGGTTCCCGAATGCTCGACGTAGGCAGCCGACGGATGGCGGGCGCGGTGGCCTGGACTTTCTAATCGCTCGGGCCGATTCTTGTGCACTTGCCCGAGCGGGACGTACCGCGGTGGAAGAACAGACGGTCGAGAACAGCAAGTAATCAGCATCCAAAATACGGACAAAACAGACAAAATGTATAAGTTGGGGCAAACTGAAATCGGCGCTGACGCGTCATCGACAAGGCTCCTGACGGATGTCGCCGAGTTGCCGCTGATTTACCAGCCTAGTGGCTATACTCCTCGCACGCGGCACCCGGCCCCATCGTTCGCATCAACACCGATTCCACGCACGGCAGACTTCTCCCACGTCAGATGGTTCTCAAAAGGTTTTGCGGGACTTCAGGAATGGCGCTGCGCCGGTACAAGATGTGAACAAAGAACGGTTCGCCACAGTAACCAGATGATGCCTGCGGCCAATATCAAGATCGAGTCAAGAAAGATCAAAAACCTTGCCACGCAGGGTGGTTGGCATGTGTATGCTTTGGATTCATCACGTCCCCCACCATGCGGTGGGGGTATGGGCGAAGGCGGTGTCGGTGTGGACGTGAATAAGATCCAGATACGGCGCGCGGCCATTGCCGCGATCGCTCTGGGTGTGCTGGCTCTGGGGATAACCGGCCTGATCGACCGACTGTTGCTCGGTACCTTCATGTGCGCTGGACTCGCGGTCGGTTGGTTGAATGCCCAACTCACCTTGTGGGCCATCACCCGAATTGCCAGTTCCGAAGCCCCGAGCAAGCAGCGTTTGGTAGGTTCCTCCGCGCTACGACTGCTCGGCATTACCGCCGTCGCCCTCCTGGTGGCTTTCCTCGCGCGTCCCAATGGCGTCGGTATCTTCTTCGGCTTGGCGCTGTTTCAAGTCGCCCTGGTCCTCAACACTGTCCTGCCTGAATTGAAAGGGCTTCGCCAGACGCCATGACGATCCCAGCCATTTCATTTGCCCAGCTGGCCTCGAGCGTCACCGTGCTCGCGCAAGAGGCCCCCGCGGAAGAACCGAAGATCAAGGTCGGTCACCACGCGGTCGCGCACGCGTTCGGCATGGCCTTCAATGTCGACACCATCGTGTCGACCGCGGTGGCCGCGCTCATCGTGCTCGGCCTGGCCTTCTTCCTGCGCCTGAAGATCACCTCCGGGGTGCCGAACGGCGTCCAGCTGTTCTTCGAGGCCGTGACGGTCCAGATGCGCACCCAGGTGGAAAGCGCCATCGGCATGAAGGTCGCGCCGTTCGCGCTGCCGCTCGCGGTCACTCTGTTCGTCTACATCTTGCTGTCGAACTGGCTGTCCGTGCTGCCGGTGCAGATCGGCGACGGCGAGTTGCTCGCGCCGCCTGCCTCCGACGTCAACTTCGTCTACGCGCTCGCGTTGTTCGTGTTCCTCGCCTACCAGTCCGCGGGCATCGCGCGGCGCGGTCCGTTCGGACACGTGAAGCAGCTGCTGAAGGGACATACCGGCTGGGGCCCGATGGTGTTCATCAACGTCATCGAGGAAATCGCCAAGCCGCTTTCGCTGTCCCTGCGATTGTTCGGAAACATGTTCGCGGGTGGCGTGATGCTCTCCGTGATCACGCTTTTCCCCTTCTGGATCAGCTGGGGCCCCAATGCCGTCTGGAAACTGTTCGACTTGTTCGTCGGCGCAATCCAGGCTTTCATCTTCTCGCTGCTGACAGTCCTGTACTTCAGCCAGTCGATGTCGTTGGAAGACGAACACCACTGATCGGCGAGGTGCCGATCGAGTCCACATCCGAGAATAGGAAGTAGAAAATGGCAGACCCAACCACCGCGTCCATCATCCAGGGCGCCCTCATCGGCGGCGGCATCATCATGGCTGGCGGCGCCATCGGCGCAGGCATCGGTGACGGCCTGGCCGGCGCGGCGCTGATCAATGGTGTGACCCGTCAGCCGGAGGCCGAGGGTCGGTTGCGCGGCATCTTCTTCCTGACCGTCGGTCTGGTCGAGGCGGCGTACTTCATCAATCTAGCCTTCATGGCCCTTTTCGTATTCGCGACTCCCGGCAAGTAACCGGGTATGTCTCCGAGAACCGATGTAGTTGCCGCGGAGAACTTCCTAATCCCCAACGGCACCTTCTTCGTCGAGTTGCTGATCTTTCTGATCGTGCTCGGCGTCATCTGGTTCTTCGTTGTTCCACCGATCCGCAAGGTGCTGGAGGAACGCGAAGAGCGGGCCGCAGAAACCCTGGCGACGACCAAAGAGGCGAGGCAGTTGTTCGCCGAGGCCGAAGCCAAGCATCAAGCGGCACTGGAGAAAACGCGGTCGGAAGCGGCCGCGATCCGGAGCAAGGCGCGAGCCGAGGGCCGGGACATTCTCGAGGAAATGCGCGGGCAGGCGCAGCAAGAGGCCAACGGCATTGTCGCGGAGGCCGAGGCGCAATTGCGGGCGCAGGCGGATCAGATCGCCGCGGAGTTGCGCGAGACCGTCGAGCCACTCGCTCGATCGCTGGCCAACCGCGTGGTCGGTGTCGATGAAGAGCGGCGGGCCGAGACGAGTCGAGGCCAGCAGACAGGACGGGCGTCGTCATGACTCCTAGCAGCGACATCCTTGCCGAAGGCATCTACCAGATCCATTTCGAGTGGCAGGTGTTCTTCAGCCAGCTACTCGGCTTCGCGGTCATCGTCTGGTTCATGGTCAAATACATTGTGCCGTGGGTCAAAAAGATCATGGCCAAGGCGCAGGGTGATATTCGGAAACAGATCGAAGAGAACGAGCAGGCCTCGGCTCGGCTCAGCAAGGCCAAGAAGGTATATGACGAGGGCATGGCCGAGGCGAAAGCCGAACTCGCCCAGCTGCTAGAGGACGCGCACGCCGACGCCGACAACATCGTGGTGAAGATGCGGGAGACCGCCGCCGCCGAGGTCGAACGGGTCGGCAAGCAAGGCCGCGACCAGATCGAGCTGATGCGCAGGCAGCTGATCCGCGACCTCAAGGCCGACTTCTCCAAGCAGGTGATGGCGCACACCACCGAGAGCGTGCGCGAGCAGGTCCAATCGCCACAGATCAAATCCGATGCCGTCGAAAAGTTCCTGGACGACCTCCAGGCGATGGCGAACACCGGATCGTCCGGCCGGACCCGCACCCAGTCCCAGTGGAACTGACAACCCACCCTCGACGGACCTGAGCCCCACTCGCCACGCTCGAGCGGGGCCCTCCGGCAAGAAAATCGCTCGGCCTTCTCCGGCTGCGGTCATTATGCTGGCGCTTGTTCGAATACTGCCATGCCGTTATGGATCGGAGTTCAATAATGACGGAGGCAACACCCACCCTGTACGAATGGGCCGGTGGCACAGCGGCTTTCGAGGCGCTTACCGAGGTCTTCTACCGCGAGGTCCTGAAGGACGAGCTGGTCGGCCCGCTGTTCGCTGGCATGGATCCGGGACATCCGAAATACGTCGCGATGTGGCTGGCCGAAGTCTTCCGCGGCCCCGAGACCTACAGCACCGAACGCGGCGGCTACGCGCATATGGTCCGCCAGCACCTCGGCAAGGCGATTACCGAAGCACAACGCCGCCGGTGGGTGAATCTGCTGATAGACGCCGCCGACGAGGTGGGCATGCCCAACGACCCGGAGTTTCGCTCCGCCTTCTTCGCCTACATCGAATGGGGCACCCGCCTCGCCCACTCGAACTCCCAGCCCGATGCCACGCCGCCCCTGAAAGCGCCGATGCCGCACTGGGGTTGGGGCGAAGCGCCGCCCTATCAGCCCTGAGTCAGCTGAAGTAGTCCCTGAACAGGATCTCGCTGACCTTGGTGACGGTCTCCTTGCCGACCCGGTAGCCGTCGTCGACCACCTGGGTGTTGTTCATGATGGCAACGGTGAATTGCTCACGCGGCCCGACGAACCCGACGGAGTTCATCAGCCAGGAGCCGTCGTCGTTGTCGTCGGACCAGCCGTTCTTGTTCCCCGGCGCCGCCTTGTCGCCCGCGCCCCACACACCCCACCGCTGGTTGGTGTCGAGCGAGTCGCCGCCGTCGACCGAGCGCATCTCGCCGACGAGGTAGTCGCGGTGCCGGGCGGGCAGCTTCTCCAGCACGAAGTCGATGAGCTGCTCGAGATCGTTGGCGGTGGCCTGGATCCACCCCCAGGAATCCGGGTGCCCGCCCGCGAATTTGATGCCCGCCATGCCGAACGACCGGAACCGCGGCGCGAACGACTTCTCGCCGCCGTAGCGCTCCCACAGGCTCGTCGCCGCATCGTTGTCGCTGGCATGCAGCATCCGGTGCATCAGCTCGCGGTCCTCGGCGCCGAGCGTGATCGAGCCGAGGTCGTCGCGCAGCAGCAGGTCCACCGCGATCGCCAACTTCGGCGTGGAACAGGCCCAGATCGGTGTCGCCGCATCCGCATTGCGCCACACCGCGCCCGTGCGGCGATCGCGCACCACGATCCCGGTGAACCCGGGACGGCTCTTCGCATACGCCTCGGCCTGCGCGATGCGGGATTTGAACGCGGGATCGAATCCGCGCGGAGCGCCGATCGCCTCGCGTGCGGGGCCCGCTCGGTCCGGGGTCTCGTGCGCTGCCCCGCGCGGCTGGTACATCATCGCGGCCGCGACGAGCGAACCGGCGACCAGCAGGCCGGACAGCATCAGGGGAACCTTCGACTTCCGCATGAACGTCCATCCCTCGCTTGATCGCTAGACGGGCTGTGTCATTGGACAAAAAATGCAGGTCACCGGCAGTGCTCGTTGTCCAGCATCTTTCACAGCGGACCGCGCGGGAGCAACCCGACACTCGGCAGCGGCGGCAATTCGCGCCTGGCATGTCGGTGCCCCCGACAGTAGGGGCACTATTTTTACCTGCCCCAAATCACGTGAAACTTAGTAACACGCACTGAAATCGGCCCGATGTCCAGTTAGTCATCGCAGGTTCGCGGATGGAGGACCGCGTGCGTGCTCCGGGCGACCGGCGCATTTGCGAAGACACCGCAGTACGGGCTAACCACATACCGACCACACCGATTCCGGGGGTTCACTTGAACGTCAAGTCATGGGCTTTTGCCGCACTAGCCGCCAGCGTCGTCCTCGGCGCGACCGGCTGCGGTTCCAGCTCCACACCGCAGGCGGCAACCAGGACGCCGATCCCGTCGGCCGCTCCTGCGGCGCCCGGCACGCCGGGTAACGCAACAACCCCGGCGCAGCCGGGCGAGGCCGACCAGCCCACCAACTCGCCGCAGACGAGACAGAACGCACCGGACGTCGACACCGCGCCGCCGGTCGCGAGCGTGCCGGTCGATCAGCGGGAACCCGCACCCGCCCCGCCACCGCCGCCCCAGAACCCGAGCCCCTACGGCAGCGGGCACGGACTGTGCTTCGACCTGAACTCCGAACTCGCGCACAGCTCGGTAGGCCGATTGGCGCCGAACGCCGGCGGCTACCCGTGGACCATCGTTGAGGGCAGCACCGACCCGATCTCGGCGGGCTGCGCCGGCGTCCTGTCCTATCTGCTGGTCAACTGGAACGGCAGCCACCCCGGCTACCACGTCTTGTTCTTCACCGACGGCAAGTACCTGGGGACGGCGACATCCAAGTACTACGGCTACACCACGATGCTCGGTAAGACCAGGAACACCGTTTCGGTCCAATACCGTTGGGCCAAGCCCGAAGACGCACTGTGCTGCCCGTCCGGCGGCCCGACCAACGTGACCTTCACCTTGAACGGCTCCAGTGTCACCGCCCAGGGCCAATTCCCCCCGAACCCCGACAAGTAACCCCCGAGAAGCCAAATCCCGCATCCCGAGAGAGGGTGCGGGATTTTGGCGTGATGGGGTCAGGGGTGCTCCGCCAAGGTGCGGAGTAGCGCGAGGTCTCGGCGGAAGGTTCGGGCGAAAAGCGGTGCCAGTAGGCGCATTCCGGTTGCGCCAACCGGGCCGAGTGGGGGTTGTAGGCGTTCGGTCCAGGCGAGGCGGGTGCGGCCGTCGGGCAGGGTTGTCAGGCGGATGTCGCCGCGCCCCTTGATCCAGCCGAGGTGGACGATTCCTAGGTGACCGGGGTTCGCTTCGGCCGGTGGCTGCCAGATGTCGACGCGGATTCGGTCGCGGGTGGCGATTCCGGCGATGCGCACGGTGGTCGCTACCGTGACGCCGACGCCGCAGCGCTGCGGCGAGGTCACCGCGAAGTCGGCGGCTTCGCGCATCCACTCGCCTTGGTTTTCCCAGTCGGTGAGCAGGTCCCAGAGCCGTTGCGGCGCAGCCGAAGTGTCGGTGCCGACGGTCACCACTATGGGTCGCATGGCTGGTCAGCGGCCGATCAGTGCGGCGACGGCCTTTGGCGCGGCAAGCCATTCGCGGATGTTGTTGCGTATCACTGTCTTTCGACGGCAGTCGCAATAGGCCGTGACTCCGTCGGCGTCGATGCCTTCGGCGCGGCACAGCGCGACCGCGCGCGGCAGATGGCGGTACTGGGTGACGATGATCGCGCGATCGATGCCGAACAGCCGCTTCGCACGTTCGCACGTCGCACGTGTCGACAAACCGTCGCCGTCGGGTCGCACGAGTGCCGGATCGACCCCGTGGTCGACGAGATACTTTGTCATCGAGGCGATCTCGTCGCCCGACGTACCGGCCGCGTCACCGGACACCAGGATCTCGCGAGCCTTGCCCGCCTGTAGGAGCTCGATCGCGACATCGAGCCGTCCACGCAGATACGCCATCGGCGCACCGTCCGGGCCGACCTTTGCTCCGGGCACGATCACGACCGGCACCGTTGGCGCGGCGCCGGGGCCGAACCGATGACCCGACGACGCCATCCACAGCCGGACATTCGCGCCGACCACTACCAGCACCAGGCCCGTCGCCGCGACCGCGGTCGCCCTGAGCAGTCTGCGCTTCCCCGCGGCACCCGGCGGCTTCCGATCCTCTACCACGGCAACCTCTTTCCAGTCGGTCCTACATAGTGCACGCGTCGACTCGCTATCGGCCATCCAGAACAGGAACGGGCAGTGGTCGCCGCGGCACCGGCTCGGAAACGACGATCGAGGTGGTCGTCTGCCCGAACATGAGAAACCCGTCGAGCAATTCCTCGAGCTCACCGATCGACGGCCCGTGCACCTTGAGCAGGAAGCAGTCCTCGCCGGTGATCCGGAAGCACTCGACCACCTGCGGTGTGTCCCGGGCCGCCGCAACGATTTTGGGAAGCTGGCCTGGTCCCGGCCGGATGCGCACCAGGGCGGTCACCGGCATGCCGAGGGCCGCCGGGTCGACCTCCATCCGGAAGCCGGTGATCACGCCGAGCCGGGTCAAGCGCTGCACCCGCTCGGTCACCGCGGGCGCCGACATGCCGACGCGGCGGGCGAGTTCGGACATGGACAGTCGCGGATCGGCGTGCAGTTCGTTGAGCAGCCGGACGTTCACCTCATCTAGCAGGCGTGATCGCTCGGTGAAGGAATCTTGGCCATTTGGCCTTAATTTTCCAGACAACTCACGCCAACTTCCTGGATAGTGCCATTCCGGTCGCGGGTATTTCTTTGGAAGATACTCCGCATGATCACATCGTCCGAGACTACGGCGCCACGAGTGCCTGCCTCGGCCTACTTCGGACTCAGCGCGATCTTCCACTATCTCGGCCCCGCCCTCGCCGTGGTGTTGTTTGCCAGGGTGGACGTGCTCGGCGTGGTCTGGCTCCGGATCGCAAGCGCCGCAGTGGTGTTCGCGCTGTGGCGGCGGCCGTGGCGGTTGCTCGCGCTGCTCACCCCGGCGCAGCGGCGGCTGCTGCTCGGGCTCGGTGTGCTGCTCGCGGTCATGAACACGGCGTTCTACCAGGCCATCGCACGGCTGCCACTGGCCACCGTCGGGGCGATCGAGTTCCTCGGCGTGATCGTGCTCGCCGCCATCGGAATGCGCAACGGCCGCAACGTGATCGCCCTCGTGCTCGCCGTGGGTGGGGTGCTCGCGTTGACCGACATCCAGTTCGCCGGTGCGCCGCTCGAGTTCGTTTTCGCGGTGCTCAACTGCGCACTGTTCATGCTCTATGTGGTCCTCGGCCACCGCATCGCCAACACCGGCGCCGGGATCTCCGGAATCGACCAGATCGGCGCCGCGATGCTGATCGGTGCGCTGGTCGCGACGCCGTGCTGCCTCGGCGCCGCGATCCCGGCCTTCACCAGTCCGACGGCGCTGCTGGCCGGAATAGGCGTCGGCATCTGCTCGTCGGTCATCCCCTACGTGACCGACCAGCTCGCCATGGCCCGATTACGCAGGCACACCTTCGCGCTGATGCTGAGCCTGCTGCCCGCGGTCGCGACGGTGATCGGGATCGTGCTGCTCGACCAGGTCCCCACCGTCCAAGAGCTGATCGGCATCGCGCTGATCGCCGGGGGCGTCTCGATCCACCAGCAAACACAGGAAAACAAGGAGAACTGATGGAATACCTTCGATTGGGCACATCCGGCCTGGCCGTGTCCCGGCTCTGTCTCGGCATGATGAGCTACGGCACTCCCGTCGCCCGGGATTGGATACTCGACGAGGATGCCGCGGAGCCGATCGTCCGGCAGGCCATCGAGTCGGGGGTGACGTTCTTCGACACCGCGGACATGTACTCCGGCGGCGTCAGCGAACTGGTCACCGGGCGCTTGCTCGCCAAGCTGTTCCCTCGCCGCGACGACTACGTGCTGACCACCAAGGTCTACTACCCGATGGGCGCGGGTCCGAACGACAAGGGCTTGTCGCGCAAGCACATCATGGCCGCCATCGACGCCTCGCTCGACCGGCTCGGCGTCGATCACGTCGACCTGTACCAGATTCACCGCTGGGACAACGAGACACCGATCGAAGAGACCATGTGCGCGCTCAACGACGTGGTCGCGGCAGGCAAGGCCAGATACCTCGGCGCGTCGAGCATGTTCGCCTGGCAGTTCGCCAAGGCACAGCAGGTCGCCGAGGCGCACGGCTGGACGAAATTCGTCTCGATGCAGAACCACTACAATCTCGTCTACCGCGAGGAGGAACGGGAGATGATCCCACTCTGCCTGGACCAGGGTGTCGGCATCATCCCGTGGAGCCCGCTGGCACGGGGACTGCTGGCAGGCACCCGCGAGCGCGGCGGCGGGCCGACCACCGCGCGATCCGGCGCCGATCCCATCGCCGACGCCATGTATGTCGACGAGGACTTCGATGTGGTCGACGCAGTGCGCACAGTCGCCGCCGCACGCGCCCTGCCACCCGCGCAGATCGCCCTGGCCTGGCTACTCGGTCGCCCCGGGGTCACCGCGCCGATCATCGGAGCGACCAAGATGAAGCACCTGGAGGACGCGGTCGCCGCAACGCGGATACGGCTGAGCGAGGACGAAGTGGCCACCCTGCAGGCACCGTATCGGCCGCACGCCGTGCTCGGCCACCACTGATCCGCGGCTGATACCTGTCCCGTGTTGCTTTCAGGTCGGGCTCGATACCTCTTGTGCCGCAGTATCTTCGGGCTCAACCGGCTTGTCCGCCCGTGACCTGGTGATCGCCACACCGGACAGGCACAGCAGACCACCGACCACGGCCAGTGGCCCGGGGACCTCGTCGAGCGCGATCCACGCCATCAATATCACCAGGGCTGGGACGGCGTAGGTGGTCACGCCCATCTTCCCCGCCGTGGTGCGAGACAGCGCGTAAGCCCAGGTGGTGAACGCCAAAGCGGTTGGGAACACACCCAGATACACCACGCTCAACGTCGAGGACAGCGGCGCTTCGGCGGCCTCGGTGAACAGCTGGCCCGCGAACGGCAAGCAGGCGATGGTGCCGATGACGCACCCTCCGGTCGTTACCTGCAACGCGGAAGCGTGCGCCAGCGCGGGCTTCTGCGCGACGACAGCGACCGCCCAGGCCAGCGCGGCGGTCAGGCACAGGACGACACCGAGCACCGCGGCACTGCCGCCGCCCGAATTCGACAGCCCGACCACGACCGCCCCGGCGAAGGCGACCGCGATCCCCGCAATCAGCCGCACCGGAAATCCCTCCTTCAGCACCAGTCCGCTCAGCACCGCGATCAGGATGGGACCGATGTTGATCACCATCGCCGCGGTGCCCGCATCAACATGCTGCTCGCCCCAGTTCAAAGCCACCATGTAGACCCCGAACCAGAGCACACCGGACACGAGAATCCCGCGCCACGCACCCCGAGCAGGCATGCCCTCGCCCCGGATGACCAGGATCACCACCAACGCGATGGCTCCGGTCAGCAACCGCCCCAGCGCCAGTGCACCCGGCGAAAAGTCTTCCCCCGCAGCACGAATGAACACAAAGGCCGAGGCCCACAGCACCACGGTGACCGCGGCCGCGACAACGGCCCTGCGATCGCCCGAGCGAACGACTTGCTCCATTTACCGAACGCTAGATCACCTGCGGCGCGAACTCACGCGGTTTTCGGCCATCGCGATTGTTGTGCTGGTCACGGGACCGCGATGGAATAGACCTGCTCGGCAATCCTGGTTCGTTGATCGTTCTTGATGAAGTAGACGTCGTAGTAGTCGGCACTGCCCGGCTTGGCGAGTTCGATGGTCGCGCCTGCCCAGGTCTTGGCGCGGTCCGCGATCGGCGGGTCGAGCGGCGACCACGTGCCTTGCCTGCGCTGCCAGCGCGTTGTCTGCGCGCCGGCCGGTGCGCTGAACGCGGGCCACCGGTCGACGGCGATGGTCGGGCCGTCCGGCGTATCCCAGCGGAGTTTCAATGCGCTGGAACAGTTCTCGGGCGCAGGAACCGTGGGTCGCAGGGCATCGGTGGTCAGATCCAGGAAGTAGATGACGGCTTGGCTGCACGCCATGTCGCGGACATAGCTGCTGGGGACCGCGTATTGCGACAGTGCGGCCGACTGACCGTCGGGGCTGAACGCGCCGCTGTAGAAGTACGCCTTGATGTCGGAGAGCGGTCCGCGCGTCCGTGTTTCGCCGTTGGCCTCGATCGTGAAGAGCTGGCTTTTGATCGAGTCGTACTGCTGCTCTATGTCATACCGGTTCAGCAACAGTCGATCCTGTTCGATCGCCAAGATATCGATGTGCTGCTGTGCTTGCGGAGCCGGCGTGATGGTGCGCCACACGGCCGGCTTCGGTTGCGCCGCAGCGAGGTCCATGCGCATCACGGTGCCAGGCGCCTGCAACCACACGATGGTGCTACCGCTGAACGGCAGGACCTGACGGCAGCCGCAGGGCACGCGGATCGCCGTGGCGTGCGCTCCCGTGGACACTGCCGCAACGACAGGCCCGTCACCGTTACGCGAATCTTCCTTCCAGAAGGCGAATTTCGCGTCCTTCGTGAGCCCGACATCGCGCGTCGTATCGAAGGCTCCCGGCGTCCGCGACACGGTTGTGGTGCCGTCGGCGACGATCAGCTCGGTACTGGTCGCGTACGCGAAGATGTCAGTCTTTGCCTGCGGTTCGATGACACCCGGCGGTATGTCCGTGCAACCGGTGACACCGAGCAGCATCGCCGAGGCCGCGCAGGCGGCGACCGAAACCGATCGACGCCGGATCATCGTCAGCTCCCGCACCGTCCCAGTCTCTCCGATCACGACGCCGCATAGCGGTCGATCGGCGCATTACAACCACGGCACTCCGGCGCGGAACAACACGTTGGCATACGGGCGCGCCTCACCGGTGCGAACGACGAAGCGGCACTGGCCGATCCGCCGCTTGAACTCCTCGTGCTCGAGCAACTCGGCATGCCACCGGTTCGTCAGCAGGTCGGCCGCCTCCTGGTTCGCGGCGACCACGTCGGCGCTGCCCCAGGCGGCCTCGACGGCGACCTCGTCGAGGATCAGCTCGACCACCGGCGCGAATCGCGGCATGCCGTAGCTGATTCCGAGGTCGATCACCGGCACGCCGGGCGGCACGGGCAGGCCCGAATCGCTGACGGCGAAGGTGTCGGTGTGGCGGAGGCCGACGAGTGCCGACATCAGTTCGGCGTGAATCAATCCACCGGTGCGCAAGGTGCTTCCCATCTGGTTGTGGCGAAACTCGAGTCGGCGGGCGGCAGCGCGGCGAGCGCCGCGACGACCCGCTCGCGAGTGGGATAGGACGTGTGGGTGCCGAGCGACTGGACGGACAGGGACGCGGCGGCCGTGGCATAGGCCACCGCATCGGCCAACTCGACGCCGTCGGCAAGGGCGGTCGACAACGCGCCGACGTACGCGTCACCCGCTCCGGTCGAATCCACCGAGTTGACCCGCGGCGCGGGCTGATACGTGAGCTCGATGGACGCCGCCGTTCGACGGGCCAGGATCGAACCGGCCGCGCCCAACGTGACGACGACCGACGCCGCTCCGCGCAAGCACAGCGACCGCGCCGCTCGACCCACCTGTTCCCTTGTCTCGGTCGGTGCGCCGCTGACCGTGGCCAACTCGTACTCGTTCACCACGAGCGGATCGCACCGGCGCAGCAGTTCATCGCCGAGAACTGCCGCCGGAGCCGCATTGAGCACGAACCGGCGGGCCAGTCCCGCGGCCCAGGTAACCACCGTGAGCGGTATCTCGAGCTGTGCGACAACCACATCCGCCGATCCGAGCAGGTCGGCCTCGGCCAGCACCGCCAGGTCGGCGTCGGATTCCCAGGCGAAGTTGGCACCGGGGTCGACCACGATCTGGTTCTCCCCCGCGGCGACGGTGACATAGGCCCGGCCGGTTCGCTCGCCCGGAACTTCCCGCAGCCCAACCGTTTTCACTCCGGCCTCGGCCATCGAGTCAAGGAGCGTCGCCGCGACGGAATCACCACCGATCCGCCCGACGAACTGCACACGCCCGCCCGCCTTCGCCGCGGCGACCGCCTGGTTGGCTCCCTTACCACCCGGATTCGTCCGCGCCCCGACCGCGAGCACGGTCTCCCCCGGGCCGGGCAGTCTCGCTACCTCGCAGACCACATCTTGGTTCACCGATCCGATGACCGTGATCCGCCCGGTCACGAGACCTGTTGTTCCACAGCGGGCTTCGCCTCCAGATTGCCCGGCGCGGCCCCGGTGATCAACGCGACGAGCCGATCACCATCGATCTCGTCCACCCGATGCGCGGCCACCGAGCGACCCCGCCGCAGCACCACCACGTTGTCGCAGACGCGCATCACCTGCGCCAGATCATGACTGATGATCAGCACGGTCACCCCGCGATCGCGCAGCCCGCGCACCAGCTTCTCGACGGCGGCGGTCTCCCGCACGCCGAGCGCGGCGGTCGGCTCGTCCATGATCACCATCGACTTGCCCCAGGCGACCGCGCGGGCGATGGCGATGCTCTGCCGCTGGCCACCGCTCATCCGGCGCACGGTGGTGCGGACCGAGGGCACATCGACATCGAGATCGCGCAGGATCTCCCCGCTCTTGCTGATCATCGCCTTCCGATTGACGATCTTGATCGGCCAGGACGGGTAGACGAGCTCCCGGTTCAGAAAGAGGTTCTGCCACACGGTCAGATCGTCGATGAGGGCAAGATCCTGGTACACGGTCTCGATGCCCATCTTGCGGGCGCCCTCCGGCGAGCCGAGCCGCACCGGCGCGCCACGGAACAGGATCTCCCCCGAATCCGGTGGCTGAACGCCGGTAAGGCAGCGCACCAGGGTGGACTTGCCCGCCCCGTTGTCACCGACAAGCGCGGTGACCTCCCCTGCCGGAATGGTCAGGCTGACATCGTCGAGCGCGCGGACGGAGTCGAACGACTTCGTCAGGCCGCGCGCCTCTAGCATCGGTTCGGTCATGACATGCCTACTTCCGGAATCGCGAAATAGCCGCTGCGAGAAGCAATACCGCGCCCACCGCGATCGGTTGGTAGTACTGCGAGATGCCGAGGATGGTGAACCCGTTGATCAGCGAGGTGAACAGGATCGCGCCACACACGGTGCCGAGCACCGACGCCTTGCCGCCGCTCAACGACGAACCACCGAGCACCACCGCGGCGATCGAGCTCAACAGGTAGGTGGTCTGCAGGGACGGGTCGGCACCGCCGTTGCGGGCGACCAGCATCACCCCGGCGACACCGCACAGCAGCCCGCAGGCGCTGTAGGCGAGCAACCGGATCCGGCGCACCGGAATGCCGGTCTCCCTGGCCGAGTCGATATTGCCGCCGGTGGCAAGCAGGTGCGTGCCGACCCTGGTGCGGAACAGGATGCCCGCCACACCGAGCGCCGCGACCAGCGCGAGCAGCCAGAACCAGCGCAACGGTCCGGCGCCGTCCAGCGCGAGGCTCTGCAGGAACGGTGAATTCACCGCCACGCTGTTGCCGCTGGTGAGCAGCAGGGTGCAGCCGCTGAGCACGCTCAACGAGCCGAGCGTGACGACGAAGTCGGTCATCTGGAAGTGCCCGATCAGCACCCCGTTGATCACCCCGACCAGCAGGCCGCCCAGAATCGCCACCACGATGCCGGTCGTCACCGGATACCCGTGGCTGGTGAAGTAGCCGAGCAGCGCCGCCGACCATGGCAGCGTGGCACCCACCGACAGGTCGATTCCGCCGACCACCACCGCGAACTGCTGCCCGAGCGCGAGCACGGTCAGGATCGTCGACGCGACGAGCAGATCGTCGATGTTACTGGCGGTCAAGAAGTTCGGCGTGGCGATGAAGAATCCGAGCCACACGATCACCAGGGCGATCGGCGCCGCGTAGTCGGCGAGCTTGGTCGGAATGCGCCGCGCACCAAGCCGGCCGGGCGCGGCGCGCGCGACGTCGGACACCACACTCATTTGTTCACCAGCCCGGCCAGCGGATTGTCGAATGTCGTGATCGGCCGGGGGAATGCGGCGATCTGCTGATCGACATTGTCCGACCCGATGAACGCGATCGGCGCGACCACCCGGTCCGGAATGGCCTTGCCCTGATGCTTCGCCAGGCAGGCCTGGATCGCGAGTTCGCCTTCGGCGTACGGGTATTGGGTCACGGTGCCGTACAGGGTGCCCGCCTTGACCGCGGCGAGCGCGGCCTGGATGCCGTCCACCGAGATCACCTTGACCTGCCCGGTCCGACCTGCGTTCTTGATCGCCTGCGCGGCACCGAGTCCCATGGTGTCGTTGGCCGCGAAGATGCCGGTGATGTCCGGGTGCGCCTTCAGGATCGCCTCGGTGACGGTAAGGCCCTTGTCCTGCTCGTAGTCGGCGGGTGCGCGTTGCACGATTTCCAGCTTGCCCGCGACGGCGTCGGTGAAGCCCTTGTCCCGGTTGATGCCGTTCTGTTCACCGGCAATGCCCTGCAGCACAATCACTTTGCCGCTGCCGCCGAGCGCGTCGAGCATCTTCTCGCCCGCGGTCTTGCCTGCCGCGAGGTTGTCGGAGCCGATGAAGCTCGCGTAGTCGACGCCGGCCTGCTTCGAGGCGTTCGCGTCGATCTGGGTGTCCAGGTTCAGGATGGGAATGTTCTTGCGGGCCACCGGAACCAGCGGGGTGATCACGTTGGTCGCGTTGACCGGCACCACGGCGAAGCAGTCGTAGCCCTGCGCGGCCAGGGTTGAGATCTGGGCGTTTTCGCCGTCCGCGTCGGTCTCGGATTGTCCCGCCTGCACCGCGACGTCGACCCCGAGCTGCTTGCCCTCCGCCATCGCGCCGTCGCGCAGCGCCGCCCAGTAGGGGTTGGTGAAGTTGCGGGTGACTACGGCGATCTTGAAGTCCGACGAGGCGTCGCCGCCGCGGCCGCATCCGGCGGTGAGGGCCGCCGCGCTGACGAGGGCCAGGGCCACAAGCCCGATCCGGTATCGAGTGCTCATCTGGTATTCGACCTATCCTGTACGAGTTCAACTCGTGTTGACAACACGAGTTGATGCGTAGTGTGTGACCCGAATCACGAGACTGTCAAGGGTTCTTCGGCAGCTCGCACGAATTGCCAGCACGACAGGAGTGACCCGATGGCAGTCACCCGAGCCGACGTGGCCCGGCTCGCAGGCACCTCACCGGCGCTGGTGAGCTACGTCCTCAACGACGGTCCGCGCAGCGTCGCCCCAGCGACCAGGGCCCGCATCGAAGCCGCCATCGAGCAGCTCGGCTACCGGCCCAACATGTCCGCGCGCAGCCTGCGGATGAACCGCGGCCATGCGCTCGGGATGGTCATTCCCGATGGGGCCAACCCGTTTTTCGCCGAGCTGTCCGCGGTCGTCGAGGCGGCCGCGTTCGCGCGCGGCTTCCCGCTGATCGTCGGGAACGCCGCGGGCGACGAGGCAAGGGAGCGCGCGTATGTCAGCGCGTTCATCGACCGCCGAGTCGAAGGGCTGCTTGCCATTTCGTCGTCCTGGGAGTCTGGCATCGCCGACGCCTGCGCGGCGGCCGACATGGCGTTGGTCGCGGTGGACCGGATCATCGACCCGGCCCGCTGCGCGCACGTCATGTGCGATTCACTGTCCGGCGCGCGAATCGCCGTGCAGCACTTGATCTCCCACGGGCATCGCGCCATCGCCTGCCTCAGCGGGCCACACGTGTCGACCGCCGACGAGCGGGTTGCGGGCTACCGGCAGGCGCTACACGACGCGGGGCTGCCCGAAAGCGTGGTCGTGCGTGCCGAATTCGGCGGCGCCGCGGGTTACCACGCGCTCGACGAGCTGATGCGCGGCGCGACCACACCCACCGCGGTGTTCGTGACCAGCGACCTGCAGGCGATGGGCATGCTGCGGGCGGCCTACGACGCGAATCTGCGCGTCCCTGACGATCTCGCGATTGTCGGGTTCGACGGCATCGAATACGCCCGCTACACCAGACCCGGCCTGACCACCATGGTCCAGCCGACCCGGAAGATGGGCGAACTCGCGGTCGAGCTCTTGCTGAAGCAGATCGACACCGGCTCGGCCGAGCCGGGCGTGGTCAGCCTCGGCGCGGAATTGACGACCCGCGGCTCCTGCGGCTGTGCGGATGAGTTCTGATTTATCCCGCTGGGGCGCATGGCATTACGCGATGCGGGCGCTGTTGCTCAGATCGCCGTCCAGCAGCGCGGCGCCCAGCGTTGTCACCTCGTGGCGCATGGCATTGCGGTGCCGCCAGCTGTCGATCAGACCGGCCTCGCGCAGGATCGACGCGTGCTCGCTCGCCGTGGCGGGTGAAACACTCAGCCGGCGAGCGAGTTCGGTGGTACTGCAGCCTTCGGCGATCACCTGGAGGGCGGCGGCGCGGGTCCGGCCGAGCAGGGCGGTCAATGCCTCGTTGGTCGCGCGCGGTCCCCACGCGGCAGCGAAATCACTGATATCGCGCATGACCGGAACAACCAACATCATCGGCGCTTCCTTGTCCGCCAAGGACATCAGGGTCAGCGGTTCGGGCCAGGCGAAGAAAGAGGGCACGATGACCAATCCGCGGCCGCCGAGATTCTCGTTATGACAGGACAGCATCCGGTGTACTTGGAGCATCGGCGCGCGCCAGGTCACATACGGCGCCAGCCCGGCGAACAGTTGCTCGACGCCTTCGGTGGCGATCGTTCGGGCCATCCGCTCGGCGGCCATTTCGAGATAGGACTGGATGTGCGCCCAACGCCCGGCGAACGCCACCGAGTGGAAGGCCTGCACGGCAGCCGCGACATTGCGGCGCGCGGCGCCGTCGCGCTCCGACAGCTCCCTCGTCCACGAGGGCAGCGGCGGTCGACCGACCTCCGCGCGGCGGCGATCGACACTGTCCAGCTCCATCCGGAGTTCGTCGCGGGACGCCAGATGCAACGCCTCGATACCCGCGGGCATCGAGCGGGCGCCGAGGGTAGGCGTGATCAGATCCAGGAACGCGTCGTCGGCGGGCAGGATGTCGGCGAGCACCCCGAAATCAGCCGGTATCGCGCCACGTACCTGGCTGCGCCAGCCCGCGAAACCCGCGATGTTCCTGCGTTGTATCACCCGAGTGGCCAGCATCGTTTCCGCGATGGCACCGAGCGGGGCCCCGATCCGGACGCGCATCAAATCCTCTGGCGTGCAGACAATCTGCTTCACCCGCAGCCACCTCGCCTTCGCGCCGACGGACCGGCAACGCCGGGTCCCCCGCCCATCCGATACCGCAAGACGGCACCTCCGATCACCAAGAACCACGCCACCGTACCGCGACGAGCGGGTCCAGCCTTGTCAAAAGGTCGTCGGCGTTCGCCGCGGTCAGCGACTCCTTCATCGCCAACTCGTCGCGCCGCGACCACATCGGTGCCAACCGCTGCCGACCCCGTTTCCATTCCGCCACCACGCTGTCGGCCAGCCGGGCCACCGTCATCGCGACGCCGCCGTCGGTCCGCACCGCTGTGTTTTCCATCATCTTCCAGCTCCTCGTTGTCACTGTTCAGAGCCTATGAAGCAGTGCGGTGCGTAGTCACCATGATTCGGTTCAGGCCGAAACACCGAGCAACCGGTGCGGCTCGCAAAGGTCTCGGCGGTGAACCGGCCCGTAATCGGCTGATGTCGGCAACACTCGGATTCGTGACGATCGATTCCAACCGGGTACAAGCCTGGCTCGCACCGCGCGCCGACGAGATGGCGGCATTGCTGACCGCGCTCGTCGCACACGACACGGAGAATCCGCCCGGTCGTGGCCTGCGCGACTGTGCCAGAGCGCTGACCGACGCGATGGCCGGGCTCGGGCTCGACGGCGAAATCATCGGGGTGCCCGCGATGGACGCGCAAGAAGATCCGTGCATCGTCCGTGCGGCCGTCGGCGATGGCGCGAAAACCCTTTATTTCCATGGGCATTTCGATGTGGTACCGGTGCAGGATCGCGGGCAGTTCACCGCTCGGCGGACGGACGGCAAGATCATCGGGCGTGGTACCGCCGACATGAAGGGCGGGATCGTCAGCATGCTGTACGGCGCCGCCGCGGCGAAGGAACTCGGGCTGCTCGGTGACGGCAAGATCGTGATCCACCTGGTGTGCGACGAGGAGACCGGCAGCGTCGCGGGGTCGGGTTTTCTACGGCAGCATGGCCTGATCGATCCGGCCGCGGTCGCCATGGTCACCGCGGAGCCGAGCGCGGGCAAGATCTGGCACGCCGCGCGCGGGGCCGTCAGCCTGCGGGTCACCGTGCACGGGCGCGAGGCGCACGTCGGGCAGGCGACCTTCGGCATCAACTCGTTCCAGCACATGGTGCGGATCGCGGTACCGCTGGAAAAGTACGTCCGCACCATGCAGGACCGGCACACGGCGTTCGCGATGGACAACAAGGACGCGCCCGGCTCGATGGTCGTCGTCGGCGGGCTGTCCGGCGGCGGGTCGAACTTCAACGTGGTTCCCGGTACGAGCTGGTTCACCATCGACAGCCGGTTCAATCCCGAGGAGGACCTCGAAGTCGAACTGAAGAACCTGACGACGATCATCGAGACCGCCGCCGACGGCATCGGTGCCGAGGTGACCGTGGAGCTGACCCAGTTCCAGCCCTCGGCGAGTACCGATCGAGACCATCCGGCCGGACATGCTCTTGCCCAATGCATCTCGCGGGTGACCGGCGCGGAGCCGTCGTTCGAGATGTGCGCAGGCATCCTGGACACCCGTTGGTACGCCCAGCTCGGCATCCCAGCCTTCGCCTACGGCGCGGGCCGACTCGATGTCTCACATGGGCCTGACGAATATGTGGACGAGCAGAAGATGCGTTCGGCCGCAGCCGTTTACACCCTTTATGCACAGGAGCTGTTGCAGTGACGTAGAGCGGCGCTTGCCCGGCCGGGTTGCATTTCCGCCGAAAGCCGATGGCTGGAAAATTCGCGCACGCCGCCGCACCAGCGACGACGCTGTGCGGGGCAGCACAGGCAATTCACCGTGCGCCGAGCAGCTGCACCTGAGCTGTCCTGGACGACGTTCTAGTCACCCGCCGATCGGACGGCTCGGACTTTCCGCCAGTCGTTGACCCGGTCGGCGGGCGACTCGGGCCATAGTGGACTCATGGGTAATAAGACGACGGTCGCGGCGGTGTTCGAACCCTTGGCACGGGCCGCGCTCGGGGCGCACCCGTCGGTGCGGTTCGAGTTCTGGGACGGCAGCTCGATCGAACCCGAGGGCACGAGCGCCGGGACGATCCGCATCAACTCCAAAGACGCCCTGAGCCACATGGTCTGGGCCCCAGGCGAACTCGGTATCGGCCGGGCCTTCGTATCCGGCATGGTCGACCTCGACGGTGACATCTTCACGATCCTTCGATCACTGGCGTCGACCGCGCCCGGCGATGCCAAGCTGGGCGCCGTCGCGGCGTGGCAGGCCATCGGTGCGGCCAGGCAGCTCGGCGCGCTCGGACGGCGCCCGGAGTTGCCGCCGGAAGAGGCGCGGCCCCAGCGCGGACCGTTGCACACCAAACGGCGAGACGCGGCGGCGATCAGCCATCACTACGACGTCGGGAACGAGTTCTATCGGCTGGTGCTCGGGGAGAGCATGACGTACTCGTGTGCGCGGTTCGTCGCGGACGGCGACGACGGTCAGGCTGGCGCGAACGGCACCGTGTCCTTGGCGGATGCCCAGCGCGCCAAGCACGATCTGATCTGCCGCAAGCTCGATCTGCGGCCGGGGATGCGGCTGCTCGACGTCGGGTGCGGCTGGGGATCGATGGCGATCCACGCGGCCTCGACCTACGGCGTGCAGGTGGTCGGCGTGACGATCAGCGGCGCCCAGATCGAGCTGGCACGCAAGCGGGTCGCCGACGCGGGGCTGTCCGCGAACGTCGAGATCAGGCTGTCCGACTATCGCGATCTGCGCGGCGAGCAGTTCGACGCCATCTCCTCGATCGGCATGTTCGAGCATGTCGGCACCAAACGGGCCGCGGCGTACTTCGAGACCTTGCGTGCCCTGCTCCGGCCCGAGGGACGACTACTCAACCACGCGATCTCCTCCGCGGGCGGGTCCGTGATGGGCGCTCGCTCGTTCGTGGGTCGCTACGTCTTCCCGGACGGTGAGCTGGTCGACGTCGGCGAGGTCGCGTTGGCGATGCAGCGGGCCGGATTCGAGGTGCGCGACGTCGAGGCGTTGCGCGAGCACTACGCACTGACGCTGCGTGCCTGGGTCGCCAATCTGGAAAGCGCTTGGGATCAAGCGGTTTCGCTCGCCAGCGAAGGGCGCGCCCGGATCTGGCGGCTGTATATGGCCGCCTCGGCGCTGGGTTTCGAGGACGGCGGGCTCGGGCTGCACCAGGTGCTCGGCGTGGTGCCGGATGCGCAGGGGCACACCGGGATGCCTGGAACCCGGCGCGCCTGGATGTGAGCGCCGGGCCTGGCGGATTCAGGAGCGGGTGCGCACCGGTTCGCCGCGATACCGGGACCGACCGCCGTTGATCCGCAACAACCGCCACGTCAGCTTGGCGGCCGGATTCATCAACCCGATATCGGACGCGAGCATCCGAGCCTCGCCGAAGAAGTCACGGCGGCGAGCGCGCGCTTCGGCGCTGCGCCAGAACAACTCTCGGCGAATGCGCAGCGGAATGTCGAACTCGCGGAACAGGGATCGCGGCGGCTTCACGATCAGGTCGCAGGCGATGAACATGATGATCGGGTAGGCCAGCGACAGCGTGCCACGTTGCACCCGGCCGAGCTTGGGCACCCGGTGCCGCAGGTATTCGTGCGCGAAGGCGATGTGGCGCGCCTCCTCGGCGATGTGGATCCGCATCACGTCGCGCATGATCGGGTGCACGTTCTCCCCCGCGCGCAGCACCGACTTCTGCACGTGATCGATGGGCTCCTCGCCCGCCAGCACGGCGACGAAGAAGGTGGTCGGGAAGAAGCGGCCGAGCAGCGGCACCAGCGGGCCCGCCGCCTTCATGAACCGGCTCATACCCGGCACGTCCGCGCCGATCCGGTTGACCATCTCCTGGAACATCAGGGTGTGGTTGATCTCCTCGGCGACCTCGTGATTGAGGTAGCGGAATTCGCCGGATCCGTTGGGCACCACGGCGAACAGATAGTTCATCACGCCGCCGATCAGCACCTCTTCGAACTGCAGCCCCACCTTCGCGACGTTGGCCTGCCGCCACATCCCGATCTCGATCCTGCGCGCCTCGGACTGCGCCAGATACCAGGGATGCGCGCCGAGCGGGTCACTGTCCGCAGGCAGAATCCAGCGCGGATCGTTGGGCACCACCGCCCACTCCGGCGCATCCCAGTCGATCTCGGTATACGGATCGAAGTGCTTGTTCACCGAACCTTCGGAGAGCGTCGTCAGGATCCCCGCGTACGCGCTACGCGCCGCGGTCCCAGACGGCGCCGTTGCCGACTTCGTAGCCATGACGTCTACCTCATATCCAGTCGAGGTTAATGTGACACATGTTTACAGTAACAGCCTGTCTCACTCATATCTAGAGCTCGGCCCGGAACAGATCCCTTAGCTCGAGTGTTGCTTCAGCGGGGGTCGAGACGAGACTGAGGATGAGCGTGCGGGTCGAGATTTGGACTGATATCAACTGTCCGTTCTGCTACCTGGGTAAGGAGCGGTTCGGGCAGGCGCTGGCGGAGTTCGCCCATGGTGACGACGTCGAGGTCGTGCATCGGTCGTTCGAGTTGGATCCGAGCCTGGCCGCCGACGAGTCCGGGCCGGTGATCACCAAGATCGCGCAGAAGTACGGGATCAGCGAGGCGCAGGCCGCAGCCAACGAGCGGGGTATCGGGGCGCAGGCGGCCGAGCTCGGGTTGCCGTATCTGACCGAGGGGCGCGACTACGGCAGCTCCTTCGACATGCATCGGCTGCTGCACTTCGCGTTGGCGCAGGGTAAGCAGGAACAGCTGCTCGACGCGCTCTACCGCGGGAATTTCGCGGAGCAGGAGTCGCTGTTCGGCGACAACGAGCGCCTGGTCCGGCTCGCGGTCGACGCGGGACTCGACGAGTCGAGCGTGCGCGCGGTGCTCGCCGATCCGCAGGCTTATGCCGACGCGGTGCGGGCCGACGAGCGGGAAGCGGCACAGCTCGGCGCGACCGGCGTTCCGTTCTTCGTGATCGACCGCAAGTACGGCGTCTCCGGCGCGCAGCCCGTCGCGGTGTTCGCGCAGGCGCTCGATCAGGCGTGGGGCGAGCGCGAACCGGTTATCCAGACGATCGGCGGCGCGGACGCGTGCGGTCCGGACGGATGCGCGCTGCCCGCGCGCGATTAACCTTGCCGGACAAGCGAATCGCCCCTGACCGATAGCTACCGATCAGGGGCGATCGCCGTCTGACTACGCGCAGTTACTCGGCGCAGGCTTGCCGCTGTATCGGCCGTCGAGCCAGTTCAGCATCGAGGGGAAGCCGACGACAGCGGTCGTCAGGTGGTCCGGCGAGGGGAAGAGCTCGGATTCCACCCGCACGCCCGCGTGGCAATAGCGGTTGACCGTGTTCGCGATCGCGTCCAGCGGAATCAGGTTGTCCTGCGGGGAATGCCATTCGAAGATCGGCGCGTCGGGCACACCGCCGTAAAGCTCGACGCTGTTCTCGTCCGCCACCGCCCATGCCTTCGGATCATGAGCCATCACATTATCTTTCGCGTAATCGTCGAAGGTGTGTCCGGCACCACGCGCGATCAGGTCATTGGTGCAGCTGTTGGCGATGTCCCTGGCCGCGGCGAGCCCGCGCGCGCTCAGGGCGTCGGTGATCGGCAGCCGGTCCGGGTACTCCCGCTCCAAGCCGAGCACGGCGGCGAAGCCGAGACCGAAGGCCGGGTGCTGGTTGTGCCCGATGGCCCAGCCCATCGTCTGCAGGTTCATCGGGACACCGCCCTCGGCGGCGCCGACGATGTTCAGCTCCGGCGCGTACTTCGGCGCGAGCGCGGCGGCCCAAGCGGTCGCCATGCCGCCACCGGAGTAACCGGCCAACGCCACCGGGCTCTTTCCGAGGCTGAGCTGCGACAGTCGTTGTGCGGCGCGAACGCCGTCGAGGGTGATCTGGCCGCCCAATTTCGCCGCGCCGTAAGCACTGTTCGGGCCGAGGTGATCGGGCAGGGCGACGGACCAGCCGCGCAGCAGCGCGATGTTCAGCGCAGGCGCGAACGGGACAATGAAGTTCGTGTCGTTGGCGTAGAGCCCGTGCGAGATCGCGCACTGGGTGCCGAGCCCATTGATGATGTGCTGGAACGACAGCAGCGGCGCGTCCGCGCGGTGGCCGGCCGGCGTCAGCACCGTGGTGGTTGCCGCGATCGGCTTGCCCTGAGAGTTGGTCGAGCGGAACTTGATCAGGGTGACCGAGGCGTTGGGGAAGAAGAACAGCGGCGGCATCGGGCGGCTGTCCAGCACGTCACCGTTGGCCCTGCTGCCGATGTCGGCCGGCGCGGCGTAGAACGGGTCCGGGTCCGGGTTCGGCCAGATCGGCTGGGCGTTTGCGGTGACGGTGCCCGCGGTGGCCATGACCGCGCTGATCGTCAGCGCGCCGAACGCCGCGAGGATCGGTCTGAGTTTCGTGCCACCGGTTGCCAACCGAAAAAGTCGTCTACCCACTGGGCTATACCTCCACTGCATCGCGAGAATTTCAGGTGATCCGGTGAACTGCATTTCACGGGCGCGAAACGACAATAGTCATCGACTCACCACTTGTCGTGGGCGTGCCGGTGCGAAAGTGTCGCAGATTACATGCCGGTCTTAATACGAATTAAAGTTGCGCTACGCCCGCTGTGCGGCAATACCCAACGGGTCGGCCTTGTGCGCAACAAGCTTGCTGGCCAGGGGTTTTCATCATCGATCCGGGCACCCATGGCCTTGGCGAAAAGATCCGTCGGGCACTGTGTAGGCCGACTTGAATCGTATGTAGTTTTCCTTCACAGATTTTCCTACGGTTATCGGTAATTATCCGATCGTGGCGTACTCCCGAGTTGGCTGTCTCGTTGCTGTCGTGCGGTCAGCGTAATAGCGAGGGCAACGACGGTCTATCCGTGTAAGTACCGATGCAAAGAATTCATGTTGTTCTAACAAAGTGCTCCGGCCGAATTCACCGCGCGTGGGTCACGGGCGTCCGGCCATCGGTCACGCGAACCGTGGCGCTGCTCGATAGCCAGACCCACACCGCTGTGCGGCGGATCACCGGACGCGGGAATAATGAACGCCAACCCCACGATTGGACCCGATCATGACCAGTGCTGATTTGTTGATCGACGCTTTCGGCCGCGTTCAAGAGAACGTCCACGGAGCCGTGTCCGACCTGACCCCCGACGAACTGGCAGTGCAGCTCGATCCGGGCGCCAACTCCATCGCCTGGCTGATCTGGCATCTGACCCGCGTGCAGGACGATCACATCGCCGACGTCGCGGGCACCGAACAGGTGTGGACCGCGGCAGGCTGGGCCGAACGCTTCGCCCTGCCATTCGATGACACCGCGACCGGCTACGGCGACAACCCGGACGCGATCACCCAGCTCGGCAAGGTATCGGCGGAGCTCCTTCTCGGCTACTACGACGCCGTGCACGAACAGACGATCAAGTACGTCTCCGGCCTCACCGACGCCGACCTCCCCCGCGTCGTCGACACCCGCTGGAATCCCCCCGTCACCCTCGCCGTCCGGCTGATCAGCGTCGTGGACGACGATATCCAGCACTCCGGCCAGGCCGCCTTCATCCGCGGAGTCCTGTTGCGCCGCAGGTAATCTCGGTAACCGCCACGGCTTACCCGGCGCCTGCCTGTGCCGCGCCGTTGCGGCACAGGCAGGCTCTTGCTCGTAACGAGCACGCGCGAAGGCGTAGCCAGCTCAGGCCGGTGGCCAGTTCTTCAAGACGGCGTCGAGCGCGTCGAGCGCCCGGGACCAGGAGTCCTCCACATTGCGCGGGTGGCTGTCATAGCGCCCAGTCGTTTCCAAGGTGACGTATCCGTAAAACGTGCCGTGCAGCAGGCGGATCGCGTCGGTCTGGTCGGGCTCGGACAGGTCGTAGCCACGCAGGATCGCGCGGGTCATTTCCGAGTGCCGCAGTGCCGCGCTGGCGGCGGCCGTCGCCGGGTCGAGGTCGAGTTGGGCGGCGGCGTAACGGCCCGGGTGCTCCTTGGCGTAGTCGCGGTAGGCGTTGGCGAAGGCGACCAGCGCGTCCTTGCCCGCGCGGCCGGCCAGCGCCTCCGCGACCTTGTCGGCGAGTTCGGCCAGCGCCAGGACTGCCACCTTTACCCGCAGGTCGCGCGCGTTTTCCAGCCGCGAGTAGAGGCTCGCGTCTTTGACGCCGATCCGGCGGGCCAGCGCCGAGACGGTCACGTTGTCGAAGCCGACCTCGTCGGCCAGTTCCGCCGCCGCCTGGATCAGGCTCTCGTCGGTCATCCTTGCGCGCGCCATGCCGCTCTCCTCATTGCCTACATCTTTAACTCATTTGCCTAATGTCTCTAGGTAATTTAGCGTACCTACTTGTCAAACAAGCTAGTAGGTACGATCGAGGGGAGACCTCCACCATGAACGCATCGGTTTCCCATACCGCGCGCCCGACCGAGTTCGGCCGGATCTTTCCGCCAGACGAAAACTGGTTGGCGGGACAGCCACGGGAGCAGATCCTGCTACCCGAGCTGCCCATCATCGATCCGCACCATCACCTCTGGTATCACCCCGGATTTCGTTATCTCCTAGAGGAATTCGCGGCGGACACGGGCAGCGGGCACCACGTGATCGCGACGGTGTACGCCGAGGCGATGTCGGCCTACCGCACCGAGGGGCCGACGGAATTGCGTCCGGTCGGCGAGACGGAGTTCGTCGCCGATCTGGCCGCGGCCAGCGATGCGGCCGGTGGCCCGACCAGGGTGGCCGCCGGGATCATCGGGCGGGCCGCCTTCGCCCTCGGCGCCGAGAGCGTCGACAACGTCATCGAGCATCACCTCGCCGCCGGTCACGGCCGCTTTCGCGGCCTGCGGTTCGGGGCGAGCTGGGATGCGAGCCCGGAGATCAAGCTCGGCCATCCCGACAATCGTCCGCGCATGCTCGCCGAGCCGGCCATTCGGGACTGTGTGCGCGTGGTCGCCGACCGCGACCTGGCCCTCGATCTGTGGATCCTGTCCCCGCAGTTGGCCGACGTCGCCGAACTGGCCGACGCGTTTCCGGAGCTGCGGCTGGTGCTCAACCACTGCGGCGCGCCGCTCGGCTTCGGGCCGTACGCCACCGACCGTGCCGAGCACTTCGCGACCTGGGCGCGTGGCATCCGCGAAGTCGCGCAGCGGCCGAACGTCGTGTGCAAGCTCGGTGGCATCCTCGCCACCGCCGCCGCTTTCGACTATCGGACCGCACCGACCCCGCCGACCTCGGAACAGCTTGCCGCCCTGTGGCTTCCATGGTTCGAGACCTGCATCGACGCCTTCGGGCCGCGGCGGTGCATGTTCGAGAGCAACTTTCCCGTGGACAAAATGGGAACTCGATACGCGACGCTGTGGAACACCTTCAAGCGGCTCGCCACCGGCGCCTCGGCAACCGAACTGGCCTCGATGTTTTCGGACACCGCCCGCCGAACATATCGGCTGTAACTTTTATGAACGCTAAGGAACACCTCATGACCAACTGGATCACCACCCCTATCGGACCCCCCATCCTGCGTGGCGCGCTCGATCTCGAACGCACCGCGAACGGCATACTGCCGCACCGACTTCCGGCATGGGCGCGCAAGCAGTTCCCGGACGACTATCTGGCGATGGTCGAGGCCCAGCCCGCCGGCGTGCGCGTGGTCTTCCGCACCAGCGCGACCGCCATCGAGCTGGATGTGCTGCCAACGCGGACCTTCTACCAGGGCGCACCGCCGCCTGTGGAGGGCGTGTACGAACTGCTCGTCGACGGCAGGCACGCGGGTCGGGCCAGCGTGCCCGGCGGCACCAGGCTCGTCTTCGACCTGGCCACCCAGTCCACGGTCACCGAGCAGGGATCGGCAGGCACCGCCCGATTCACCGACCTGCCTGCCGAGACGAAGGACGTCGAAATCTGGCTGCCGCACACGGAAATCACCGAGTTGGTCGCCTTGCGCACCGACGCGCCGGTCGAGGTGACGCCCGACCGCGGCCGCAAAACCTGGCTGCACCATGGCAGTTCGATCAGCCACGGCGCCAACGCCGACGTCCCGACGTCGACCTGGCCCGCGCTGGCCGCCGCACGCGGCGGTGTCGAGCTGATCAACCTGAGCCTGCGCGGCAATTCGCTGCTCGATCCGTTCGTCGCACGCGTCATCCGCGATACACCGGCGGACCTGATCAGCCTGAAGCTAGGTATCAATATCGTCAACGGCGACATCATGCGGCTGCGGGCCTTCGGACCGGCGGTGCACGGCTTCCTCGACACCATCCGGGAAGGACACCCCAGCACACCGCTACTCGTCGTCTCGCCCATTCTCTGCCCGATCCACGAGGACACCCCCGGCCCCGGTGCCCTCGAATTCGACGGCACGAGAGTGAGTTTCCGCGCCACCGGCGACCCAGCCGATCGCGCGGCCGGAAAACTGACCCTCAACGTCATCCGCGACGAACTCACCCACATCATCAAACAGCGCGCGGCCGACGACGCCAACCTGCACTACCTCGACGGCCGCTCCCTCTACGGCGAAAAGGATTTCATCGACCTGCCCCTGCCCGACCAACTTCACCCCGACCCCGCCACCCATCGCCGCATCGGAGAACGCTTCGCCGACTTGGCCTTCGGCGAAGCGGGCGTGTTCGGCGCCTGAGCACGCGGCGGGTTGCGCGTGGACAATGCTGTCTGGTCAACGGCATTGTCCACGAACCCGATCGCTCAAATATGTTGTGCCACTTATCCAAATTAAGTTGCGCTGATCTTCGTTGCGCGGCGGTGACAAACACAACAGGATGTCAACCGTGGTGTGTTGTCGTGGTCACTTCGCGGACAGATAGTGGGTCTGGACTACATCGCAGAAAGGGGTCCAGTTTATGCGCCTTAAGCCCGTTGTCTGGATGACCGTTGCCGCGATTTTCGCCGGAGCCATGACCGCGCCCGCCGCCTCGGGCGCGCCGGCCGACGCGCGATCGCAGTTCCCCGTCTCCTACCTGTTCAGCGATGCGGTGGACGCCGAGGCCGACAACCCCGGCGCGGCGCCGGCCGGCACCAACGACTGGACGTGCACACCGACTGAGGCACACCCGAATCCGATCGTGCTGGTGCATGGCGGTCCGGAGACCGTGCGACTGGACTGGGGTGCGCTCGCACCGTTGCTGGCCAACAACGGCTACTGCGTCTACGCCTTGACCTACGGTTCGCTCCCCGGCATGCCCGCGCCGCTCGGCGCACTCGGCGGGCTGCTGCCGATCGAGCAGAGCGCGCAGCAACTGCGCGACTTCATCATCAAGGTGCGCGCCGCCACCGGAGCCCACAGTGTCGACATCGTCGCGCATTCGGAAGGCAGCCTGGTCACCGACTACTACGCCAAGTTCCTCGGTGGCGCGAACAAGATCGACCGTTTCATCTCGATCGGCCCCGGTTGGAACGGCACCAACTCGCTCGGGTTCGCGGCCCTTTTCGCCGCGCTTGCCGCCAGATCGAAGCTGACGCCAGCGCTGGGGGCCGTGGTCGACCCGATCTGCGCCGCCTGCTTGCAGATTCAGGCCGGCTCGGAATTCCTGCGCAAGCTGAACGCCAGTGGCCCGACGGTTCCCGGCGTCACCTATACCAACATCGTCACCAGCCATGACGAATTCGTGGTGCCGTACTCCAGTGGGATCGTGCAGAGTCCGAGCATCACCAATCACATCGTCCAGGACTATTGCCCGGGTGATCTGACTGACCACCTGCTGCTGCCCTACGACAAGGTGGTGGCCCAACTCGTGCTCAACGCGCTCGATCCGAACAATACCGCGCAACCCACCTGCACGAGCACCCCGCCGAACAGCTGACGTCCGAACTACCCACCACGACAACACAACTCATCGCCCGCCGCGCCGAACCCCTTGGCGCGGCGGGCTTTGTGATCGATGCGTGCGTGCCGTCCTGCTCGGCACGACTGACTGTGGACACAACGAATCCGCTGACCACGGCACCGCGGTCAGCGGACAGAAAAGCACCGCCGGACTCCTCGTTGAGTCCGGCGGCGCCGCTGATGAGGCGTGCTACCAGCCACCCTTACCGGCGAGCTGCCCGAGCAGGTTGTCGAATTCTTGTCCCCACGCGCCCCACGGTGAATCGCCGCCGTTGCTCGACGGCTTGTCGAAGCCATTGCTCCACGGGTCCCATGAGGTGTCGCCCGCACCTGGTTTGGCATCGCCGCCCCACGGATTCCAACCACCCCAGGGATCCCAGGAATCGCCGCCATTGTCAGAGCCATCCCACGGCGAATTGTCGCCATTGTCCGGACTGCCGTCGCCCCACGGATCGCCGCCATTGTCCGGATTACCATCGGAACCATCCCACGGGTTCCATGGATCCCACGGCGAATCACCGCCACCGGGCTGCTCGCCACCGGGCTGCTCGCCGCCGGGCTTACCGTCGCCGCCATCCGAGGGATTACCGCCGCCGGGCTTACCGGGCTTGCCGTCGCCGGGCTTACCGTCACCCGGCTTACCGGGCTCCGCGGGCTTCTCGTCACCCGTCCTATTGGAGGTGCCGAAGTCCTGCGTCCAGTAGGCCGTACCGTTGCCCGCCTTGGCATAGCCGACGCCGATGTCCTTAAGCCCGCAGTTCAGGATGTTCGCGCGGTGGCCCGCGCTGTTCATCCACGAGTTGACCACTTCGGACGCACTGCGCTGACCGGCGGCGATGTTCTCCGCCCAGGTCTGCGCGTGATAGCCCGCCGCGCTGATCCGATCGCCGGGATCGCCCTTCGACGAGTTGTGATCCATGAAGCCACCGGCGGCCATATCCTCCGAGTGACCTTGCGCGGCTTGGGTAAGGTGGCTTTCCGCTTTCAGCGGTGCACATCCCGCCTTGGCGCGTTCATTATTGGTAAGGCTTACCACCTCGTCGGCGGCGGACTGGGATTGTGGCGCCGCGATGGCCGCTGGGGCCCCGGCGACGGTACAGAGGGCAAAAGCCGAGATGCCGACTGCGGTGGAAAAGGACAGCATTGTAGCGGGAGAGAAACGCACTATTTCCTTCGAGAGTTGTCGAACTTATAGAAACAAATACAGGTCAGCCGACCGTGCTCGGGCCGAGCGCGAGCGGGGCCCAGTCGGCGTCGTCGTCGGGGAGGTCGGCGGTGATGTCGTCGGCAGCGGCACCGAAGTTGGCACCGTCATCCTCAGCGGCATCGAAGTCGCTGTCTTCGCCCGCCGCACCGAACGCGGCACCGTCGTCGTCCGCGGCAGCGAAGTCGGCGGTGTCGTCCTCAGCGACATCGAAGTCGCTATCGTCGCCCGCCGCACCAAAATTGGCACCGTCGTCGTCCGCGGCAGCGGCGCTACCGTCATCGTCGGCGGCACCGACATCGGCCCCGTCGTCCGCGGCGTCGAAGCCGCCGTCGACAGCGTCACCGGCGTCGTCCCCGGCAACACTGGCGGCAGGCGCGGCAGGCGCGGGTGCCGCGTGCCGTGTCTTCGGACTCTGCGGGTTTCCGTTGGCGATCATCTCGATCAAGCCCTTCGCCAATACTGGGCCGACCTGCTTGACCAGGTCCTCCAGTACCGTGCGCAGCGGGGCGGGCAACGCCGCGCTGCCGGTGGCGAGCGAGTCCACGATGGCGGCCAGCGGTGCCCCGGTGCCGGGCTTGGCCGCGCCGCCGGGCTGAGCGCCCATGCCCGGCTTGGCATTTCCGCCGGGCCGGACGGTCGGACGATCAGCGCGATGTGCAGGCCGCTTGGCCGCGACCGGATGCGGACGACTCTGCTGTTGATAGGTGGCGGGCACCGCCGTCAGCACCGCCTTCTTCGACGGCGCGACCCACCCGCCGTCGCCGGACGTGGCGGCCGAGTTGGTGTCGTCCGCGATGGCTTGCCCCGCAGCGCCGTTGGCCGAGACCGCCAGGCCGATCAGCGTCGCCGTCGAGAGCATCGCCAATCGGGCCGGGACGACGTTATTTCGCGGCGCGCTGTGCTTGCCCATGAGTGCCTTCCTTCGAAATGACCGTTCGCTGGCGAAGCCGACAGCCCACCGCTGGGTACGACCTGGTTCGAACTTGCCGGTCGGGAGCCGTTCGACCGCCGCTCTGCGGTCAAGTACGCGGCAATTCGGGCTGTCGGCTTCCATCTGGAAGCGTAGAACTCGGGGGTGTGACGAACAAGCAGAACGGACATTCTTACATCGAATCAAGATGCGATTAACTGTCATGAAGATGACCGATCACAGCCAGATCACGCGGACTACCCCAGCAGATCACCGCAACATCACACCACGGCCACAGACGACTCCGTTCGAGCCGAGTCGCGAATCTTCGGCAATGCCGAGATCATGGGTCGTTAATGGCGCCGAGCAGCGGTTGTTAGAGGAGCTAAAGTCATGTCAGATTTCCCTTGAATCAGCACCTAGGCAAGGCCATTTGTGGTCAAAATGGATACGTGACGAGCATCCTGCGACCGCGAAGGAAGGTCATGCGCCCTCACTTGGCGAGTGACCGTTCTCCAATGATGAGCCCCAGGTCGGGGCTTCTTCGAGTTATGCAGTTGAAGCAACAAGGTGATCTGGGTAACAGGAAGGTTTAGCCTGGCGTAACGTTTGACGTAACGATCAACGCAGTAGATACTGCTTGCACACAAGTCGGCGTAACACCTCGAAGGCAGTCCTTCAGACTCTCGCCACAATTCGCGGATGAACGCACAGTTAACGAAAGAATGTGATGTGTTTGCCGGTCCACGTCGACCGGCAGGTGCCAGGACTCGGTGACGGAATGCTCACTTAATTTTCAGTGATGGACCGAACGTGCTGCAGATGAGCCGACGGCTCGATACAAAGGTTGCCGATGTCTGATTATCCCGTACTAACTTCCAATACGATCACGCTGCGACAGTTCGATTACTTTGTGAACGCGGTCCAACTCGGCTCGCTCTCGGCCGCCGCCAGGCGGTTCGGAATAACGCCGTCCGCGATGTCGCAACAGATCGACGCATTGGAGACCTCGCTCGGCCGAAAGGTCTTCGATCCGCGGTCGCGCCGGTCGAGGCTGACCAAGTTCGGCCGCGAGTTCTTCACCCAGGCCTCCGATGTCGTCGAGTCCGCCCGGCAGGCCATGGCCATGGGGCAGACATTCGGCGACGGGGTGATGACCGTCGGCACCACGCCGACCATCGCGCAGAAGCTGTTGCCGCCGCTCATCTACCGGATGCGGCACGAACGAAATATCGACAGCATCGAGGTCAGGTCGTTCACCGACATCCGCGAGCTCAACGCGACACTGGAAGAGGGCGCGCTCGACGTCGCCGTCGGACCGCTGGAGCAGTCGAGTTCGCGGGTCGTGCACTGCTTCGGCGAGGAAGAACTCGTCGTCGTCTGCCATCCGAGCCAGCGCAGCAGCTTCGACGGCTCGTGGAAACAACTGGTCGAGGCGCCGTGGATCCGCTGCGGCTCGAATTCCGATCTCACCGACACCGTTTCGCGCGAGGCGGGCCGCGCGGGCGTGCATGTCCGCTTCGCTGTCCGCGCCCCCGATGTGACCACCGCGCTCAGCCTGGTGGAACACGGCGTCGGCATCGCGCTGGTGCCGAAGATGGCACTGCACGGATCGGCCAGGCTGCTATCCATCATTCGACTGTCCCGCCCGATTCGCCGGGAATTGACGGTGCACGCGCGGGACAAATCGCTACACGTCGAGAAATTCCTCGAGGTCATCAGCGACTCGGAACTCGTCCGAAAGTTCGGCGCCGCCGGACTACTGGAGATCCGGCGCCCGGAACCCGAAGTGGCACACCGCACACCGGTGCCAGTCGGGCCATTGCCCAACTGATCCCCGCGGCGCCAGGCGAATTGCACGAAGGCCCGGTAAGCATCAGGCTTACCGGGCAGCTACATAGTCGTCCTGGCCGACTGCCACACACCCGGTTGGGGCGCAACGGTGTTCGCCAAGTCCAGGTGCAAGGCGCGATCGCCGCGACGTTCGACCACCGTGACTCGAGGGCCAGCGATCCCGACTTGCATACGCACGTGCTGATCGCCAACCGCGTACGCACCATAGACGGCAGAACGCGCTCCGCGGCATGAAGCGGACGTTAATTGGCCGACACTCCGATGTCGGTGTCTGCGTGATCCCGACCACAGTTCAATAGCTGATAGTTAGCTGAATGATAGGTTGGCTGAGCCTCATGGGTGCGAGCGTAGGGCGCGTCATCGAACGCCAAATCCCGCTCGTGCAGTTACGAGATGGTCTTCCACGTGGTGTTTCTTCATCTGGCGTGCAGAACCGCGCCGTATCGAGAGGAGCAGTCATGATCAAGAGCATTGTCGCGGCCGGCCTCATCACCCTCGGCGCCGCTGTTACCGGAGCCGGTATCGCAGCGGCCGACGAAGTCCAGGTCGAAGGCAGCTACGCCACCCTGGCGGCCTGTCAAGCCGACGGTCCGAGCGTGCAGGTGAACAAGGACAACAGCAAGTGGACCACCTACGACTGCCGCCAAGAAGGCGACGGCCTGTACTACCTGTACCTGTCGAACTAGCGCAGACCCCCGGCGCGGAACTGTCCGTCCCGCGCCGGGGGCTTTGTGGCTGCGGCATCTCAAAGATCAACTGCGGCGCGCCGGACATGGCAACTGTCCACTCGGAAGGCGCGGGTCGCGGCGTGTGCGTAGCGTTCGGCCGACCGCTCGATCACGGTCGGTCGAACGCTCGCACATCGGCTACGAGGGTGCGTTGAGAGATCCTGTCAGCCAGCCAGTTTGGACTGCTGACCAACGCGCGCCACGCTGATTTGCGGACGTTCGATCTGAAGCACTTTGGCATACGATGCCTGCCCTATCGCCCGCAGGCCGTCAGTCTCGCAGGTCCTCATGGCGATGCAAGGGTTGATCAAATGCCTTCGCGGGCAGTGGCGGCCAGTGATCCGAGGAGCGCGAGGGCTTCGCTGCTCGGGGAGCCGGGGGCGGCGTGGTAGATGACGAGCGCCTGGCCCGGACTGGAGCGGACGTCGAACGTCTGCATCGTCAGTGTCAACGGGCCGACGGCGTGGTGCTCGAAGCGCTTGCTCTCCATCGTTTTTCCCCGCGCGTCGTTGGCGATCCACAGCTGCGCGAATTCGGAACTGCCGTCACGTAATTCGGTCAGAACCTGCTGGATTCTCGGGTCTTGCGGGGCCGCGCCGTAGCCGAGCCGGAAGCCCGCGACGGAGTTGCGGGCGACGTCATGCCAGTCCACGTAGAACCTTCGCGCGGCCGGATCGGTGAAGACCATGTGCATGAGGTTGCGTGAGTGGGTCCACTCGTGGAACAGCGCGTCGGCGATCGCGTTCGCGGCGAGGACGTCGTAGGCGCGGTTGTAGATGATGGTCGGGTTGTCCGGCCAGGCGTCCATGAGCTGGAGCAAGCTCGGGTCGACGCGGTCGGCCACGGCGGCCGCGCGGGCCCGTGGGCTGAGCCCGGCCAGCCGGAACAGGTGCAGGCGGCCATCCTCGTCCAGGCGCAACGCGGTGGCCAGAGCATCGACCACCTGAGCCGACGGTCCGCGTTCGCGTCCCTGCTCGAGCCGCACGTAGTAGTCGACGCTGAGCCCGACCAACAGTGCGACCTCTTCGCGCCGCAGGCCGGGTACCCGGCGCGTACCGCTGGTCGGGAGATTCACCTCGTCCGGCCGCAGCTGTGCGCGGCGGGCACGCAGATAGTCGCCGAGTTCGGATGCTGCCATGTCCGCATCGTATGCGGGATAGCGACGGCGTTCATGGGTGCGTTACTCCCAGGAGAACGGCTGCCTGCCAGGCCGACCACGATCCGGCCATCGTGGTAGGCATGACACAAACGACTGTTCCGTCCTCCTGGGATCTCACCGGCCGGGTGGCCGTTGTCACCGGCGCTGCCCGCGGCATCGGCCACGCCACCGCCACCCTGCTGCGTGCGCGCGGCGCCCGGTTGGTTGTCACCGACCGCCTCGACGCCGTCGAGCAGCTGGCCACGAACGACCCGGAGCACGTGGCCGCCCTCGTCGGCGACGTCTCCGATGAGGAATTGGCGCGCGTCACCATGCGATCGGCCATCGACCGGTTCGGGCGCCTCGACATCCTGGTCAACAACGCGGGCCGCACCCTGAACAAGCCGATCACCGAAACCAGCGTCGATGAGTTCGACGCGATCATGCGGATCAACGCCCGCGGCAACTTCGTGCAGGCCCGTGAGGCGTTTCGAGTGATGGAGGCCGACGGTGGCGGGGCGATCGTTTCAATCGCGTCGGTCTCCTCGCTCGTCGCCTTTGCCACCCAGACCGCCTATGCCGCGTCGAAGGGCGCGCTCGCGCAGATCACGCGTGTGCTCGCGATCGAGGGCGGGCCCAAGGGAATTCGCTCCAACGCGGTGCTGCCCGGCGTGATCGACACCGACATCATGGACGGCGTGGTCGACAACGGCCGCGAGATGCTCGCCTCGTTCGGGTCGGCGCATCCGACCGGCCGGATCGGGCGCCCCGAGGAGGTAGCCGAGACCGTCGCCTTCCTGTGCTCCGATGCGTCGAGCTTCATCACCGGCGCGCTGGTGGCCGTCGACGGCGGCTGGACCGCACAGTGAGCTTGCCGAACGGACGACTCACCGGCAAGGTCGCGCTCATCACCGGCGCGACCGGCGGCATCGGGCTGGCTACCGCGGAACTGTTCGCCCGTGAGCACGCGCGGCTGGTCATCACCGATCTCGACGAAGACGCGGTCGAGACGCTCGCGGCGCGACTTCGGGCCGACGGTGCCGAGGTTCTCGGTGCCGCGCTGGATGTTTCGTCGGCGCAGCAGTGGGCGCGGGTCGTCGAGTCGACCGGTCGGCAGTTCGGCGGTCTCGATATCCTGATCAATGTCGCGGGGGTGGTGGACTGGGGCGGGGTCGAAGACACTGAGCACGATGCGTGGGACCGAGTGATCGCGGTCAATCAGACCGGCACTTGGCTTGGGATGAAAACGGCCATGCCGCTGCTGCGTGCATCGGGTGCCGCCTCGATCGTGAACACCTCGTCGGTTCTCGGCATCGTCGGAAGTGGCGGGGCCGCCGCCTACCACGCGTCCAAGGGCGCGGTACGGCTGCTGACCAAGACCGCCGCCGTCGAGTACGCCACGCGCGGCGTGCGGGTCAATTCCGTGCACCCGGGGGTCATCGCGACACCAATGATCCAGGACATTCTCGATGAGCAGGGCGACGAACAACCCGACATTGTGCGCACACCCATGCGCCGCGCAGGTCTGGCTGTGGAGATCGCGTACGCCATGCTCTTCCTCGCCAGTGCCGAATCCTCGTACATCACAGGCGCGGAGCTCGTTGTCGACGGCGGTCTCACCGCGCACTGACGGATGCTAATTCGCAACGTCAACGGGGATCGGGTCCGCGCGGCGGTGATCATGCCACGTGGTGCCAGCGTGCACGACATCTCACGTCGCCGGACGCGCGGTAGGCGGCATGTGCGGATGCCGGGATTCAGCACTCCGTCCGCTCAACCCGGTGGGCACGGGGCGGCTATTGCATCGAGTTGGGTAACACCATTGCCTCCATCGAAGCCACACCCCGGACACCTCCATGCCCGAAGTCATCGAGTCACGCGCGGCGATCGAGGGAGCCAACGGAGTGCTGATGTTCAAGTACTCCGTGGCCGCCGACGTTCAAGGTGCTGCTACCCGCGAGCGGTGACGGAATTCGACCGCCTGCTGCTGACCATCCACGAGCAGGTAATGCCGCTGGAACAACTGGTTGCGTCCGCGCGGTTCAGCGTTGTAAGAGTGCTGGTGCGAGTTCTCGTAGCTGGTCCAGGCCCAGCTGGTGTGGTGCGTAGGTGATGGGTTGAATCGCGACGTGGTCGGCGCCGGCGTCGAGATGTTCCGTTATTCGCCGGCGGATCGTCTCGTGATCGCCCCAAGCCACGAGCGCGTCGACCAGCCGGTCGCTACCGCCCGCGGTGAGGTCTTGCTCGTCATATCCCAGCTCACGCAGGTGATTGATGTAGTTGGGTCGCTCGATCGAGAGGGCGAGGTAGCGTCGGCGGCCCAGGGCACGGGCGACGGCCGGATCGGTTTCCAACAGCACGGCCTGTTCGGGGGCCAACAGCGGCCCATCGCCCAGGATCGTGCGCGCTTTCGCGGTGTGGTCGGGTGTCACCATGTATGGGTGCGCACCATCGGCGCGATCCCTGGCCAGGGCCATCATCCTGGGACGCAACGCGCCCAGCACCCGCATCGGGGGCCGCGGCGGGCGTGGGCTGTCGTATCCGGCGGCGTCGAGCGCGTCGAGGTAGGCACGCATCGCGGTCAGTGGCTTGCTGTAGGCGTGGCCGCGAACGTCGACTTCAGGGCCGTGGCTGGCACCGAGTCCGAGCAGGAATCGGTCGGGGTAGGCCTCGCTCAGTGTGTGGGTGGCCGCGTTGGCGGCGGTCGCGTCCCGGGCCCAGATATTGGCCACCCCGGTGGCCACGACCATGCGCTCGGTCGCGGCGAGCAAGAGCCCGGCGTGGGTGAATGCCTCCTTGGACGCGAAGCCTTCGGAGATCCACAGCGCCCCATACCCGAGACGTTCGATTTCGGCGGCCGCGGCCTGCGAGACCTCGGTCGATGTCGCGTTGAGGTTGCCCGACCACACACCGACTGTGCCGAGTCGAGCGGTGAGGTGTCGTCCTGGGCTGGTCGATACCGGCGGTGTCGGGTTCATCCGGCGCTGGTCACGGAATCGACCGGTTGCTGGGTTGTCGGATTCCATGTGGTGGTGGCGACGTAGGACTCGAAGTCGCGTGCGGGTTTACCTAGGACGTGTTCGACAGCGTCGGTCACCGGCTCGGTGGCCCCTTCGCGTACCAGGCCCAGGTATCGATCGAGAGTCTGGACGTTAGCTTCGGAAATCCCTGAGGCGATCAGACCGGCGTTGAACTCCGCGGGAGCGATGTCGGTGAAGGTGATGTCGCGCCCGGCGGCAGCGGAGATCAGGGAGAACGCTTCGCTGATGGAGTAGGCGCGGGGACCGGTCAGCTCGTAGGTGTGCCCGGCGTGGCGGGAATCGGTCAGTGCCGCGACGGCGACCTCAGCGATGTCCCAGGCGTCGATGAACGATTCTTTGCCCTCGCCCACCGGCAGGATCAGTGATCCCGACAGCACCGCGTCGCGGAAGAATCCCTCGTCGAAGTTCTGGTAGAACGAGGCGGGCCGCAGAATCGTCCAAGACACTCCGGACTCTTTGACCGCTCGTTCCGTGGTCAGGTAGCGCAGGTCATCGACCTTCTCGGCACCGCGCCCGGAGAGCAACACCACCCGGCGTACCTCATGGTGGGTCACGCGTTGCATGAACCGGGGTACGGGATCGATGTTGTCGTCGGCGCACACCAGATACACCGCGTCGGCTCCGATCAGCACGTGATCCCAGGTGGACTCATCGGACCAGTCGAAGCGCACGTCACCCGAGCGCGATGCCGCGCGGATCTCGTGCCCGGCGTCGCGCAGCAGCGAGGCCACCCGGCGGCCGGTCTTACCTGTAGCTCCGAGAACCAGTGTTGTTGTCATGGTTCTTACCCAACCCGCTACCGACGAGCCGATCCATAGTCGCTGGTCTCAATAACCTTGGTGATCGTCTCAACTCGGGGTGGCTCGGTCGGTCTGTGCGCGATCGCGCTTTTGGTATTGGCTCGGTGTGGTGCCGCGTAGGCGTTTGAAGGCGGTGCTGAAGGCGAAGGCGTCGCTGTATCCGACCGTGGCGGCGACCGAGGCGATGGAATTGCCGGATCGTTTGAGCAGATCCGCGGCCAGGGTCATCCGCCAGTCGGTGAGGTAGGTCAGTGGTGGTTCGCCGACCAGTGCGGTGAAGCGACGGGCCAGCGTCGCTCTCGACACTCCGGCCACCTCGGCGAGCGAGCACACGGTCCACGGTTTGTGCGGGTTGTCGTGGATGGCGCGCAAGGCGGGTCCGACGGTGGGATCTGCGAGTGCCTGATACCAGGCGGGTGGTTCGGCATCGGGCAGTGTGAACCAGATCCGCAACGTGCACACCAGCAGCAGGTCGAGCAACCGGTCCAGGACCACCTGCTGGCCCGGCTGCTCGGTGAACACCTCGCTGGTGATCAGCGCCAGCTCGGCACCCGGGGCGTGTGTCCCGGGCACGACGACCACCGGGGGCAGTGCGGTGAGCAGTCGGCCACACACATCGCCGGGTGCTCGATAGGCGCCCATCACCAGGACTGAGGCTCCAGCGGGAATGGTTGCGTGCAGTCGCGGTCCTGGCCAGGTGTCGGGGTCGATGCCAGCGGCTGCCGTGCCCGGGCGGGGTCCGTCCTCGTCGACGGTGATCTGGGGTGGGCGGTGTGGGGCGTCGGCGACCACGAAGGGGTCCGGTCCGCGCACGATCGCGATATCGCCGGCGCGCACGCGGATCGGGTCGCCGCCACATGGGGTGATCCAGGCGTCCCCGCGCAGGATCGTGCACAGTGTCAACTCCGCGCGGTGTGCGAAACGCTGTGACCACGGAGGTGTCGAGGTCGCGTATCCCACACACGCGTTGTTCGCGCGTATCCCGCGGACCAAGTCAGCGAAGGCGTCCACCTGGGCAACACTAGAGGTTTGCAAAGGTCTAGCCTCCATTCGTCGATCGCCAGTCTCGTTGCGGTTCCGGTGCCGCTCCGCCGGGTTGTCATGTCACCCCGGGTGGTGCTGTTCGGCCAGGAGCTGGTTGCCCGCCGGAATCTGCCCGCAGCTGCTCGGTGCTGGAGAGTTGTCGAATCGTTCCAGCAGCCATCGCGCTTGTGCGGCCATCCGCAGTGCTGCGCTGGAAACATGGCTCAGCGCGTCGTATTGCTCGTATTGGATCGCGAGTCCGGCCTCGCAGTACCGGTTGGCCAGTGCCCGTACATCACCGGCGATCATCACCCCGTCGCCGGCACCGATGTCGGGGCCGCCGGCAGGGGTGGCTTCCAGGACGCCGTTGGCGGCTTGGGCGATGAACATTGGTGTGGTGGGAATCGGAGCCAAACCCATGTTGAGGCGGTTGATCGCATCGACGAACGCGGGGATCGAGTTGGGGTCGGGGTAGGGCGGTGAGGCCATCTGCGCCCAGGTCAAGCCTGGATATTGCAGATAGGCGTTGAGGATCGAGGCATCGCGCAACTTCGCGATCGTCGCCCGGCCGAAATCATTCACATACGGTGTCAGGTCGATATCGAAGGCCCGCGATACCCCGACCAGCGCCATCGCGACGACTCCGGCCCACGCCGGGGTACCCGCGCCGTAACGCAGGCTGCGCCCGGGGGCTACGAGCACACCGCCCTCCGCGGCGCCGACGAGGCTGGCGTTGATCTCTGGTGCGTAGGTCGGTGCCTGTATCGCGGCCCAGTTCGTGGCGATCGCGCCCCCGGAGTCGCCCCACAAGCCGATCTTGGTCGTCCCGGTCATGGTGGTGGCGGCGGTGTTGCGGGCGGCCCGCAAGGAATCCAGCGTGTACATCCCGTATTCGGGGCCGGCCCCGAAGTTGGCGTTGGGGCCCTCGGTGTCGGGGATCACGACGGTGTAGCCCGCGTTCAGCAGCGGTGCGAACATCGGCGCCTCACCCGAGGCGACGATCGCTCCGACCGTGAGGTTCCCGGCCTCGGTGATGCCGCCGATTCGCGCGTCGCCCGCGATGGCCCGCGAGGGACTATCGCGCGGATTGAGGGAGTCATAGACCGACTGATACGACACCACCTTGACCGGCTGCGCGGCTGCCGGGGGACGCAGGATCGAGGTCACGTTGGCGGTGGCGCGCCCGAGCGAGTCCGTCGAGCGGTACAGCAGCTGGATCGCCTCGATCGGTGTGGCCACCCCGAAGACGTGGTAGGGCAAGGTCCGCGTTTTCAGGACCGCACCGGGAGCCAACGACGCCAGAGCCGTCTGACCCTGATAGCTGTAGAAACTGTCCTCAGCATGGGCTGCGATCGGCGTGACGCCGAGCGCGCTCACCGCTGTTGCCAGTATCCCGATAGCCGAGCACCGCACGCGCACCTTCGCTGTGTGACGGTTCATGTCGATCCCTTTCCGGTGGCGCTGCAATGCTGATGCCTTCATGGGCTCAGCGCGCTGATCATGTTGTCTGTTCTGCTCTTTCACGCACCGGAACGGACGCGCGATCGCACCCGCGATCGTCCGGGTTGGGTCGCGCTGCGCTCTGCTGCTCAGTCCCACCTGCGTATGAGGCCGCCATGACTCCTCGCTATGGGTGTGCAGAGGTTAAGTTCCAATCGCGGCGGGGTCCGCCGCTCGCGCTCGGCCGCCGAAAGAGCGAATCTGGTCGCATGAGCTTCTGTGTGTGAAGCACCAAGTTGTGGCCACGGTATGGCTAGTTCGTTTCGATCCCTCAGTTAACTACCATCTGTAACCTACTATTTGAAACCTACTATTGGTAGATTAATCGGGAAGACAAGGCGGACTGGAAGATGACCACCTCCAACCGGTTGTCCAAGCAGGCAAGGCGCGAGCAGTTGCTCGACGAGGCCGTGCTGATCGTGCGTGCCGTGGGCGCCGATGGGTTGAGCCTGCCGGTCCTGGCCGACGCCGCAGGGGTGAGCAAGCCGATCGTTTACGACCATTTCGCTAATCGGCCGCGGCTACTGCTGGCGCTGTATGAACGTCTCTATCAAGCGCACCGAACCGCCTCGGAGCAGGCGTTGGCCGATGCTGAAGCCACCGCCGGAGGGGTCGCCAGGGTCATGAGTGAGGTGTATTTCGCCTGTGCGGTCGACATGCCGGAGTTCGACTCCGTCGCTGCGGCGCTGCAAGGCAATCCAGACATGGAGGCCATCCATCTGGTCATGTTCGACAGGTATATGGATGCGATGATCGCCGCGCTACGTCCCTACACGGACCTCACTACCGCGGCGCTCGCACTGCGCTGCGTAGGTCTGTTGGGTGCGGCCGGCGCGATCGCCGCCGAATTGAACCGAGGCCGCACGACCCGCGAGCAAGCGGTCACCACACTGGTGGATCTCATGGTCAGCGGCCTCGGCGCACGAAACGACTGCTGAGCGGTACACGGTCTCCGCTCATGCCGTCCCCGCGACTCGCTGTCTGTCGTAGCCGCCCGCGTACGAGGATGGGTAATCATCACATCGCTAGCGGGACTGCACCTTTCACTCTCATACCGTTGTTGTCGGGCGGTTAGTGGACCTCGGCGTTGACGGCAACGCTGCCCAGGATCAGCGCGGTCAGCGCGGAGATCGCGTCGGCGATGTCGGTGCGCCCGCGATTGAGCGCGGTGCCGATCGCTTCGGCCGCTCCCATCGCGCCGAAGCATCGCAGCCGCAGCTCGTCGAGGCCGAGACTGGAGTACGGGCCCAACGCGGCGATCATCACCCCCGCGTACAGATCACACAACTCACCCTCGACAGCATCCAATTCCGGATTGCCCTTCAGCGCCGCGGCGATCGCGTGCCACTCCGGCACTTCGGTCAGGCACGCCAGATAACTGGTGCTCAATACCCGCGCGATGTCGGCGGCTGTCGGTGCGGCATCGACTAACGCCTCGGTCGAAACGGTGCGCAGGCGATCGGCAAGTTGGCGGTAGAGCGCGACCAGCAGGCCTGGGCGAGTGCCGAAGTGGTCATAGACGATCGGTCTGCTCACCCCGGCGGCTTCGGCCAGGGTCGGCAGACTCAGGCCGTCGGCGCCTTCGGTGCGCACAATCGCCAACGCGGTGTCGAGTAACTGCTCGCGGCGGTCCTGGCGGGACAGCCGGGGCGACACTCTAGGCACATTTTCCTCCCATACGTTGCCACTCAGCATACGCTACAAAATGTAGGTTGCTGGGTTGGCGTCGCCCCTTCCGCCAGTGCGTGGCGACTCGATGGGCTTCCCGCTGTGAGCCCGGCTCAGCTCAGTTCGATGACCGTCAACTCGCCGTCGGCGTGCTGAGCGCGCAACCGTTTCTTGTCGAACTTGCCGACGCTGGTCTTGGGCACCTCGGTGATGAAGGCCCAATAGTCGGGCAGCTGCCATTTGGCGAATTTGGCGGTCAGGAACTCGCGCAGCTCTTCGGGGTTGGCCTCGGCACCTTCGGCCAGCACGACGGCGACGAGTGGGCGCTCGTCCCATTTCGGGTCTGGAATGCCGATGACCGCGGCCTCGGCGACCGCGGCGTGCGCGACGACCGCGTTTTCCAGATCGACCGAGGATATCCATTCGCCACCGGACTTGATGACGTCCTTGGCGCGGTCCACCAGAGTCAGATAGCCGTTGGCGCTGATCGTGCCGACATCGCCGGTGCGCAGCCAGCCGTCGTGGAATTTGTCCGCGTCGAGCACTTCACCGGTCGGCGAGTAGTAGGAGCCGGTGATCCATGGACCGCGAACTTCCAACTCGCCCAAGGACTTTCCGTCGTTGGGGGCTACGTTGCCGTCGTCGCCGATCAATCGTGCTTGCACACCGGCCGGGAACCGGCCCTGGGTGTAGCGGTAGGCCCACGCCTGCTCGCCTTCGGTTGCGGCGGGGGCGTGCGCCACCGATCCCAGCGGGGAGGTCTCGGTCATGCCCCACGCGTGCAGCAGTTTCACACCGTGGTGTTCCTCGAAGGCCCGCATCATCGATGGTGGCACCGCGGCGCCGCCGACCACACAGGTCCGTAGATGCGAGATGTCTTGCGGTTGCGCCGCCAAACCTGCCAGCACGCCGCCCCAGATGGTCGGTACCGCCGCGGCGAAGCTCGGGCGCACCACGGCCATCATCTCCAGTAGCGGTCCCGGTTGCAGGAACCGGTCCGGCATCAGCAGATTCGCACCCGACATCATGGCCGCATACGGAATACCCCAGGCATTGGCATGGAACAGTGGCACGATCGCCAGCACGGTGTCGGCGGCGGTGAAGCCCATGCCGTTGGGCGCGCACACCTGCGCGGCGTGCAACCAGTTCGAGCGATGGGAGTACACGACGCCCTTCGGGTCACCGGTGGTGCCGGAGGTGTAACACATGCCCGCCGCAGAACGCTCGTCGATGACCGGGTAGTCGTAGGTCTCCGGCTGCACGGCAAGCAGTTCGGTGTAGGAATGCACTTGTACGCCCTCGGGCGCTCTCAGCGCGGCGGCATCTTCATTGACGACGATGATATGGCGCACCGATGTCAGCCTCGGCACGTACTGCGCGAACATGGGCAGCAGTGTCGCGTCGACGATGACCACCTGATCCTCGGCATGATTTGCCACGAACACGAGTTGCTCGGGGAACAACCGGATGTTCAATGCGTGCAGTACCGCACCCATGGCCGGCACCGCGACGTAGGCGATCATGTGTTCGTTGTTGTTCCACATGAAGGTGGCGACCCGGTCACCTTCACCGATACCCATCTGCCGCAACGCGTTCGCCAGTCGTGCCGCATCCTGGCCGATCTCGGCGTAGGTCTGGGTTCGCACCGCGCCGCCGGTCCAAGTCGACACGGTGCTCTCAGCGTGGAAGGTGGCCGCGTAGCGCAGCAATGTCGCCAGCGATAGCTGCTCGTCCTGCATGGTGCTCAACATGGTGTGGCTCTCGTTCGATTTCGGGGGTGGTCCCAGCGCGAAGCCCGCGGCGGGGTTCGGTCCACAGGCCCAGGCCGGGACAATGAATGTCTCGGCCTGGGCCGTTGTGGTGCGCAGGGCTTTTCGGCGGGTCAGTCGAAGACGGGCAGCACTACCCGGGAGGGTCGGGCCAGGTCGTGGAAGATCTCGAGGGTGTAGGGGGTGGTGCTGATCGCGGTGAGGGTGGGTTCACCGGTTCCGTGGTTGCGGGCGAAGCGGGGGAACGCGCCGCCGCTGACCTGGACCCGGACCCGATGCCCGCGCCGGAATCGGTAGGCGGTGCTGGTGAGTGCGACCTGTGCGCTCACCACGCCGTCGTCATCGGCGGCGGGCGTACCTGGGCGCAACCGCAGGATCCCATCGGTGACATTGCGCGAGACACCTTTAGCGTCGACGTCGCACAGGCGCACGAACACATCGGCGTGCCCGGATGCGGTGCGCACGTGGATGGTGGCGTTGATCTCACCGATCAGGTCCAGATCGCGCTCGAGCCGCTCGCCGGTGAACACCAGCACGTCGGAGCGTTTCTCGATGTCACGGTTGTTCTGGCCTCGGGTTTTGCCGATCAGGATCAACCCGCCCACCGACGGGGTGGGGTCGGCGGGGTCGTAGGTGATCATGTCCGGCGGGGATTCGGCAGGGGTCTGGTCGAGGCGGCCCGCGGTGTGCAGGAACACCGGGACCGGAGTCGAGGGTGGAGGCCAGTTGTCGAAGTCGAGCCAGGTATCGGCCTGCTGCAGGAACAGCCGCACCGCAGGACGCTGTAATCGTGTGGTGTCTCCGAGCAGATGCGCGCTGAGCCACGAGAGTTGGTCTCGAACCAGATAGGCAAGGCTGGCCAGGTCACCGTGGCCCCACGGGCCGACAGTGAGCCGCGCTTGTTGTCCCGCGGCGCGCATCTGGGCGAAGTCACGCAGCGTCTCGGACACGAACAGGTCATACCACCCGGTGGTGCTGGCCATAGGAGTCATGAGGGTCGGTACGCCCGCGCTGTGGTCGATGGGATCCCAGCGTTCGATGGACTCGGCATTGCTGGCCAGATCGGTGAAAAACGGTGACGGCCTGCCGAGGGCGGCCGTATCCGCGCCAGACAGCGGCAGCATGTGCATGGCCTTCCGGGTTCGGCGCATGAATCCGAATCCTGGAATGATCTGTTGCATCCCGCCCAGATCCTGTTCCTGCACCCCGATCAGCACAGACCACTGCAGCGCGTTGTCCAGGGCGAGGACCCCGCCGGGATACATCGAGCTGACGTACTCCGAGGCGCCAACCCCCACGCACATCGCTTCCAGAGGCTTGTCCAGATACGGGGCCACAGCCCACTGGGTGAAGCCGAGATAGCTGGAACCGGCGGTGGCGACCCGCCCGTCACACCACGGCTGTTCACGCAGCCACTCGATGACTGCCAGTCCGTCTTCCTTCTCATTGTCGAAGGGCCGGAACGTGCCGCCGGAACCGAAGGTGCCACGCGAGCTGACTGTCACCACTTGCATTCCACGACGCGCGAAAACCGGTCCATACAAGCTCATGTACGCACCGCTGCGGCCGTACGGACTGCGGATCAGCACCACCGGCATCGCTGTCTCGCCCGGCGGGCGTAGCCGGTCGGCGAGCAGTTCGACTCCATCGGGCATCGGGATTCGCATGTCCCGGGTCTCCTGCGGAACGGCAATGGTCGCGGCCGGAACTTTCAGCCACGCATCGATCAGTCGTCCGAGTGCCGCGGAGCGCGCATATCGCCAATCCAAGCTCATCGCCGCGCTCCGCTCCCGAGTCCGCAACAGCACAGGCCGGAGTGGGCCGAGGCCCACCGTGCGGCGATTGCGGCGGCTGCATCGGCCTGTTGGTGACTAGAACCGCGTGACAGCGACAACGATGTCGAATGTTCCATGGTCATCTTTCCTCTCGAAGCCCCACCTACCTACTTAATGTAACCTACCTTTTGTAGTTACACGAGAGCTGGGTCACAAGAGAGGGATCCTCGGTTCTGCCGACCCGGGCTGCGGGGTGTTGGCCCGCAAGCAGCACTCGATCAGGGGTAGTCAGGTCGTCGGCGCGGACATCGAGCGAGGCTGCGTCACTTCACAGAACGAGCTGCCAACGCAGATGGCCCTTCGCCTCTTGTGCAACCGTGTGACCTACGCTACAAATCGTAGGTTACATATTGTAGTTTGAGGTGGGCGAGAGGGAAATCACGGTGAAAGAGACAATATCAGCGCTGGTTACCAGTGGTTCAGATCGTTCGAATGCGAATACCGACGGCGTCGCCGGGGAGTCCGGTGCGCGGCGAGGATTCGGCTGGCGGCACGCGCCGGCTGCGGCAATCGGCCGCGCGGTCGATGCATACATGGGAGTGCCGCGCGCAGTGGTCGCGGTCCCCGAGTCGAGAAAGAACATGCGGATTCCGATGCCCGACGGGGTGGAGTTGCTCGCGGATCGGCTGCGCCCACCGGGCGAGACACCCATGCCGGTGGTGTTGATCCGCAGCCCCTACGGCAGGAGCGGGATGTTCGTGAGCATGTTCGGGCCGGTGCTGGCCCGCCAAGGCTTGCAGGTGGTGACGCAAAGTACACGGGGCACCTTCGGTTCCGGCGGAGAATTCTCGGCGTTCCATCAGGAGCGCGAAGACGGTCTGGCGACCGTGGCGTGGTTGCGTGAGCAGCCCTGGTGTGACGGGCGGATCGCGATGGCCGGTGCCAGCTATCTCGGCTGGGCTCAATGGGCGGTCGCCCCGTATCTGGACAAGCCACTGGAAGCGATGTGTGTCGGTGTGGCCGCCTCGGAGTTCGGCACCTCGATATATCCCGCGGGGACGATCGCTCTGGATAATGCATTGAAGTGGGCGGTGTTCACCGGAATTCAGGAACGGCAAGCCGCCGGACTCCAACAGCTACATCCCCTCCTCGGGTTCGGGCGCCGCACCCGCGCGGCCATGCGCTCGCTGCCACTGCGTGATGTGGCCGTGGCCGCGATGGGCGAACCGTCGCGATTCTTCTCCGAGATCGTCGCCAACGCCGAGAACCACGCGTTCTGGGACCACATCGATCACAGTGCTGAGGTGGAGGCCGTGACCACCCCGACCAGCGCCGTCACCGGCTGGTATGACCTGTTCATCTCCGCCCAACTGCAAGATTTCCAACGCGCGCGTGCCGCGGGCCGTCAAGCGCGGATCACCATCGGCCCCTGGGCACACCAGGATTCGGACATGCATCCCTACATGCTGCGTGACCAACTGTCATGGCTGCGGGCTCACCTGCTCGACGACCGCGCGCAACTACAACGCCCACCGGTGCGACTGTTCCTGCAACAGGCCAGACAGTGGCTCGACTTCGACAACTGGCCACCGCCCTCGACTCCAGTGCCGACGTTCCTGCAAGCCAGTGGTCGCCTCGGCTCGCAGTTGGCCGAGTCCGCACCGCAATCCTTCATCTACGACCCCGCCGACCCCACCCCGTCCCCGGGCGGCCTGATCCTGATCGGCAAATCCCACGACCAGGACAACCGGGAGGTCGAGGCACGCACGGACGTGCTGGTGTTCACCGGCGACCGGCTCGAACGCGATCTCGACCTGATCGGCGAGCTCACCGCCACGATCCACGTGCGCACCACCTCCGGGCACGCGGACGTCTTCGTGCGCCTATGCGACGTCGATGAGAAAGGCATCTCACGCAACGTCACAGACGGAATCGTGCGCTTGCGCCCCGGTGCACCCGCCGCCGATGACGACGGCATCGTGACAGCGCACGTGGCAGTCACCCCGACCGCCTACCGGTTCCGGAGAGGTCATCGAATTCGAGTACAGCTGGCCGGGGGCGCCTTCCCCCGCTTTTCTCGTAACCACGGCACCGACGAACCCGCCGCGACGGCTGTATCCACGACTCCGTACCGGATCGAGATCTTCCACGATCCAGCACACCCGTCACAACTGGTACTACCCGTCTTCGGCTGAACACCAGCAGGATCGGCTTCCTACGGCGCCAGACCCGCAACCGCCCCGTCGTCTCCGCCATGGCCGGCATTATGGGAGGTTCGGGTTGATTGCGAAGTCATGTTTCATTGGGGCCAGCCCACATCGGCGACGGTGTGATCGGTGCGGATACCGCGGAAACTGGGGTGCCGGACGATTCCCTCAACGGTCAGCTCGCGGTGTCCGATATCGGCGATCAGGACTGGATCGACCCAGCGTGCCGTCCGGGCGGCGGGGGCCGGAGCGTCGAGTGGGCTGTTGGTGCGGGTGAGTTGATCCAGCGCGCTACGTAGGGCCCGGCGGGCAGCCATGGTGAATCCTGTTCCGACGCAACCGATACACCGCAGCCGTCCGGTGTCGTCATTTCCGGCAAGCACTAGGGATCCGAACGTAGGCCACCGCCCGGCATCCAGCCAACGACGATGCCTTCGGTGGTGCGACGCAACGGTGTCTTGACCCACCGCGGTGAACGCCGACCAGGCTCGTAGGCGGAGTCCAATTTCTTGCTGATCACACCTTGTGCACAGCCGGTCATTGACCGAATGATCGTGGCCGATGACCACTGGTGTGTGGCGGGTGCAATTCATCCGCGAGGAGTTGCCGCAGGCCCGAACCGATCTGCCGTTCGAGGTCGACGTGGCCGGGTGGACGGACTGGGTTGAGTCTGCGGGTCTCGAGGTGGGGACTCCGTTTCTGGTGTCGCCGTTGTTCGAGTACGACGTGGAGCTGAACGGATTCTTCGGTTCGTCGGGGATGCGGTCGGCCGCGTTGGCGACCCAGCACGGGTACGCCCGTGATTTGGCTGCGTTCTTCACTTTTCTGTAGAGGTATCCGACGACGCGCGCGAGGCCGCCCTTAAGGCGATACCGGCGGCGCGCATCGGCCGACCCGACGAAGTCGCCGCGGCCATCAGCTTCCTTGCCTCCGACGACGCCGCCTACATCAGCGGTGCCATCATCCCGGTCGACGGCGGTTCGGCGACGACATCGCCGCCGCCATGATCGCCGCCTGGTCCACCGCGCCGAGATCATCTCCCTCAAGGACGGCAGCCGGCTCAAGGACCGCGACCTCGGCCGGGTTCCCGCGGCCAAGACCAACGATTGAACACGGATTGGAACAGCGCATTTGGATAGGCTGGCGCAGTGTCCGACGCGCTGCACTTCAACGCTCACGCCGCGATCTATGATCGCGGCAGGCCGCCGTACCCGGCAGCGTTGTGGAAACGGCTGCAGGACATCGGACTACTCCGACCGGGTGTTCGGATCCTCGAACTCGGCGCCGGTTCCGGACTGGCGACGGGCCCGATGCTCCAGGCCGGCGCCTCCGTCATCGCAGTCGAGCCTGGTGAGGCTCTTGCCGCCCTCCTGCACCAACGTTGGCCGAAAGCGACCGTTCACCTCAGCACCGCCGAAGCCGCCCCCATGCCAGCAGCGTCTTTCGATCTCGCCGCCGCGGCGACCGCGATACATTGGTTCAACCTCGACGTGGTGCTGCCGAAACTCCATCGCACCTTGGTGCGTGACGGGCACCTTGCGGTGTGGCGCAATGCCTTCGGTGTCCCTTCGATCGCAGTCACTCCGTTCCGGCGGCGAATCACGGCGATCACCGCGCGCCGAGGCGACTACGCGCCACCGCCGCCGGTACCCGGAGAATTCGACACCGACGCATGGATCGATCAGCTAACCAGCAGCGGATATTTCAGCACCACCCACGTCGAGCACTTCCGCTGGACGATCGAACTGGGCACCGATCAGATCCACGACCTGTTCACCACCTTCAGCAACTGGAACGCCGCCGAAGTCGACGAAGCAGCGCAAGCGGTGAACGACCTCGGCGGCCACGTGGTCGAACACTACGTCACCCCGCTGATCATTCTGAAACGAACCGCAACGGACTGACCAACTGCGCGGACACCAGACACGTCCTCCCCAACGGCCGGAGTGGGTCACGATCAACCGGACTAGATGGGGAGCAACTGATCGGCCTTGACACAGAGGTGCATACGTATCGGCAGAAGCGCGCGTCCACATGGATGCACGCACATCGGCAATATCGGATGTTCTGCGCGGCAGTCGATCTCGCCGCGCAGAACGCGCGATACGCGGCAGAAGCGCGTTGCCGTTAGGGCGCGAGTCCGAGGACGGCCTGCAGGTCTTCGAGGCCGGCCAGGTGCGTGGTGAGTTCGCTGCGTTCGGCTTCGGTGAGGGGGACGGCGCGGGCGCGGGTGAGGGCATCGACCGCGGCGGTGGTGTCCTCGGCGCGGATGGCGAGTTCGGCGCGGTAGGCCAACGCCTCGACCAGTTCGGCAGCCGGTGCGCGCCCCTGCTCCCGGGCCAGCATGGCGTCCAGGATCTTCGCCGCCTGCTGATTGTCGCCCTTGGAGTCGCCGAGCACGACGGCGTTCTCCAGGGCCCTGGCCAGCTTGCCGACCGCGGGCGCACCGGTGCCGCCAGTACCCGGGGACGCGAAGATCCGGATCCAGTTCCCGCCGGGGTCGACGACCGTGAACCCGGAGTAGTTGTCGGCGTTCTTGCGTTTCCGCGGGCGGGTCATCCGCGGGATCCCGGCGATCAGGAGCTTGCCGTGGACCGCGCGCATGCCTGTGGCGAACGCCTCGAAGAGCTGCTGGGTGTCGGGCACGAGTACCACACAACTGCCGTAGGAGTCCTCGGGCTGGAAATCCGGCATGCCGAAGAACTGCAGCTGCAGGTCTTCTCGCTGCAGGCCCACGCACGGATACGGCCGGGCCTGGTAGTAGGTCCGGGTGAAGCCGAGCATGGTGTAGAACTCGACGATCTCGTCGATGGACCCGCATGGAAGCAGCGGAACGGTTATCTCGTGGGCCATGACATTGCTCCGTCTCGAAGGGAAGGCATCGCCGATGCTCACGGCGGCTACTACTCGGTCGGCTGCCCGGGGCGGCGGATGGGGGAACCGGGCTCGCCGGCCATGCTGAATGCGCCCGCTTCCAGGCGGTGGATCAGCCGCCGGGTCCACTGGGCGCCGGTATCGGCGGTCGCCAGCCACAGCGAGATGACCTCGCCCACTGGGCCCCAGGAGTCGAGCTCCGCGTCCGCGGGCAGGTGTCCGGTGATACCGGCGCGCCAGTCGCGCATCGCGTCGGCCCGGGTGCGCAGGACCTGCAGGGCCTGCTCCCGGGGCAGGTCCTCGATCAGGCCCACCGCGGCACACAGGACGTCCAGCCTCGGCTCGCGGTCGGCCAAGGCCCGACGCAGGAGGCCGAGATACTCCTGCTCGCCCTTGTCGGTCAGCTCGTATTCGATCCTGGGCGGGCCCCCGGCGACCGAGGGATCCCCATCGGACGTCGCCGCCAGCAGGCCCTGTCCGGCCATGCTCTTGAGCGCGTGATAAACCGAACCCGATGTGGCAGTGGACCACTCGTGTGCACCCCAGGACTCCAGATCCGTGCGGATCTGATAGCCGTGTGCGCGACCGCGCCTGCGCAGCGCTCCCAGGACCAGAAGTCGTACCGACTTCATGGAACCCCTTCCGCCTGGGTAGCCAAATTTGGCTACTACAGGAACGGTACCCGCTTCGAATGTATTAGCCAAATTTGGTTACATGCGAGACGCGTGCTGCCTAAGGCCGCGCACGAGCATCTAGCTGTGCCTCAGGCGGCGACCAACGCACTGCACGAGAAGATCCGAATTTGCTAATTAACCACCGATGACCTGCATTTACTTAGATCTCATCGAGACGTGATTGATCCTCTTCACCGCCGTCTGCTCGATCTCATCGCGGCCGGAACCTTCACCGACGCACAGATATCCGGTCATCGGCTATTTCCGTGCGATCGGCTGGCCGAGATCATTTCGGCCGGTCGATCTTCCCGAGCGTAAGGTGGCCCCACGAGCCCGTGCGGGTTGTGCGGTGCGGCAGCTTGCGCCACTGATCGGGGCCGGGAGCACGCGGACTCGCAGACGTCGGCGTGTTGTGCGATGGACCCTCGTTTCCCACCATGAATTGAGCGGGTGCCGTGTTCAGACGTGGGGGGCGGCGAGGAGGTTTCGCGCCCATCGGGCGCGGTGGCCGGGGTCCACGCTTGGGCGGTGTCGCTGATCTGGCCGAACTCCTTGCCGACCTGTCTATTTGGCGTGCCGGACTCCACATCCTCGACACCGAGCACCGACCTACCGGACCGACCCGCCACACCACCATCGAACGCGCACATCAGCAACAACTACAACGCCGCATTCTCGACAACGACGCCAATACCCAACTGCCCCAAACCCATTGGGCCGCAACGGTTGCCCGCATCGACCCCCGCATCAGCACCGACCCGACATTGCCCGTCATCGCCAGCCACGTCGACGCCGCCTCCCGCGCCGGAATCGACATAGAACACCAACTCACCCAAGCCGCACAGCAACAACCGCTCCCCGACGAGATGCCCGCCGCCGCACTCTGGGCACGCCTGGAAATCGACGAAAACGCCATCACCACGAACCAACCGGACCCAACTCGACATCCGGACAGCCAGACCCAGCCCGAACCCGCCGACCCACAACCCACCAACCCCGACCCGGCCGGGCAGGAAATCGCAGACGCCATCCGCGCCGCCGACCTCGGCCACCACACCGAGTACACCGACGACTACAGCGCCAACCAGAATGACCCATACCAGCCCGAACCCGACACAGGCCACGACATCGACTGGTAATCCGCCGACAGCGCCGAGATGCTGGCCCGCAACTATTACATAGGACGGATTCGAGAGCTGGAGTCCTGCACTGGCCCACGCCATACCTGGACACGCCGCACTTCAACCAGGGGCGCATCATTAGATAATGCAATACGATGCTCTGATAGCACCTTGCCCGCCAAGAGCTCCTATCCGCCCTGGACAATTCCGCCAGACATATGGTCGATATTGATACGCTTTCCAAGCAGACTCAGAACGTACGTAGACAATCGACTGAGTGAACCCTGAATCGCATTTCGCGTGCTGAGATCCTGCGGAATAATGTACCCGCGGCTTGCCTTCGAATGCATAAGGCCAGATCTCTCAGGCCCGTGCATGTTGCGGTACACCCAGTCGATCGGATCAGAGATCGCAGCCGGGGCAAGAAGCGAAACTGACTCCAACTGATCTGCCTGCCTAAGCGCATTTTTGAACCAGTCCGCTTCCCCTCCGCGCGTATGCGGAAGAATATCATCGAGCACAGATTCAAGAGCCAGGAACATGTTTCGGTAAGCGTCATGAAGATAATCGGAGGTTCGCGACATCCGAACAAATCGAAACGCATCTCGCTGTAGCGGAGTGGGCGGCACGCCGGGTACCAGGTTTCCATTGGAATCGTGGACCGTTACGGTAGCCGATGAATGTGATGTCATCGTATGAACAAGATTTGCCCGCATTACGATTCCGCCGGGCTCTGGCCACCAAACCAGGCAGTCATCGACGGCATCGATGATTGCCACATCCGCTAACCCTCGGAAGGACATGTAATCTAGCGCGTTGTTCGCCGCCTCAAGCGCTTCCGGTAAGGTGCCGGAAAAATCTGTGCTGCCACCGTTGCCATGTACGACAACTGCGGACACCTCGCGCCTTACGTGTGCCGACCAGCCTGCAAGTCGAATAGAAGCGTCCTGAACGGGCTTGCGTCGAAGCACGAATACGGCACCGTACTTGTCGGTGTCCGTTTCATCCTGCAATGGCATCTCCGCGTACCGACCCACAGTCATTTCTAGATGTTAACTCGCGCAGATGCTTCTGTTGTCGATCTTCGCTCGAACTGCTGCCGCGCCCTTACGGGGCTTGCCACCGCCGCTTTCGACCGATGAATGCCCCGGCACCAGATACCCTAATAGTGTCCGGCACCGGAGGCTGCATGTGACCCATATCGCATACTCATCAAACCCGCAGTTCAGCAGGTTAAGACGATCTATTTCCCCAGGTCAGATCATTTACCCTGGAATGGGGCATTGATCGTAGTGAAGTACTGAATTACCGCGCCGATCGCGACGGGGGCGGTGATCAGGATCTGGCCCGCGACCGTGCCGAGCGCGCCGACGGCGATGATGCCGCCGAGGCAGCCGACGGCAGCGGCGGGCAGGAACGGGCCGAACAGGCCGATGATGGTGGCCGACGCAGCGACGACGCCGACGATGCCGCCGAGGACACAACCGACGGCCGCGCCGCCGATGCCGCCGACCAGGGTCGCGATGCTGGCACCGAGGCCGATGGTGCCGGTCATCCGCGACCAGGCGGCCTGCTCACGGTCGTACTCGGACTTCCACGGCGCCTTGTCCTCGAAGGGCAGCGCGACCGGGGTGTAGACGGCCTTGCTCATGTCGAGCTGCGGGGTGAGGGTCGCGGTGCGGCCCGCGATGTCCGCGGCGATGGGGAACTCGAAGTCGTCGAGACGGAACTTCAGCGGGGTACCCGCGACGACATTGCCGTTGGCCGCCTTGATCTTCAGCGCGCCATCCTCGGCAACGATGGAGCCCGAGTCGATGGAAACGATGGACTGTGAGTCGGTGGACTCGGCGGTGAAGTTGATCGGCGCGTCCGCAGCCGCGGCCGGAGCCGCGTTGACGGTGCCTGCCGAGACACCCAGCGCCGCGATCAGCAGCGTGGTCGTCACGGCGAATTTCCTCATCAGCATTCTCAGGTCCTTCATAGGTGTGGTCGGGATGAGGCGAGCTTAGGATAGCCACACCTAATCCTGTCAACAGGTACGTTTTCGGCGTAGCGGCCAGTTCCGGGCGCGCTTCATCACCCCGGATGCCAAGACAGGCACCGGGTTACCCGTGTTGCCGCCGTCGGCGGCCGGTTCGGCCGGCTCGGCGCTACCTTCCTGCCCGCTCGACGGCGCTATCCGATCGTGCGCCCGCGGCGGAACGCGCGACGGACCGGACGATCTCGCCGGTGCGCACCGCGATATTGGACAGCAGCGACGACGAGATACCGTGCGTGTGTTCCGTACCACCCTGCAGGTAGATGTCGCCTGGCAGCGGCGAAGTCGGCACCAGCCGGTAGTCCCGCGTCACCTGCGGCCCGGCGTCCTCGAACGCCACCGACCCGGACAACTCACCGAGCAGCCAGCGCACATCGCCGGACCGGAAACCGGTGGCGCACACCACCGCATCGCAGACCAGCGTCTCGGTCAGGCCGGTCGGCCCGTGCATGACATCGACCCGAACGCCGTCCTCGGAATCATCGATACGGGTGATGGCCGAGGCGCCGTGCATGAACAGCCGCCGGTCGCCCGCCACCCGTTCGGCGTACTCGTGCGCGTACAGCCGCTCGATCAGCTCCGGTTCCACCGCGGAGTAGTTGGTACCGCGGTGATAGCCCATCAACCGCGTGCGCAGTTCCGGCGACGAGGCGTAGAAATCGTCCACCGCGGCGGGGTCGAAGATCCGGTTCGCGTAGGAACTATCATCGGCGGGCGTCAGCCCGTACTTGCCGAAAACGGCGTGCACACGCGAACTTCCGTAGGTCTGATGCAGGTGCCCGACGGCTTCGCCCGCGCTCTGCCCTGCCCCTATCACCACGAATCTGTTGTGCCGCAACCGCGGCAGTGCGGCAAGACCCGGCAGCAGCACGTGACTGTGGAAGACCCGCTCGGACGCGGCGACCCCGTCCAGCATCCGTGCCGAAAGACCAACCGCCACCACGATGTTCCGGGCCCGCAGCACGCCACCGGCACGGCCGTCTAGGCGGATCTCGAAGCAGTCACCCATCGCCTCGATCGAAACCGCCGTGGTGCCGAAGTCCACCTGGACATCCACCGTCCTCGCGGCCCAACGCAAGTAGTCCTGGAACTCCAGGCGGGTCGGCCGGAACGTCGACAGGTTGATGAAGTCGTTGAGCCGGTCGTGCTCCTTCAGATAGTTCAAGAAGCTGTAGCGGCTACGCACATTGCGTTGCGTGACAAGATCTTTGAGGTATGAGATCTGCATCGTCGCGCCGGGCAGCAACATCCCGGGGTGCCATTCGAAGCGATGCTTCGCCTCGACGAACCGCGCGGTCAGTTGCTGTCGCGGTGCGAGGTTCTGGTTGTGCTCCTCGAGCGCGATGGCCAGCGCCAGGTTCGACGGTCCGAAACCGATTCCCGCGATATCGACGATCTCGTCCGCGGACCGCGCGGTCATGCCCGGTCCGCCGGCACGAGGACGTCCAGCCACGCGCTCAGCACCGGCTCGGCCGCCAAGGTCGCGAAGTCGGCCTGATCCGCGCCATCGGACCGCCACTTCTCCACCAGCGACATCAGTCGTACCGAATCCAGGCCCGCGTCCGTGAGATCCGCGTCTTCAGGCACTTCGTGTGGTGCCACACCCAACGCGGCCGCGATATCGGCGATCACGTCCTGACGGCCGATGGTAACCGGCTCGGTCATGTTCATCCTCCGTGTAGCTCAGCGGACCCGCGTCAGGCCGCATTCGATTGCCGCAGCGCGAATTCCAGCGCCTCGGTCGTCGTCACCGCGCCACACCGGCGGGCTACGTAGTTCATGGCCATCACGTGCTCATCGCGGCCGAAGTCGGCGGTCGCGTCCAGCACGACGAACGGCTTGATGTCGTTCATGAAGGCGTCCGCGGCGCTGAGCATGCAGCCCATGTGCGCGTACACGCCGGTGATGAGGAGCTGGTCGCGGTTGTAGTGGTTCAGCAATTCGCGCAGGTCGGTCCGCTGGAACGCCGAGTAGCGCCACTTGGTGACCTGGATGTCGGCCGGGCCGGGCGTCAGGTCGCCGACGACCTCGGTGGACGGCCCATTGGTTAGCCCGCTGCCCCAGAAATCCGCGAGAATGCCACGTCGCGAAGGATGCTGGTCGCCGGGCTGCATGGTGTAGATCACCGGAACACCGGCCGCGTTGCACTGCTCGCGCAGGCGCCGGATGTTCGCGATGACAGTCGAGATCGGTTCCAGGTCCGGCTGATACGCGTCGATGAAGTACCGCTGCATGTCGTGGATAAGCAGCGCGGCGCGCGACGGATCCACCGGCCACGGCACCTGATTCGCCACGACGTCGTCGCGCGCCGGTATCGAATACGGTGCTATCGGCGGAATGGCCAACAGTCTTCTCCTGTTCAGTGATTCGGACGGTGTCAGGCGTCGAACGTCGCGCCACCGTCGACGCGCAGGTCATGCATGGTGATGTGGCGGGCCAGGGGGGAAGTCAGGAAGTAGATGCTTTCGGCGACGTCTTCGGGCTGGGCCACCCGGCGCAGCGGGATACCGAGGCGGAAGTTCGCGGGGTCACCCGCCAGCACCTGATCGCGGGCAGACTCGGACAATTCGGCCGCGGCCTCGGTCCACATGCCGCGCAACATCGGTGTGTCGGTGGATCCCGGAGACACCATGTTCACCCGGACGCCGAGGGCGGCGACCTCGAGGCCGAGCGCCATGGCGAACGCGCGCGCCGCGGCCTTCGACGCCCCGTAGGCGGCCATCCCGACCCGCGGGGTGCCCGCGGCGTTCGAGGTGACGACCACGATCGAACCGCCGCCGTTCGCGGCGAGCACGGCGGCCGCCCGCCGGGTGACATTCATCGTCCCGGTGGCGTTCACCGCCAGGCACCGATCCCATTGCGCCCCGGTCAATTCCGAGACCGATCCGGTTTCCAGGATGCCGGCCGCATGCACGACGGACTCGATGGGTCCGACCCGTTCGACCGCCGCGGCGAACGCCTTGTCCACGGCATCGGCGTCGGTCACGTCGACCTGTTGCGCATGGGTGCTGCTCTCGGCTCGGGTCGAACCGAGCTCGGTGGCGGCGGCGTGCACGGACGGATCCTGATCCCACAGCACCACCGGCGCCGCCGACCTGGCCGCGAAGATCTGGGCTGCGGCGCGGCCGATACCACCGGCCGCGCCGGTGATGATCACACCGCCATCGGCTTTACTCTGCCTCGACATTTGCTTAGCCTAACCTAAATTCTTAATGAAAGTAAACACGAACGTTTCGGCAAGAAGGAGTTCGACAATGCCGTCTCAATCCGACCTAACCCCCTGGCCCGCAACGGAAGTCGAGCAATATCGCGAGTTGGGGTATTGGACCGGTGACACCTTCGGCAGCATGCTCAGCGCCCGCGCCGCGGCGACGCCGGACGCGATCGCCGTAGTAGACGATCGAAATCGCTGGACCTACGCGCAAGTGGAGACGCGCGCCACATCGCTCGCGTCCGGGTTCCTGGAACTCGGCGTGCGCCCGGGCGATCGAGTGCTGGTCCAGTTGCCCAATATCGCCGAGTTCGTCGAGGTGATCTTCGGCCTCTTCTACGCGGGCGCGCTGCCGGTCTTCTGCCTGCCCGCGCACCGCCAGTCCGAGCTGGTGCCGATCGCACAGGCCAGCGGCGCGGTGGCGATGGTCACCTGCCATCACCACCAGCGGTTCAACCACGCCACGCTCGCCGCGATCCTGCGCGACAACTCGCCCGCGCTGCGGCATCTGATCATCGTCCCGGACCAGCAGGGCGCCGCGCTCCCGGGCGGCACCCGCGCCCTCGACGAGATGCGCGCCGCGCCAAGGGATCTGCCGGAGGTCGACGCCTCCGACGTCGGGTTCCTGCAGCTGTCCGGCGGCAGCACCGGCACCCCGAAACTCATCCCGCGCACGCACGACGACTACCTCTACAGCGTGCGCCGCAGCGCCGAGCTGTGCGAGCTCGACAGCGCAAGCGTCTACCTCGCGGCGCTGCCGGTGGCACACAACTTCCCGATGAGCTCGCCGGGCATTCTCGGCGCGCTGGTCGCGGGCGGCACGGTAGCCATGGCCATCGACCCCTCCCCCACCACCGCATTCAGCGCGATCGAGCGGTTCGGCGTCACCATCACCGGACTGGTGCCGCCGCTGGCCCGGCTGTGGGTCGAACGCGCGGAAGCCAGTACCAAGTACGACATTTCCAGCCTGCGGGTGCTGCTCGTCGGTGGCGCCCGCTGCCCGGACGAACTGGCCCGCCGCATCCGCCCGGCCCTCGGCGCGACCCTGCAGCAGGTGTTCGGCATGGCCGAGGGCCTGGTCTGCTACACCCGGCTCGACGACCCGGAAGATGTGGTGCTCGCCACCCAGGGTCGCCCGATGTCCCCGCACGATCAGGTCGCGGTGGTCGACGAGGCGGGCAACTACGTCCCGCCTGGCATGGACGGCTTGCTGATCACTAAGGGGCCGTACACGATTCGCGGGTACTACCGCAATCCGGAGGCCAATGCGTCGTCGTTCACCGAGGACGGCTGGTACCGCACCGGCGATGTGGTCAACCTGCGTCCGGATGGCAATCTGGTGGTCAAGGGCAGGCTCGGCGACCGCGTCAACCGGGGCGGCGAGAAGATCTCGGCCGAGGAGATCGAAGCACATCTGCTGGACCATCCGTTGATTCGCGACGCGATCGTCGTCTCGGTGCCTGACGAGCGGCTCGGCGAGCGCAGCTGCGTGTTCGTGCTTGCCGCCGACCCGGCGACCCCGCCCGCGCTCGGCCAAATCCGCCAGTTCGTGCGGGACCGCGGCGTGGCGACCTGGAAGATCCCCGATCTGCTTCAGGTGGTCGACAGCTTCCCGGAGACGAGCGTCGGCAAGATCAGCCGGCGCAGCCTGCGGGCCGAATTGAGTGCACGCGCGGCGGCCGACTCCTGAACGGAGTCGGCCGCACGGGCTCAGTCGCCGCGATCGACGACCGGCTGGTCGGCGATCACGGCGACTGATCGGCGAAATCGGCTGTGCCGCAACGACGGCCGCGCACGTCAAACCGCGGCGGATGTTCTTGCCGCCTTCCTCACATGTCCCCGGCATAGGCCTGCCAGAGGCGGGCATAGCGGCCGTTCGCGGCGAGAAGTTCCTCGTGCGTACCGCGTTCGGCGACCCGGCCCTCGTGCATCAGCAGCACCGCGTCGGCATGTCTGGCCTGGCTGAGGCGATGGGCGATGACGATCGACGTGCGCGTGCGGGTCGCCTGCCAGCCTGCGCGTTCGAGTTCTCCGGCCCCCTCCGACCCCGCCTCGGCGGTGGCCTCGTCGAGTAACAGCACCGGCGGGTCCAGCAGCAGGACTCTGGCCAGCGCGACCTGTTGGGACTGCACAGCCGTGAGTGGATGGCCGTGCGAGCCGACCACCGTATCCAGCCCGTCGGGCAGCGTCGCCACCGAGTCGGCCGCGCCGACGGCCCTCAGGACCTGCCAGAGCACCGTATCGTCGGGTGCCGCGTCGGCCGGAAGCACCAACGTCAAGTTGTCCCGAATTGATCCCGCGAAAATGTGCACTTCCTGTGTGACCAAACATAATTGGCGCGCGCGAAGTCTCGGATCGAGCTCACCGACATCGGTGTCGCCGATGGTGATCGTCCCGGTTTCCGGCTCCCGGATCCCGGCGATCAGGGCCGCGAGGGTCGACTTGCCTGCCCCGGACGTCCCCACAATGGCGGTGGTGGTGCCCGGCGGGAAATGCGCGGTCACCTCGCGCAGCACCGGACCACGGCCGTAGTCGAAACCGACATCCCGCAGGACGAGTCCGGGCCGGTCAACCGCGACCACGTGGCCCGCGCCCTCGGGCGAGCGGTCCACGAGATCGGCTGTCTCCAAGGCGACGCCGACCATCCGCCGCAGCGATGCCGCCGCCGAAGACAGCTGGTCGACCAAGAACAACAACTGCGAGATCGGTCCGAAAAGCCGAAGGAAGAACAGGGTTGCCGTTGTCACCGCGCCGACGGTCACCCCCGCGCTGCGCACCAGGTAGAAACCGACCACGAGCAGCGCGCTCATGCCCACCCATTCCGCCAGGTTGATCCGCCCGGTGAGGCGATTGGCGAAAACTCGGGTCAGCACCGAAAGGCGCACGACCGACCAGGAGTGCCGGGAAATCCGGGCACGCTGGCGTTGCTCGAGCTCAAAGGCGCGCACGGTCGACAGACCCCGGATCGAAGCCAGAATCTCCCCCGCGCGAAGACCACGTTCGGCACGTTCGCTTGCGTAGACCTGGGGCGCGTCGAGCCGATACCGGCGCACCCCGAGCCAGTAGATGGGCAGCAGAATCAGCATCGTCAGCGCGAATCGCCAGTCCACCGAGGCCATTCCGACCATGGTGACGGCCACGGCGAATCCGGCGCTGGTGACGAGCGGCAGCGCCTCACCGATGGTCTGGTTCACCACGGCTACGTCTTCGGCGGTGCGGGAGACCACGTCACCGGCCCCGGCCTTCTCGATCCGGGCCAGCGGCAGCCGCAGCGCGCCGCGAACCACTCGCTGCTGGAGTACGGCCAGGATAGAACTGACGATCCTGGCACTGGTGAAGAATCCATACGCGCCCGCGACGGCCGACACGATCGTCGCGACAACCATCACCCCACCCGCCCGCCACACCGCGCCAGACCCGCTGCCCAGCAAGCGAATCGGACGATCGGAGGCGACCAGATCTACCAGACCACCCATCAGTGCGGGCGGGACCAGCGCGGCGGCGGCGGCCAGGGTGAGCGCGGCGGTGGCGCCTGCCACGGCGGCCCATTGGCCCGGTAGCTGCGCTCGCACGGCCTGCCGCACCTGCGCGGGGGTCGCAATGGTCAGCTGTTCACGATTCATCGGGTGGCTCCCACGACGTCCGGTGCCAGCACGACCGCGGTGTCCGCGGCCGCCCGCCAGGCCGGTGAGTAGGTGAGCACCAGCGTGGATCTGCCGCGCCGGAAGGCGAGTACCGCTGCGGCGATGGCGGTTTCGGTCACCGAATCGACTCCGGTGGTCGGATCGACGAGGACGAGGATATCGGGATCGGCGGCCAGCGCGCGGGCAAGCGCTACCCGCTGCCGTTGCCCACCCGACAGCTCGTAGCCGCCCGCACCCACTTGGGTGCCTGCGCCGTCGGGCAGTATCTGGAGCACATCGGCAAGACCCGCGGCCAGCAGCGCACGTTCCTGCCGCTCCGTCGGTTCCCCCTGGTTGTCACCGGTCACATTCTCGAGGATGGTGCCCTCGAAGAGCTGCGCTTCATGGGGTGCGACCACGATGCGGCGGCGCACCGCGTGGGGGCCGAGACCGGCTAAGTCTTGTCCCCCCAACAGAATCCGGCCACCGGTCGGCGGTCCGTCGAGCGCGAGGCCGCGAACCAGCGGGGCCATCTCGGCATGCGGCGCGGACACCACCAATGACGTCCCCGCGGCCAGCGAGATCGTCCGCTCGCCGAGATCGAAGGTCAGTTCGGCCTGCCCGGGTATGGGCGCGGGATCGGTAATCTCGGCAGCGGACAGCAGCGGTGGGGTCTGCACGACCGCGAGCACACGCACCGCACTGGCCAGCGCGGAATTCCAGAACAGGCCGAGTATCTTGCCCAGTGCGCTCATCGGATCGATGAGTAGTTGCGAAATACCGATCACGGTGATCAGCTGACCAATGGTCAGCCGACCGTCGACCGCGAGGATCGCCGCGTAGACCCCGATCCCGACCACGAACAACCCACCGAACCCACTCAGCCGCGCGGTCAGCCCGGCGGCCGCGCGGTTCGCGGAATGTGTTGCGGTCAAGGCTTTCTCGGAGGCGCGCTGATAGCGGGCAAAGGCTGTGCGCTCGGCACCCATGCCACGGATCACCCGCAGCCCGGCCACGATGTCGGCGGCCGACGCGGCGGCCGACGCAGCGGCGCCCCGCTGCGATTGCATGCGCTTGGCGACCGGCGCGGCAATGCGGTCGGCGGCGACGACCACCAGCGTCGCGCCGAGCACCGCTGCCACGCCGAGCGGCCACGAGATGGTGATCAGGATCCCCGCGCCGAGCAAAATCCCGATCAGCTGACCGAACGGATAGATCAGCGCCGCTTTGGCCCTGGCCACCGTTTGCGTGTCGACGGTAGCGACGGACAGCAATTCGCCGGGCTGCCGTGGCGGACCACCGAGACCACCGGCATCGAATATCCGATCGACCACCCGCATCCGCAGTGCGTGATCGACGTAATTCATTGCCAGCCAACCCAATCGGGAGGCGAACCGATAGCTGACGCTCAGTACCACGAACACCGCCGCCAGCAGGGCGATCCAACTCGCCAGCGCGCCGCCGTCGCCGGCGGCCACCGCGCGATCGACCGTCTGCGCGACGATCACCGGGACCAGCATCACCCCCGCCTGGTGCAGCACCGACAGCGCGATCGCCGGAATCATCAGGCCCCGATGCGCCATCATGGCTCGCAGCACCAGCTGTCGCGCGGTGGTGCTCTGATCGATTCGCGGCTGCGTGGTCGACACCGGAAGTTCGGGCGCGAGCGCGAACGGTCGCCAGCCCGTACCGTCCGGATTATTCAAGATAGCCACCCGAATTACCCAGGTAGGTCAGGGCATCGTGCTCGACGCCGTCGTCGGTGCGCAGCCGATGCAGCACCAGCGCCCGATTCGCGCCGCTCCACGCCTGCGGACCGGCGGTGACCGCGATACCGCCGGCATCCTCGACGGTGATCCGGCCGGGGGTACCCCCGTATCGGGTGGCCGAGACCGAGGCCGACAGCACCCGCAGTCGCTCACCCTTGAAGTAGCAGAAGGCATTCGGGTACGGATCGGATTGCGCGCGAACCAGCCGTTCGATGACCTCGGCCGGCCAGCTGAAGTCGATATGGGAATCCCGCGCGGACCGCTTGTGGAAGTACGTCGCCGCCGCAGGGTCCTGTGGAATCAGTTGTGCGGTATCGGATTCGAGCAGATCGAGCGCGTGCAACAGCAGCGGCTCGATTTCGTCGACGGTCCGGCGGAAGAGGTCGACGGTGCGATCCTGCGCGCCGACGGGGACCGCGACCTGAGCGACGATCGGCCCGGCGTCCAAGCGCTCGTCCATCATGTGCGCGGTCACGCCGACCTGCGGCTCGCCGTTGATCAGCGCCCAGATCAGCGGGGAGAAGCCCGCGTACTTGGGCAGCAGTGAATCGTGCACGTTGAGCGTGCCGAGGCGGGGCTTGCGCCAGATCTCTTCCGGCAGCCAGGTACGCCAGTTATTGGCGACGATGAGGTCCGGCGCGGCCTCGTCCACCACGCGCCGCAGCTCGGCATCCGGACGCTTGGCGATGTGTACCGGAATCCCGTTCGCTATAGCGAGTTCCTCGACCGAGTCGTTCCACATCTGCTCATAGGGATTGTCGCTGGGCGGATGCGTAACCGCCAGCACCACCTCGTGTTTGGAGCCGATGATGGCCTGCAGGGTGCGATGCCCCCAGGTCTGGAAGCCGAAAGTAACAATGCGCATGTCATCCCACCCGATCTAGAAGAGCGGCCGACGGGTCGGTGGCCGCGGTGAATTCGTCAACCATTGCTTTCACTGCAGTTCAGGGCAGAGCCGGTCCGGGCTACCGCCGCATGGGCAGGTACCGCTTCAGAGAATTATTAGGTTAGGCTACCCAAGCGTTCAGAGGTTAGCCTAAACTAAGAGGAAGTGGCAATGAGCTTGGGCCCGATCGATAGCGGTATCGAAGTATCCGGTACCGAACCATCCAGCTCCGAACACTTCGACCTGACCGCCGCACAGCGCGAGCTCTGGTGGGGACACCAGGTAGCCGTCGACCCGGCCGCCTATCGGACGGCCGAGGTCACCTGGTTCGACAGTGCGGGCAACCTCGACCACACGCACCTGGAATTCGCCATCGCCCGGGCTATCGACGAATCACGTTTGGGTGCAGTGCGATTCACTACAAACGAGACCGATCACGGCATGATCGTCGACGCGAACCAGCGCATCAGCGTCGAACTCCTCGACGTCGCGGACGAGGCAGCGGCCCGCGCGATGATGTCCGGCGATATCCAGGCGATCGACGAGGACCCAGCCGACCTCGGCGCACCGCTGCTCCGGACCGCGCTCATCTCGCTGGGCGACGGCCGCGTCGCCTGGTATCTGCGGGCACACCACCTGCTGCTCGACGGATTCGGCTATCTGCTGCTGCGGCAGCGAATCGAAAAGATCTACACCGCCAGGCTCCGCGGCGAGCAGATACCGCCCGCCACCTTCCCACCACTGTCGGACCTCCAGCCCGAGAACCGGCTTCCGGAACCGGACCGCACCGATGCGACTCCGGCAGCAACCTGGTCGGGGCGCAACGCGCCGCCACGGCCACTGCCGGTGCGCGCCGGCCGGACGGCCCGGATCGCGGCGGACGATTGGATCACCACCGCGCTGGCCGCCGTCGTCGGCTACACCGCACAATTGCGGGCCATGGACTCGGTTCGCGTCGACCTGCCCGTGCTCGGTCGAAAAACCATGCAGCAGTGGCGGACACCGCTGGCACAGACCTACCTGGCCACGCTCGACTTCCCGGCACTCGATCGCGATCGACTAAGGCAGTCCCCTGGCATCGACCAGTCGCTGATCGACGCCGCGGCGGAACAGCTGCGCAAACAGCGGGACAACAACGGCCCGACTCCGGTGAGCGGCGGCCCGCTGCTCAACATCATGCCGTTCACGCCGACGCTGAATCTGCCCGGCGCACCGGCACACCTCGAGATCCTCGCCGAAGGTCCGATCGCCGACATCGCCATCCGCATCACCCGAGACACCAGCGCACCCGGCGATTCCGCGGACGAGGCCCTGCTCATCGTCGAACTGGCAGGCAACCCGGCCACCTATTCGGCCACGGACATCGCCCTGCATGCCGATCGCTTCGTGCACTACCTCGGTGGGGAGGGGTTCGGTACCGAAGCCGACACGAAGCTCTGGCGGCGCGCGACCGGCGCGGACCGTGGACCCATCGCCAGTGCCGCTCGCGGCTCGGATTCCGGCGGTAATCTTGTCACCGCGTTCGACGCGGTCGCCGCCCGGTACCCGGACTCCCCCGCGCTGATCGGCCCCGGCCAACCGACGGTCACCTACGCCCAGCTGCGCGACAGATCCGAAACAATCGCCGGCATACTGCGCGCCGGCGGCATTCGCCCCGGTCATCTCGTCCGTATCGCGTTACCGCGCGGCCCGGAGGTAGTCGCGGCGATCCTCGGCGTCCTGCGCAGCGGCGCCGGGTATCTGCCCACCGATCCGAATTCGCCTGCTGCGCGTACGGATTTCATCGTCGCCGATGCGAAAATCGCTGCCACTCTGGGTATCTCGGGCATCGCCGTGCACGATCCGCACGCCCGCCGTCTTGCCGAAGACACGGCGTATGTCATCTACACCTCGGGGTCGACCGGTACGCCTAAAGGTGTACCCATCACCCACCAGGCCGTGTTGCGGCTTTTCACCGCAACCGAATCCGTTGTCGACCATCGGCAAGACGATCGATGGTTACTGTTCCACTCCTATGCCTTCGACTTCTCGGTGTGGGAGATCTGGGGTGCACTCCTGCACGGTGCGACACTGACAGTCCCCACCGACACCGATGTGCGGGATACCCCAGCGATCGCGCGCTTGATCGTCGATTCCGGGGTGACCGTGCTGAACCAAACCCCGTCCGCATTCGAGGCGCTGATCCCGGAGCTGCGCGAACTCGGCGCGAATCGGTTGCGCTACATCATCTTCGGCGGCGAGCGGCTGAAACCCGCCGCGCTGCGGCCATGGTTGACATTCGCGCCGGAAACGCGGCTGATCAATATGTACGGCATCACCGAGACGACGGTGCATGTCACGGCATATCCGGTGGGCCTCGAAGACACCGACCGGGATGAGTCGGTCATCGGGACATCGATCGCCGATCTGCGCGCCTATGTGCTCGACGGCGTGCTGCGGCCGGTGGTGCCGGGTGCCGTCGGCGAACTCTGCATCGCCGGACCGGGTCTCAGCGACGGCTACCTCGGCCGGCCCGGCCTGACGGCAGGCCGCTTCGTCGCCGACCCGTACGCCGCGGGCGGGCGCCTCTACCGATCCGGCGATCTGGCGACCGTCACCGCGGCAGGCGACCTCCGGTATCTCGGTCGCGGCGACGATCAGGTGCAGGTGCGCGGCTACCGCATCGAACCCGCCGAAATCGACGCTGTCGCAGTCACATTCCCCGCCGTGACCGCGTCGGTGACCGTGCCTCGGCCACTGCCGAAGGAGACCGAGGCACTGGTCACCTACGTCACCGGGCCCGCGGATCCGACTGCCACCGAACCGATTCGGCGGTATCTGTCCGATCGATTGCCGCACTATATGGTGCCCGCGCTGATCGTCATCGTCCCCGCCCTACCGCTCACCGTGAACGGCAAGGTCGACAAGCGTGCCCTGCCCGAGCCGCGGTTGCACGGTACGGGCACCGACGAGGTCGTCGACCCGATCACCCGGTTGGTCTGCGCGGCCTTCGCACGGACGACCGGCGTCGACCGAATCGGCCCCGACGACAACTTCTTTCAACTCGGCGGGCACTCGCTGCGCGCGGTCGCGCTGCTACGCGAACTGGCGACGACCGATGGGCTGGAAGGACTTCGCTTCCGCGATATCTTCGACCATCCGACGCCGCGCGCGCTCGCCGCGTTGGCCGAAGCCGGCGGTGACCATCGGCCGGTCCAGCCCGTCGCGCGCTTGGCAGCCGATGCGCCGGTTGATCTCACCCCCGCGCAACATCGGATCTGGCTGCTCGACCGACATGACGGCCCCGCGACCTATGTGATGGGTCTCGCGATCGAACTCGCCGCCGACGACGCGGTGCTCGACCCCGCTGTCGCACGGGCTGCCATCGGCGATGTGGTCCGGGCGCAAGAGAGTCTGCGCACGCGATTCCCGGTGGTACAGGGGCGGCCTGTGCAACAGCCCGCGTCCTCGGCACCCGACATCGCCGACGTCGACGACCTGGACGCCGCGCTGGCCGACGCGCTCGCCGCGGGCTTCGACATCGAGCTCGCCCCTCCGGTACGGTTCTTCATCTCGCGCAACGGTATCGGCGTGGTGATGCATCACGTCATCGGCGACGAGTTCTCCCGGCAGATCCTGGTACGGCAGCTGGCCGACGCCTACACCGCACGCCTGGCCGGACGAGCGCTGCCGACACAACTCTCCGAAACCGGGCCGCGCGTGCGCGAACTCGCGCAATGGCAGATCGACAACGGTGCCGACCGCAACGACTCCGACTTCTGGCGGTCCTATTTGACGGGTGCGGCGGACGAACTGTCCTGGCGCACCGACCGGCCGCGACCCGCGTTGCCGACGCACGCCGGGCGGACCATCGACCGCAGGCTGGCGCCCGAGGTCCAGCAGGCGGTGCTCGCGGTGGCCCGCCAGGCGGGCGTCACCCCCTTCATCGTGCTGCACGCCACTCTGCTCGTCGCCCTGGCGCGCACCGGCGCAGGCCTGGACCTGAGCATCGGCACCCCGTTCGCGGGCCGCACCCATTCGGCCGCGGACGAGCTCATCGGGTGCTTCGTCAATACCGTGGTGCTGCGCTGCGCTGTACGCGAGGAAATGACCTTTTTCGAGTTGCTGGCCGATGTCCGCACTGCCGACGTCGCGGCCTTCGATCACGCGCGAACCTCCTTCGACGCCGTCGTCGAGGCGGTGAACCCGCCACGGTCCGGATCGCGGCACCCGCTGTTCCAGGTCATGCTCACGCACTGGGAAGAACCCTCGGGCACAACGGTATTCGGCACCCACCCGGTGACCACCCGCACGGTGACGCCCGACACCGCCAAGTTCGAGGCGTCGTTGCGCTTCACGCAGTTGCCCGATGTCTCGGGCATTGTTGCCGCGCTGGAGTATTCGACCGAACTGTTCGACGACGCCACCGCCGAGGCGATGCTCGGGCGGGTGACGCTGCTGCTCGAACGCCTCACCGCCGAACCGGGCGTGCCCATCGCCGGGATCAGCGCACTCGACGAGGGCGAGCAGAACCGGCTGCGGCACTTCGGCATTCGACCGCACGATCGCACCCCGGTGGAGTTCGCCGACATCTTTGTTCCTATCGCGACGCGGCACGCGACGGCGACTGCCATCGAATGCGGCGCCGACGCCATCACCTACGCCGAACTGCTGGACTGGTCGAACCGCCTGGCGCATCGGCTCGCCGAGGTGGGCGTCGGCACCGGCGATATCGTCGGGCTCCAGCTACCCCGCACGACCGAACTCATGGTCGCGGTGGTCGCGGTGCTGCGCGTCGGCGCGGCGTATCTGCCACTCGACCCGTCCTATCCCCCGGATCGGTTGGCGCACATGCTCGCCGACAGCACACCCCGGCTGATCCTCGATGATCCGGCGGATATCGCACGCCTCCGGGCCGGCGAACCGGCCGCACCGATCGAAACACGTCGCCGCCGTGCCCCCGGACCGGACGACCTGGCCTACGTGATCTACACCTCCGGCTCCACCGGCGTGCCGAAGGGCGTAGAGGTCACCCACCGTGGCTTGGTGGACTTACTTGTCCTGCAACGGGATGTGATCGGTATGGGACCGCACACCCGGGCGCTGCACTTCTCATCGATCAGCTTCGATCTCGGCTTCTGGCAGGTGATGTGGGGAATCTGCTCGGGCGGCACGCTGATCATCGCCCGCGAGGAAGACCGGCTGCCTGGTACCCCGCTACTGGAGGTGATCACCAGCCATCGCGCTAATTTCGTCGGCATCCCACCGACTTTCGCGGCCGCGTTCCCGCCCGGTGTGGACCTGCCACCCGGCATCGATCTCATGCTCGGCGCGGAGAAACTCACCCAGGCGCTGATCACTCGGTACGCGCCAGGGCGCCGACTGTTCAATGCCTACGGTCCCACCGAATGCACGGTCAACGCGACCTTGGCACTGGTGCCCGCCGATCATCGGGGGCCCGTCTCGATCGGGTACCCCGACCCGGGCAAGCCCGCCTATGTGCTGGACCGCTGGCTGCGACCGGTGGCGGTGGGCTGCGTCGGGGAGCTGTACCTGGCGGGTGGATCCGTCGCGCGGGGATACCGCAACCAACCCGCCAAGACCGCGGAGCGGTTCGTCGCCGATCCCTTCGCTGCGGATGGCACCCGCATGTACCGCACCTCCGATCTGGTGTGGTGGGGCGAGGATGGGCAGATCTACTACTACGGGCGCGCCGATCACCAGGTGAAACTGCGCGGATTCCGGATCGAGCTCGGCGAGATCGAGGCGGTGGTCGCGGCGGACCCGCAGGTCGAGGATGTGGTGGTCCAGGTCGTGGCCGAGCGGTTGGTCGCGTATATCACGCTGGCGCCGGACACGGCACTCGACCGCGATGCGCTCATGCGCCGTTGCGCGAGCCGGCTGCCCGACTACATGGTGCCGTCGACCTTCGCCGTCCTCGATGAATTCCCCCGCCTGCCCAATGGGAAGGTGAACATATCGAACCTGCCTGCCCCACAGATCGCGCACCGCATCATCGGCCGCGGCCCGCGCAACGCGAGCGAGGAGAAGGTGTGCCAATTGTTCGCGCGCGCAACGGCGCTGGACGCGGTGGGGATCGACGACAACTTCTTCGATCTGGGTGGGCATTCGCTGCTGGCGGCGACGATGATGGCCGAGATCTCCGCAGAATTCGGGGTAACCGCCACCGTAGCCGTGCTTTTCGCGGCACCGACGCCAGCTGAGCTGGTCTCGGCTATCGAAACCGGCACGGCAGCAAGCACTTCCGGGCTGGAGGTGCTGCTGCCGCTGCGCACCAGCGGCGATGGAACACCGGTGTTCTGTTTCCACCCGGCGGGCGGGATCAGTTGGGGCTTCGCCGGGTTGCTGCGCCATATCGACGCACGATATCCGCTCTATGGCATCCAGGCCACGAATCTGGCTACCGGCACGCCGCCACCCCCTACCCTCGAGGCAATGGTGGCCGAATACCTCGAGTACATCGAATCCGTTGTCCCGGAAGGCCCCTGCCATTTGGTCGGCTGGTCGCTGGGCGGGGTCGTCGCGCATGCGATGGCCGCGGAAATGCAGGCGCGGGGGCGCGCGGTCGGCATCGTAGCGATGCTCGACTCGTTTCCCTCCGATGCTTGGCCGTCGATTCCCACCGAACAGGATGCGTTGGCCGCGCTGTTGTACATGGTCGGTTACGATCCGGCACCGCTGCTCACCGAGGGCCGATCGCTGAATCGTCGGCAGGTGGTGGACATTTTGCGCGGTGAGGGCAGTGCGCTGGCGGGTATCACCGAGGTGACACCGCGCGCCATGATCGATAACTTCGCGAACGCGGTGGTGCTCGAATCCGAGCCGCGCCAGGTGCGCGTGGACGGGGACCTGCTGTTCTTCACGGCGTCCCGCAATCCCGCGACCAAGGCCACCTATGACCTGTGGCAGCCGTACTTCGCGGGCGGGATCGAAAACCACGACATCGATTGCGAACACAAAGATATGACCCAGCCTGGTCCGATCGCCGAGATCGGCCGGATCCTCAACGACGCCCTCGGGCGTTGGTCGACAGGAGAGTGAGCCCCTCATGGTAGAAAGTTCCCTTCGCCCAGGGCCGGAGCTATCCGCGCCCGCCCACGCCCGCTGCCGTCGCCCGGTCCGCCGACGGATGTTCCGGGCCGTGGCCGCCGGTGCCGCGGCGGTGTCGATGCTGCTGGCGACCGGCTGCACCAGCGACGGGCAATCCACCGACACGTCAAGCGCACCGGCGGGCGGGGTCTTCCCGCTAACCATCCAGTCGGCGCTGGGACCGGCGACGATCCCCAGTGCGCCGAAGCGAGTGGTCACCCTGGGATGGGGCTCCACCGAGGTGGCGGTCGCGCTGGGCGTGACACCAGTCGGCATACCGAACATGAAGTCCGATTCCGGCAGCACCGACCCGGTAATGCCTTGGGTACGCGACAAACTCGGCTCTGCGACGCCCGAGGTGTTCGAAGCCTCGAGCAAGTCGATGCCGTACGAGAAGATCGCCGCCCTGCGTCCGGATGTGATTCTGGCCGTGCAGTCCGGCGTCACCGCGGACCAGTTCGCCAAGCTGTCGGCGATCGCCCCGACCGTTGGCTATCCGGGCAAGCCGTGGCAGACCAGCTGGCAGGATCAGACCATGCTGGCAGGCAAGGCCCTCGGCAAGGAGCCGGAGGCCACCGCGCTCGTCGCCGACGCGAATACGCAACTCGCACAGGCACGCGCCAAGCACCCCGAGTTCGCCGGGAAGACCGCGACGATGGTCAGCGCGACCAAGCCGGACGGGCTGAACGTCTACCTGGATACCGATCCGCGCATCGAACTGTTGCGGGCATTCGGCTTCGCCCCGCTGCCCGAACTCGCGCAGCTGCGCCAGCAGACCGATCCGGCCAAGTTCGCGGCGGAGGTCAGCTGGGAGAACATCCCCCGCTACAACCCGGATGTGTTGCTCAGCTGGTACCTGCAACCGGCGCTCCAGTCGAGCGTCGAGGCCAATCCCATCTTCCGCTCGCTGGCCGCGGTGAAGGGGAATTCTTATGTGGCGCTGACCGATCCGCCACTGGTGTACGCGATCAGTGCGCCGAGTGTGCTGAATATCCCGTGGCTCGTCGCGCATGCGCTACCGAAGCTGAGCGCCGCCGCTCATGGCACGCCGTAGCTCGCTGATGTCACGCCGTAGCCGGACCATGGCCCCGCCGCTCGCCCTCGGGCTGCTAGCGGCGGGACTGGCGGCAGCCATGGTTCTGTCCCTGCTGATCGGGTCGGGATCGCTGACACCCGCGCAGGTGTGGCACGGCTTGTCGGGCGCCCCGGGCGCGGCCGCCGATATCCTTGGCACCATTCGCATTCCACGCACCGTCTTCGCGGTGGTCCTCGGTGCGGCACTCGGCCTCGCCGGTGCACTGACGCAGGGATACACGCGTAATCCGCTGGCCGATCCGGGTCTGCTCGGCATCACGCAGGGCGCGGCGCTGGCCGTGGTGCTAGCGATCACCGTGTTCGGTTTCACCTCCCCGACGGCCTACGTCTGGTTCGCATTCCTCGGCGCGGCGCTCGCCGCGGCAATGGTTTTCGCCATCGCCGGACTCGGGTCGGGCGCGTCGCCGCTGTCGGTGGTGCTGGTCGGCGCCGGTATCTCGGTGTCGCTGTCGGCGGTGACCGGTGCGATCGCGCTGAGTGACCGCACGTCGTTGGATGCGCTGCGGTTCTGGGGCGCGGGTTCGGTAGGCGGCCTGGCGTGGCCGATTCTTCGAGTTGTGTTGCCGTTCCTGGTGATCGGCTTCGTGCTCGCGGCCCTGTGCGCGCCAGTGCTCAATGCGCTGGATCTGGGTGACGATGTCGCGGCGGCACTCGGCGTCCAGGTATTCCGGGGTCGGCTGGTCGGCATCCTGACCGTCACCCTGCTCGCGGGGGCGGCGACGGCGGCGTGCGGAAGTATCGCCTTCCTTGGTCTCATGGTTCCCCGGTTGGCGCGCGCGCTGACCGGACCCGACTATCGGTGGCTGCTGCCGTGCTCGGCCCTGATCGGTGCGGTCATCCTGCTGGCAGCCGATATCGTCGGCCGCGTGACGGTGCGGCCCGGCGAACTACCGGCCGGGATCGTCGTCGCGCTGCTCGGTGCGCCGTTCTTTCTCGCGGTCGTACTGTGGCGGAAGGCGGGGGCGCGATGACAGCGCAGATCGAGGCTCGACGGCCGACACCCACGGTGCGCATACCCGGTACCCAGCTCTCGGTCCGCTGGCGCTTGCGTCCTGTCGTGGTGGCCGTGACGGGCGCCGTGGCGACCTTCGCGCTGTTCTGCTTGAGCCTCGGCACCGGCGATCTCGCGATCTCGCTGCCTGACGTGCTTGCCACCCTGTTCGGTCGCGGAAACAGCATGAACGCCTTCGTTATTCACGAACTCCGGCTGCCACGAGCGGTACTCGGGGTGCTGGTGGGACTGGCGCTCGGGGTCGGCGGCGCGATCGTGCAGACCATCGCCCGCAATCCGCTCGCGTCACCCGACGTGCTCGGTGTCACCGGTGGTGCGGGTGCCGCTGCGGTCGCCGTGGTGACCGGCGTTGGCGGCCACACCATTTCGACGCTCTCCGCGCTCGGACTGCCACTGGCCGCGATGACCGGCGGACTACTCACCGGGATCTTCGTGCTCGCGGTGAGCGGCCTCGGCCGGGTCGGCAATCAGCGGCTGGTGCTGGTGGGTGTCGCGGTCACCGCCATCATGACGGCCCTGACCCAGTGGATGTTGGTGAAAGCCGACATTCGCGATGTCGGCCAGGCGCAGCTGTGGCTGGTCGGGGCACTGGAGCCGCGACAGTGGTCGCAGGTGTGGATGACGGTGTGGGGCATCGGGGCACTGACGCTCGTCGCGATCGCACTCGCCTTCCCGCTGCGTGCGATCACCCTTGGTGAGGACGTCGCCGTCATGCTCGGCGTCCGGCTCACCGCGGTGCGGCTGTCGCTGCTGCTCACCGCGGTGCTGTTGACGGGTATCGCGGTCGCGGCGGCCGGGCCGGTCTTCGCCGTGGCGTTGATCGCACCCCAGGTGACCGTGCGGCTGAGCCGGCTCGCGTCGCCGCCGCTGCTCGCGTCCGGAATCATGGGGGCGCTCCTGCTGACCGCTGCGGACCTCTGCTCCCGCACCCTGTTCGCCGATCCGCTACCGGTCGGAGTGGTGACGGCGGCAATCGGCGGTCCCTTCCTGGTGTTGTTGATCCTGCGCGCGAACCTAGCGACCGCGTTCGAGCGCGCGCCATGGCGGCGATGGTGGAAATCGCGGAACTGAACGCACCTGGGACACGGCGCAGTTCACTGAGACACAACGCAGTTCAGTGGTCGGCCTCGTCGTCTTCGTCGAAGTCCGCTTGCCCCGCTTTCCAGTAGGCGGCCACCTCGGCGTCGCCGGGCTCGGCCCGCAGAACCTCACGCACCCAGCGGCGCAACGGCCGGACCACGCCCGCCTCCGCGGCGATCCACGCGTACACCCGCTCGCCCTCGGGCAGCGCTACCGCGCGCACGGCCTGGTCGAGCAGATCCGAGCGCTCGGCGGGCACAGCGCCGCGGTGCAGCCACCGCACCTCGATGCCGTCGGGGGCGACCAGCTCGATCTCCTCGCTGGCATCGACCACCTCGATGAACGCCCAGCCCGCGGCGTCCGCGGGCAGCGCCTCCAGCCAGCCGGCGATGGCGGGCAGTGCGGTGATGTCGCCGGCGAGCAGGTACCGGTCGTAGCTGAACGGCACGATCAATCCGCCGGGCGGGCCCGCGATGTAGACGGTGTCCCCCGGCGTCGCCGCTGCCGCCCACTCCGCCGCGTGCCCGCCGGGGTGCAGCGCGAAATCGATGTCGAGTTCGCCGGCGACCGAATCGTAGCGGCGCACCGTGTATTCCCGCGAAATCGGCAGCGGGCGTGGCCATTTCAGCTTGAGGTCAACCTGCTCGGGTAGCCGCAGCGTGCCATCCGCGTCGGGGTAGATCAGCCGAACGTGCTCGGTGGGCGCGTAATTCTCGAACCCGGCCAGCTCCGGCCCGGCAAAGGTCAACCGCCGTAATCCGGCGCCGACCATGCGCGCGTTCCGCACCGCCAACTCACGCAGCCCGATCGGGTACGGCACCTTGGCCGCACCGGCCGCCCGATCGAGCACCTCGGCGATTCGTTCGCGATGAGCAGCTCGGTTCATTCGGCCGCGCCGATCTTCATCATGTGCGTGACATCCCTTGCGTTGCATGGAAACCCCATCGACCGCGCTCCCCCACAGCGCAAAACATGAGGTTAGCCTAACTTAATTTCGCAGGCAAGGTGGTGGCTACTCAACGAGCCGGCTGGTACCGGTTCTTCAGGAAGTAGTCGACGACGGTGCGGCCGAGGGTGTAGCCGTTGTCGAGGGACAGGCGGAAGCCCGCGGACCGCTGCTCGAGGTGGTCGAGCACGCTTTGGCCCGGGTAGGGCTGGTCGAAATTGCTCACGGTGCGCAGCGACAGATACCGGTCGAGGTAGCCGTGGCGGTCGAGCACGGCGGCGGTGGCATTGTCTTCCATCTGCGTCGTGCAGTAGTTGCCCTGGCCGTTCGTGCGGACGCCCATGATGTAGCTCGCGGTATCGGAGAGCTCCTTGCCGGAGTACCAGTCGTCGCCGGTCATGGTGTCGCACTTGGTCACCGACGGTTTCCGGTCGCCTTGGCCGAACTGGGCACGCTCGGCGGCGGCCTCGGGACTGTCGGCCAGGGTGGCGTGCTCGGTCAGGCCGAACGCGGTGTCGACCAACTGCTCGTTCAGGTGGTACGCGGCGGTGTTGTAGTTCTCGACGGGGCGGTAGCCGTGCGGCAGGCCGGGCGCCTCGGCCGGGACGAGGTGGTTACCGAGATCGAAGTCGACGATCCAGCGGGCCCAGGTCGCGGAGCCGAGGGTGGCCTGATCGGGCGGCGCGCCCGCGGTGCCGACGGTGAGGAAGTGGGCATTGGTGAAGTCGAATTTCGGGCTGTCCAGCACAGCCATCATGGTGGCCGCGGCGTTGGTCTTACCCTGCCCGGTCTCGGCGACGCACAGTCCATCGGCGTTGCAGTGCACCGGCTTGTACGACGTCGGCACGTCCACGGTGATCGGCAGCGACTCGCGCTGCAGCCACGGCTCGACCTCCGGATCGAACATCGTGATGACCAGCACACCGACTTTGACCGGTGCCGCGTTCGACGTCTCCCCGTCGCCGCAACCGGCCGCCATGGCGACCGTCGTGAACACCGTCAACGCGACTATCCAGCGACGTAAGGGCATCGGCTGATCCTATGACAAGGCCCCTTGTCGCCACCCTGCGCACTGCGGCCGGCCCAACGGCCGGTCGCGCCAACCGAGGACGACCCGACAATCGCGCAAAGCCACCCATGTAGGTTGGACGACAGGTTTTCTTGCGGCACAAGCGGAACCACCGAACCCTCACCACCTGCGGTTTCGGTGCGCATGCTTGCTCGAGCGATCAGCTGTGCGCTCGTTTGTCGAACAGTCGGTGGAGCGCGGCGAGGTCCGCGCCGAGTGAAAGGCCCATCAGCATGACGTCATCGGCGGGATCGAACGCACGCGCCCACATCGGGGTCACCGGCCTCGCAGTGATGGGCAGCAATATCGCGCGCAACTTCGCCCGGCACGGACACACCGTCGCGCTGCACAATCGCAGCATCGCCAAGACCGACGCGCTGCTCGCGGCGCACGGCGACGAGGGCGATTTCGTGCGCACCGAGACGATCGAGGAGTTCGTCGGCGCGCTGCAGAAGCCGCGCCGGGTGCTGATCATGGTCAAGGCGGGCGACCCGACCGACGCGGTGATCGAGGAACTCGCCGCCGCGATGGACGAGGGCGACATCATCATCGACGGCGGCAACGCGCTGTTCACCGACACCATCCGCCGGGAAAAGTCGCTGCGCGAGCGCGGCCTGCTCTTCGTCGGCGCGGGCATCTCCGGCGGCGAGGAGGGCGCGCTCAACGGCCCGGCCATCATGCCCGGCGGCCCCAAGGAGTCCTACGAGGTGCTCGGCCCGCTGCTGGAGTCGATCGCCGCGCAGGTCGACGGCACCCCGTGCTGCACGCACATCGGGCCGGACGGCTCGGGCCACTTCGTGAAGATGGTGCACAACGGCATCGAGTACGCCGACATGCAGCTCATCGGCGAGGCCTACCACCTGTTCCGCGACGCGCTCGGCTTCGACGCCAAGCAGATCGCCGACGTGTTCACCGGCTGGAACCAGGGCGAGCTGGAAAGCTACCTGGTCGAGATCACCGCCGAGGTGCTCGAGCAGGTCGACGCCAAGACCGGCAAGCCACTGGTCGACGTCATCCTCGACGCCGCCGAGCAGAAGGGCACCGGCCGCTGGACCGTCAAGGCGGCGCTCGATCTCGGCGTTCCGGTGACCGGCATCGCCGAGGCCGTGTTCGCCCGCGCGCTGTCCGGCGCCACCGACCAGCGCCGCGCCGCGGTCGGCCTCGCCTCGGGGCAGCTCGCCGACAAGCCCACCGATGCCGAGCAGTTCACCAAGGACATCGAACGCGCGCTGTACGCGTCCAAGGTGGTCGCCTACGCCCAGGGCTTCGACCAGATCGCCGCCGCGAGCACCGAATACGACTGGAACCTGCACCCCGGCGATCTCGCGACCATCTGGCGCGGCGGCTGCATCATCCGCGCCCAGTTCCTCAACCGCATCAAAGACGCCTACGACACCAACGCCCAGTTGCCGAGCCTGATCCTGGATCCCTTCTTCCAGCAGGCCATCGAGAACGCCATCGACAGCTGGCGCCGCGTGGTCGCCGCCGCCGTCCAACTCGGCATCCCGGTCCCCGCGTTCGCGTCCTCCCTCGCCTACTACGACGGCCTGCGCGCCAAGCGCCTCCCCGCCGCCCTCACCCAGGCCCAGCGCGACTACTTCGGCGCCCACACCTACGAGCGCATCGACATGCCAGGCAAGTACCACACCCTGTGGAGCGCCGACCGCTCCGAAATCCAGGCCGACTGACCAAACCCAACCGAGTACCCGGCCGTCGAAGGCCGGGCATTCGTGTGCCGTCCAACAGCCCGCCGCGCCCACCTTCGCCCGCTGCGAGCATATGGAGGTGAACTCGCTACGTCATAGATCGGTGCGAGGGTGATGTCGATGTTGTGGATCCATAACATTGGTAGCGGGATGGCGGCAGTGGCCGGATGACTCACACAGTCGCGAAGGGCGGCTGGAGTGTCAGCTGGCTTGGTACTCCACGCTGCATTCGCCGTTGGTGTAGTTCTGGCCCTCGCCGTGGTTGAAGACGCCCAGGTTGAACAGGATTCGGCCGGGCTTGGTTGGGATGCCGGTGACGGTCAGGGTGTTGTCGGGGCCTTTTACCTGGGCGGAGGTGTCGGCTACACCGCTCTTACCGGTGGTGATATTTGCCCAGTTGACGGTGAATTTCTGGTCGTAGGCGAAATCCGTGCCCGCGTTGGTGTGGACTTTCAGATCGACCGCGCCGCTGCTGGAGATCGCGAATACGTCGCTGGAGGCAGGGGTTTGGAACGGTTCTACCGGGACCGGGTAACTCATCGTGCAGATCGGCGCCGAGGGATCGTTCGGGGCGGCGAAAGCGGCGGGGGCTCCGGCGGCGGTTACGGCGAGGCAGGCGATCGCGGCGACGCGCAATAGGCCAGAGCGGGTTCCTGATTTCATCGGACCGTCCCATCAATGATCGAGATGTACTGGATGAACATGGTTGCCACGCTGGGTATAACGGTCGACAGCATCGGCAACCGGAACCAGCCTAACGAGCGCAACGGGAACGTGGCAATGCTAGCGAAATTGAAATGCGCTCTAGCAAAAGGGATCTCGACTAGCAAGACCTCAATACCTCTGTGGCACAGTGTTTCTGGCGATGACCTGCGGAGACAGCGCAAAAGGTGGCGCAGGACGGAGCGCCGCGCGCGAACCAGCCGCCGCTGTCCGGTGTGCCTGATTCGTATTCGGCAAACCCGCCCGGGCGTAGCGGATGTGATCCGTACCACGATCCGCGGAGTAATTGCTGGCAGCTTGCAGTTGTCCCGGTTGCCGTTGCGCATCGAGGCGGCGGCACTTTGCACGTCAGGCGCGAATTTTGCCGAACGGCGCGGCATCATGGCAGATATGCGCGTACTTATTCAGCTTCGTCCGTCCGTCGATCTGATTACCGCAGTGGCCGATCGTGCGGTTCCGGTCGCCTCCGCCGATGTTGCCGGGCATCTGCCCGGGATTGTGCTGGATCGCTCCTATGTTCCGGTCGCGGTGCCGAAATCCGTTCCGCCGGTGTCCGATACCGATCGGCCGAGCTATTCGCACGACCCGGCGGACGCGTCGGTGTTGGTGCGCGGCGAGATCGATGATGACGCTATCGCCGACAGCGTGTCGCAATTGTCGGCAGCCCGCGGTGTCACCGGCGTATTCGCGGATCCGGTGATTCAGACCAATCTCACGTGCGGCGGCACCCCCGCGGTCGGCAACTGGCACGATGTCGAAACCCTGTTGCGGCACGGCGATCTCACGGCCGCGGGCTTGGACGGTTCGTCGGTGGCACTGGCCATCGTCGATACCGGTATCAACACCGCGAAGGTCAAGCAGGTGCGCGGCGGACAGGTCACCATCGACAAGGCACGCAGCTGGAATCCGGCCGGTGTCACCGGCACTCCGGGCGAGTTTCCGGTGGACCACGGCTCGATGTGCGCCTTCGACGCACTCATCGGCGCACCGAAGGCGTCGCTGCTCGACATCCCGGTGCTGCAGAGCAAGCGGCAGGGCGGCACCGTCATGGCGGGACTGCTGTCGGATGCGCTGGCCGCGTACGCCCACCTGCGGACCGTGCTCACCGATCAGCCCGCAGCGTCGCGGGCCTTGGTGATCAGCAACAGCTGGGGATCGTTCTCGCCGAGTTGGGATTTCCCCGTCGGGCAGCCCGGTAACTACTCCGACAATCCGTCCCACCCGTTCAACGTGATTGTCGGCTCGCTCGAGGCCGCGGGTGCCGACATCCTCTTCGCCGCGGGAAATTGCGGGCGCGACTGCCCGGACGGCCGCTGCGCCTATCCCGACAAGCCGATCGGCGGCGCCAATTCGCATCCGAGCGTCTTGTCCATCGGCGGGGTCGACACCAAGGGCCAGCGGGTCGGCTACTCCTCGCAAGGCCCAGGCCGACTGGCCGACCGCAAGCCGGATATCTGCTCCTACACCCATTTCCTCGGGTCGACGGCTTTCGGCGCCACCGAACCGGACACCGGCACCTCGGCGGCCACGCCGGTCGCGGCGGGCCTGGTGACGGCCATCAGAACAAAATGGTCGGCGACGCAGCTGCCGCCCGCGCAGCTGCGGGCGTTGGTGCAGCGCACCGCGATCGCGCAAACCGGCGGCTACAACTATGACTACGGATACGGTGTCGCCAACGCCGCCGCGATCCTCGCGGAGCTGAATCGAACGGCCGCCCGCGCGTAACGTAGGGGCATGCCGTTGCTCACCGTTCGGCTCCCGCAGGAGGCGGCGACCCTGGAGGCCGCCCTGCGGGAGCTGAAGCTCACCGCTGACGACGTCGATACCGCCTACGGCTTGGTCGCCGTGGATCCGGCGACCGGCCTGTACGCGCTGCGGGTGACCGACGCCGCCGCGGCGCGCATGACCACCGCGGGCCCCGGCGTCGAGGTCTTCGCCGACCCGCGCATCGAACCGGGTAACGGATCGGGCTGCGACCCGAAACCTCGTACCTGAAAGTCGGTTCCGGCACAGCAGTAGCCCGGCGCCACCGATCGGTGACGCCGGGACTCGGTACTGCTATCGGGCTATCGAGTCCGCCCAGTCGATGACGGCGGCCCGATACTCGGCGGTATTGGGTGCGAGATTCACCGCGTGCCCGCTGCCGGGCAACACGAAGGTGCGCAACCTCGCGTCGGGTCCGAAATACGGTGCCTCCGCGGCCTGCAGCGTCGCGCTGTCCGCGCAGATCGCGAATCCCGGCCCACAGGACAGGATGTCCATGCTGCCGTTGACCACCATGGTTGGCGCGGTGATGAAGCTGGACATGCCGGGCAGGGTGGACGTCAGCCCGTCGGGATATTCGGTGAGCGAGAAGGTTTCTTTGGTCGCCTCGTCGGCCGCGACCACCTGTGGATCGAAGTTATCCGGTCCATAGAAGTCGGCCCGGCGCGCACCCGGCCGGGACACGAGATACCCGGGGTCGTAGCCGCGTCCGGCGAATGCCGGATCCTGAACGGCCGGGTAGTACGTGCCGATCACGCCGAGCACCCCGGGAATGTTCAGTGTGTGTGAGTATCCGGTGAGCAGCACGCCGTCGACGTCGTGATACTTGGTGGCCTCCATGACGGAGGTGCCCGAGCTCAGCGAATGTCCACCGGTGATGATCTTGCCGTATGGCCGCGCGCCGGCCAGGCCCTGGCGCAGCTGCTGCACGATGAGGTGCAGCGCTTCCGCGGTGGCCGTCGCCGTGAGCGTCGCGCTCGGCGGCCGAGTACTCGCGCCGTTGCCGAGCCGGTCGACCACGAGGGTCGCATAGCCCGCGCCATTCATCGCACGCCGGAAGTTGTAAGTGTCCGGCTGGTACTGGAAATCCCAATACGAGCCGTTGTAATTGGAACCCGCCATCAACACCATGACGGTATCTGTTGGCCTGTCCGTGGCCTGGCACAGCGTCCCGGCCAAAGTTCCCTGCGGCACCGGGAAAGTAATCTCCTGGCAGCGATCCGGCAGCGAAACTTGATCGGCCTGGGCAATACCCGGCGTCAGACAGAGCATTGTTGACATGACAAAAGCCCGTATTGAGGCCCGCACGCGACGCGCTCCCCTCGGAGGTACACGAGGATAACCACTTTGGCATCCTTGTTGAGTCATCAACCGGGAGGTTATCCCGCGCCGACGTTGATGCGCAATACCTATCGCGAAGATGTGGCTACTCCGGCTGCCCACCACCGCCGCAGGAGATGTGTTGCCGCACTTGATAACCGGCTCTGCCAGTCGAGACTCCGGCCGGACTTCGCTTTTCGGGCAAGCCGGGCGAGAGCCGCCTGAAGGCGGGAGCTCGACCGGCTCCCGCCCTCAGGGCTACCCGTGGTCCACCGCCGCGCCGACGCGCGGTGTGACCGTCAGAACATCGATGCCATCCAATCCTTTACTGCGGCTTGATAAGCGGCGGTGTTCAGGGCGAGATTCACCGAATGCCCGCTACCTGGCAACACATAAGTGCGCAGCTTCGCGGCGGGACTGAAATACGGTGCCTCTTCGGCCGCCAACGCCGCGGTGCTCGCGCACGCGTTCAGGCACAATCGGTCCATGCTTCCGTCGGTGACCAGCACCGGAACGTCGATGAGGTTGGTCGCGGGCGGCAGGGTGGACGTCAGGCCGTCGGGATACTCCGTCAGCGAGAAGACCTCCTTGGTGGCTTCGTCGGTCGCGAGCACCGCGGGATCGTAGTCACCGGCACCGTAGAAATCCGCCGCCCGTGTTCCTGGCCGGGTGGTCAAATAGCCGGGGTCATACCCCTGGCCCGCGAAATGCGGGTCGTCGGCCGCTGGATGATAGGTGGCCACGACGCCGGTCGTCCCCAGCAGGTCGAGGCTGTGCGAAAACCCGGTGAGCAGAACGCCATCGACATCATGGTGGGTGCTCGCCTCGATGACCGCGACACCGGAACTGAGCGAATGGCCGCCGGTAATGATCTTGCTGAACGGCTGCACGCCGGGCAGCCCCTGCCGTACCGCGCCGACCAGCTGATGCAGGGCGACGACCGAGCCGGTCGCGGTCAGCACTGCACTCGGCGGCCTGGTGCTCGCACCGTCGCCGAGCCGATCGACCACCAGCGTCGCATAACCCGCGGCGTTCATCGCGCGCCGAAAGTTATACGTCTCCGGTGCGTACGGGAAATCCCAATAGGTGTGGTTGTAGTTGGACCCCGGCATCAACACCATGATGGTGCTCGTCGGCGTCGCCGGCATGCACAGCGTTGCGGCCAAAGTGCCCGTTGGCGGCACCGGAAAGGAAACCGCCGTACAGCTATTCGGTGGGATGGGATTGTCGGCGTGGGCAAGCCCAGGTGCCAGACAGAGAATTGTTGACACGACAAATGCATTTAAGAAGGCCCGCACGAGACGCGCTCCCCTCGGAGTTACACGAGGATAACCATTTTGGCACCCTACTTCAGTGATAAATCGGAGGCTAGCCCGCAAACTGGTTGATGCGCAACGACTATCACAAAGATCTACACCTATTCGTGACTGTCGGAACCGCCGACGGAGATGCTTTGCGATGTTTGCGTATACCGCATCAACCAGTTGGACAAATGCTCAGTTATTGATCGGCGGAATGATTTTCGCGAAGTCGACCTCGGGGGCGTCCGGATTCACCGCACCGGCGACGACCTCGAACGCGCGCGCGTCGAGCGCCGTACACCCCAGCTTGGCGAGGCTTGCGAACCGAAATTCGCTGCCGGACTCCCGCATCGCGTTGTCGAGGTCTTCCTGTGTGTCATAGATGGTGATCGAGAAGACCGTGTCGTCCTGGTGATCGACGAAGAAGAAGATCTGCCGCGCGCCGTGATCGGCCATAGCGTGCGGGATGGTGTCGTGTTGCAGGAACGGAACTGTGGTTGCCATCGTTTCGGGATCAATCGGACACGCGGCCTTCATCATCCGGGCATAGAGCTTCTTCATGGTCGAACGCCTCCTCGGCATGGGCTGGTCGTGCTTCGAACCATCACTCGGCGAAACATGGTACCCGTCAACATGATTCGCAGCACCCGTATGGCAGGGCGGACCCAGCCTGCGGTCCGGTGCTCGCCGGAGGTAACGGTACGACAACGAGTAGGACCCAACCAGTATGGGAATCGCGCGCAGCAACCTGTCGGTCTAGTATCCGACCCATGGGTACGCGAGCGGTGCACTTCGTCGGAAGTTTTCCAGCCGAGAGCACTGACGCCGCGATGAGAGCGATGCTGGACAGCGCGGGTCCGCAACTACGGACACTGCCCACGGGCGAGACGGCCCGCTACGAGTTCTACATCCGCCCCATCATCGACGATCTGGTGAAGCAGGGCGCACTGGAATCGAAGCGAGCCGGCCAGTGGCGCACGAGCCGGGAACGGACTATTTATCGAGCCGCGGGCGGCAAGAAGCTCACCGGCGACATGATGGATCTCGGCTATTTTCGCGAGGCCGAGGAAGCCGTGCCCGTATTCAACGCACTGCGCGCGGAGCGAGAGTTGTCCGGTATCACCCTGCAGCTCGGGATGCCGACCGATTTCACCATGGCGTTCATTACGATGGGTGCCGCCGGTGTGCTGCGAAACAAGAAGGCCTTCACCGACGCTACAGTGCGCGACATCGTCGCGATTCGAGAATTGGCCGGAGACGACGTCGTCATCCAGTTCGAGGCGACCGCGGAACTGGTGCTGATGGCGAACACACAGCCGCTGCACCGGCTGGCAAATCGAGTGCTCGGTTTGGGCAAAGGCATCGCCGAGCTGGCCGCGGCGTGCCCGCCGGGTACCCGGTTCGGGGTGCACCTCTGCCTCGGCAGCATGAACAACAAGGCCCGTGCAACGTTGCGCAACGTTCGGCCGTTCGTGGATCTCGCCAATTCGATAGTCCGGCATTGGCCCGCGGATCGCACCCTGACGTTCGTGCACGCACCGTTCGCGGCAGGCGACATCCCGCCCTCCACGAATCCCAAATTCTATGTGCCCCTGAAGAATCTGGCGCTGGGCGAGGGCACCGACTTCTACGCGGGCATGGTGCACGACACTCCGACCGAGACGGAGCAACTGCAGACATTGCAGGTCATCGAGCGGGCGCTCGGTCGATCGGTCGACGGCGTGGCCACCGCGTGCGGTCTCGGTCGCCGCCCACGGCCGGTGGCCGACGCGCTGATGGCGCGAGCGAATACACTTGCCGCGAAAGGGTGATTCGGTAAGTGGACTTCGGCGCGACTGCGCCACTATGGCATAGCACAACATCCAGCCGGGAAGATCGCTACGATTGTGGTCGAGGATCGGGAGGACACCTTGTCGGACGTAGACCGAGCGCCAGGACTCAATCCGAATGTGCCGAGCTCGGCCCGGATCTACGACTACATGCTCGGCGGCAAAGACAATTACGACATCGATCGCGAAATCGCGCACCGCATGCTAGCCATCGCCCCGGACACCAAGACCTTGGCGTGGTTCATCCGCCAGTTCCTGGTGAAGGCGGTCCGGCTGGCCGCCGATGCGGGCGTCCGGCAGTTCATCGATCTAGGCGCCGGCATCCCCACCTCGCCGAATGTGCACGAGACGGCCCGCGAGATCGAGCCGTCGGCCAGCGTGGTCTACATCGACAACGACCCGATCGTGCACGCGCACTGCGACGCGCTGCTGGCGCATTCGCCCGGCGTGACCGCCTTGAAAGCCGACATTCGCCAACCGGACGACATTATCGACCGCCTGAAAACCGGCTCGCACATCGATTTCAACGAACCGGTCGCCCTGTTGATCATCGGCGTGCTCCATTACGTGATGGACGACGAAGACCCGTACGGGATTGTCGCCAAGTTCCGCGATGTGCTGGCGCCGGGCAGCTACCTCGCGATCACGCACGGCTCCAACGACACTCATCCCGACTTCATCAACCAGTCGCACGACGACACCAACAACAGTCCATCCCAGGTCAAGTACCGATCGCGGGAGGAGACAGCGGCGTTCTTCGACGGGTTCGACCTGATCGACCCGGGCGTGGCGCCTGCGCAGGAATGGCTCGACGACGACCTGCCCGCCACCCGCCTGGTGATCTACGGCGGCCTCGGCCGCAAGGCAGGCTAGACCCATCAGCTTCGGCGACCTCGCCCCGGCGACTGTGCTAGCGGCGGGAGCCGGAAACCGACGCGTGCGCCGGGTCCATGCTCGGCGAAAACGGTGCCATGGTGCGCGGTGATGATGTCCCCGACGATGGCAAGACCCAGCCCGGATCCAGGCGTGCCCTGGGTGTTCGCGGCGCGATAGAACCGATCGAAGATAGCGGCGGTGTCGTCGGCGGCGATGCCGGGGCCTTGGTCGCGCACCGTCAATTCGGTGTGGTGAATGTGCACGTCGACGGGGGTGTCCGGCGGGCTGAATTTGATCGCGTTGCTGAGCAGGTTGTCGACGCACCGGGCGAGGGCCCGCGGCCTGGCCAGTACGGGTCCGGGCTGGTCTGAGGTAACGGTGATGGTGCGGCCGCTGCGGTGCCGGAAGCGTTGTGCGCAGTCTTCGGCCAGCGTCGGCAGATCGAGTTCGGCGGGTTCCTCCGTGGCGTGCTGGTCGGTGGCTAGTTCGACGAGTTCGGCGACCAGGTCGTCGAGCGCGACGGACTCCTGCACGAGGGTGTTGAGGACCTGGGTCTCGTCCTCGGGTCCGAGTCGGCCTTTGGCGCGCTGCAAGAGTTCGGCGCTGCCTCGGATGGAGGTCAGTGGGGTACGCAGCTCGTGGCTGGCGTCCTGAACGAGCCGGTGTTGCTGCGCGCGGGAGCGGCGCAGGGCGGTGAGCATGGTATCGAAACTGCCGGTGAGCCTGCCGATTTCGTCGCGACCGGTAGGTGGCAGCGGGACCGATAAGTCCTGGGTGGAGCTGATGTGCTCGGTGGCGGCGAGCAAGCGGCGGACCGGTCGCAGGATGCGGCCGATGGCCAGCCAGCTCAGCAATGCCGACAGCGCCACCGCGATCGCGGTGATACCGCCGGTGCGCCACAGGAATTCGTTATCGATCCGTTCGGACTCGCGGTATTGCTGCGCCACCATCACCGCACCGCCACCGGGGCGTGGCTTGGTCAGGATCCCATAGGGCTCACCGTCCAGATCGAGATTGTATTCGGCTGTGCCACTGCCATTTCGGGCGACGGCGCGATCGGACTCGGCCACCGGGAGCGGCATCCGGCCCGGTGCCACCGGGTGGGCCGTGCCGTCGGCCGACAGCAGCTGCTCGATGGTGTCGGACCGCTCGGGCAACACCGCGGGCAACACCGCGATGACGGCATCGACCCGGTCGTTGAGGCTGCGATCGATCTGATCGCCGACCAGCTCGCTGACCCCGCGATACGAGGTCGCGAGCGTGACGACGATCGCCGCCACCACGGCGACGATGACGACGAGGGTGATCCTGGCGCGCAGCATCACGCGGGACGCACGGCGTAACCGACGTTGCGGACGGTGTGGATCAACCGGGATTCGCCCTCCTGCTCGGTTTTCCGGCGCAGGTAGCCGATGTACACGTCGAGCGAACGGGAATCGGTGTCGAAGTCGAAACCCCAGATGTGCTCGTAGATCCGGCTGCGGGTCAACACGATTCGCGCGTTGCGCAGCAGCAGCTCGAGCACGTCGAATTCGGTTTTGGTGAGCTCGATCGCCCGATCGCCGCGGTACACCTCGCGGGTCGCCGGATTCAATGTCAGATCCGCGACGGACAGGACGGCGCTGTCCTCGTCCAGGGTGCTGCGCCGCAGCAGTGCCCGCAGCCGAGCGAGCAGCTCATCGATCGCGAACGGTTTCGGCAGATAGTCGTCGGCCCCCGCGTCCAGCCCCGCGACCCGATCGCCGATCTGCTGCCGGGCGGTGAGCACCAGGATCGGCAATCGATCACCGCGCCTGCGCAGCAGGCGGCACAGCGACAGTCCGTCCATGCGCGGCATGACCACGTCCACCACGGCCAGGTCCGGCGCTATTTCCGTCAGCATGTCGAGGGCCTGCTGCCCGTCCTCGGCCAGGTGCACGGTGTAGCCCTCGAAACGGAGCAGCTGGTCCAGGGTGCTGCGCACGTGCGGGTCGTCCTCGACGACGAGCACCGACGCGGCGGGTGCTGACGAACTCGGTGTGGTCACGCTGTCATTGTTGCTGGCGAGTAGCGAGTTTGTGGGTATCAGGCTGTTCACTTCGTGACCGCCGTCACCGCGCTCGGCTCGCTGGGATCCGGAAAACGGATTCTTACCTGATTCTTCCGTAGCCCTCTCAGTCCATTGACCTCGACCGCCCAGGATTTTTCTCAACGCTCCACTGAATGCGGGAGTTGTACCGAGGAAAGGGATTTCGACGATGCGCAAAGGAATGCGGGCAGTCGCGGGCCTACTAGCCGCGCTGGCAGCCACGACGCTGGTCACGGCGTGCGGCGAACAAGCGCCGCGCGGCCCGGACTGGTGCCCGACCGTGCCAGGGCATCAGGTCGATTGCGGCGTGCAGTCCCGGCCGCTGGTGGCCGACCGACCCGAATTGGGTACCGTCGCAGTGAGTTACGCGCTCATCCGGCGAAGCAAGCTCGACGTACCGGCCGCGGGCACGATCGCGCCGAATCCGGGCGGACCCGGTGTTCCGCTGATCGCACACGCCGCCCAGGCCACCCAGCTGTCCGCGCAATTGCTCGACGATCACGACCTGCTGCTCATCGACCCGCGCGGCACCGGCCTGTCCAGCCCCTTGGGTTGCGGCGCGGACGAGGCGGGCTACGAGCTCGGCACCCGCGAATACCAGCAGCAGACGGTCGGTCGATGCGCCGAACAGCTCGGCCAACGCGCGGCCGGCTACACCTCGGCCGCGACCGCCGACGACTTCGACGCGATCCGCGCGCGGCTCGGCATCCCCAAACTGGTGCTCTACGGCATCTCCTACGGCACCTACCTGATGCCGATCTACGCCGAACGCCACCCCGACACCGTGCAGTCCATCGTGCTGTCCGGCGCCTACCCGCCCGAGTTCGACCTGCTGTCACGACCCAGCGCTGAAGCGGTATCACTTGCGCTGCAACGGATCTGCGACCGCAGCCGGGCCTGTGATGGCGCGACCGCCGTCGCCGACCTGCGCACCGTGGCACAGCGCTCGGCCGCCCAGCCGCTGACCATCGCCGGGCGGAATCCGTTTCAGCTCAGCGAGAGCAAGCTCGCCACCCTCGTCTTCGAGGTGGCAAGTACCAACGTCGGCGCCGATCCGAGGCAACCGACCCTGCTGGGCGCGCTGCCTGCCGCCCTGCACGGTGCCGCCAACGGCGACGACACCGGGTTTCGACACTGGGCCGAGCAGGCGGGCGCCGAGCCGACCGCTGAGAACATCGATCTCTTCATGACCGTCGCCTGCAACGATTACCCCAACCTCTGGAACCGGCAGTCGCCGCTGCCAGAGCGGGTTCAGCAATACCGGGCCGGGCTCGCCTCGGCCGGACCGGATGGCGTCGGCGCCTTCAGTGCCGAAGGATTCGGTGCCGGTCAGCGCGACGGCGGCGACGCGTGCATCCAGTGGCCCGCCGTCACCAGCGCATACCCCGGCCGCCCGGTCTCCGCATTGCCGAACGTCCCGGTGCTGGTGATGTCCGGCGACCTCGACGCCATCACCCCGGACGCGAACGGCAAGCGGGTGGCCGCAGGCTTCCCGAACGCGACCTTCCTCTCCGTCCCCAACACCGGCCACGTCCCCGACCTGGAGCCAAGCGGGTGCGTCACCGACCTGGTGGCCCGCTTCATCCGAACCGGCAACACCGGGCCGACCTCCTGCGTGAATTCCATCCCGCCGATCGCGGTCACCCCGGTTTCCCGCTGAGCTACCTCCTGAACAACGTCCAGCCCCGACACAGCGCGCGCTGATCGAAAGTCGAACAGCCGCAACGCCATCCCTGCGCAAGCGGACGGTTGACGCTGTTGTCGGGGCTGCGCGTTTCCGCGTATCCAGGATCGTAGAACTCGCGTTTCCCCAGTCACTCTGCCCCGCTTGCGTGACCGCCATCACTTCGCTATCTTGTGCAATGTCACACGTCACATCACATCTGGACTGCTTGCCGAGTCCGGATAAACGCGCAGATGGAGGCTTCACATGTCCGAACCGATCACCTCAGCCGTGACCAAGCCCTGGCACGGGATCCTGGTCGCGACGACGCTGCCGTTCGCTGAGGACTACTCGGTCGACTACGACGCCTACGCTCAGCACGTCCAGTGGCTGGCCGCGAACGGCTGCCACGGGGTGAGCCCGAACGGGTCGCTCGGCGAATACCAGACCCTCGATGACGAGGAGCGGGCCAGGGTGGTGACGACGGCCATCGAGGCCGCACCGGACGGGTTCACCGTGATGCCAGGCATCGCGGCATACGGTGCCTTGCAGGCGCGTAAGTGGGCCGCGCAAGCCGCCGAGGCCGGCGCACAGGCCGTGATGCTGCTGCCGCCGAACACCTATCGCGGCGGCCGGGACTCGATCCTCGATCACTACCGCACGGTGGCCGAGGTGGGCCTGCCGATCGTGGCCTACAACAACCCGTTCGACACCCGCATCGACCTGACCCCCGACATCCTGGCCGAACTGCACGGCGAGGGGCTGATCGTCGGAGTCAAGGAGTTCACCGGCGACGTCCGGCGCTTCTACGAGATCAAGGAACTCGCCCCCGAACTCGACGTCCTGGTCGGCTCGGACGACGTGGTCCTTGAACTCGGCATCGCGGGTGCGGTCGGCTGGGTGTCCGGCTACCCGAACGCGATTCCGCGGGCGACGGTCGAGCTGTACAACGCCTCGATCAACCGGGATCTGGACAAGGCGCTTCCGCTGTACCGCGAGCTGCACAAGCTGCTGCGATGGGACTCGAAGCCGCAGTTCGTGCACGCCATCAAGCTGTCCATGGATCTGGCGGGCAGGCCGGGCGGCAAGTGCCGTCCGCCGCGGGTGCCGCTGGCGCCGGAGCTGATCGCGAAGATCACCGAGGACACCCGTGACGTGCTCGCCAAGGGTTACCGGTAGGCAGTTACGTAGCCGGTACAGACGAAAGACGAGGAGCCAGCGATGACCGAAAGCACGGTCGAATCCATTCGCGACACGACCGCCGAGCAGGTCGACGCCATTGCCACCACGGCCGCGGCGGCCGCGGCAGCTTGGGCGGCCATGGCGCTGACCGATCGAGCCAAGGTGCTGCGCGGCCTCGCCGACCGGCTCGACGCGCAGGCCACGGAGCTGATCCCGCTGGCGATGCGGGAGACGCACCTGTCCGAACCGCGGCTGGTCGGCGAGCTGCGGCGCACCACCTTCCAGTTGCGCCTGTTCGCACAGGTGGTGCTCGACGGCGATTTCCTCGACGTGCGCATCGACACCGCGGACGCCGAGTGGCCGATGGGTGCGCCGCGCCCGGACCTGCGGCGGATGAATATCGCGCTCGGGCCGGTGCTCAACTTCGCGGCGAGCAACTTCCCGTTCGCCTTCTCGGTGGCGGGTGGCGACACCGCCGCCGCGCTCGCCGCGGGCTGCCCGGTGATCGTCAAGGCCAGCCCCGGGCACCCCGAGCTCTCCCGCGCTGTCGGACGACTCGTACATGCGGCACTTGCCGAATGTGGAGCGTCGAGTGGGACTTTCGGGCTCGTCTTCGGTCGCGACGCCGGTGTGCGCGCGCTCACCCACCCTGCCGTCGCCGCCGCGGCGTTCACCGGCTCGACCGCGGGCGGGCGGGCGCTGTACGACCTGGCGTCGCGTCGTCCGGTGCCGATCCCGTTCTACGGCGAACTCGGTTCCATCAACCCGGTATTCGTCACCGCCGAGGCCGCGCGGACCCGGGCGGCGGAGATCGCGTCGGGGCTGCTGACCGCGGTCAGCGCCAGCGCGGGTCAGTTGTGTACCAAGCCTGGCTTGGTCGCAATACCCGAGGGGGCAGCGGTTTTCCGCGAGCTGGCCGAGCTGATCCGGAACCGGCCGGTGCCGACCGGCGACCTGCTCAACGCGGAGATCGCCGCCGGATTCACCCGTGCTGTCGAGCAGGTACGGGCGCACCCGAACGTGGAACTGCTCGCGGGCGGCGGGCCAGGCGAGGCACTGTTGCTCGCCACCACGGCACGCGCGGTGCTGTCCGACCCCGACGCCCTGCTCCACGAGATGTTCGGTCCGGCAACACTTCTGGTCAGCTATCGGGATAGCGGCGAATTGCTCGAGCTGGCCCGTTCGGTCGGCGGCCAACTGACGGTCTCGCTCTTCGGTGACCGAGTCGACGACACCGCCCGCGCGCTGACCGCCGCCGCGGTGGGCACGGCCGGGCGGGTGCTGTGGAACAGCTGGCCCACCGGACTCTCGGTGACCTTCGCGCAGCAGCACGGCGGTCCCTATCCGGCAACGACGGCTCCGACGGCGACCTCCGTTGGTACCGCGGCGATTTCACGTTTCTTGCGCCCGGTGACCTACCAGTCGGTGCCCGAGGAACTGCTGCCGCTCGAATTGCGCACGGACAACCCGCTTTCCGTGCCGCGCTCGGTGAACGGAGCACGCCCGCGATGACCGCAGCCCCGCCCAACGCCACCTCCCCGCGCGGAACCGACGTCCTGATCATCGGTGGCGGAATGATCGGGTGCGCGCTCGCGGACCGACTGGGGCTGGACGGCGCCTCGGTCCGCGTCTGCGAGCGGGGCGGGGTCGCCTCCGGCACCACCGCGCACGGCGAAGGCAATGTGCTCGTCTCGGACAAGGGGCCGGGGCCCGAGTTGGCGCTCGCCCAGTTGTCTCGGCGACTGTGGCCCATCGTCCTCGAACGGCTGTCGTCCAGCGCGGCAGCCGTCGAATGGGAATCCAAGGGCGGCATAGTCGTTGCCACCACCGACGCGGGCGCCGTCGCGCTGACCGAGTTCGCCGACGGTCAGCGAGGTGCCGGGGTTCAATGCGAGCATCTCGACGCGGATCAGTTGGCGGCGGCCGAGCCCGCACTCACCCGCGACGTGTGCGCGGCCGTGTACTACTCCGAGGACGCGCAGGTCCAACCGGCCGGTGCCGCGACCGCGCTGCTCGAGGCGGCCATCGCCGCGGGCGCGATAGTCGAGACCCGCTGCGAGGTCACCGCGCCGCTGACGCACGGCGGGCGACTGATCGGCGTGCAAACCACCCGCGGGCCGCGGCATGCCGATGTCGTGATCAATGCGGCGGGTCCGTGGTCGGGCGCGGTGTCGGAACTGTTGGGCGCGCCGATCGCGATCAAGCCGCGCCGGGGCGACGTGCTCATCACCGCACCGATGCCGCCGACGGTATTCCACAAGGTCTATGACGCGGATTACGTTGGCGCCGTTGGTAGCTCCGATGCCGCCTTGCAGTCCTCGGCGGTAATCGAATCGACCAGAGGCGGCCCGCTGCTGCTCGGTTCGTCACGCCGCCAGTGCGGCTTCGACGATCGGATACGGCCGGACAGCCTGGCCGCCATCGCCCGAAAGGCATTGCGCCTCTACCCGATCCTCGCCGACGTCGCGATCATGCGGGCATACGGCGGCTTCCGCCCCTACGTCGACGACCACCTCCCGGTCATCGGCCCCGACCCACGGCTACCCGGCCTATGGCACGCGACCGGCCACGAGGGTGCGGGCATCGGCCTGTCCGTCGGTACCGCCCAACTGATTTCGTCGGCATTGGCCGGTCGTCCGGACGAACTCGACATCACCCCCTTCGCCATAGACCGCCCCGCCGTCCTGACCACCCCCACCGCAAAGGCATCCCGATGACCGAACCCACCAACCCCCCTTCGACCGAAGGGCACCTTCAGCCGTCCAGACCGACCGGAAGCGCCCTTCGGTCGCCGACGGGTGTTCGACCGAAGGCGACCTTTGATCGGTTGTTTGGAGTGAAGGGCGCCTTCGGTCGGGGCGGAGGGATGGAGTGAGCCCGCGGTTGATCGGGGCGGCGGGCGATTCGGTTGGGCGGGATGATCGGGGGCTGGTGGTGACTGTTGATGGCACGACTGTTGCTGGTGTGCACGGTCAGACGCTTGCGACCGTGCTGATGGCTGATGGTCGTTCGCACTGGCGAACCGCGCCTACCGGTGGTCAGCGTGGGGTGTTCTGTGGCATCGGTGTGTGTTTCGACTGTGTCGCCACCGTCAACGGGGTTCCGGATGTTCGGCTGTGCCGTCGCCCGGCTCGTGATGGTGACCGCGTTACCATTCAACACCGTTCGGCCGCACAATGAGTCGGCATGTAGTGGTGATCGGGGGCGGGCCGGCGGGCACCGCGGCGGCCGAATCCGCGCTGCGGCATGGCGCGACGGTGACGCTGATCGATTCGAACGAGGCGCTGGGTGGGCAGTACAACCGGCGCATCCCAGCCGCGTACAGGGTTCGTCGGCCGCTCGCCATCGGGCACGGATACGCCGCGGCCGCTCGGCGGGCCCGGCTGCTGGTCGAGCACCCACGCTGCGAGTACCTGGCGTGGGCGGCGGTCTATCAGATCGAGCCACATTCCGAAGATGGTTGTCCCGCAGTACGTTTGCTGATCGGCGCCGAGGGCGACCGGCGCGAGCATCGGGTAGTGCAAGGGGACGCACTCGTTCTCGCCACCGGCGCCTACGACCGAGTGTGCCCGTTCCCCGGCTGGGATCTGCCCGGCGTCTATACCGCCGGTGCCGCACAGACTCTCGCGAAGACGCAGCGACTGCTGGTCGGCAGGTCCGTATTGCTTTCCGGCACCGGCCCGTTCCTCCTGCCGGTCGCACAATCACTGGCCGAGAACGGAGCTCAGGTGCGGGCGGTGCTCGAAGCCAACCCTGGTCGCAAGATCGCCAGGCACTGGGCCGCCAGGCCGTGGGAGCTCCGGCACAGTGCGGGGAAAGCCCTGGAACTGGTCGAGTACGTGGCATCCGGTGTGCGGCACCGGATTCCGTTACGCACCGCACACGCGGTGGTCGCGGTCGCGGGTGACGGCAGGGTGGAAGAAGCCACCGTTGCCCGGCTCGACGAGAACTGGACACCGATCCCCGGCAGCCACAGCACGGTGCCGGTGGACGCGGTCGCGGTCTCGCACGGCTTCACCCCGCAGCACGAACTCGCGGTCGCCGCCGGATCGAAGCTGACCGCGAACGGCTTTGTGCGGGTGGACGACAACCAGCAGACCAGCGCCGAAGGCGTTTGGGCCGCAGGCGAAATCACCGGCATCGGCGGAGCTCAGGTTGCCGCCGTCGAAGGGACGATTGCCGGTCTGGCCGCGGCAGGCGCCAGCCCAGACCGGGCGCTGCGGGCGCGCCACCGCACGGCCGAACAGTTCGTGGCCCGCCTCGCGGCCGCGCACCCGATCCGGCCCGGCGTACTGACCTGGTCGCAACCCGACACCGTCATCTGCCGCTGCGAGGGCACCACTTGTGGCGAGCTGACCAGCGCCTGGTCCAGCGACACCGGCGATGGCTATCGCGCCGCCAAGCTGGCCACCCGCGCCGGACTCGGCCCGTGCCAAGGCCGCATGTGCGCGGCGAACATCGAGGCGTTGCGCGGCACACCGTACGCCGACCAGACCGCGACGACGGCAGGTCTCGCGGCGGCTACCCCCGCATGGCGTCCGCTGGCCGCGCCGGTGCGCCTGCGTGAACTTGCCGAACTCGACAGCGACGCGGTGCGAGTGACCGGACCGGCGGCGGCAGCTCGGGTAACCACGCAGGGCCAACGAACACCGCGATTAGACGAAGGACAGTCCTGATGCGAAGCAACACCATCATTTCCGCGATCGACACCCACACCGAGGGCATGCCGACCCGGGTGATCACCGGCGGCGTCGGCACCATCCCCGGCGACACCATGGCGGCCAAGCGAATCCACTTCATCGAACACCTCGACGGCTTACGCAAGCTGCTGGTCAACGAGCCGCGCGGGCACGCGGCGATGAGCGGCGCGATCCTGCAGCAGGCGACCACCGCCGACGGCCACTACGGCGTGCTGTTCATCGAGGTCAGCGGCCTGCTGCCGATGTGCGGCCACGGCACCATCGGCGTCGCGACCGCCTTGGTCGAGGCGGGCATGGTGCCGGTCACCGAGCCGGTCACCGAAGTCCGCCTCGACACCCCCGCAGGACGCGTTGTCGCGTCGGTCGCGGTGCGTGCCGGCCACGCGGATTCGGTCACCCTGCGCAATGTGCCCGCCTACTGCGACAGCCTGGACAACGCAGTCGAGGTCCCCGGTCTCGGCACGGTCCGCTACGACATGGCCTACGGCGGCAACTTCTACGCCATCGTCGACCTCGGCAAACTCGGACTGCCGTTCGACCGCGCGCACAAGGACCGGATACTCGACGCGGGCCTGCGAATCATGGCCGCCATCAACGAGTTCCGCCGTCCGGTGCACGCCGAGGACGAGCAGATCGCCGGATGCAAGCACGTCCTGTTCCTCGACCCCGCGTCCGAGCCCGCACACACCCGCCACGCGATGGCCATCCACCCCGGCTGGTTCGACCGCTCCCCCTGCGGCACCGGCACCTCCGCGCTGCTCGCCCGCCAGCACGCCCGCGGCCTGCTCACCGAAGACCAAGTGCTGCAAAACGATTCGTTCATCGGCACCACCTTCTACGCGCAGGCGGTGGAAACCATCACGGTCGGCGATCGCCCCGCCATCGTGCCGGCCATCACCGGCCGAGCCTGGCTCACCGGCACCGCCAACTACCTCCTCGACCCCACCGATCCCTTCCCCGAGGGGTTCGTCTTCTAACCAGCACCACCCGCTCCACTAGCTCCACCTCGAAAGGCCCTCGTCAATGAAGACAGTCGTCACCAGACCCGCACGCCCGCCGCTCACCAAGAGTGGGGTGCTGCGCCGAATGCCGGTAATCGTCGCCGACACAGGCGATTTCAAGAAGAGTATGGGCCTATGGCAGCTGGTCGCGCTGAGCCTCGGCGGACTGGTTGGGGCCGGGGTGTTCTCGCTGGCCGGGGTGGTGGCCAATGAGGTCGCGGGGCCTGCGGTGCTGGTCTCGTTCGCCATCGCGATCATCGCGTCCGGCGCGGCGGGGCTCTGCTACGCCGAATTCGCGGGCATGGTGCCGCGAGCCGGATCGGCCTACACCTACTCCTATGTGGCGCTCGGCGAGATCATCGGTTTCATGATCGGCTGGGATCTGTTGCTGGAGTACACCGCCATCGTGTCCGTCGTTGCGATCGCGGTGTCCGGGTACCTGAACTACATCACTCATTACGTCGGATTCGATTTGCCCACTTGGGCTCTCGGCGCACCGGGCACCGGATCGGGACACAAAGTCGACCTCTTCGCCGTCCTGCTCTGTCTGCTCTTGGCCTTCCTGCTGTCCCGGGGTACCCGCGAATCCGCGCGCGTGCAAACGGGACTCGTCGCGCTGAAGATGGTGATCGTCGCCATCGTGGTGGTGGCGGGCGCATTCCACATCAAGTCGGGCAACTATCAGCCGTTCTTCCCGTTCGGTGTCGGCGGCGCGGTCTCCGGCGCGGCGCTGGCCTTCTTCGCGGTCTACGGCTATGACGCGATGAGCGCCGCCGCCGAGGAATCCAAGGACGGCAAGAAGCTGATGCCCAAGGCGATCATGATCAGCCTCGGCATCGCGTCGGTGGTCTATCTGCTGGTCTGTCTCGTCATCGTCGGGATGGTCAACTACACCGACATCAATGTCTCCTCGCCGTTCTCCAGCGCGTTCGATTCGATCGGCATGGGCATCCTCGGCCTGATCATCGCCGTCGGCGCCGTCGTCGGCGTCACCACCTCGGCGTTCGCCAACATGCTCGCGGTGACCAGGGTCGGCTTCGCGATGAGTCGCGACGGTCTGCTGCCGTCCTACTTCGCCAAGTCGAGCCCGGTGCGCAAGGTGCCGTCGCGGGTGATCTGGCCGGTCGGCATCGTGTCGGCGTTGATCGCAGGCTTCCTGCCGATCCGGGAGGCCGCCGAGCTCACCAATGTCGGCATCCTGATGGCGTTCATCGTGGTGGCGCTCGGCGTCATGCGGCTGCGCCGGACCCGCCCCGAGGTCGAGCGCGCGTTCCGCACGCCGTGGGTGCCGGTGGTGCCGCTGATCGGGATCGTCTTCTCGATCTGGTTGATCAGCCACCTCACCTGGGTCACCTGGCTGCGGTTCGTCGTCTGGCTGCTGCTCGGCCTCGGGGTATACGTAGCCTTCAGCTACCGGCACTCGAAGCTGAACGACAGTGAAAGTTCACTAGTCTGAGAGCAGTCGTGCTCGCACACAGGAGAAACCCGGAGCGGTGATGATCGAACGGTTGGCGATACCCAAGCGGCCCACGCTGCGCGATCACGTGTCCGACGCGCTGCGTGCCGCGATCATCTCCGGTGAGCTCGAGCCCGGCGTGCTCTACTCGGCGCCGTGGCTGTCGGAGCGCTTCGGGGTGTCGCCGACGCCGGTGCGCGAGGCGATGCTGGACCTGGTCAAGCAGGGTCTGGTGATCTCGGTTCCGAACAAGGGTTTCCGGGTCACCGAGATCTCCGACGCCGACCTCGATTCGATCGCCAAGATCCGGATGCTGCTGGAGCCGCCGAGTGTTCGCTCGATCGTCGGCGACATCCCCGAATCGGATATGCCAGGTCTGCGGAATCAGGCCGACAAGATCGTCGACGCGGCCAAGCGCGGCGATCTGGTCGAATACGTCGACGCCGACCGGCAATTCCACCTGATGCTGCTGGACTACTGCCACAACCCGCGGCTGTCGCAGATCGTCGGCGACCTGCGCGCGCAGACCCGGCTGTTCGGCCTCGCCGCGCTCGTCGAGCGCGGCGAGCTGGACAAGTCGGCACAGGAGCACCACACGATCATCGACCTGATCGAGCAGCGACACGACGAGCAGCTCGAGCAGTTCCTGCGCAAGCACATCGGGCACGTTCGCGGCATCTGGGCTGCCGGGAACGCACCCGACGAGGATGTCCCGTAGGACTATCTGCTGCGCATTCGCTTTGTCTCCAACTCGCTGGACACGTCCGACTCCGCGAGGAACTCCGCGGTTCGCTTCGCCAGCGCGTCGGCCCACCAGAACGCGCTGGCGATCTGGAGGAAACCGTTCACGTCGTAGTTGATCGCCAGGAACGAGACAAGGGCGCCTTTGCCCGCGGGATAGAACACTGTCTGGATATGCAGGCCGCCGCCCGCGTCGATCAACATCGCCAGTGCGGGCTCGTGGTCGGTCACCAGCCTGCGGGCCTCGCCGGGATTCAGCGCGCGCACGGTCCAGAACTCGCCGATACCCGGCGTCTTGTAGTACTTGAGTCTGCGGTCGGTGAACGATGGATTCTTCGTGGCAGCCATGTGCACCGCGGCGGCGACGGTGGTGATCGGCGCCGCCGCGGTGAGCACGATGCCGACCTTCGCGGGAGCGATGAGTCCTGACATGCGGTTCCTAAGGTGTGCCATGTGATATGGCCTACGTTAGGGGTCGAAGCATCCGGTCTGTATCCGTCGTTCGACCGACTTGGCCGGGCTACGCCAATCGACCTGGCTTGCGCCCGAACACCATTGACGTCGGCCCGATCAGGTGCCGCTGCTTGATCTGCACGAAGCCCGCGTCCCGCAGCCAGCCCGCGCACTGGGTAGTGGTGGCCTCGAAGCCTTCGCGCATCTCCAGCATGATGTTCAGGCTGGACAGCGAACTGATGAGGTTGTTCTTGCGCGCGGGGTCGGTCATGGCGTCGTAGACGAGCAGCGCGCCGCCGGGCGGGACCGCCTCGTATGCCTTGGCGATCAATTCGCGCCGCACCTTTTCGCTGTAGCCGTGCAGCACATGGCCGAAGCTGATCACATCCGCACCGGGCAGCGGACCGCCGAACATGTCACCGGAGGTGAACCGGATCCGTTCGCCGAGACCGAACGAGGCGACGTATTCCTCGAAGATCGGCTGCACCGCGGGCAGGTCGTAGCTGACCCCGCGGATGTGCGAGTGGGTGAGCGCGACCCGTACGGGCAATGCCCCCTGCGCCGCACCGACATCCAAGAAGGTCCGGAACCGCTTCCAGGGAAAGCGCGCGGCGATCAGCATCGCCTCACCGGTCGAGATTCCGGTCATGCCCGCCAGGAATTTCCGCAGCGCTACCTGGTCGCCGTAGAGCGTGGAAAAGAATTCGCTCTCCCCCTGTTCCTCTTCGGCCCCGGGCTGGCCGGTCCGGAGCAGATCGCCAAGCCCGGACCACAGGTCGTAGAGTCGAGTGCTCGACAGCTCCATCAGCCCGCCGATATAGCTGGGCTCGGCGCGATCCAGGAACAGCGCGGCCTGCCGCGAATTCGCGTAGCGCCCCTCGTGATCGCGCCGCAGCAAACCGATGTCGACGAGCGCGCTGAGGAAAGGCCCCACCGCACGCGGATGCCAGTTCAGCCGGTTCATCAGTTCCTGCTGCGACAGCGCACCCACCGCCAGCTCGGTGAACACGCCGTACTCGACCGCGGTGAGCACGACCCGGGACGGCCAGAACCCCATCCCGGTCTCCAGGATCTGCTGCGGGTCGGCGAAGCGCCGCAGCAGCGGACCGCCGATCCGGCTCTGAAAAGCCCGCATCAGCAACCGCTCTCGGCGGAGATCGCTGTGCGGGCCCGGGTCGAGTAGAACTGCCGGATCCGGCAGCGGCGCGCGGTCCTCGATCGGGCTTTTGGAATGTGCCATCGTGCATCTCCTCAGCTGTACTGACCTCGGGTCACTATGCGCTGATCATCGAGCGATGACTTGACGTCCTCTCAGGCCGGACGGCCGAAGATTCCTACCAGCAAGCCCGCGCGGGCTGAGGATATCCGGAACCCAGGCTGCCCCGCTGGGTTATCGCATGCGATGCCGTGACGAATTACGGTGTCCCGCCAGCTATCTCACCGCACAACGACGCCTTGACTCCTGGTGGCCGCGCTCGCTCAGCCGCTGAACTCCACGTCCTCGGCGTTCCGCACCGCCGCGGTACGGCCCGGAGCGTCCTGGAAACGCCAGTAGAGGTTTGTGTGTGCGATGACCTGCTCCGGTGGTGGGGCGCCCCATTGGCTCTTGTCGAAGGTGGTGTGTGCGTCACCGACGAGGGTGACGTCGTAGCCGCGGGCGAACGCGCCGTGGATCGTGGACCTGACGCAGGCATCGGTTTCGGCGCCGGCCACGACCAAGCGTCCGACGCCGACCTTCGCCAGCACCTCTGCCAGGTCGGTGTCCTCGAAGGAGTCGCCGAACATCTTGTGTACCAGCGGTTCCGAATCGAGGCGGACCAGTTCCGGGACGTAGGCCCAGTTGTCGCTCCCCCGCACCAGTTCCTCGGAGTTGTGTTGCACCCAGACGACAGGGACACCCTGTTCACGCGCCTTGTCGACGAGTCGGCCGATGGTGGCGACGACGGCGTCCCGCTGGTACGCCTCGGCCACGACGCCGTTCTGTACGTCGATCACCAGCAGGGCGGTGTTGGGTCGATCTGACAGCACTGTCATGAAGGGTCTCCTCTACTGGCCGAACAGGCGCTGGCGATGTCGGCCACGGTAGACCGGGCCACCGACAAGTTCGGTCGAGCCGAGCTGTCCCGCAGGCGAATTCACTGCCGCTCGGCGATCTCGGCCAGCCGATCGAGGGATGCCCGCAGCTTGGTGGGGGTGGTAGCGCGGGCGCGAACGAGGCGCTTCTCGTCGGTCAACCGCGACCAGTCGTACGTGTGCGTCACCCGGGTGTGCGTCTCGTCGATGGGCTCGACTTCCCAGCGCCACAGGTGGCCCGGCGGCTGCTTGCCCGGCTCGGACGGCTGCCAGGCGATGAGCCGGCCCTCCTCGAACTCGACTACGCGGTTGTCCCGGTCGGCGCCGGTGGTGAGCGTCATGGTGAATACGTCGCCCACCGCGCGAACCCGCTGCCCCGCCGCGGCTTTCGCCAGATTCTCGTTGCCGTCCCAGAGCGGCTGCTCGGCCGGGTCGGCGATCAGCTCGAAGATTCGGTCCGGCGCGGCCGCGATGTCGCGGCTGGCGGTCACGGTGCGCGAAGGCTCGGTGTTGTCCGTCATGCCCTTGATCGAAGCACCTCGCGGCCGGGTTGCGCCAGGTGTAGGGCCGCGAGCACCGCGCCCCGATTGCCGGGCCAGCGTCGCGCGGGCTGTCCGCAACCTCCCGTTTGCCCGGAAGAGGGCGATTCGCCCGATGTTTACCGCGCGCAGTTCGTTCTGCCCAGTTAAACGTTGTCACTTCAATCTATCGGACAGGGGAGCCAGTAAGTGAACGATCGTTATACCCAGTTGTGTTTTTCCAGGCGCGGCCTGCTGGTCGGCGCCAGTGTCCTGGTCGGGGGTTTGGCGTTGCCCGGTATCGCGAACGCGGGCAGCAAGTTTCCGATGCCTACCGGCACCGACATCAACGTCCTGATCACCGGCGACGCGGGCACCGGCGAGGCGGGACAGCGCGCGGTCGCCACCGCGGCGAAGCGGATCTGCCAGGCCGAGGGTGTGTCGCTGGCGGTGGGCCTCGGCGACAACATCTATGAGGACGGCGCGGAAAGCGATGACGACGACGAGTTCGCCACCAAGTTCGAGCAACCCAACGCGGGCATCGACGTGCCGTGGTTGATGGTGCTCGGCAATCACGATTGCAGCGGGACCTTCCCCGGCAGCGGCGGAAACCCGAGCAAGGGCGATCACGAGGTCGCCTACCATCAGCGCTCCGCCCGCTGGTACATGCCGTCCCGGTATTACCAGGTGGCGCTGCCGAACTCGGGTGAACCGCTGGCCGAGTTCTTCGCGCTGGACACCGTCCCCGTCTCCTCGACGGTGCTGCAGACCGATCCCAACTACCAGTGGAACGGACCGTACATGCGCCAGCAGCGCCAGTGGCTGGATCGCGCGCTGACCGCGTCGCGCGCGACGTGGAAGATCGTGCTGACCCATCATCCGTATCGCAACAACGGAAAGCACGGCAACGCGGGCGCTTACGACGGGATCAGTTCCGGTGACTACATGAGCGGTCGTCATTTGCAGGAGCTGTTCGAGGAAGTCGTCTGTGGCAGAGCCGATTACATCCTGTCCGGCCACGACCACACCCTGCAGATCCTGGACACCGCCGACGCGGCGCGGGGCACCCAGCAGATCATCTGCGGCGCCTCCGCCAAGAAGAACGACGGCTCGTCCGCAATCACGAACAAGTCATTCTGGCAGGACTTTTCGAGCCTCGGCTTCATGATCGCGAAGATCCGCCGCAGCACGGTCACCCTCGACGCCTACACCGTCGATGTCGCGAACAGCACGGCACGCCCGGCTTATACCCACGTCCGTCAACGCTGATATTCCCCAGTCCCCCGCGCAACAAGTGCCGTCAAACTTGTTGGGCCACTGCCTGCTACCCCGACCAGCCCCGAGAAGTTTTCCGGCCCAGGTTGATTCGCCCAGTCTGCCATCGATCGGATGCTCGATGGCGGACGGATGATCATGAAAACGTCATCAGCGTGTCATCGACGCCTGGTCCTATCACCCCTGTCATATCCGGAATCTACGAGATTCGAGGAAGTGCCATGCCGCTACCGAAGCCGACCCGGCTCAGCATCATCGCCGCACTCGCCACCACCCTCATGGTGGGTGCTCCGCAGGTCTCAGCGGCACCCGCCGCCACCCCCGCAATCAAGGTGCTGACGTACAACACCTTCCTGATGAGCAAGAACCTGTACCCCAACTGGGGCCAGGACCACCGCGCCGCGGAGATCCCGAAGTCCGACTTCTTCAAGGGCAACGACGTCGTCGTGCTGCAGGAGATGTTCGACAACGAGGCCTCCGACGCGCTGAAGGCGAAAGCCAAGGCCGAATACCCGAATCAGACTCCGGTCGTCGGCCGTTCGAAGGACGGCTGGGACGCCACCGGCGGCAAGTACAGCGCCGCGACGCCGGAGGACGGCGGCGTCACCATCCTCAGCAAGTGGCCGATCGTGCGCAAGGAGCAGTTCATCTTCGCCGATGCCTGCGGTGCCGACTGGTGGGCCAATAAGGGGATCGCCTACGTGGTGCTGTCGGTCAACGGCAGCAAGGTGCACGTGGTCGGCACCCACAGCCAGTCGACCGATCCCGGCTGCGGCGCCGGCGAGGCAGCGCGCGATAGGTCCTTGCAGTTCAAGGAGATCGACGCGTTTCTCACCGCGAAGAACATTCCCGCGAACGAGCAGGTGCTGCTGGCCGGCGATCTGAATGTCGACTCGCACAGCGCCGAATACGGTTCGATGCTGGCCGACGCCCGCCTCGAGCCCGCGACCGCCCGCACCGGCCACCCGTTCTCCTTCGACACCAAGGAGAATTCGATCGCGAACTACCGCTATCCAAGCGACCCGCGTGAGGATCTCGACTACGTCCTGCACCGCAAGGGCCACGCCAAGCCCGCGAGCTGGCAGAACCGCGTCATCAAGGAGTCATGTCCCGCCTGGACCGTCACCAGCCAGGGCAAGGATTACACCTACACCAACCTGTCCGACCACTACCCGGTGACCGCGGGCGTCTGATCCGCTGAGCGGACCGTGCCCGCCTCTCAGCCATCAGGGGCGGGCACGGTTTCCGCTGGTAGGTCACAAGATTCCGAGCATCGATTCCGGCGCGGCGATGGCGCCTGAAAGTTGTTGCCACAGAACCGGGTCGCGCGCCCTATGATCGCCACACAGTGAGAGTGGAGATCGCCGCATGGCCGTAGTTACCAACGCCGGTACGACCGGATATTCCCGTGTCATCGCGCCGCCGGGGTGGAGCCGCTGGCTGGTTCCGCCCGCCGCGCTGTCCATTCATCTCGCCATCGGACAGGCCTACGCCTGGAGCGTGTTCAAGCCGCCCCTCGAAAAGGCGATGGACATCTCGGGGACCGGCAGTGCGCTGCCCTTCCAGATCGCCATCGTCATGCTCGGGCTGTCGGCGGCCTTCGGCGGCACGCTCGTCGAACGGCGTGGGCCGCGCTGGGCGATGACCGTTTCGCTGGTGTGCTTCTCGTCCGGCCTGCTGATCTCGGCGCTCGGCGCGTACGCGAATGCCTACTGGCTCATCGTGTTCGGGTACGGGTTCGTCGGCGGGATCGGGCTCGGCATCGGCTACATCTCCCCCGTCTCCACCCTGATCCGCTGGTTCCCCGACCGGCCAGGCATGGCAACGGGTTTCGCGATCATGGGCTTCGGCGGCGGCGCGCTGATCGCGTCGCCGTGGACGACCCAGCTGCTCTCGACCTTCGGCAAGGGCCATGTCGGCATCGCCGAGACCTTCCTGGTCATGGGCTTGGTCTACGCGGTGTTCATGTCGGTCGGCGTCCTGCTGGTGCGGGTGCCGCCGCCGGGCTGGCAACCGGCGGGCTGGGTGCCGAAGACGAGTACCGCGAAGCTGGTCAGCGAACACGATGTCGCGGCCAACGACGCGATCCGGACGCCGCAGTTCTGGCTGCTGTGGATTGTGTTGTGCTTCAACGTGACCGCGGGCATCGGCATCTTGGAGAAGGCGGCGCCGATGGTGGTCGACTTCTTCAAGCAGACCTCGACCCCGGTGACGGCGGCCGCGGCGGCGGGCTTCGTCGCGGTGCTGTCCGCGGCCAACATGGCCGGGCGGATCGGCTGGTCGTCGCTGTCCGACGTGATCGGCCGCAAGAACATGTACCGGATCTACCTCGGCGTCGGCGCGATGGCCTACGCGTTGGTGTGGTCGGTCGGCCAGACCAGCAAGCCGCTGTTCATTCTCGGCGCGATGGTGATCCTGTCGTTCTACGGCGGTGGATTCGCCACGGTTCCGGCGTATCTCAAGGATTTGTTCGGCACCTACCAGGTGGGGGCGATCCACGGCAGGCTGCTCACGGCGTGGTCCGCGGCGGGTGTCGCGGGGCCGCTGATCGTCAATGCCATCGCGGATTCCGGTGCGCGACATGGAAAGTCCGGGCCTGAGCTGTACGGGCTCTCGTTCGCCATCATGATCACCCTGCTCTGCGTCGGCTTCGTCGCCAACGAACTGATTCGCCCGGTGGCGGCGAAATACCATCGGCAGGTCCGCACGGAGGCCGTTCGCACGGAGGGAACCCTCGCATGACCGAACTCGACGACGCCGAAACGGCCGCGCCGCGGCGTATTCCGCTGCTGGTCTTCAGCTGGCTGTGGGTCGCCGCGCCCTTCGCCTACGGACTGGACCGCTTGATCGTCAACCTGCTCAAGTTGTTCCAGTAGTGGTGTCTCCGGTGTAGACATGCACCGGGTGCAGCCCCCACGACCTGGCGACTCGCTTCGCGTGGTCGGCCAATTCCGCCGCGGTATGCGCCATCTCGGGTTTGAGGCTTTCCAGCGCCCAGTGGATCTTGCCGCCGGATTCCGAAAGCCAGGTCGCCAGCGCGACCGGTTGTCGTGCGGTGCGCGGGACGTCGATGCCTTGCACCACGGCACGTTTCAGGTGCAGGGTCGGCTCGCAGCTGGCGAGTTGCGGCGCGATGAAGGAGTCGAGCACGCCCATGTTGGAACACATTCCGACGGTGATCGGCACCGTCTCCAGCAGGCGATGCACCACCCCGTCGGGCAGCACGTCGAGCAGCTCGGGCGGCATCTGGCGCGGCTGCGAGAGCACGCCGGAACCGACCGTGGACACCGCCTCGAACGCCGCCTTGCTCACCGCGCGCAGCGCGACCAGGTCGTGGTTGTCCAGCCATTCTCGCTGCACAACGACCGGCACCCTGGTGAACGAATTCGCGTCCTGCTGATCGTGTTCCCGCAGGATCCGCACGGCCGGGGTCAGCACCGGCGGGATGTTGTCGATCAGGGGGCAGCGGCGCAGCAGGTCGGCGGTCAGCGCGAGATAGAGCGTGTTGGTCGTGCCGCCGTCGCGTTCGGCCGCCGACTTCCATTGCGCCGCATCGAAGGTGACGACCACCGACTGCTCATGCCAACCGCTCGGGTCGGGTTCGGGCTCCGGCGCGCGAGAGAACAGGGCCGTGCGCACGGCCGCTCGATGGCGAGGGTCGCGCGAGGCTCGTCGCATTTCTGTAAGTGCCTGTCGCACAACGGTAACGCTGCGGCGCGCCCCGTCGGCGAGTTCGTTCCACACGCCGACCTCGGTATCGAGACCGCCGTTCATCACGAGCTCCGGGTCGACCAGACCGGCCTCGGCCAGCAATCCCGCGTGACCGTCGGCGACGGCGTGCGATTTGGTCAGGCAGACAACCATGCCGCCGGAATGCGTTGGCACCGCCGACAATCGCCACCCGTATCCCGCGTCGGGATCGAGGCGATACTGTGCCTGCTCGTTCGCCCAGGTCAAGGCGTCGGACTCGTCGATAGGATCGGTGCCGACCGACAGTGGCAGCGCGGTGTCGGCGGGTACCCAGCGCGCACGGGCGAACGGCACCGTGGAGCGGTGCACGCGCCGCGTCAATGGCCCGGATTTCAGCCGCGCGTACATCGAATTCAGCTGCTCGTCACTGGGGCGGCGGCCGAGCACCGTCAGCGTCTGCGTGACGACGGGCATGCCGTAACCGTGGTGCAGCCGAAGGAACGCCTTGTCGGTGAGGTTGACATACACCGGCGCCGCCGACGCGGACTTACCGTGCCGAGTGCTGTTGTCCCGATCGGCACGGAAGCCGCGAGTAATGGTTGCCATGAACGCTCCTGTACATCAGGCCGCGCGATCGATTACGTCTTTCGTCCGCGGCCGAGACCGATCAGCTCGTCGGTATCGACAAGGTCGGGCAATACGCCCAAATAGCGGATTCCGGTTATCGCACCGAATAGTCACGCATCCGACACAGGTTGTCTCCCGGCCGGATTGGAAAGCATGCGCTCCCACCGAATACAGGTATTCGTTAGCCAATCTACCGTAACTGCCGATCGAGACATCGGTGATTACCACCACATAAATAAGCCGTAAGTTTTCCGGCCGGATAAGCACCCGCAGCGCGGCGGTGGTCCAACGGGAGTCCGGCTCGTCGGCTGTTTCGATCGCTCGTCGCCGGGTATCTGCGGGACGTTCGGTTCGACGGAGATGAGGGCGTCTGATGAGTGGGTTGTCGGCAGGGACGGACCGGTCGCGCGGTCAGCGGGCGGGGGCCGGTAGTTCGTCGTCCGCCGCCGGGCGGATGGCGCAGAACAGCGTGTTCGAGCGGTTCGCGCGGGCCGGGTTCGTCATGACCGGGATCGTGCATCTGATCATCGGGTACATCGCGATTCGGATCGCGCTCGGCGGGCCAGGGGGCAATGCCGATCACTCCGGTGCCATGGCCGAATTGGCGAGCAAGCCGGGTGGCGTGATCATCATGTGGATCGGCGTTTTCGCGTTCCTGCTGATGGGACTGTGGCGGCTCGCGGAAGCGGTCTTCGGCAGTGCGTCGAAACCCGATGCCGGCAGTACGAAATCGGAGGCGTTCCGCCGGGTCAAGGCGGTGGCGCTGGCGGTAATCTATTTCTCGTTCGCCCTGTCCGCGTTCGGATTCGCGCGCGGTAGCGGGAAATCGAGCAGCGCGCAGAGCACGGGAATGACCGGGCGGTTGATGCAGAATACGGCGGGCAAGGTAGCGCTCGTCGTGGCCGGGTCGATCATCATCGGGGTCGGCGGATACCACGTCTACAAGGGGATAAGCCGCAAGTTCTTGAAGGACCTCGAAGGCAGCACCGGCGATTTGGTGCGGCGGCTCGGTATGGCCGGATACATCGCAAAGGGACTTGCCGTTGCCGCCATCGGAGTGCTGGTGATCCTCGCCGTCGGTCACGCACAGCCGGACAAGGCCGCCGGTCTCGACGGTGCGTTGAAAACCCTTGGGGCACAGCCTTATGGCGTGATCCTGCTGATCGTGGCCGGCCTCGGCATCATCACCTACGGTCTCTACAGCTTCGTCATGGCACGCCAGGCCAAGATGTAGCGGCGGCCGGGTGGGGCAAGATCGAGGGCATGAGCTCCACCACCGGACCGCTGATCCCCGCGACCGTTGACGCGTTCCGCGACCTCGCGCGCACCCGGTTGCGCGAATTCCCGCACACCGAAGTTCCGGACGACCCGGGTATTCGCCGGGCGGCGGTGCTGCTGTGTGTCGTCGGAGAAAGCGACGGCACGCCGTCGGTGATCGTCATCCGGCGGGCCTACCGTGGACGCAACGCCGGGCAGTGGGGCTTGCCCGGCGGCAGGCTGGACGAGGGTGAGACCGCGGCGCAGGCGGTAGTGCGCGAGCTGCACGAGGAACTCGGCTTGACCGCCACCCCCGCGGACCTGCTCGGCAGGCTCGACGACTTCCCCGCGGCATCGGGTTTCGTGATCACCCCGTTCGTCGCCGCGCTGTCCGACGCCGCCCAGCTGAAGCCGAGCCCCGACGAGGTGCACTCGGTACACCTGGTGCGGCTCGCCCGGCTGGCCGCCGAGGACGTGCCGCACTGGGTCGCGCCGCACGAGGCGGTGCGGCAACCCGAAATCCGCGACACGGCGGCGGCGGTGCCGGAAAGTGTTGGCCTGCTACAGATGCGCCTCGGCGACGGCATGACCATCCACGCCCCGACCGGCGCGATGCTCTGGCAGTTCCGTGCGGTGGTGCTACTCGGGCACGAGCACACGCACGCCCGAGTAGCCCACTTCAGCCAACCCGACTGGACCCAGCACTGACCCGGTTTCAGGCAGCGCGGCGGGCCAGCGCGTGCACGGTGCCGTCCGTGGTCAGCACGAACAGCCAGTCGCCCGTCACCGACATCGCCGAGGCGACAGACCCACCGAAGTCGTACTGGTTCAACAGCTTTCCGGTACGCCGGTCGAGCACGACCAGCCGCCCGTCCCAGGTGCCCACGTACACCACCGTCTCGGTGGTCAGGGCGTGCATCGCGGGTGCGTTGGGCGCGGCCGTGCAGCCCGCCGCCACCCGTGCGGGGTCGTCGAGCGGGCCGGTGCCTGGCAGGTAGCCGATTCCGGTCTGCCACAAGGGTTCCGCCGGTTTACTCGCCGAAGTGTCGAACGCGCGGACGGTGCCGTCGATGGACGCGACGTAGACCAGCTGCCCGCGAACGGCGGGACTGGTCACCGGCGGCGGCCCCGGTTCACAAGCGCTGCCCGGGATGTCGGCATGCCACAGGGCGCGGCCGTCGCGCGGATCATGGCCGCTGACACCGCCGCCGGTCATGGTGATCAGCTGGCGATTTCCCTCGGTGAGCGCGGGCGAGGAGTGGCTGAACAGTCCGCCAGCGGTGTCGACGGAATATCGGCGGGCACAGGTGGTCAGGTCCATCGCGATGAGTGACTGACTCGAACCCGACTGCAGGTAAGCCGTTTTCGCGTCCGCTCCGCGCACGGCGGTGCTGTGGAACTCGCCCCACCCTGCGGGTGCGGCGAAACCGCCGTCGAGCCGGTTCCCGGTTCCTGCGTCGCGGCAGACGATCTGGTCGTAGGCCTGGTAGACCGCGACCGCGCGATGCTGCTCGGGCAGGTCGAAGACGCTCACCGGGCCGCCTGCTCGGCCGTAGCGGCGCACGGTCTCTCCGGTGCGGTGCTCATCGTCGATGGTCTGCCAGTCGACGACACCCGTGCGCGTATTGAGCGCGTAGACCCGGCCGACTCCGGTGGTGAGGTACACCCGGCCGCCCTGCACGGTCGGGAATGACTCGGCGTCACCATCGAGATAGGTGCGCCATAGTTCCTTGCCGGTGTCGCGGTGATAGGCCAGCACCTGGTTGTAGGGCGAGGCGAAGGCCTGGGAGGCCACGATGACGAGGTCACCGGCCACGGCCGCACCGTTCAGTCCGAACTGCTCGCCGGTATTGGCCGACCACCGCTGGTCCAGCACCGCGCCCGGGTCGGACGCCGCAGTGGATCCCCCTGATTCGGTACCGCCCTGGCGCAGCCAGTCGGCACCGGCCGCGGGCGGCGGGCCGACGGGCAGCACGCGGAACATGCCCTGCAGCGCAGGCCATTTCCCGCCCGCCGTATCGGTCGCGGTCGCCTCGACGCGGTAGGTCCCCGGCTGCAGAAACGGAATGCTGCCATGTGCGGTCGTCCAATTGGCGCGAACGGCCGGACACGACTCGGCCCGCCCGCCCGGCGGGGTATAACAGTTCACCCAGCCGGGGGGTGCTTGCGTGCTGCCGAAGCGCAGGTCGGCACGCCATACCTCGCCGCCGCGTTCATCACGCACCAGGACCTGAGCAGTAGCTGGAGTCCGCCCGGCATCCTCGACATACAGGTCGACCGGGATTGCGCCTGCCCGATGCGCGCTGTCCGGTGCGGGGCTGACCAGTGCCGTCCGATCGCGCACGAAGAACTGCCGGTGCGTGCCGGAAACGTAACCGGTGTCCTCGTTCACCGGCGTCGCCGGATCGTTGGTGATGCCGGCAAAGTCCAGCACCTTGTAGCCGGGCCGAGCGCCGTCGATGCCGTAGGTCGCGCCCATATTGTTCACCTCCACCGAGCGCGGGAACGCGCCACGGCGGAACTCGGTCTGCTGATTGTGCCCCGCGGCGAACATCCGCACGTCGTAGCGGGCGAGCTCGTCGATGATCGGTTGAATGGCTTGTCCCGGACCCCATTTGGTGAACAGCGACCGGTGGGCGAAGACGAACACCTGTTTACCGGTGGCATGGCGGCGCAGATCCTCACGTAGCCATTGCAGTTGCGGGCCGAGACCGGAGGTGTCGTAGTTGTCCTCGAGCACCACCAGGTGACGGCCGTTGCGGTCGAAGCTGTACCACTCCGGTCCCATGTTGCGCCGATAGATCTCCATGCTCGCGGCGTAGCCATTGGTCTTTCCGGTCCCGCCCGCGTCGTGGTTGCCCATCACCGGATAGAACGGACGGCCGAAGCGGCCTTTAGTCAGGCCGGTGCGCAGGATGTCGTAACTGCCCTGGCGACGCTCGGGCGCGGTGTAATCGGTGACGGTGATGTCGCCGGTCGCGATGGCGACGGTAGCTTCCCGGTTCCGCGCCATTGCCTCGACCTGGCCGGTCCACTGCGCCAGCGTGTTCGCCGCGGAAGCGTCGCTGCGATTGTCGGTTTCGCTGTCGGACAACATCAACCACGGCTCGCGCGGATCCGCCGCGCGCTTGTCGGGAACAAGGGCGAAGTCGATGTTGTCCTGTCGGGGCTTGCCCTCGTCGAGCGCGCGAAAGTAGCGCGGGACCGAATCCTCGCGCAGTACCGGGGTGTATCCGTCCGGCGAGACGATGTTGATCAGGTCGGTCTCCCGACGACCCGGATCGATCCGCAGGCGGTAACCGCCATCTCTATCGGTCTTCGCCCAGACCGCTCCATCGGTGACCGATACGCCGGCCAGTCCTTGCTCGCCACTGTCGCGAATTCCGTTGCCGTTCAAGTCGATGAATACCGTGCCCCGCGCCTCGACCGAGGCGTCCGCCGCGTACGCCGGACCTGGTGCGGTAACCACAGTCAGGATAATGAAAAGACCTATCAGACATTTCCACACGGAAATAATTCTATTGGAACAAACCGGCCGTGACGCGGCCTCTCGCTACAGTTCGCGCGCTGTATCACCGATGTTCAGGCTAACAATTGGTGCTGCCACACACGAAGATCGTGGCATCCCCGGAGAACGTGGTGGAGCCGACCGTTTGATTGGCCGCGTCGGCGAGTGACGCCTTGATCCGTATGGCTCGAGCTATCGGGAGACACGCCCCTAGTCCTCCACGAAGGTCGCGGCATTCCGGCGCCGGCGATCCACGGTCACCGTGAACACATCGGGGCGGGCGTAATGACCGGTCGGATCGAAATTCTGCCGCTCCCTTGCCACTTCGGCCGGATCTATATCGGCGATGACGAGGCGCTCTTCGCCGACCACCGGTTCGATCAGCCAGCTGCCATTCGGGCCTGCGATGGCGGACCCACCGTCGTATCCCGCTGACTTGTCGAGCGCGAGAAGTTCGTCGCGGAATGGGAAATCGGTTGGCACGTCGGCATAGTCGAGCACGGCGCCGACGGCGAGCGAGTAGACCCGACCTTCCATGGCGACGAAACGGGTGATGTCTTTGGTGTTTCGGACCGAGCCCGGCCAGGTGGACACGTGCAGGGTCGCACCGTCGGCATACAGCGCGTGCCGAGCCTGCGGCATCCAGTTCTCCCAGCAGGACAATCCCCCGACGCGGAACTCACCCACGTCGTGCGCGCGCAGCCCATGCCCGTCGCCGATCCCCCAGACCATCCGTTCCTCGTGCGTCGGCATCAGCTTGCGGTGCGCGCTGACCACGCCACGGGTCGGGTCGATGGCGACCAGGGTGCAGTACACCGTGCCGCGCACCCGCTCGGTGATGCCGAGGTAACAGAACACGCCCAGGTCGGCGACCGCCTCGCGCACCGTCGCGAGATGTGTGCCGTCGAGGGTCACCGCCGCATCCAAATAGTAAGCGTAAGCGGCCTTTTGGGCCGGATTGTCGAACCGGGCACCGCCGGTCCTTGCTAGCCAGATCGGGTAGCCGGAGAGGAATGTCTCCGGGAAGGCGACAAGTTCCACCCCCGCCGCCGCGGCCTGCGTCAAGTAGTCGACAACGATCTTCGTCCCGGCCGTGGGGTCGAGCCAAGCAGGCCGCGCCTGCGCCGCAGCAATTCTCATGTTCCGACACTAACCACAGTGCCTGATGCACGACCGTTCAGGCGGCCGCTCATTCAATTGCCCTCGCCGATCTGCCCGTTCATCCAGTCGCCGAGCCACTGGATGGCGTTGCGTCCCGAATCATCGACCACCAGGGCGCCGTAGTTGATGTGCGCGTTCGAGGCGAAAAAGCTTGCGGCACTGAGCCCGTCGCGGATCAGGCCGAGCAGGTTGACGCCCCTGCTCGACGGCGCGGTCTTGGCGAGTGCGCCACTCAAGTCCTCGAGGTCGACGTGCTGGGTGTTGTTGCTGGTGAGCAGGCCGGTCGCGACCGTAGCCAACTCCAAGCCGACCGGCAGCAGACCGGAAAGCACGGCCGCCGCACCGGCCGGGTCGGGCGCCCGCCCGGGCGGCGGTGCCAATTTCTCCAGCACCGACCAGGCGATTTCCTGGATCTGGCCGACGAGGGTCGCCATCCGGATGACGTCGACGTTGGACAGGATCGCGGTCATCGACGTCGCGATCTGCACGTAGCCCTGCGAGTTCGGGACCGTCGACAGCACCTGTGCGACCGACTTCAGGTCGGCACTCGCGACCAGGTCGACCAGCGGTTTGAACTGGTTGTTCAGCGCACCGGCGATCTGATGGGCGCCCTGGGCATCCATCGCCGCGACCTTCTGCGGCAGCAGTGCGAGGTTGTCCAGTATCGCGCGGAAGTCCAGCGCGGTCACATTGCCGACGACATCGAGCGTCTGGTCAACCAGCACAGTGGGTTTCAACATTGCCAGGATCTTCGCGGCCGAGCCGAGCACGGCCGAGGGCAGGTCGGCCAGCGGCTCGACCTGACCGACCAGTGCGTCGATCTTGATCGTCAAGGTGGCTGCGTCGGGCGAATTCGCTTGGAGTGTGCGAATACCCCTGCTCAGCAGGCTGGTCGCGGTGTCGGCAATCGTGCTCACCGCCGTCGCGGCGCCGGTCAGGTCCGACTCCCCGACCTTGATCAGCACCTGGCCCGCGTTGTGCTCGGCCGATCCGGCCGGGGCGGCGGCCAATCGATCGGCGGCGCTGGAATCTTGCAGGCCCGCCAGCGTTTTGAGGGTGACCTCCAGCTTTGCGGCGGTGTCGCGAACGCGGGTCAGGTTGATGCCGCCCGGCGCGGACCGGCTGGTGGACAGCTCATCGACGGCGTTGGCCAAACCGGGGAGGTCGGCTTTGCTGACGTTCGAGGTCAAGGTCTTGGCCATGCTGGAATTGCCGAGGACCTTGCTCAGCAGCGAGCCGAGTTTCCCGAGTAACGGGTTGTCGCCCTTCTTGATCGAGCAATACAGGTCGCCGGGGTCGCAGATCGAGCTGACCCGGCCGGTGAGCTTGCCCATGCCTTGCGGGCGGGGATCGGCGATTCCCGAGCCTGCCGTGTGCGGGCCGATGGCGGTTTCGCCCTTGGTGCCCGCCGCCGGGTCGGCGATGAGGCCGACGGCCAGGACCCGGTCCGGCGGCACGGGGCCGCGGTCGTTGCCGATCTCGGCGGCGACGTCGCCGGCCGCGTCCGCGCCCTGGCTGTAGCCGGTGATGGTGAATTTCGCGGTGGGGCAACGGTTGTCGTAGTCGCGCAACGCTTTGCGGGCATTCACCAGCGCGGTGTTCTTGCTGTCCGCGTAGGTGTGGCCGTTGTCGAAGGCGCGGGCCATGTAGGGCGTGAAGTAGATGTCGGATTTGGGACCCTGCTGGCGCTGGATGGCCTCGGCGATCGGGCGGAGCATGCCGATCGGCTGCGCGGGGTCGGCGTTCTCGTTGGTCTCCCAGGTGCCGGGAATGAATAGGTTGAAGGTCTCCGCGCAGTCAGCCGGTGCCGCGTGCGCGATGGCCGGGGCGGCGACAGTGGCGGAAGCGACGGCCACCCCGATGGCCACTATTGTCGCCACCATGTAGCGATTGGACGAATGCGGGACTGACATCTGAACCTCACTACCGAGCTCGGTCGACCGCTCATCGCCGAACGGCAGAGTCGGCCGATTCGACCGGAGAACAACGAGGAAAGCCGACGATGCGATATCGCGCGGGGTTTCCTGAGCATCACGCGCGTATTCAGCGCGGCGTCCGTTGGCGCCGCGCTGAATAACGCGAATTACCGGTCAGGACACATTGCCGACCAGCAGGCTGAGAAGTTTGAGGGCCAATTTGGCCACATCCAGCCCGGTGCTGAGGGATCCGGTCGATGATCCGCCACCGCTGAGCGAATCGCCGGCATCGCTGGACCCGGAATCACTGGACCCGGTGCTCGCGGCAATGTAATGAACGGTGTCCATAACGCTGAGGAGAGTCGACATGTCTCAAACCGCCTGTCTTGTAACGGTATTACACCGAGCAGCACCTGAGCTCAGGTGCCGTGACTATGGGATGTTGGCAGCCACAAGATTCCCCTGGGATCCCCGCCGCGTCCAGACACTCAACTGGGGAAGTTGGTCCGTAGTAGGGCATTCGAAGCGAATGCGACTGGCAGACCGGCGGCTTTTCTGATCTCCCCACTCCGCACTGGGGATCTCCGGCAAGGATTTTCGCGTCGGCGGCCACAGACGGTCCATCCCTTGCAACGCCAGGCAACCCAGATTGCGAACTACGCAATATTTGTTGCGCCAGTTGCGGACCCGGATGTCGTGCGACATATTGACCCGAACGCGGAGAGATCCGCTGCGGACGTAAGGAGAAATCGGTGCGCAATGGTGAGCTCGGACGGCGAGGATTCCTCGGGATACTGGGTGGCGCGGGTATCGCGGTTACGACCGGAGCGGTGCGGCCCGCGATAGCGGGCGCGGCGAGCGGGACTCGCGCCTTCCTCGGTTCGTATACCTCCGGTGGCGCAGGCGGTTCCGGCATCAGCGTCGCCACCGTCGATCCCGGCACCGGTCGGCTGATCGTGGAAAGCACTGTCGACGTGGCCGATCCGTCCTTCTTGGCGTTGTCGCCGGACCGGCGCTACCTGTACGCGGTGAACGAAGGATCGGGCGCGGGCACGGCCACCGCGATCGATCTGCGGTCACCGCGACCGACGGTATTGAATACGGTTGCGGTGCAGGGCAATGCGCCCACTCACCTATGTGTCACCCCGGATGGCCGGTACGTTCTGACCGCGAACTACGAGTCGGGCAGCGTCAGCGTGCTCGACGTGGCCGGCGACGGACGACTCGGCGCGGTGGTCGATGTCGTCCAGCACACCGGCAGCGGACCGGATCCCGAGCGGCAGTCCGCACCGCACGCACACCAGGTGTCGATCGATCCGTCCGGACGATGGGTGCTGGTGGTGGATTTGGGCGTCGACTCGATCTACGTCTACCAGCTGGCCGGGGGCACGCTGAACCAGCACGCGCGGGTCGCGATGGCGCCGGGCAGCGGGCCACGGCACCTGACCTTCCACCCCGACGGCCGCACCGCGTTTCTGGCCAACGAGTTGAATTCCACGGTGACCGTGCTGGATTGGCAGGCCGATCGCGGCGAACTGCGCACCGGGCAGTCGCTGCCCGCGGATCTGAACGGCGGCGGCGATCGGAACTATCCGTCCGCGCCGGTGGTCGCCAAGGACGGCCGTTTCCTGTACCTCGCCAACCGTGGCCACGACAACGTCGCGACCTTCGCGATTGTCGGCGGGTTGCTGATGCCGGTGGGCAGCACGCCGTGTGGCGGAAAGTTCCCCCGCGATCTGACATCGAGTCCGGATGGTCGGCACCTCTACGCCGCCAATCAGAAGTCGAACGCGGTGACCGTGCTCGACCTCGATCCCACCACCGGTCTGCCTGCCGCGCCGTCGGCTCCGCTGAACGTACCGACGGTTACCTGCGTACTGTTCGAGTAGCGCGGTATCCAGCCCAGTTCCGCCCTCGCACAACACATTCCGAATCGCCGGACGATACGGGCCGCTCGGTCCCCAGTTGTGTGCCCAGTCGAGATGGACGGCCGGGTGTGGTTCTACTTGGTCATGAATCGCACCCATCGCAGTGCGGCCCGCGCCGCCGCCACCGCAGCGATCGCTGTCCACAGCCCGCCATCTCGACACCGGCACGGCGCCAGGTCCGAGTACGGCGCAGTGATCGACATGCGCAGGATCACGCATATCACGCTGGGTTTGCTGATCGTGGCAGGCAGCCTGGTCGCTACGCCTACCGCCTTGGCCGACGCGGACGCCGGACGGCTCGGCAACCTCAACAGCATCGCCGACGACGGCCTGACAACCACCCTGCGTTCCGGCGCGGCCGCGGTCCGGGTGAGCTTCCCCAACTCCGGCGTGGTGCGCGTGCAACTGGCTCCCGACGGCAAGTTCACCGACCCGGCCCGGGACAAGATCATGCTGCCGACCAAGTTCCCGCCCGCCGCCGCGCGACGGACCGACAAGGGCGACTACTGGGCGATCGCCACCTCCGGTGTCACCCTGCGCGCCTACAAATCGCCCCTGCGTTTCGCTCTCTACGACAGTGCCAACGCGCGGCAGATCTGGGCCGAGACCGCCCCGTTGTCCTGGACCAAGACCGCGACAACGCAGAGCCTCGGCCGGGGCAAGAACGAGCAGTTCTTCGGCGGCGGGGAGCAGAACGGGCGGTTCAGCCACCGCGACCAGACCATCAAGATCTTCGCCGACGACAACTGGAACGACGGCGGCGCACCGAACTCGCAACCTTTCTACCTGTCCAGCAACGGCTATGGCGTGCTGCGCAACACCTTCGCGCCGGGCAATTACGCCTTCACCGATCCGGCCCGCACCACCCACGAGGAACGCCGCTTCGATGCGGTCTACGTCGTAGGCAATGGCCCCAAGGCGGTGATCTCCGCCTATACCGGGCTGGTCGGCAGGCCGTTCCTGCCGCCGATCTACGGGCTGGAGATGGGCGACTCCGATTGCTATCTGCACAACGCCAACCGCGGTGAGCGGCACACTCTCGACGCGGTCGGCATTGCCGACGGGTATGTGCGCAATCAGATGCCGAACGGCTGGATGCTGGTCAACGACGGCTACGGCTGCGGGTACGAGAATCTGCCGCAGGTCGGCGAGGGCCTGCGCAAGGACAACATGCAGCTCGGGTTGTGGACCGAGAACGGGCTGCCGCATCAGGCCGAGGAGGTCAAAGCCGGTGTGCGAGTGCGCAAGCTGGACGTGGCCTGGGTCGGCCGCGGCTATCAGTTCGCGCTGGACGGCTGCGACAGCGCGCACCGCGGCATCGAAGACAACAGCGACGCTCGCGGATTCGTCTGGACTCCGGTGAGTTGGGCAGGCGCGCAACGTTGTGCGGTGCTGTGGAGTGGCGACCAGTCCGGCTCCTACGATTACATCCACTGGCAGATCCCCACCTACGCGGGTTCGACGATGTCGGGCATCGCCTACAACAGCGGCGACGTGGACGGAATCTTCGGCGGCAGCCCCCGGACGTACACGCGCGACCTGCAGTGGAAGGCGTTCCTGCCCACCATCATGTCGATGGACGGCTGGGCACCCAACGACAAGCAGCCGTGGCGCTACGGCGAGCCCTATACCTCGATCAACCGAAAGTACTTGCAGCTCAAGGAAAGACTGCTGCCCTACACCTATTCGTACTCGGTCGAGGCGAATCGCACCGGCGTCGGCCAGGTTCGGCCGCTCGCGCTGGAGTACCCGAACGATCCCGCGACGTGGGGCGACCAGGCTCGCTACGAATTCCTTTCCGGCAAGGACTTTCTCGTCGCTCCCGTGTACAACGACGCGGAAAAGCGCGACGGCATCTACCTGCCCGAGGGCACCTGGATCGACTACTGGAGCGGCCGCTCCTGGACCGGACCAACCACGGTGAACGATTATCGCGCTCCGCTGGACACGCTGCCGCTGTTCGTGCGCGCGGGCGCGGTGGTGCCGATGTGGGCGGAGGGCACCCAGTCGTGGCAGACCCGCGACAAGAGCGTGCTTGATCTCGATGTCTACCCACAGGCCGCGGGCAACTTCACGCTGGTCGAGGACGACGGGGTGACCCGCGGCTATCAGCGCGGCGAACAAGCTTCGCAGAACTTCGCCGTGCGCGCACCGCAGTCCGGTTCGGTCGAGGTGACCATCGGCGCCAGCACGGGCTCGTATCCGGGTAAGCCCGCCGATCGTCGCTACCAACTCACGGTGCACACCGCTTCGGCCCCGAAGACCGTGCAGACCGCGGCAGGTACGCTGACGCAACGGTCCAGCCGGGCCGACTTCGATCGCGCGCCCAACGGCTGGTGGTTCGATCCGGCGGATCGCGGCGGCGTCGTGCACGTCAAAACCGATCCGATCGCCGCGGCGAACAGTCAGGCGGTGACGCTGCGCTGATTATCGGAGGGTGCGGGTTGGGAGTGAGGGTGGTTAACTCCTCCTCGGACTGTGGTGCTCGAAGGGAGTAGGGGTAGGCGTGGTACAGCTCGGAGTGAACGAGTCGTTCGCGGACTACCTCATCGAGGGTGTGCTCGGCCGGGGCGGGATGGGCACCGTGTATTTGGCGCAGCATCCGCGGCTACCGCGCCGGGTCGCCCTCAAGCTGCTCAACCGGGAGGTCTCCGCGGATCCGGAATTGCGGCGGCGGTTCGAGCAGGAGGCCAATGTTGTTGCGCGGCTGGATCATCCGGGCATCGTCGGCATTCACGACCGGGGCACCCACGACGGGCACCTGTGGATCGCCATGCAATATATCCACGGGTCCGACGCCGCCCGGCTGAATCCGCGGGACGTGCCGATCGACCGCGCCTTGCGCATCGTCGCCGAAACCGGCGCCGCGCTCGATTACGCGCACAGCCGTGGGGTGCTGCACCGCGATATCAAACCGGCCAACATCCTGTTGTCGTCGCCGGACACGGGTCGGGCCGAACGCGCGGTGCTGACCGATTTCGGCATCGCTCGCCTGCTCGACTCGAACACCCAGCTGACCGTGAGTGGGACGTTCAACGCCACCCTCGCGTACGCCTCGCCCGAACAGCTCTCCGGCGAGGCGGTCGATCACCGTTCGGATCAGTACTCGCTCGCCTGCACCCTGTTCACGCTGCTTGCGGGGCACGCGCCGTTCGCGGCGACCAATCCGGGACAGGTCGTCGCCGGGCATATCAGCAAGCCGGTGCCGCGACTCAGTTCCGTTCGGCCCGACGCACCGCCCGCGCTGGACGAGGTGATCGCCAAGGCGATGGCCAAGCGGCCCGGCGAGCGTTTCGGCAGCTGCCGAGAGTTCACCTCGGTGGCGTGGGATTCGCTGCACGGCCGAGCGGCTCCGGCGCGAATAACGCCGCCGCCCGGCCGGATAGCGCCGACGGCGGTGAATCAGAACGGTCAGAGTCGGCCGAGCGCACCGACTCCGACAGCGGTCGCCAAGCCCACTCCGGCACCGGCCGCGAAGCCCACTCCGACGTCGGTCGCCAAGCACACTCAGCCACCGGCCGCGAAGCCCACTCCGGCACCAGCTGTCCAGTCCACTTCGGCGCAGCCCGCACCCCGGCCGGTACCGGCGAGCGGCCGCGGCAGCGCGATGGGTGCCTGCGTGCTCGCGTTTCTGCTCGGTTGCGTGGCCGCGCTGGTCGTGCTGAACCCGCGGGTGCGGGTCATCCGCGCGCTCGTCGAGTTTCGCGACCCGCACATCGCGCCCTATGCCGCGGCGGGTGTCGCGGCCGCGGGCGCGGCGGTGCTGTTGTTCTGCGGCGCGTTAATGCTGTTGGCCCGCAGGCGGTTCGGTCGGGTATTGGTGGTGCTGGGAAGTCTGGGCTATCTGGCGAGCCTGGTTCCCGTGCGGTTCAAATACGACAGCCCGAATGGCACGACCGGGTGGACGATGGCCATGGGGCTGGCGTTGCTGTTGCTGACGCTGATATTCACCCTGTCCCCACCGACGGCCCGCTGGTTGCGGGCCCGCCGGTAAGGCCCTATTCGGGAAGCTGGTCGGCCAGGGCGTTGCGCATCACGTATTCCACGCCGGGGTCACCGGGCAGCGTCCAGTGCGGGCCGACGAAATAACCGGCCGCGTCCTTGTCGCCCTTCGCGAGATACTGCATCCACGCCAGCGTGAGTGGCGCGAACGGATTGTGCGCCGGGTCGTCCATGGGGGTGATGTGCGTGCCGCCCCTGACGCACGCGAGATAGGCCGGAACCGTTATGGCAGTGTGGTATTGGGTCCACATCGGGTAGTACCAATGCCAAACGAGGCCGTCGTTACAGCCGGTGAGGTAAAGGGTCGGCACGGTGAGCAGGATGCCAAGTGCCAGCGCGCTCGGCTCGGTAGGCACCGCGCCGATAACCCGCACGTCCGGATCGATGAGGTGCCAGGCGTCGGGCGGCAGGCTCGCATTGAGCTGAGTCGCTCCGCCGCCACCGGAGTGTCCGGCGAAGATGACGCGACTCAGATCCACCTTGCCGAACATCGGGCTTTCCGGATTCTTGTTGGCATTCGACAAAGCCTGTACGCCACCGAGACCCATTTCGGGGGTCGAATTGACCAGGTCGTACGGCATCGCGATCACGTATCCGTAGCTGGCCCAGAAGCGCGCGCTGGCGTCGTAATACCCGGGTTCCTGGCCGGTGCCCGGCGAGTAGACGAGCACCGGAAGCCGATCCATGTTCGCGATGTCCTTCGGGTAGTAGAAGGTGACACCGATCGGTGAATCCGTTCCCGACGGAAATATATTGGTGCATTGCAGTTCCGACTGATTTCCCCAGAATCGCCAGGTGTTGTTGATGGTCGACCCGTACGGCGAGGAATCGCAGCTGTGCGTCGCGGTGGTTTGCGCCGTCTCGTAGGGGCCGAGTTCGGCATACCGGCTGAGTGGGACATCGCCTGGCGCGAAACCATCTTCGGCCACCGCGGCAGGCGCGGCACCGATCGCGAGACCTGCCAGAACGGTGGCCGCGAGAAAAACAGCACCTAGTGAGCGGCCGGTTTTTATCGACCAACCCCTACCGAGTCGTTCGGTACGCAACTCTCACCTCTCGTTTCCAAAGAATGTAAACAAGGGAATGCGACTCGACGGTCGCGGAATCGAGATCACTGTGAGGTAAATTCACCGGGCAGTCAAGCAAACACGCGGAAAGTAGTTCGCCGGACCACGATAAAGCCACGGTGTCCGCCCACATTTCCGAATTTCGCTATCGCCTCCTCGAGCAACTGTCCCAGTAGTTTCCGGGCAGGAACGGGTGAATCACCCTTGCTTGTCGAGAGATTCCAGCTCGCTCCGCAGTTCGACGACCTCGGCGGCGAGTTCGTCGCGCAGCTGTTCGCGTTCCAGCAGGCTGGCGCGCATGCTGTCGATGGTGTCGTTCATGGCGGCCAGCTTCAGGTCGGCGCCGGACAGGCGCCATTCGATGACGCCGCGGCGGTCGACGTCCTCGCTGGCCTTGCTGACCCACGCGACGACGTAGTCGAGCCAGTCCGGCTGCTTGGGCATCTCCTCGGTGGCGTCCCAGCCGCGCCGGGCCGCCGTCTTCGCGGAGAGCACCCGCTCACCGGCGAGCCCGTCGGCCGGCGCGTTCATCTGCACGTGACTGAGCTTTCCGGCGGTCGTCACGACCGCGGTCAAGCGGTAGCGCCCGGCGAGATGCATTTTGAGTTCGGCCGCACCACGTCCGTCGGCATCCATCGCGCCGAGCCACGGACCGTCCGCCGCGTTGATGATCGACTCCAGCATGCCGAGCTGCCCGGCCGCGCGGCGCACCCGGTTCGCGTGCGCGCGTAGTTCGTCCGGCGTGGCGGTCATCTGGTCCCAGTGCATCGCACCTACTTCCTCGTCGACCGGCTCCCAGCGATTAGGAACTGCTACGAACGTACATTCGTCGCTCGGCCAACCGTGGGACATGTGCGGCGTCGGCCGCTCGGAGCACCTGTGCGGACGGGTGACCGGCCAGCCCTTGACTTGGAGTGCACTCCAGGTCGTAGCGTAGAGCCTCTGAGTTGCCGACATACGAGGGGATCGTTTTCATGGAACTCGGCTTTCATATTCCGATATTCGATATCGACGGTGGCACGACGGCGATCGCCGGTGAGCTGGCCAGGGTGGGTGCCGCGGCGGAGGCGTCCGGCGCGACCTGGCTGTCCTTCATGGACCACTACTTCCAGATCGAGCCGACCGGGCTGCCCGCCGAGTCGAACATGCTCGAGGGCTACACCACGCTCGGCTTCCTGGCCGCGCATACCTCGAATATCGAACTCGGCCTGCTCGTCACGGGTGTGACCTATCGGCACCCCGGCCTGCTCGCCAAGATCGTCACCACCCTCGATGTGCTCTCCGGCGGCCGGGCCACGCTCGGCATCGGTGCGGCGTGGTTCGAGCGCGAGCACCTCGGGCTGGGCGTGCCGTACCCGCCGATCGCCGAACGATTCGAGCGGCTGGAAGAGGCATTGCGGATCTGTCTGCAGATGTGGGATCCGGCGAACAACGGACCGTTCGAGGGCAAGCATTATCAGCTCGCCGAGACGCTCTGCGCGCCCCAGCCGATCAACCGTCCCAAGGTACTCATCGGCGGCAGCGGCGAGCGCAAGACGCTGCGGCTGGTCGCGCAGTACGGCGACGCGTGCAACCTCTTCGGCAGCGCGCCAGCGGATGTCGAGCACAAGCTGGACGTGCTGCGACGGCACTGCGACGACGTCGGCCGGAATTACGACGACCTCCGGATCACCATCATGGCCAACAATCCGCGGCCGACCCCGGCTACCCGCGACGAATTCGTCCGGACGATGGCCGATTACGCGAAGCTCGGCGTGCACGCCGTCATCATCAGCCCGACCACCGGATCACCCGCCGCGTGGATCGACAGCATGGCCCCGGCGGTGCCGCAGCTCGCCGAACTCGGCTGACGCTCAGAAGGGGTAGGTCGCGGGGCGGTGCCGCATGGTGATCCACCGGGTTTCGGTGAACGCCTCGAGGTTCGCCGCGGTACCGCCGAATCGGCTGCCGGTGCCCGAGGCGCCGAAGCCACCGAACGGGGCGACGGCTTCATCGCCGACGGTCTGGTCGTTGATATGCACTATCCCCGTGGGGATTCGGTCGGCGAGGGCCAGACCCCGCGCCGCGTCGGCGGTGACGATGCCGAGGCTGAGCGCATATTCGTCGTCGGCCGCGAGGCGCACCGCCTCGTCCGCGGTGCGGAACGAGAGGACGGGTGCGACCGGGCCGAACACCTCCTGGGCGTAGGCGGGCATCGTCGCCGAGACCCCGGCGAGCACGGTGGGGCGGTAGAACAGGTCGCGGTAGCTGCCGCCCGCCACCAGGCGGGCGCCCGCGTCGACCGTCGACGTGACGAGGTGATGGATCTTGTCGCGCTGGCCCGCGTCGATGACCGGGCCGAGCGCGACCTGTTCGGTGGCCGGGTCGCCGACCGGGAGCGCGTCGGCCTTGGCGGCGAGTAGGGCGAGGTAGTCGTCGACGAGGCTTTCGTGCACCAGATGGCGGCCGGTCGCCATGCAGATCTGGCCACTGTGCAGAAAGGAACCGAACGCGCCCAAGCCGGCCGCGGCGGCGAGGTCGGCGTCGTCAAGCACGATCAACGCTGAATTGCCGCCGAGTTCCAGATGCGCCCGCTTCAGGTGGCGCGCGGCCAGTTCACCGACCCGGCGACCGACCGCCGTAGAACCGGTGAACGAGAGGACGGGGACGAGCGGATCGGTGACCAACGCCTCGCCGATATCCGCACCACCCGGCAGCACCTGCAGCACGCCATCGGGCAGCCCGGCGGCTTCGAACACCCGGGCCAGCGCCACTCCCCCGGACACGGCGGTGCGCGAATCGGGTTTGAGGACAACGGCATTGCCGAGGGCGAGGGCGGGCGCGACGGAACGGATGGACAGGATGAGCGGGTAGTTGAACGGCGCGATCACCCCGACCACGCCGACCGGCACCCGGCGGGTCATGGAGAGGCGGTCGTATTCGGTGGGCAACAGCACGCCCATCGGCGTCGAGGCCAGCGCGGCCGCTTCGAAGCATTCCTGCGCCGCCGCATCGGTTTCCACGGTCGCCTTGGCGGGGACCGATCCTGTTTCGCGGACCAGCCAGTGCTGTATGTCGGAGGCGTACTGCTGGAACAGATCTCCGGCTCGGCGCAAGACGGCGGCGCGTTCATGGAACGGCTGGGCGGCCCAGTCTCGTTGGCTCGCAACGGCGGATCGGGTCGCGGCAGACAGGTCGTCGATACCGGCAATGCCGAGGCGGCCGATCTCGGCGCCGGTGGCCGGTTCGATGACCGGTGCGGTGCTGGCCGCATCGCGCCATCCGTCGCGAAAGATCTTGCCTGCCCACGTCGTCGGCTCGAGCAGGTCTGATGGAGTTGGCATGAATCGACCACCTCGACGTCGGAAGGTTCTCGTTCGGGTGCGGTTTCCGCACTCCCGCCCCAGTGTCCTTCCAAATGTCGGCCTGCCGGTCCGAACCGACGATCATGGCGCTTTCGGTATATAACGGGCGATCGCCGAACAAGGTTGGCAGTCAACCCTGTTCGGCGATCGAGTAGGAATAGCCGACCGGCTAGAATCCACCGGCGAGTGCGCCGAGGCCATCGCCGAGACCGCCGAGTCCACCCAAAGCGTCACCCGCACCGGCGAGTCCGCCTAAGGCGTCGCCGGCATCGCCGAGTCCGCCGAACGCGTCTCCGGCGCCGCCGAGGCCGCCGAGGAGGTCGCCGAGACCGCCGAAGTCGTCACCGCCGCCGGTGAGGGCTCCGAGACCGTCGGCCGAGTCGCCGCCGCCGTCCCCGAACCAATCGAAGCCGTCGGCGGACGCATCGCCCGCATCGCCGTAAGCGGAGGAATCGCCTGCGTCGTCGGAGAAGATGTCACTCCAGGAATCCTCGGGCGAACCGGCTGTGTCGTCGGCAGATTCGTCCGACCCGTCGCCCGACGAGTCCTCGGACCAATCGCCTCCGTCCGCCGAGGAATCGTCGGAACCCTCACCCCAGGGGTCCTCCGCTGAATCACCTCCGTCATCTGCGGACTCGTCCGAACCCTCACTCGACGGGTCTTCGGACGAATCACCCTCACCGTCCGAAGACTCGTCCGAACCGTCACCCGAGGGGTCCTCGGACGAATCACCTGCACCGTCCGAAGACTCGTCGGAGCCGTCGCCGGAAGGATCGTCGGACGAATCGTCCTCGCCCTCCGAGGGGACTTGCGAGCCGTCATCCGAAGGGTCCTCGGTGGATTCGTCGCCGCCGGGCTTGTCCTTGTCGTCGCCAGGCTTGTCTTTGTCTCCGTCGCCGCCGGGCTTGTCTTTGTCGCCGCCGCCGGGCTTGTCCTTGTCACCGCCGCCGGGCTTGTCCTTGTCACCGCCGCCGGGCTTGTCCTTGTCACCATCAGAGGGCTTGTCCTTGTCTCCCCCGGACGGCTTGTCCTTGTCTTTCTTCTTGTCCTTGTCCTTGTCCTTGTCTTTATCTTTGTCCTTGTCGGAGCCGTTGCTCGCGCCGAAATCCTGTGTCCAGTAGGCGGTGCCGTCGCCGCTCTTGGCGTAGCCGACACCGATGTCCTTGAGTCCGCAGTTCAGGATGTTCGCGCGGTGGCCTTCGCTGTTCATCCACGCGTCGACCACCTCGGACGCACTGGTCTGCCCCTCGGCGATGTTCTCGGCCCAGGTCTGCGCCTTGTAGCCCGCCGCGCTGATCCGGTCGCCCGGATCACCTTTCGACGAGTTGTGGTCCAGATTGCCGCTGGCCGCCATGTCCTTGGTGTGGGCCTGCGCGGCTTCGGTGAGATGCTCTTCGGATTTCAAAGCAGAGCAGCCGGCTTTGGTGCGTGCAGCGTTGGTCAGGCTGATCACCTCATCGGCGGGCGAATCGGGGCCCGCCGAGGCCGAAGGAGCTCCAGCAAAAGTCGCAGCGAAAGCTGATACTCCGAAAGCGGTCGACAATGTGAGCATTGTTCCCGGCGAAAGTTTCCGCGGTGCACTGTGCTTACCCATGAAATGCCTTCTTGTTGCTGGTTGGCGGCCGTGCGGCGCTCGAAATCAGAGAGCGCTGCCGGAGAGCAGGCCGAGCAGGGGCGCGAGGCCACCCGCCGCCTTGCTGCCGGTCGCGGCGCTGCCCGCGGCCGCCGTGCTGCCGGTGCCGAGCGCCTTGGCCAGCGGCGCGACGGCGGCACTGCCGGTGTTCAGGCTCTTCGCCAAACCGGTGAGCGTGGCACTGCCGCTGTTCAGCAGCTCCAGCGGGTCGGCCGCAGGCTTGTCCGCCGCGGGCTTGCCCTTCGGCTTGGCGCCGGGCTTCTTCTTCTTGGGCGGCGCCACATTTCGGCTGTGGTGGCCCTGCCCGTTCGCGGCGAGTACCCGCTTCGCCTTGGCGGGCGCCGGCGCCACGTGGTCGCTCGCGTCGGCGACGGTGGTCGTCGTTTCCGCGACGGCCTGTCCCGCTCCGCTGTGCGCCGAGACGCCGAGGCCGATCAGGGTGGCCGTCGACAGAATTGCCAATCGGGCCGGGATCTGGTTTTTGCTAGGTGCGCTGTGCTTACCCATGAGACGCTTCTTTCGGAGTTGGTCGATCGCGTGTCGGATCGCCTGTCCCCCAAAGGCACAGGCTCGGTGCTGCCGAGTCGAGCTGCATGTCGGGACCTACCGATCACCGTTGGTCGGGTGGCCTAGCTCGCCGGTGCCACCAAATTGTTGATCCCGCGTTCGAGGTTAGAACTCGGCGCGGCAACCCACGAGTTGTAGGCCGAATTCTAAAATCGAGTTGAGGGCTGATTAACAGCGACACAGGCGATCACGGTCCGATCACGCCCCGATCACATCGGATCACGAACGACCTCGATGACATGCTGCCGACCGCCCGGCTGGGCGACGGACCAAGCCGCGCTCGGGCGTGGTGTGCATGCTGCCGCGCGTCCTTCGGCACGACACAGCGCAGCCCGGCGATCAGGGACGCTGATCTGCCGGGCTGTGGTGGCTGGCAACAGTTACCGGAACGGCGGCTCGTTGAAGGTGCGCAGCTTGCGCGAATGCAGCCGATCCCCCTCGGCGCGCAACAGTTCCACCGCACGGATGCCGATCTGCAGGTGCTCGGAGATGGCCCCTTCGTAGAAGCGGTTGGCCTGGCCGGGCAGTTTTATTTCGCCGTGCAGCGGCTTATCCGAGACGCACAGCAAAGTGCCGTAGGGCACCCGGAAGCGATATCCCTGCGCGGCGATCGTGGCGCTTTCCATATCGATGGCGACCGCGCGACTCAGGTTGAAACGCAAGGCCGACGCGGAGTAGCGCAGTTCCCAGTTCCGGTCGTCGGTGGTCACCACGGTGCCGGTGCGCAAGCGCTGCTTCACCGCTTCGCCGGGCATGCCGCTGACAATCTTGGTGGCGTCGTACAGCGCCCGCTGCACCTCGGCGATGCTGGGGATCGGAATGTCCGGCGGCAGTACCGAATCCAGCACGTGGTCGTCGCGCAGATACGCGTGGGCGAGCACATAGTCGCCGATCGCCTGGCTCTCCCGCAGGCCACCGCAGTGGCCGATCATCAGCCACGCGTGCGGGCGCAGCACCGCCAGGTGATCGCAGATGGTTTTCGCGTTCGACGGCCCGACGCCGATGTTCACCAGGGTGATGCCGCGTCGATCGGCGGACCTCAGATGCCAGGCAGGCATCTGGTGTTTCTTCCAGGCGAGATCCGAAGCTGTTGCCGCGCCGAGGGTTTCGGCGGTGACCACGGTGCCGCCCGGACAGGAGAGGCCATCGTAGGGGCTGTCGGGGTCGGCGATCTGCTCGCAGGCCCAGCGCACGAATTCGTCGACGTACCGCGTGTAGTTGGTGAACAGCACGAAGGGCTGGAAATGGTCCACCGGCGTTCCGGTGTAATGCTGCAGTCGGGCCAGCGAGAAATCGGTGCGCAGCGCGTCGAAATGACTGAGCGGAAAGGTGTCGATGGCATTGAAGATGCCGTCGGCGGTCTCGTCGCCGATGCTGGCCAGATCGGTGGTCGGGAAATACCGGGCCATCACCGCGGCCATCGAGCTGTCCAGCGTGAGATCGGCGCGATCGATCACGTAGGGAAACGGGATCTCCTGCCGGGACGGCGATACCTCGATGCGCACCTCGTAGTCGCGCTCGATCATCTCGAGTTGTTCGGTCAGGTAGTGGCGCAGCAGGTCCGGGCGGGTGATCGTGGTGGCATAACTGCCCGGCCTGGTGAATCGTCCCCACGCGCGGGAGCGGTTCTTCGGCGGTGCGGCGCCGTCCCAGCTGATGCGCAGTTCGGGATAGACGAACAGGCCCGCGTCGCGGGTTGCCTCGTCGGGCACCGTGCCGTTCTCGACGAAGGCCCGGATCGCCTCGCGCAACGCGTCGACGGACCGCTGATAGCGCGTTTCCAGCTGATCCAGTGCCTCGGCGCTGGTCAACGAACTGGCTAGTGGCCGATTCGGCATAAGTCTCCCTGCGTCGCGTTCGGAAAGTTGTCGCAAGGACACCGTATTTCACCGGGCCTACCCGGCTGCGGCTCGCACGCGAGATGTTCGCCGTACCGGGCGCAAAGTTTCATCGCGGCGGCGAGCCGGCTCATTGGCTATGAGCCAGCTCCTGCACCGCTGAGAGCACCAATTCCAGTATCTGGGTCCACTTTTCGGACTCGGGGTCGATGAGATCGAAGTGGTGGGCGTCCGGCAGGACGACCGATTCGGCGGGGCTGTCCTGGCTCAACGCGACGGGCACGGATTGATCGTTGCTGCCGTGCACCAAGAGCACGCCGGGTGGGCGCGGTGGCAGGCGTACCTGGGGGTCCAGGTCGGCGTACCGGCGCGGCTGCTGTTCGGGAGTCCCGCCCATCCAGGTGGTGACCGCGTCGCCGGACAGGCGGAGTCGGGCTGCGCGGGCTAGATCCGCTACCGGTGCCAGGGCCAGGATTGCGGCCTGTCCTCGGTAAGCCCGGGCCAGCGCCAGCATGCCGCCCGCGGAGTGGCCGACCCACAACGCCGGTGCGTCCAAGCGCGTCTCGAACAGGTCCAGATCCTCGATCGCCGCCCTGGGATTGCCTGGTACACGCCGATATTCCAACAGCACGACGCGCAGACCGGCACCGGCCAGGGCGCGGGCGAACGGCCTGGCGTGGGTCCGATCGGTGTCGGGTCGAAAGTAGCCGCCGTGGACGAACACCACGGTCGGCCCCGATTCGCCGAATACTTCGATCACCTGGTCCGGGTGCGAGCCGTAGGAGGTGACGGCGCCCATGTCGCCGCTCTGCCGCAGTAGACGCTCGATTACCGCTTGTTCCTGTTGCTCGAAACTCTGGTGATCGGTCATCGGCCACTCTCCTCTCAGATCGTGCGGGCCATGAAGATGTCGTCGACGTAGGCGCCCTCGATGCGGAATTCGTGGAGGAGTTCGGGTTCGTCCCGGGGTATCGCTTTAGGAATGGTGACCATCGCCATGCGCTCCAGTCTGCCCGGGATTCCGTTCGGCCGAACGCAAGAGTCGGGCGGCGAACGCCGCGACGAGGGTGCGGAGCTCATCGGGTCGTTCGATGACGAAGGGCAGGTCCAGCGACGCGAGCACGGCGGGCAGCCAGTCGAGGCTTTCCGCACGCAGTTCGACGCGGGACCAGTCCGCATCCGCGCCGCTCTCCGTCACGATCGCGACGCTGGCGGGAAGTCGGGTGCGGATCTGCTCGGCGGTGCCTTGGATGCGGAGCGTCACCTCGTGTCGGTACGGCGCGGTGGCCAGTCCGGTCAGCACGCGCTGCGCCGGGTCGAATTCGGCAGGCGGCTCGAACGATCCGGGCATGGTCCGTGCGGCAGCAATGCGATCCAGCCGGAAAGTCCGGTCTTCGCCGATCGCGGGATCCGCACCCGTCACGTACCACTTACCCGAGTGCGCGACGAGTCCGTATGGGTGCAGCGTGCGTTCGCTGCGGCGGCCGTCGGCGGCGGTGTACCGGATCGAGATCGGCCAGTGCTGACGCACCGCGTCGGCGATCGTGAGCAGGACCGCGGTCTCCGGGACGGTCGTCTCGCCGGGCGGCGCGGTGAAGGCGAGCGAGCCGAGCACGGCATCGAGCTTGCGCCCGAGTCGCTCCGGCAGCACCCGCCGAATCTTCGCCGCCGCCGTTTCGCTGGCCGAGCCCGTGCTCGTCAGCAAGCCCGCGCGCCGGCCCGCGACCAGGCCGAGCAGCACGGCCAGCGCTTCATCATCGCTCAGCATGAGCGGCGGCATGCGGTAACCGGAGGCGAGCCGGTAGCCGCCGTAGCGTCCGCGCACCGACTCGACGGGCACGTCGAGGTCGAGCAGGTGGTCGACGTACCGGCGCACCGTGCGCTCGTCGACGTCGAGTCGGTCGGCGAGTTCGGCCACGGTCCGGGTGCCGCCCGCCTGCAAGAGCTCCAGCAGGGTGAGCACGCGAGCGATCGGTCGGGACATGACGAAAGTCTCTCTCTGATACCGGGCGGATTCTGTCCAGTATCAGTCATAACCTTTGGTCAACAGCACCGACCGATCAGGAGAAACCCATGAACTTCGTCTCGATCCGCATCATCACCGGCGACATCACCCGCCTCGTCGACTTCTACGAACGCGCCACCGGCCTCCGAGCGAACTGGTCCACCGAAGACTTCGCCGAACTCGAAACCACCTCCGCCACCCTCGCCATCGCCAGCACCCGCACCGTCCCCCTGTTCGCCCCCGGCTCCGCCCACCCCGCCGCCAACCAGAGCGTCATCCTCGAATTTTTGGTCGACGACGTAGACACCGTGTACAAAAACCTCACCGCATTCGTCACCGACTTCGTCAACGAGCCCACCACCATGCCCTGGGGCAACCGCGCCCTCCTATTCCGCGACCCAGACGGCAACCTCATCAACTTCTTCACCCCCGTAACCCCGACCGCCATCGAAAAGTTCACTCGCTGAACTGATCTCGACGCCCCCAACCTCCGGTCCGGACGGGCGGCCAACGGTCAACTGCCGGCGGTGGATTCCGCGCGTGGGGAGAGCGTGCCGACCGGAGGGGGTGTGGGGGTTGGGGATCGGCGTAGGGCTAAGGCGGCGGCCGCGAGGAGGACGACCGTCAACCAGAGGTAGGCGTTGCGGTAGAGCAGGCTTGGGCGGGCTCGGTCGGCGTAGTCGAAGATGCTGACTATGGTCGGATCGTAGAAGGTCAGTACGCCGCTGGAGACTACGAGGGCGGTCGCGATGAAAGCGAGTGGGGCGATGAGGCCGCGGCGGCGTAGCGCCAGATCGCCTAGGTAGATGAGAAGTGGTGCGAGCCAGACCCAGTGGTGTACCCAGCTGAACGGCGAAACCGCTGTCATGGTGACGCCGACGCAGACCACGGCGGGCAGCTCGCGTCCGCTCTGCGAGAGCCTACGCGCCAGGTACAGGCAGACTGCCGCCATCGCGGCCGCGCCGACCAGCCAAAGCAGTTGATGCGCGCCCTCGACGCCGACCGAGCGCGCGATCATGCCGCGCAACGACTCGTTCGACAGGTTCGCGGGTATGCCGACGCGCTGCGGGTCCATGAAGGCGCCGCTCCAGTAGGTCAGCGAATCCTTCGGCAGCACAGCGAAACCGATCACCATCGTCGCCGCGAACGATCCCAGCGCAGTCGCCGCCGCCCGGTAACGCCGGGTGACCAGCAGATAGAGCACGAAGAAAGCCGGAGTCAGTTTGATGCCCGCGGCAATACCGGTCAGCACGCCCTTCCACCGCGACGTGTCAGGCAACGCCATATCCACGATGACGATCAGCAGCAGGAGAATATTGACCTGACCGAAGGCCATGGTCATGCGGATCGGCTCGCACCACAGCAGCAGTCCGGCGATCGCGACGGCCGCGACGGCCAGCCGACGGTCGCGTCGATAGCCGAGCATCGACAGTGCCACCCAGCACGACACGGCAAGCAGCACGAAATTGCCGAGTCCACCGACGACCGTGTACAGATCACCGCGTAGCCAGCGCAGCGGAACGAACAGCAGCGCGGCGAACGGCGTGTAGACGAACTCCCAGACGCCTCGGGTGTTGCCGAGTAGCGGACTGTCGTAGACCGAAACATGATGGCTCACTCGGTCGCCGGCGATCTGATAGACGCTCAGGTCGATCAGATGCAGCATCACCTGCCGATGCTCGAGCGTCTGCACCAGGTAGTACCCGCCCGCGACGACACCCGTCACTACGATCGTCCACCACACCACCGGCGCGATGGTGCGCGGCGAAGCATTCGGTGCGGCGGCGGACTCAATATTCTCGATGGTCGAACTCGACAAACTATCTCCCAGATATCGGACTTCGTTCGCGCCACCCCACGCTAGCGGCGCTCGGGCGCTCTTTCCAGCGGGACCGCAACTGGGCATACCCACGGACGTGCGCGGGTACACGACCGGCACGCGTATCGCCGGGCCTCGAGAAAACAGGTGATCAGGAATCGAGAAGCGCCGGTTACCGCCCGGCGCATAGCGTTGCCCTCATGAACATCAGCACTGATCAGACCACTATCGAAGCCGTCACCCTCGAGGTGCCCGACACCGCGGCCGCCACCGCTTTCTACGCCGCCGCGTTCGGGCTCGGCGACCAACTGCGCGTCCGCGCGGCCGAGGCACCGACCTCCGGATTCCGCGGCTATATCCTCTCGCTCGTGGTGTCGCAGCCGAGCACCGTCGACAGCCTCATCGGCACCGCGCTCGACGCGGGCGCGACGACGGTGAAGCCGGCCAAGAAGAGCTTCTGGGGTTACGGCGGCGTGGTCCAGGCGCCGGACGGGGCGATCTGGAAGATCGCGACGTCGGCGAAGAAGGACACCGGCCCGGCGACCAGGGAGGTCGACGATTTCGTTGTGCTCCTCGGCGTCGACAACGTCAAGGCGACCAAGCAGTTCTACGTCGACCGCGGCCTGACCGTCGGCAAGAGCTTCGGTAGCAAGTACGTCGAGTTCGAGGCGCCGGCCGGGTCGGTCAAGCTGGCGCTGTACGGGCGCAAGGCCGCCGCCAAGGACGCCGGCGTCGACCCGGCGGGCAGCGGGTCGCATCGGATCGTCCTCGGCAGCGGTATCGGCCCGTTCGCCGACCCGGACGGTTTCGGCTGGGAAGCCGGGCACTAGCCGAGGCTGAACGGTTCGCGGCTATTCCGGCGCCAGGGCGGCCGGGACGCCCGCGCGGCGCAGCGCGTCGACGGTCGTTTCCGGTGAGGTGTTGAAGCAGAAGACCGTGCCGCTGAGCACGTTGATGATGCGTTCGAACAGCAGGGTGTGCTCCGGGATCAGCCGGATCGCTCCCCCGATCATCGCGACGGCGATCGGGCCTTCGGCGAGGTGTGCGCGGAGGTCGCGTTCGGCGTCGTCGGGGTCGGCGCCGACCAAGCAGGAGACGGCGTCGAAGCCTGCCGCGCGCATCGCGGCGTGGCCGGTTTCGATGCGCGCGAGCAGCTTCGGTTCGTCCAGGTCCGGGAATTGGCTGTAGTCAAGGGATTTCGGATGTAGACCGATTGTCAGGATGCGGCCCGTCGCGGGTGGCGTTGACTCTTCGTGGACCATGCCGAACGCTCCCTGCGCCGATATACCTTTGATTGCAAAGTTAATTTGAAGTCAAAGGTATGTCAAGGAAGTGCCGAACTACGGCACCAGCAGATACCACTCCGCAAACGTGCCCTTGATCGGCCAAGACGCCGCCATCACCTTGGCCGGACCCATCCCGACCCACAGATCCGCCGTGACGGATGCCCCAGGCGTCGCATCGGCGCCAACCCAGACATCCTGAGTCCGCGGGCCCGCCGACCCCACCCATCCCAGCTTCACCTGATTGCCACACGGACCACCCAGATACCCCCGCGGCGTCACATGCGCCAGCACGTGACCGGGCCGCCACGGCGCCGCCTCCAGCGCCACGTCGATCAGGCCCGCACAGACCTTCGCGTCGCCGAACGCGAACAACGTGGTGCCGACCGTCGTCACCTGCGGCAGCGGATCCGCCTGCGCCGGCGCCGCCGCCACTCCCATGCACACCACAGCACTCACCGCTGCCACCATCCCCGCCCACCTTCGCCGTGCCCTTATCACTCGATAACCCTTCCCGCATAACAACATTCATGGCCGCACCACACGCACGACCACAAGAACCCCAAACCCCCGGCGATAGCGCACCATTGCGCAGCGGCAGCTGTTTCGGAGTCAGCGTAGCGAAACACCGCAGTCATGTCGGCAAGTTAAGACCCGCCTAATCGCGCTTGAAGTTCAGCTGCGCCAATCGAATTCGAGACGAACACCGATCGCGTCAGCCCTCGGCCAACTCCTCGGCCGACTCCTGTCCTGCCGTGCTGGTGTGGCGCAGGAAGTCGGCGATCACCTCGAGTTCGGCTTCGGAGTAGCGGTCGCAGACGTCGTCCATTCGGGTGTTCATTCCGGCGAGCACCTCGAAAAGCGTCGAATTGCGTTCGCGCACCGCGCGCAGGGTGACCGCGCGGCGATCGGTCGATTCCGTATCACGCGTGCGCTCGATCCAGCCGCCCTTCTGCAGCCGGTCGAGAATTCCGGTGAGGGTCGCCGGATGCAGCCCGGCCTGGCGCGCCAACGCGGTCGGAGTCATCGGCCCGTACCGATTGACGAGGTCGAGGCAGGTCCAGTCGATGTCCCTGAGCTCGACCCGGTTGCCGAATCTGCGGTTGAGCAGCGACAGCTGAATGTTCAAGTCGCGCACCGCTTCTTTGACGGCAACAGTGAGTTGCCGTCGCTGCCGCGCCACGGTCCGATCCGCTCCTGAACTCACACAGCACTACTCTCACGTCAGTTTGTATGGATTCCGTATCGTATCGCGGCGCCGGACCATTCGATGCCACCGAGACCGGGTCGGCGTGTACTCGACGAACCCGGCCGATCAGATCAGGCCGGTTCGACGCGGAATACCGCGATCCGATGCGCCGCCGCGGCGATCCCGTCCGGCGTTGCGGCATCGGCCAGGCCGGTGGTGACGAAGCGGTTGCCGACACTCGCCGGGCTGGACGTCACCAGTTCGCGCAGCAGTGGACGACGTTGCTCCACCGGCACCTCGACCAGGCGGGCGGTCGACGACTTGCGCCCCCGGGTCAGCGTGACGGTGTCCGCCTCCCGCGCGTTCGCCACCCACGCGGCCTTCGGAAAGGCCTGGAAGATGTATCGGCCGTCCCCCAGTTTGTTCACCGCGATCGGGAACGTGCGCGGTTGTCCGGTCCGTCGCCCCTTGACCGTGAGCAGTTGCATCGGCCCGAAAGCCACTCCCCTGCGCTGCAATCCGACGATGACCTTGTTGATCGTGTTGGTCATCCGGCGGTGGCTGTCTGCGTTCATGGCCTGGCACCCTTCTCAGAAAGTATCGCATCCGTAAACTACGATTTCAGTATAGTATCAAACTCATACGATATTTGCTTCGGTCGGAGGTTGACATGCAAGAGGATTCGGAACGGACGAAGGTGCGCTTCAGCAGCGGCGACACCGAGTGCGTCGGCTGGCACTATCGCGGAAGCAACGGCGCCTGCGTGGTCATGTCTGCCGGTGGCGCGGTCACCAAAGAGCCTGGTACAGATCGGTTTGCCCGCCGATTTCACGCCGCGGGGTTCACCGTGCTCGCGTTCGACTACCGGCATCTCGGGGAGAGCGGCGGGACACCGCGCCAGGTCGTCCGCATACCCGAGCAGCTCGCCGACCTGGAGGCCGCGATCGCCTACGCCGCGACACTGCCGGACGTGGCAACACACCGGATCGCGATCTGGGGATTCTCCCTCTCAGGCGGGCACGTCTGGCGCGCGGCGGCCCGGAATCCGCGGCTCGGCGCGGCGATCGCGCAGACACCGCTCACCGATGGGGTGACCGCGGCCGCCATGTCTGGACGTCATCAGCGGCCGCTCGCCATGCTGCGGTACCTGGGCCGCGGCATCGTCGACGCGCTCGGCGGACTGGTCGGACGACGACCGCTGCTGGTGCCGCTCGCCGGAGCGCCGGGCACGGTCGCCATGCTCACCACGCCGGACAGTCGTGATGGCGACCGAGCGCTCAACCCGGGCAACAGGTATCCGGAGTGGCAGCAGGTCGTCGCCGCACGCACCGGACTCCGGATCGCCCTGTACCGCCCCGGCCGCCACGCCGCTCACATCACCTGCCCGCTGCTCGTGCTCGTGGGCGACCAGGATCAGACCGCGCCGCCGGAGCCCTCGGTGCGGGCCGCGCGCCGGGCGGCCCGGGCGGAGGTGGTTCGCCTACCCGGCGGGCACTACACCCCGTTTCTCGACGCGCACGAACAGGCCGTCGAAGCCGAACTGTCCTTCCTGCAGCGACAGTTGCTCGGCTCAGTGCCCGCGGACGAGGCACGTGTGGAGTAAACGTGGCGCGTCTCGTGTTGTAGCGCTTGTCACTAACCGCGGTCCACCGCACGGAGGGAACGGGAGCCGATGAGCCTTCGTCAGTACGAGTACGCCCTGGCCGTCGCCGAGGCGGGCTCGGTGACGGCGGCCGCGGAGCTGCTGCACGTCGCGCAACCGTCGATGTCCCAGCAGATCCGCGGTCTGGAGCGGGAACTCGGCGTGCAGCTGTTCGACCGCACGCCGACCGGGCTGGTGCCCACCGCGGTCGGCCACGCGTTCCTGCGCGAGGCGGAGATCGCGGTGAGCGCGTCCCGGCGGGCGCGGGCGACGGCGCGAGCCGGTGCCGACGAGCTGGTCGGCGAGCTGGTGGTCGCCGCGCAGCTCGGGTTCGGTGCCAGGCAGCTGCCGGGTGCGCTCAGCGCGCTGCGTCGCCGCTTCCCGCGGCTGGAGGTCACCGTCTTCGAGGAGCCGAGTTCGTCCGAGCTGGATCGGCTGTGTCGTCGGGGCATGCTCGATCTCGCGCTGATGGCGGAGTGCGAGCGGACCCCAGAGGACGCCCACCACCTCGGCGACGAAGAGTTCGTCGTGGTGCTCGGCGCCGGACACCGACTGCTCGCCGCGGACCGGGTCGAGCTGCGCGAACTGGCTGGCGAGCCGTGGGTGCGGTTCGACCGGGACAGCGCGCTCGACCGCGTGCTGCTGAAGGTGTTGCGGGACAACGAGTTGACCCCGACCACGGCTGCCCGCGTATCCCAGACGGCGACGGCCGTGCGCTGGGCCGCGCAGGGGCTTGGGGTGACGCTCGTCCCGTCCTCCGCGGTGCCGCCCAGCCACGAGCACCTCGTGCGGCCGGTGTCCCCGGCCGTGACCCAGCCCGTCATCGCCGTGGTCCGGTCCACGGTGGGCGCGGCGGAGGCAGCCCTGCTCGCCCAGCTGCGTCAGCAGAGTTGGGCCAGGTCGTTCGCACCGGCGTCCTAGAAGACCGCGCCGCCCGCGTCGACGTGGATCGTGGTGCCGGTGATGTAGCTGGCACGCGGCGAGGCGAGGAAGTAGATCGCCTCGGCGATCTCGCGTGACTCGGCGGTCCGGGCGAGCCCCAAATCCTTTGCCACGCCTTCGTTTCCGTCCGCACCCCATTCGGCGACCACGCCTTCGGTGCGGGTCGGACCGGGCGCGACATTGTTGACCCGCACGCCGCCATCGGCGAACTCCTTCGCCCACGTGCGGGTCAGCGAGGACAGCGCGGCTTTGGACGCGCTGTAGACCGAAGCGCCCGGGAAGCCCCGGAACGCCGCGAGCGAAGTGACGTTGACGATGCTGCCTTCACCCCGCTCCAACATGTGCGGCACGAGCGCGGCGACCAGGAAATAGGCACCGCGCACATTGGTGTCGAAGATCCGTTCGTAGTCCTGCAGGCTCTGTTCGACGGTGAGTGCGGTGGGAAAAGCGCCCGCGTTGTTGACCAGGATGTCGACCGGACCGCTCTGGCGGCTCAATTCCGCGACCGAGTCCAAATCCGCCAAGTCGGCCGGGGTGAATCGGACCGCGCCGTCCTCCTGCGCGGCGTGCTCGGCGTTCTTGCCGCGTACGACGTCACGGCCGGTGACGACAACTTCGGCTCCCGCGCGGGCCAGCAATCGAGCGGTCGCCAGACCGATACCAGAAGTGCCGCCGGTGACCAATGCCGTCTTGCCCTGCAATTCCATGTTCTGTGACCTCTCGTGATTTCGGGAAAGACCTTCAGCCTCTGGGGAATTCGCCGCCGTCGACGAAGAGATTGCTGCCGGTCAGCCAGCTCGCCCGGTCGGACGCGAGGAACAGCACCGCGTTGGCGATATCCTCGGGCTGACCATCGCGCCCCAGCGGCGTGGTGATGCCGGTCGGCGCCGCGGTGTCGTTCTCGCCCGAAGCCACCCGCGCCCACAGCTCCCGCGTTTCTTCACCACCGGGGGTGGCGGTTTTGCCGGGAGACACGGTGTTGACCCGGATGCCGAACGGGGCCAGCTCCAAAGCCATTCCCCGGCTGTAGGATTCGAGCGCTGCCTTCGCCGTCACGTAGTGCAGGAACTGCGGCGACGCGGTGGGGACCGCGGCCGAGGAGACGTGCACGATCATCCCCTGGCGCTGCTTCCGCATCGCCGGTACCAGCAGCGAGTCCAGCCGCACCGACGCCAGGAAATTCAAGTCCAAAGCCTCCTGCCACACCTCGTCGGGGATGTCCGACGCACTCTTGTACGGTTGCGCCCCACCCGCGTTGTGCACCAAGACATCCACCCCACCGAGCACCTCCTGCGCGGCCGCGGCGATCGCCTCCGCACCGGCCCGGGTCCGCACGTCGGCCTGCACGAAAGTGGCCCCCTCCGGCACCGTGCCCGTCGCCGACCTGGCGGTCGTGACCACCTCGGCGCCCGCATCCAGGAGTTGGCGCACGATGGCCGCTCCGATGCCGCGCGAACCACCCGTGACCAGGGCCCGCTTCCCCGCGAATTCCCGCGTTCCCGACCCGTTTCCGATCGTGGTCATGCCACCGGTCCTTTCGATTGCGTGATAGTCGGCCCGACGGAAAATGGACGTGCGCGGAACGCGAATCTTCGGAGAATCGCGGTGCGCACTTCGTCGAGCTGTTTCACGGTACGTCCGAAAAAGAGCGGGAGGCAAAGACGAATTTGCAGTAGACGGTATAGGGGAAGCCTATAGCCCGCCGGCCACTCCTATCCGACGCTACGGCTGGGACCGCGAAAACAACGCAAGCGCGAAATGGCAAGTTTCGGCCGCTCAGGTTCTGCCATGCAAACCCCCCGACACATCGATAGACGTGCCGGTCGTATAAGCCGAATGATCACAATAGCTGAATCGGCACTGGCAGCCAGATACGGGCGGGCCGAAGAAATCAAGTTGTGTGCATTCAATACCTTGGTGGAGAACTGTTCCAGCCAAATCTCGGCGGGTGCTTGGACCGATGCGACGATGCCGATTCCCGCATTGGCCACGACCCCGTCGACGCGGCCGAACCTATCGACAGCGTGGTCGACGAAATTACTGACCGATTGCAGGTCTCCGGCGTCGGCCGATGCCAATAGCAGGCGTGACCGTGCTGCTGCGGAGAGATCGGCATGAGAATCGTATAGGCGCTCGGCGTCGCGGGCGAAAGCCGCGACCGAGGCACCCTCCTCGAGGAGGATTCGTGAGGTGGCCAAGCCGATTCCGCTACTGGCGCCGGAAACGATGATGCAACGCTCCGTAAGGCGGAGATCCATTCGATTATCCTACCGAGTCCGCATCCCCTCGAATGTTGTCCGCCAGCCGACTCGACGCCGTCTGACAGGCGGCGACAAGCCGACAGACCCCATGTACGTATGGCGTAACCGTTCCATTCGGTTGGCGCGGTTGTTCAAGTGTGGGCCGTGGTGACGTTCCTATGGTGTTTTCATGAGTCCTCTCAGTAGCTCCGTATTTCCGGTCCAGTGCGATATTCGGGTGCGGCAGGGCGATCTCGGTCGGGACGGGGCCGCGAGCACGGTGGGGGTGGCACGGTGGCTGGAGGACGCTCGGATACGGGTGAGGATGCCTCGATTCGAGCGACTCGTCGCTGCCGGTGAGTTCGGCCCGCATCAGATCATTTTCGTCAGTCAAAGTATCGAAAGAGTGGCACCCGTCTACCGCACCGACGCTGATGTGCAGGTGCACACCGGGATTCGTCGCATCGGGCGTTCGTCGTTCACTTATGAACAAGTGGTGTTCGCCGGCGGCGAGCGGGTGGGTGGCGGCGAGGCCACGGTGTTGAATCTCGGTGCCGCGGGGCCGCTCGCTCTTCCGGAGGAGTTGATCGCGGATCTCACCGATTTATCTGTCCCGGATTCGAGCGAGACGGCGACGACCCGTCCTGGCGCCGAGCGAGCGCAACGGGATCACTACCCGTTCTTCGCTCCGCTGCGCGCGCGGATCGGCGACGTCGACGCCAATCAGCATGTCAATTACCTCGCCCTGACCACCTGGTATGACGAGGCCGTCGCGGCGTTCACGACCGTGGCGATGGACGAGGACGGGCTGGTGCCCGATCTGTCGCCGTCGTCGTATCGAATCGACTACATCGGCGAGGTCACCTATCCCGGCGACTACGAGATCGGTGTTCGGGTCCGCTCCTTCGATGTCGATTCGGTGCGCTATGAGCTCGGAATCTTCGGCGGCAGTACATGTTTGGGCGTCGCGGACGCGGTCGGCGCACGAGGTGCGCTTTCCCCGGAGTCGTTAGGACCCGGCCGGCCGCACTGAGCGGGCGTATTCGACGGGTGTCTGGCCGTAGCGTTTTTTGAAGGCGCGGATGAAGTGGCTGCTGTCGGAGAATTGCCAGTGCGCGGCCAGCTCGGCGACACTCGGCAGCCGGGGCTGGGTGACGAGGGCGATCCGGGCCTGTTCCAGTCTGCGGTGCCGGATGTAGCCGGTCACCGACTCACCCGCCATGGTGAAAGCCCGTTGCAGGGTGCGCACGGAGACGTGGAGTTCCCGGGCAAGCAGCGCCGGAGACAGCTCCGGGTCGGTGAGAAGGCGATCCGCCGCTACCTTCGCCGCGTACACGAGCGCGGGCCGCAGTTCAGGTTCGGCGTCGTCGAACCGGCCCGCCAGCACTGCCTTCGCCAGTTCGAGCAGGGCACCATGCGCGGCGTGCACACCCGCCGGGCCTAGGTCGGTCACCGTCGCGTGAACCATGTTGGTATGGGCCAGCAGCAGGCGCATCTCGGCCGAGTCCGCCGATTCGGCGACGCTGCGGTTCCGCAGCCGTGGCTCGAACGCGGCGGAGGGCAGCGTGAGGATCTGCACCGTGGTGTGTGGCGCCGCCCCGAAATGCAACGGCGGCCCGTGCCGCAGCAGGAATTGCCCGGCAGGCACCGTGTGTTCGGCGCGCCCGGGTACGCCGCCCAACGACCAGATGCCGCGCCGCACCACGTACATCCGTACCTGATCGGCATAGCCGTACGGGGTGCCTGCAGTCCGGATCATGGACGCGCTGCCGAGATCGGTGATCGCCACATCGCGCACCTTCGCCACCCGGCTCCGGACCCGGAAGTCACCGGTCGTGGCCTGGCTGAAAGTCGGCAGCGGGAAGGCATCGCCGACCTGCGTCTGCCACCCGTGCCGGAAGTTGTCGAAACCGCGCGAAACAGCGCCCGCGCCGGTGGAGTCCAGGGAGAACCCTCCGTGCGAGTCGCCGGTCTCTGTTCCAGCGCTGTCCATCACCTGCCGATCCATTTCGTGTTCGCTGCTCGGAGCCTATTTTGGCACTCGCCCCAGTTCAAGCCCGCGCACCTGGGGTCGAGGCTGCTGGCGATGCGGTGGAGATCATGGCGGGCAGGTTCCATCCAGATGGCGCGGCGGTGCACTCGTGCACGGTGCCGATCTTCCTAGGCTTCGCAGGTAGCCCGATCAGCCGATCGCGGCATCCGTACGCGGACGAGGATACTTGTGAGCCAACAGAATTCGGACGCCCCACTGCTCGATCACGACCCAATTGTGCTGGACACCAGCGGTATCGACATCCAAGGCGAGTCGGCCCGGATCCGCCGACGCGGGCCGATCACCCGGATCGTACTGCCCGGCGGCGTGCCCGCCTGGTCGGTAACCGACGCCGCCGTGCTCCGCCGACTGCTGACCGACTCCCGGGTGTCCAAGGACGCACGGCAGCACTGGACGGCATTCACCACGGGAGAGATCCCCTCGAATTGGCCGTTGCGCTCGTGGGTCGGCGTCGACAACATGTTCACCGCCTACGGACCCGAGCACCGGCGACTGCGAAAGCTGGTGGCTCCGGCGTTCACGCACCGCCGGACGATGGCGATCCGGCCGCGGATCGAAGCGATCACCGCAGACCTGCTCGACCAGCTGTCGGCGACCCCGCCCGGCGCGGTGGTCGATCTGCGACAGCGGTTCGCCTACCCGGTGCCTATTCGCGTGATCAGCGAATTGATCGGCGTCCCAGATCATTTGGCCGGGCCGCTGCACGCCTGCGTGGATCGGTTCTTCGACACCTCGGACACGCGCAAAGATCCGCCTGCCAACTACCTCGAAATGCACGGGCTGGTCAGCGAACTCGTCGCCTACCGCAGAACCGAGCCCGGCGACGACATCACCAGCCTGCTGACCGCCAACTACGACGAAGACGGCACTCGGATGACCGAGAAGGAACTCGTCGACACCCTCATGCTTATCATCAGCGCCGGGCACGAGACCACCGTAAACCTGCTCGACCAAGCGATTTTCGCGCTGCTGACCCATCCGTCGCAGCGGGCCGGCGTGCTCGACGGAACGTTGGACTGGGCCGGCGTGGTGGAGGAGACGCTGCGCTATCAGGCGCCGCTCGCGCACCTGCCGCTACGGTTCGCGGTCGAGGATCTCGACATCGACGGCTTGCGCATTCCGCAAGGCGACGCGATCCTCGCTTCCTACGCCGCGACCGGCCGCGACCCCAAGGTCCACGGGCCTACTGCCGACGATTTCGACGTGCACCGCGGCACCAAAGACCAGCACCTCGCGTTCGGGCATGGTGTCCACCACTGCCTGGGCGCGCCGCTGGCCCGGCTCGAAGCGCTGGTCGCGCTGCCCGCCCTGTTCGCGCGCTTCCCGGAGCTGCGCCTGGCCGCCGATCCGACCGAGTTGCGGCCGGTGCGCAGCTTCATCTCCAACGGGCATTCCCGGCTACCGGTCTACTGCACCGCCTGAACCGATCACGCTGGGGAACAACGGGTTTCGTTCCGGTCAGCGGCGCCGGAACAGATGGTGCGTCACCCCGCTCGGGCTGGGGACCCACTCCAGCTTGAAGCGGTCCGTGAGCTCGTCCGGGCTGGTCCACAATCTTTCCCCGCCCCCGAGTTCGACCGGCGCGACGGCGATGTGCAGCTGATCGATCAGGTCCGCGGCGAGGAAATCGCGGACGGCGCTGACCCCACCGCCGATGCGCACATCCTTGCCGTCGGCGGCCTCGAATGCCCGTGCCAGCGCTTCTTTCGGCGATGCGTCGAGGAAATGAAAAGTGGTTTCGCCCAGGGTGATCGAGGACCGCGGGTGGTGGGTCAGGACGAAAACGGGGGTACGGAACGGCGGTTCGTCACCCCACCACCCCTGCCAGTCATAGTTCTCCCACGGCCCGCGCTGTGGGCCGAACTTGTTGCGCCCCATGATTTCAGCGCCGATATTGTTGCGAAAATCGCGGGTGAAGTAGTCGTCGAGTCCGTAGCTTCCGCCCGGCTCGGTCCGGTTCGGCCAGTGCGCGGTGGGGCCACACCAAGCAAACATCGCACTCGCTATCCCCCTCCTGCGTGGCAAACAGTTTCCGACGATCGCGCAGATCGAGGCAGGGGGAATCCGGTGGGTCGCCCGATAATCGGTCGCGCTCTGGACGGCCCGGTTGCTAGCTTGCAGGCATGAAGGTCTATTCACGAATCGCTGCTGCGGCCGCACGAGCTTTCAGCTCGCCGGTCGCTGCCGCCTGACCTCTTTTCCCATGCCGGCGACCGGAAACGGTCCGCTGGTGTGCGTCGGTCTCGCCATGCGGTCGCTTCCGGTCGATTTCACCTCGATGGAGCACCCGTGATCACGACAGACCAAACCGTTCAGACTTTCCTCGACTTCTTCCGCGAACGCGGGCATCAACGCACGCCGGGTGGATCGCTCATTCCCCCGGCGGGAGATCCGGTGCTGTTCACCACCTCCGGAATGCATCCGTTGACCCCCTATCTGCTGGGTCGGCCGCACCCGCTGGGGCAGCGGATCACCAGCCTGCAGCGATGCCTTCGCACCACCGATCTCGACGAGGTCGGTGACGACACCCACCTCACCGTGTTCGAGATGCTCGGGTCATGGTCACTCGGCGATTACGGCGGTCCGCAGAGCCTGCGTTGGGGATTGGAACTGCTGCGCGACGGCTTCGGCATCGACCCCGGCCGGATGCACGTCACGGTGTTCGGCGGCGACGAACATGTCGGACCTGACCACGAATCCTGGCGCACCTGGGAAGAGCTCGGCTTACCGGTCGAACCGACCACTGACGAGAACTGGTGGTCGAACGGCTCGACCGGGCTCTGCGGACCAGATTCCGAGATCTTCGTCTGGACGGGAGACGAAAAGCCGCAGGGCACACCGACATCCGATGATCGATGGGTGGAGGTGTGGAATCACGTCATGATGCGATACGTCCGGCATCCCGACGGCAGCCTCGAACCGATGCGCCGTCCCGGCATCGACACCGGCCTCGGTGTGGAACGACTGGTGCGAATCCTGCGAAACACGCGGTCCGTCTTCGAGATCGACGTTTTCCAGCCCTGGCTGAGCACCCTGCTCAGCATCTGGGGCCCGTTGGACGAGCGGTCGCTGCGACTGCTGTCGGATCATTTGCGTTCCAGCATCGTCATTCTCGGCGACCGGGTCACGCCATCTCCGTCCGGCCGCGGTCATGTACTCCGCCGCCTGATCCGCCGCACCCTGACCACGCTGTGGCGCGACGACCCGACCCGCACCCTGTCCGACCTGCCGAACGAGCTGCTGGAACACACCCTCGGGCACTTCCGGCAACCCGTGCACCCACACGAGGTGCGCACCACCCTGCTCGACGAGGAACGCAAATTCGGCCTACTGCTCCAGCGGGGACGAAAAGTTTTGTCCCACAGCCGCTTCACCGGACCATTGACCGAGAGCGACTACCACTACCTGCACGACACCCACGGCCTGCCCCCCGATCTCGTGGTGTACCTGAACACCGAAGCCGGTGTCAGCTGACACGCCAGAGATCGGGCAGGCCGTCGCCGATCAGTCGGCTGTCGTGTACACCAGTTCGAGGACTCCGGACGCGAAGGCGGTGCTTTTCACCAAGCGCAGGTTCACCGGCTGATCCAGCTCGGGAAACAGCGCCGCGCCCTTGCCCGTGGCCGCGGGCAGCACCCACAGCCGGTACTCGTCCACCACGCCGAGCTTGATCAGCGAGTGCATGAATTCGGTGCCGCCCGCGGCGACGAGGTCTTTGCCGGGCTCAGCCTTGAGCTTGGCGATCTCCTCGGCCGTGTCACCGCTGGCGATCCGGGTCTCTGGCCATTCGTCGGCGGATGTCAGGGTCCGGGAGAACACGACCTTGGGGATCTCGTTCATGGCCTTGGCGGACGGGTGGTCGGAGTTCGGCCAGTATCCGGCCATGATCTCGTAGGTGTTGCGGCCCATGAGGAACGCGCCCGCGTCCCACAACTGGTCGACAAAGTACTTCTCCTGCTCGGGGTCATCGATGCTCATCATCACGTCCCGGATTCCGTTGTCCGCGTCCGCGCTTTTGCCGTCGAGCGAAACGTAAAACCCCAAAATCAACTTACGCATCCCAGTGCCTTCCAGTGCTGTCGGTATCTCTAGTGGTATCGACGGGGTATCCATCCGAAATTCACCGGTGCGGGCAAGCCGGAATTCAGGGGTTGGTGATGTCGAGAGTGGTCTTCGACAGCGGATGGCCCACACACGTCAGGATGTAGCCGTCGGCTTTCTGTTGCGGCGTAAGGCAGTTCGGCTAGTTCTGCGCGACCTCACCGCCGCGGAGCTTCAGCATGCATGGGCGAGGGCGAACGGTGACGCCGTGCTCGAGGCGCTCGACGCAAGCGCCCATAGTTCCAGCCTGAGCGGTCACCACGGGCGACAGACTCCTATTTACTGACGTCGGTACCGAAGTACTTCTCGGAAATCTTCGCCAGCGTGCCGTCGGCGCGCAGGGTGTCCAACGCCTTGTCGACATCGGTCATCAGCGCGTCACCCTTGCGAGCCGCGAGCGATTGCAGGCTGGCGGCGCCGGTTTTGCCCGCGATCCGCACGCTGGTATCGCCGGTCTTCTTGGTGTATTCGGCGACGGCGAGGTTGTCGTTGACGACGGCGTCGACGCGGCCGATCTTCAGCAGCTGGATAGCCTGCACAAAGCCTTCTACCGCTTCGATTTTCGCGCCCGCGTTCGTCGCGACCTTGGCCCAGGTAGTTGTCGCGGACTCTGCGCAGGTCTTGCCGTTGAGGTCGGCGAGCGAGGTGATGCCGTTGGTGTCCGTTCGGGTGACGATCACCCCCTCGGAGAACGTGTACGGCTGCGACAGCGCGTACTTGACCTTGCGCTCGTCATTGACCGTCACCTGGTTGGCGATGAGGTCGAAACGTTTCGACTCGAGTCCGGCGAAGATCGCGTCCCACGGAATCTGCACGAATTCGACCTTCTTGCCGAGCTTTTCGGCGACCGCCTGGACTACCTCGATGTCATATCCGGTGAGCTTGCCGTCGGAGCCCTGGTAGCTGAAGGGCGCGTAAACTCCCTCGGTGCCGATCTTCAACACGTTCGGATCGCCACTGCCGCAGGCACTTAGCCCGCTAGCAGCGACGACGGTGAGCATGACGGCGGCAAACAGTTTGCGGCGCACGAGAATCCCTCCCTTCGGTGGGCGGAGAGCAAATACGTCCACGCCCCGCGCAAACCGACCTGAGCGCGATCTGCTCGACAGTATCCCCATCACGGTGCACCGAGGTGCCTGTATGCGGAATTGGGCCTTGTTGGCACCTACGCTGTCGGCGGCCGCGATCATTCAGAATGACGCGACACTGAGCTCGCCGATCCGGCCGAGATCCCCGGCCGACGGCGCTTCCACCCCAAGGATCCGGCAGGGAACCGACTCGAATTCCGCACACCTGTCAACAGAACTGCTATCGCACCTACCTGTTCCGTTCTCCGGTGCGAGTCTCACCCGCGTCGGCTCCCCTCCGGGCGACGCGAGTTGCACACACATCTGGTTCGTACGTTCGTGGCAGTGCGGATCCCCCTGGCGAGCGCATGCCGAACACCAGCGTCATCGACGGTCGGCGACCGGGCAAGCAGTGCGGCAACTTCCACGCGAGAACAGCTGGTCACAACCGGTTTCGGATGTTTCGAAAGCGAAGCGGGAGTCGCACGACCCCAGCCGCGCCGGTACCCGAAGGCAGATCGGTCGGCAAGGTTGAATCTCCTGGTGAAGCCATGTTTTCATTTTTCGGAAACGAACGGGCGGGTACGGTACGCCCGTGGATACGGAAGCAACTGAGACCTCAGGCATGAACCCGCGTGAGGTCCTGGCCGAGTCCTTCGCACTGCTGTACACAGCCGCCGGTGAGCCGCCCCTCGCCCGGCTGGCCGCTGAGGTATCGGATATCCAACGGCGCAGATATCAAGGGGCGGTTCCGATCAAAGTGACGGCGCCCAGAATCAGCGAGTGGCGCAACGGGCGCCGGGTTCCGGCTCGGTTCGATGCTTTCCAGCTGGTGCTCGAGGTTCTCGTCAAGAACGCTCGCATGAGGTCCGTTCCCGCGCCTCGGCCCGGGATGTACGAAATGCGGTGGTGGTCGCAGCGATGGGAGCACGCGCGCTCCGCTACGTCCGCCGATGGCGGCAACGACAGACCGGCTGACACCGCTGTGCTGCCGCAGTCCACGTGTCCCTATTTGGGCCTCGCCCCCTACGAGATAGCGGACAGCGACCGGTTCTTCGGTCGGGGTAAGCATATTTCCGAGCTGGTCGCGGTGACCAGAGCCGCCCTATCGGAGTCGTCCGACGGTGCGATCGTCAGTTTGATCGCGGCCTCCGGCGCAGGCAAGTCCTCACTACTGCGCGCAGGTCTGGTACCGGCGGCCCAACAAGGTCTGCTGCGACTCGAGCCCGGGGAAACATGGTCGACCATTCTGCTTGTGCCGGGCAGAGATCCGCGCACGGTCCTCGGCGACCAGATCCAGCAGGCCTTAGCGGCGACGGACCGGGTACTGGTCGTGGTCGACCAGCTCGAGGAAATCTTCACGCTGTGCACGGACGAGGATGAACGCGCTGCCTTCATCACGGCACTGGCGGTGGCATCGACTCCGATGCCAGGCGACTCGACCGCCCGCTGTGCCGTCGTGGTGGGTGTGCGCGCCGACTTCTATTCGTACTGCCTCGGATATCCAGAACTCGCGAATTCGGTGCAGCGGCGGGCCATGGTGCTGCGGCCGATGAACCTCGGCGAACTCCGTGACGTCATCTTGTCGCCCGCACGGTCGGCCGGATTACGGGTGGAACCCGCGCTGGTCGACATGATCCTGCACGATTTCGGCGCGGTCAGCGGGACCAAGCAATCGCTGGCCACACCCGCCTCGATGCCGCTGCTGTCGCATGTCCTTGCCGCCACCTGGCGGCAACGGGAAAACGGAGTGCGGCTGACCGTCAAGGGTTATCGGAACGCGGGCGGCATCTCGGGCGCGGTCACCGTCACCGGCGAGCAGGCGTGGGCACGGCTCGACGACGCGAGCAAGGTTGTCGCAGAAGATCTGCTGTTACGGCTGGTCCATGTGGGCGACGATGCCGCGGATACGCGTCGTCGCGTTCCCATCGATGAGCTCATCGGTCATTCCAGCGACCCTCGGGCTACCCGTACGGCGTTGGAGGTGTTCACCGATGCCCGGCTGGTGACGATCGACGCGGAGCTGGTCGAGTTCACGCACGAAGCGGTGATCACCTCCTGGGACCGGCTACGGAAACTCATCGATGTCGATCGCAGCGGCAACATCGTGCGGCAACGCCTGGAAGAGGCAGCGAAGGAATGGGATTCGGCCGGACGGGACAAGCAGCTGCTCTACACCGGTCATCGCCTGGGCCAAGCCGTCGAGTGGAGCGAAGCGGCGCGCTCCCGCCAGCACCTGGCGGGACTGGCGAGTGAGTTCCTGTCCGCTTCGCAACGTAACCGGCAGTGGGTCACCAGACTCAAAGTGGCTGCCATCGCGGCGCTGACGATCCTGCTGGTCGTCGCGACCACCTCGGCAACGTATGCCGTTCGGCAGGCCAGGGTTTCGGCGGAGCAACGAGACAACGCGATATTCACCTCGCTGTTGGCCCAAGCCGACGATGCCAGGGCCAACGATCCCAATCTGGCTGCGAAGCTGATCCTGGTCGCCCACCAATTGCGCCCCAAGGACCCGCAGGTCTATTCGCGCTTGCTGGCCGCGCAGAACTACCCGATGGCCACGTCACTGCCGGGGCATACCGGTGCCGTGTATATGGTCGCGCACAGCCCGAACGGTCGAGTCTTGGCCTCGGCCAGCAATGACAGCACCGTACGACTCTGGGACACCGCTGATCCCGCCGATTACCGTCCGCTCGGTGCGCCGTTGCCCACCCAGCGGGGGTGGGTCAGTTCGGTCTCCTTCTCGAACGATGGTCAATTCCTCGCGGCCGGTACCGAGAGTGGCGTCATCTACCTGTGGAACGTGTCCGATCCGGCGCATCCGCGGCCGGTGGGCGCACCGATCGACGCGGGCTGCAGTTCGATCTTCACCGTTGCCTTCCATCCTCGCCTGCCGATATTGGCCCTGGCCTGTCGGGATGCGACCATCCGGTTGTGGAGTATCAGCGAGCATCCGACGTTGGCCCGGGTGATCAGCGGCGCCAAGAACGCGGTGCGCACTCTTGCGTTCAGCCCTGACGGGCATCTCTTGGCCGCGGGCGGCAATGACACCACGATCAGCCTCTGGGACGTGACCGACCCGCTGACTCCTACCTCGCTCGGCCCGCCGCTGACCGGATTCACCGACATCAGCCATTCGGTGGCGTTCAGCCCGGACAGCCGTCTGCTAGCCGCCGGAAGCGACGATCACACCGTAAAGCTCTGGGACGTAACAGTTCCCGCCACACCCGTGCAGGTTGGTCCGGCTCTGACCGACCAGACGGGCCCGGTCTGGTCGGTGGCGTTCGGCCCGGATGGCACCCAGCTTGCGGTGGGCAGCTGGGACGGAACGATCAGCATCTGGGAGGTAGCCAACCCAGCGGCACCGATTCCGGCAGCAGAGCCGCTGGCCGACAACAGCGGAGTCAACAGTGTGTCCTTCGATCCGGTTCGGGGCATCCTGGCTTCCGGAAACCAAGACGGCATGGTGCGCATCTGGTCGCTGCCGAAGGCGCATATCGCGGACCAGCAGGCCGGGGTCGCGAGTGCCGCGATCAGCCCCAATGGATTGCATCTCGCCCTGAAATCTCGCGAAGCGGGTGTCCTGAAATGGGACAGCCCGAATGGGTCGACACAATGGCGGCGTGATCAGTACCCCATCCCCGGAAACATCCCCATCCTGACCATGGCCATGAACCCCCGCGGATCGGTGCTGGCCGAGGCCGCCTCCGGTAGCGGCAATATCACCCTCTGGAATCTGGCCGATCGCGCACGCACGCCCGGCGCCATCCTGCCCACCCAGAGCAAGTACTTCACCGGGCTCGCCTTCGACAACAACGGCCAGCACCTTGTCGCCGGGGACACCGATCAGTCGATGACCATCTGGGATCTCACCGATCTGAGCCGACCGGTACCCCTCGGCAAGGTCGCGGCCGAGGGCAGCAGCTGGATCACCACCGCGACTTTCGATGCGGACGACCGCACGCTGGCTGTCGGAACGGCCGACGGCAGAATCTGGTTGTGGGACGTCAGCGACCTGGCCCATCCCAAGCAGCTCGGGGAACCGTTGGTGGTCGGCTACCCCGCGGTAAGCGCCCTCGCGTTCGGCCCCCATGGCCACCTGCTGGCCGCGGGCAGCCAGGACGGTTCGATTCAACTCTTCGATCTCGCGGATCCGGCTCATCCGCTACGGCAGTCCACGCTGGCGCCGACAGGAGCACCCTCGGAAATATCCTCAGTGGCATTCAGCCCGGACGGCCGGATGCTGGCGGCGGCCAGCAACAACGCCGGAATCCAGCTGTGGGACACCGCAAATGCGGCCGAGGTCAGTGCCATCGGGCGTTCGATCGTGCCAGTCCGGCCTACCCGGTGGAACCTGCAGTTCGCGCCCGACGGCCGCAGCCTGGTGGCAGTGGGCCAGAACGGGAGCGCCTATTCCTGGGACCTGGACCCGAATACAGCGGTGGCGGGCATGTGCGCGGCGGCGCGGGCTACGTTGACTCGGCAATGGTGGGAGCACTACCTGCCTGCGGTGCCATTCCGGTCGGATGTGTGCTAACCCTCACTTCACGGCCGCTGACCCCGGCTGGGCCAACCGCTATCGTCGTTCGATATGGCGACCGAGACAGATTGGTATCGAGAGCTTCTGGACATCGAGCAAGAATTGTTGTCCCGAGTGCCGGAATCCTCTCCGCAACCGAGTCTCGACCGAGTCAGCGCCCTCACCGATCTGATGGGCGGCACGCACCGGGCCTACCCGGTCGTGCATCTGACGGGAACGAACGGGAAGACGTCCACCAGCCGGATCACCGAGGCGGTGCTCCGGGCCCATGGATTGAAAACAGGTGGTTTCACTAGCCCGCACCTCCAATCACTGACCGAGCGGGTAACCATCGACGGTCAGCCGCTCTCGGCCGAACGTTTTGTGCAGACCTACCGCCGGGTGCAGCCCTTCATCGAGCAGGTCGATCGCACGCAGCCGCTGACCATGTCCTATTTCGAGGCGTTTATCGGCGTGGTGTTCGCCGCTCTCGCGGAAGCGCGGATCGACGTGGGAGTCATCGAGGTCGGGCTCGGCGGTGCGTGGGATGCGACGAACGTCGTCGATTCGGTGGTCTCGGTGATCACTCCGATCGATCTGGATCACCAGAAGTTCCTGGGCTCCACCCCCGCCGAGATCGCCACGGAGAAGGCCGGAATCATCAAACCAGACAGCACCGTCGTGATCGCCCGCCAACTCGATGAGGTGCGGCCCGTGCTGTCAGCTCGGGTAGCCGAAGTCGACGCGACCGCATGGTGGGAGGACGAAGACTTCGCCGTTGTTGCCCGCACCCCCACCGACTTCGGGCAGGTTCTCGACGTGCGGCTGCCGTCCGGCCGCACGTTCGGCGAACTAGAACTGCCGTTGCACGGCCCGCACCAGGCGCAGAATGCCGCGGTCGCCTTGGCCACCGCCGAGGCTTTTCTCCGGCCGGAAACAGACCTCGACCTCGATCTCGTTCGCGCGGGGATAGCGTCGGCGACCTCACCCGGCCGGCTGGAGGTGGTCGGCTCGACGCCGTTGACCGTGCTGGACGCCGCGCACAACCCGGCGGGAGCGCGCACTACCGCGCGAGCACTGGCCGACGCGTTTCCCGGCATCGCCTTCGTCGGCGTCGTTTCCATCATGGGAGACAAGGACGTCGCAGGCATTCTGCGCGCGCTGGAGCCGGTGTTGGACAGCATCGTCGTCAGCGTGAACGCCAGCGCCCGGGCACTGCCTGCCACCGACCTCGCCGTCATCGCCACGCAGGTCTTCGGTAAGCAGCGGGTGCACACCGAAGCGACACTGGCCAGCGCGATCACGGCCGCGCAACAGCTTTGCCCGGTCACCGGTGGCGGCGTGCTCATCACGGGGTCGATCGTCACGGCGGGCGAGGCCAGAACCCTGTTGGTCTGACCGCACGACCGCTGCTCAGAACGGGTAGGTCGCTGGCGTGCGCTGCATTGTGATCCAACGGGTTTCGGTGAACGCCTCGAGATTCGCGGCAATGCCGCCGAACCGGCTACCGGTGCCCGACGCGCCGAATCCGCCGAACGGCGCGACCGCTTCACCGCCGACGGTCTGATCGTTGATGTGCACTATCCCGGTGGGGATCCGGTCGGCGAGCGCGAGCCCGTGTGCCGCGTCCGCAGTGACGATGCCGAGACTGAGTCCGTATTCATTGGCTGTCGCGAGCCGCACTGCCTCGTCCTCGTCGCGGAACGACAGCACGGGGGCGACCGGGCCGAACACCTCGCGCGCGTAGACCGGCATCGTCTCCGATACTCCGGCGAGCACGGTGGGGCGATAGAACAGTTCGCGGTACTTCCCGCCGGCCACCAACTCGGCGCCCGCATCGACCGCTGACGTCACGAACTGGTGGATCTTGTCGCGTTGTCCGGCGTCGATGACCGGCCCGAGTGCGACCTGTTCGGTGGCCGGATCGCCGACCGGGAGAGCATCGGCCTTGGCGGCGAGGCGCTCGACATAGTCGTCGACCAGGCTTTCGTGCACCAGATGACGGCCGGTCGCCATACATATCTGACCCGAGTGCAGGAATGCTCCCCACGCACCGAGACCAACAGCCGCATCGAGATCGGCGTCGTCCAGCACGATCAACGCCGAATTGCCACCGAGTTCTAGATGCGCCCGCTTGAGGTGACGGGCGGCCAGCTCGCCGACCCTGCGACCGACCGCTGTCGAACCCGTGAACGAGATAACCGGCACGAACGGATCGACGATCAACGCCGCACCGATCTCGGCGCCACCCGGCAGCACGTGCAGCACCCCTTCGGGCAGCCCGGCCGCCTCGAAGATCCGCGCGAGCACCACACCGCCGGAGACCGCGGTGCGCGGATCCGGTTTCAGCAACACGGCATTGCCGAGGGCAAGAGCGGGGGCGACCGAGCGGATGGCAAGGGTGAGCGGGAAGTTGAACGGCGCGATCACGCCGACAACCCCCACCGGCACGCGCCTGCTCATCGAGAGCCGGTCGTACTCGGTGGGTAACAACACTCCCGGCGGCGTCGAGGCCAAAGCGGCCGACTCGAAACATTCCTGCGCCGCCGCTTCGACTTCCACCGCTGCCTTCGCAGGCACCGATCCCGCCTCGCGGATCAGCCAGTGCTGCAGGTCGGCGGCGTGCTCATGAAACAGATCGCCGGCCCGACGCAGCACGGCAGCCCGTTCGGTGAATGGACGAGCAGCCCATGCCCGTTGGTTCGCAGCCGCGGATCGCGCCGCCCCGGCGACGTTATCGACCAGGGCCACGCCCGTGCGGCCGATCTCGGACCCGGTGGCTGGTTCGATCACCGGGACGGTCACCTGCGCCGCATGCCAACCGTCGCTGAATAGCTGGCCTGTCCAGGTCGCCGGGTCGAGGAAATCAAATTCTGTCGGCATGGAGTGAGATCCTTAGCTCAGGAAAATTGATTCGTGCGAATGGTCTCACAGCGTCGACAGCGCACTCGGCGGGCCTGGGTGTTCGGCAGGCGGTTATCCGGTCGGTCCGTAGAGCCGGGCCACGTCGGGAGAGTCGAGCCAGTTGGAGTAAGTGGGCGACTTCGGCCAACCGTCGGGTGAATCCTGCCATTCCTCTTGGCGGCCCCACGGGAGGATGTCGATCAAGGCGAAGGTGTAGCTGAGCTGTTCGGTACCACGGCCGTTGGTGTGCCAGGTGCGGTAGACCTTGTCGCCGTCGCGGAGAAAGACGTTCACCGCGAAGCCCGCGCCGGGTGGCGCGTCGACGTCGGCGCCGAACGAGCTTTCCGACGACGAATACCAGTCCATTGTGTTGCCGACCTTGGCCTTGTACGCCAATGCTTCGTCGATGGGCCCGTTGGTGACGATCACGAAGCGAGCATCGTAATTGTCCAAGTGACCCAGGCGAACGTACTGCGACGTGAGTCCCGTGCAGCCGCCGCACTGCCACTCCGCACCGTCGGACCACATGTGGTTGTAGACGATGAGTTGGGAACGCCCGTCGAACACATCGACCAACCGGACTGGGCCGTCCGGGCCGATCAGCGTGTAGTCCGGGAGCTCGACCATCGGCAGTCTGCGGCGTTGGGCGGCGATGGCGTCGAGTTCACGAGTGGCGGCCTTCTCCCGTATCCGGAGTTCGTCGAGCGCGGCCTGCCAGGTCTGCTGATCGACGACGGGGGGCAAGGGGGTGGTGGTCTTCTCGGTCACGGTTTCCTCCAGGCTCGGTGCTATGAAGTAGTGACCCGACACTGCCCCGAAATTCATCGCACTCGAGCCGAATCGGTCGGACGGTCTGCCGACGACCCGCGGTGGCGCACCGTGGACACACCACAGCAGGTGCTGAAATCGTGGCTAGCAGAAGCGGTCTCTGCTAGCGTCGATACCTAGCAGCTCTAGGTATAGGAGTCCGATGCATATCGACAAAGACTTGGTGGCGGCGTCGGCGACGCCGCTGGTACTCGGGATACTCGCCGACGGCGAGTCCTACGGGTACGCCATCCTCAAGCGGGTCAACGAGCTGTCCGGCGGACGTATGCAATGGACCGACGGGATGCTCTATCCGCTGCTGCACCGGCTGGAACGGCTGGGCCATGTGACGTCGAGCTGGCAGGCCGCCGACAGTGGGCGGCGGCGCAAACATTATGCGATCACCGATTCGGGCCTGGTCGCGCTCGCGGAACGCCGCACCCAATGGGCCGTCGTGGCCGAGGCGCTCGGGCAGGTCTGGCGCAGCGTCGAGCAGCCGCCGACCGCGGCGAAGGGATGGGCGTGATGAGTACCGATGCCGAGCTGGAATCGCAGATCGGGCAGTGGCGCGGATATGTCCAGCGGCAGCACGCGATATCGGCCGCCGACGTCGAGGAGATGGAAGATCATCTGCGCGAACAGGTTTCGGATCTGACCGGCGCCGGACTGGCATCCGACGAGGCGTTCCTGGTCGCGGTCAAACGAATGGGCAGCGTGGACTCGATCTCCCGCGAGTTCGCGCGCGAACATTCCGATCGGCTGTGGAAACAGCTGGTACTGCTGCCCGCCGAACCCGAAGACGGGCACGTCCGGCCCAAACGCGAATTGCTCGTCGTGCTCGCCTTGGCCGTCATCGCGGCGCTGACATTGAAGGTCGGCCTCGCGGTACTCGATGGTGCCGCGGCAGCGCGCAATGTGAGCCTGTTCGTATTACCGTTCCTCGCTGGGTATTTCGCGTGGAAGCGTCAGGTGACGCCGCGCCTCGCCGCCGCGTTGCTTGTGCCGTTCGCACTGGCCGCCATCGTGCTGAACGTTTTTCCCTTCGACCCGGATGGATCGACCGAGATCATCACCGCGATCCACGCGCCGATCGCGCTGTGGTTCGTCGTCGGCCTCGGCTACGTCGGCGGGGACTGGCGATCCGACCGGCGCCGAATGGATTTCATCCGATTCACCGGTGAATGGATTGTCTACCTCACCCTGCTCGCCTTCGGCGGCGGCGTACTGATGGCCCTGACGGTCAACGCGTTCAGCACGCTCGACGTGAACATCGAATGGGTCATCCAAGATTGGGTGATGCCGTTCGGCGTCGCGGGTGCGGTGATCGTCGCGGCCTGGCTGGTCGAGGCCAAACAGAACGTGGTGGAGAACATCGCCCCGGTGCTCACCCGCGTCTTCACCCCGCTCACCGTCGTGATGTTGCTCGCGCTGCTGGTGGCGTTCGCGGCCAACCGCAGCGTCATCGACATCGACCGCAATCTGCTGATCCTGATGGACCTGATCCTCGTGGTGGTGCTCGGATTGCTGTTGTACGCGATCTCCGCGCGCGATCCGCACGTCTGTCCCGACACCTTCGACTGGCTACAGCTGATCCTGGTCGTGAGCGCCCTCGCCGTCGACGTGGTGATGCTGGCCGCAATGCTGTCGCGCATCGCGGAATTCGGCTTCACCCCGAACAAGACAGTGGCGCTCGGCATGAACCTGGTACTGCTGGTGAACCTGGCATGGTCGGTCCGGCTCGGCTTCGGATTCGTCCGCGGCCGACGCGGATTCGCCGACGTCGAACGCTGGCAGACCCAGTACCTGCCGGTCTACGGCACCTGGGCCGCAGCCGTAATCATCGTCCTACCACCAATTTTCGACTTCGCTTAACTACGAGCCCGACGAATCCCATTGGCGCACCTGCCTGCTGAGCAACCGACATGAGGTCAGCCTGCGGCGCCGAGGACGTCGAGGGCGGCGGACACGATACTGTCGGTGTCGAGGCCGTGGTAGCGGTATACCTCGTCGAGGGAGCCGACCTGTCCGTAGCGCGTCACGCCCAGGTCGATGTGATGTACGCGGTTGATTCCGGACAGGAAGGACAGCGTGTGTGGGTGCCCGTCCAGGACGGTGACCATCGGCGTGGCCCGGCTTGCCGGGAACAGCTGATCCAGGATCCAGCTGTCGCCGTGGCCGCGGCCCTGCCTGGCCTGCATCGCCTCGAAAAGCAGTCCGGGGCTGGTGACGCAGACGACGTCGGCCACGACTCCGGCCGAATCGAGACGCTCGGCGGCCGCCGCCGCCTCGGTCATGACGGCACCCATCGCAACGATGGTGACGACCGCGCCGTCACGCCGGCGCAGCGGATATCCGCCTGCGACAACCTGTTTGCGGCGCCGTTCGCGGGCGGCGGGATCGGTGGGCACCTCGGCGAGGTGCTGCTCGACCGGTCTGGTCGACAGCCGCAGATACGCCGAGCTCCCGTCCGGCCGGCCCAACCGCGCGAGACTGGCCAGCAGCGTCCATTCCACGTCGATGGCGAACGCAGGCTCGTAGCAGATCAGCCCCGGGGTCTCGATGCCGATCGACGGCGTCGTAATCGATTGGTGGGCACCACCTTCGGCAGCAAGGGTGACGCCGGACGGGGTCCCGATCAGAATGGACTGACCGCCCGCGTAGATGCCGTAGGTCCACGGCTCGAGCGCGCGTTCGACGAACGGGTCGTAGAGCACTCCGATCGGGAACAGGGGTTGCCCCCAGCGGCTCCAGGTCGCACCGAGTTCGCTGATGAGCCCGACCAGATTCGTCTCGGCGATACCGAGTTCCATGTGCTGGCCGGTGGGTTGCTCGCGCCACCGCACCAGGGTTTCGGCGTCGTCGGCGAACCAGTCGTGCCGCTCGGCGGTCGACCACACGCCGACCTTGTTGATCCAGCCCGCCAGATTGGTGGTGGAGCTGACGTCGGGGCTGACGGTGATCACGCGCCGCGCCAGTTCCGGTGCCGCGCGGGTCAGATCGAGCAGCGTTCGCCCCAACGCCGCCTGGGTGGTGGCGGTACCTTTCGGCGTGCGGCCGAAATCCCCTGACACAGTAGGCGGTTCGGCCGGGTTGACGGGATCGCGACGCAGCCTCGCCGCGGTGTCCGCGCACAGCTTGGCGGCCGGACTGTCGTCACCGAACCGTTCCCAAGGCCGCTTCGGATCCCGGCCCAGTTCCGCGGCGAGGGACTCGTACTCGGCCACCGAAAGCAACGACGAATGGTTCTGGGGGTGCCCCTGCGTCGGCAGTCCATAGCCTTTGATGGTGTAGGCGATGATCACCGTCGGGCGGGTGTCGTCGATCTGCGCATAGGCGTCGATCAGGGCCTGCATGTCGTGCCCGCCGAGGTTGCGGATCGCCGCCAGCAGCGTCGAATCATCCAGTCCGGCAATCAATTCCGCCAGTTGCGCATGATCGGCGCCGCTGCCGGGCAGTCGGCGCCGCAACTCGTCGGCATCGCAGCGCAGCAGTCGCTGGTACTCGGGGTTGGGCATGTCGAGGACCCTGGTGCGCAACGCCGGACCGCCGGGCCGGGTGAACAGCGATTCCAGCAGGCGCCCGAACTTGACGGTGAGCACCTGCCAACCGGCGGCGGCGAACATCGCCTCCAGTCGGCCCGCGGCCATATTGGGCACCACCCGGTCCAGGGACTGGCGGTTCAGATCGACGATCCACACGATCTCACCGAGATCGACGTTGCCGGGATCGACAATGGCCTCCCACACCGCGCCCTCGTCCAGCTCCGCGTCGCCGACCAGGGAGTACTGCCGTCCGGTGCCGGTATCGGCACCCAGTGCGTCGTTGAGATAGCGGCGGGCGATCGCGCCCCAGATCGGGGCGGTCGCGCCGATCCCGACCGATCCGGTGGAGTAGTCGACCGGATCAGGGTCCTTCGATCGGCTGGGATATGACTGCAGGCCACCGAACTGACGCAAGGTGGTCAGGTAGGACTCGTCCAACTCGCCGAGCAGATAATTGATGGCATGTAACACCGGCGAGGCGTGCGGTTTGACCGAGACCCGGTCGCCGGATCGCAAGGTGGTAAACCACAACGAGGTCATGATCGTGGTCATCGACGCACACGACGCCTGGTGACCGCCCACCTTCAAGCCGCTCGGGTTCGGCCGCACCCGGTTGGCGTGATGAATCATCGCCACCGCCAGCCAGCGCGTGCGGCGCTCGATCTCCGACAGGGCGCCGAGATCGACCGCAGCGTCGCCGCCGCGCTGGTATTTCGGTTCGGTGACGTCGGTCATCGCCTTGCTCCTCTCCGGCGAGTCGACGCCGGGTGGTCGGATGCGTCCGAGCCTAGTTCGGCTTCGAGCGCACCTGGTTCGCGAACCCGGCGTCGCCGTACATTGCACGACCGCGGCATGACTCCCCCAACCACCGTCCTCGGGCCCAGCTTTGTGACGAATAAATAATTCCGATTGGAAATGAACTGCAAAACAGTTACCATTCCGCTACCTAGATGTAGGGGCGTAGATCACAAGACGGCCGACGATATGTCTGCCGGAACAAGGCGGTGGTTCTGATGGCCGACAACCGGGCGCTGATGCGGAGTTGGTGGCGCGATCGGGCCGGTTACGACTGGTTGGTCGACGTGCTCGAAATCCACGCGGCGGTGCGCTATGTCAAGGCGATGATCGGCGCGGGCGGTGCGGTGATGTGCCTGGTCACCGCGGTTTCCCTGATCTCGAACATCGGGCCGCGCAATGCGTTCTTCGAGATCGGCTGCTGGCTGATCGTCGGGCTCACCGCGCTGTGGGCGGTGCGCTGGTGGGTGCTGCCCTGGCCGAGTCGGGCGGAATCGCTGATGTGGTGCGCCGGAGCCGATCTCGCCATCACCTTCGGTGCGCTTGCCGCCGAGCACCGCGTCTACGGTGCCCTCGTATCGACGCTGATGGTGGTCGTCGGCATGTTCGTGATCTTCCAGGGACCGCTGATTCTCGGCCTGCACATCTGCTGGTCGCTGGCGTCGGGCTTGCTGCTCGTCGTGCTGCTGGTGGCCGACGACCCGGTGCACACCGGCGTCGCGGCCGGCGACGTCCGGCTCGCTGTCGCCATCATGTTGATCCTGGTGGCGCTCAACCTGGTCGGACTGCCCACCGTTCAGTTCTGTCACTGGCTGTGGCGCCAGCACGCCCTACTCGACCCGTTGACCATGCTGCTGAACCGGCGCGGACTCGATTACCACCTGTCCTACGTATTCCACCCGAACCCGGCGGAATACGCCTACGTGGCCAACCTGGATCTCGATCGGTTCAAAGACGTGAACGACACCTTCGGCCACTCGTTCGGCGACCAGGTCCTGGCGCGGGCGGCCGAACGGTTGCGTTCGACCGCCGATCCGGACGCGGTCGTCGCCCGCACCGGTGGTGAGGAATTCGTGGTCCTTGGTCGCGTGCGCGACGAGCCGGTCGCCGCCATCGCCGAGCGGCTACGCGGCGCCATCGAAACCATGCCGGACCTGCCGGTCGTCGTCACCGCCAGCGTAGGCGCGGCCCTGTGCCCCACCACCGATCTACGCGATCCGGCGGTCATGCGACGCATCATGCACAGCTGCGACACCGCGATGTATGAAGCAAAACGCGAGGGCGGCAATATCGTGGTGATCGCGGAGCCGGAGCACGATGCCGACACCGACCACGACATGCGACATCACTTCTGTCTCAGGACGATCGGCCGAACCTAGGACTCACCAACCTGCTGGCATTGCGGGCGGCGTGAACGGTGAATTCGGCTGACAGCCGCGACCATTGCCATTCATCGGCTCCGGAAGCAGAGCCGCGATCACCGGAGTCGCGCGATCTCGGATGGTACTGTGCCCAGCCACCATTGGGGATCGGCGGTGCCGTCGGTGGTACGCCCGTCTCGGTGAACATAGTGGCGCACATCGCGTTTCGGCTGCGAGAACTCCCCGGCCAGTGCCCGCTCCAGCCATTCGGCGCCGAAACGGAATACCTCCGCCGCGACGCCGCCGAGCGGATGGAACTCGCCTTCGTAGACGCGAATCTCTTTGGGCGCCTTCACGAGTTCGTAATTGGCGAGAGCTTGTTCGAGTGGGGTCAGCTCGTCGAACTCGCCGATTCCGTACAGTACCGGGCAGGTGATGTCGCCGACCAGCTCACCCAACGGCATGTTGGCCATCAGTTCGCGGTCGAACGCCGTCTCGTCGTCGTAGCCGGCCATGTACATGAAGTTGTTCTTGAAGCTCGGCTGGGCACGCTCGAAGATGGTGCGGAAATCACCGGTTGGCGCCTCGAACGCCGCGAGCGCGGCCAGTCGGCGATCTGTCGCGGCGGCCCGCGATCCCCAATAGCCGCTCATGCTGATCCCGAACATGCCGATGCGCCCGGGGTCCACTTCGGGGAGTTCGGTGAGGTAGTCGAGGTAACGACCCACGGCGCGTTCGTAATTGGTGAGATCGACGGTCAGGCCGTTAGCGCGGGTTTCGCCCTGCCCGGGGCCCTCGATGGAGAGCGCGACGACACCGCGCGAGGTGTAGTACCGCTCGGCCGCCTGGATGTAGTCCTCCTTGATCATGTCCATGCCGGGCCCGAGGATCACCGCCGGTGCGTCGTGCACCGGACCGGCGGGCAGGTGCAGTAGTGCGAAGATTTGTTTGCCCTCGAAGTCGAGTGCCACCCGCCGGATCAGGCCGCCACGCAACTGCCCCAAGCGCTCGACACAGTGATCAGCGCGCGCTCGGAGAGCGAGCTTTCTGGGATCGGAGGCGTCGAAGATCGAGTATTGGGCCCGTCCCCACATCACCGCGGCCCGCGTGTAGAGATCGGCCGCGGTGCGCGTGAACCCGTTGCGCTCGTGGTGCGCGGCGCGCTCCTGTGCCTGCGCGGCGACGCTCGCCCAGGCTTTCGGCATCATCACCCCGCTCTTGACCAGGGCGAAAACCTTGTCGAAATCGCTGTGGTCGTGGCCGAGCTGTTCCATGGTGCCTTTGGCTTCCGGGTGCAAGGCGTCGAAGCCGCCCTGCGCGAGGGCGATGTCGAGCGCCCAGCTCTGGCCGATCGAACGTGTGGTCATGGCGGAAGTCCTCTCCAGTATTGAATAAGTACTTAATCATTAAGTACTTAGGTTATGCTGGTTGTCAACCCACCGGAACCAGTGACGGGAGACTCACCCTTGCCGGAGCAGCCAAGCGCGGCACGCGCAGCGGCACTCGACCAACTCGCCCGCGCCGCCTACCGCCTCAGCGCCGCCGATTCCCGGCTACGCGGGCGCGCCACCCGATCGCCGGAGGCCCTGTCCCTTACCCACGCTCGCGCCCTGCGCGTCCTCGCCGACCAAGGCGCGCTCACGATCGGTCAACTGGCCGCCGCAGCCGAAACCACCAATGCCGCAACGACGCAACTAGTCAACGGCCTGGTCGCAGCCGGCTATGTAACTCGCGAACGGTCATCGGGAGACAAACGCTCGGCCCTGGTCACGCTCACCGACGCAGGCCGGGCCCGCTGCCGCGAACGCATGAACGCCCTGTCCGACAACCTGAACGAGGAACTGGCCGACCAAGACAACGCCGCGCTGGCCTCAGCGACCGAGGTCTTGAACAGACTCGTCGGAATCTACGACCGGCTGTGACAACGCCGCGTGTCCGGCAGGCTTCGGTGGACGCAAACGTCCGGTACTGCCGAGTATGCGATCCTCGTTGTCCCAACAACATTCGAATCGACGATCGGAACGGAATGTTCGAGTACAACCCTGAAGTCATCGCCGAGTTCCGTGCCAACAGCGGCCGGGTCGGCGGCCGATTCGCCGCGTTCGATCTGGCATTGCTGACCACCGTCGGCGCCCGGACCGGCCTGACGCGCATCAGCCCTGTCGTGTACTTCACCGACGGTGGCGACATTTTCGTCGTCGCCTCCGCCGCCGGTTCCGACCGGAATCCGGCCTGGTATCACAACCTCGTCGCCAACCCGGAACTCACCGTCGAGGTCGGTGCCGACAGCTACCGGGCCGAAGCGACGCCCACCGAGGGTGAAGAGCGTACCCGGCTGCTCGCGAAGGCCATAACCGTCCAACCGGGCTTCGCCGAGTTCGAGGCCAAGACACGGCGACGGATCCCGGTGCTGCGGCTCACCCGAATCAGTTGATTCGTGGCCTGGCCGCGGGCTTCCGAGAAACGTCTTGTATCGCCGCGTGCCGGTCGTTCGCGCCGCGGCCGGTGCCGAACCACGGCACCGGCCGGTCGATCCGAATCAGCCGACGTAATTGCAGAACGCCGACTTCTGGCCGAGCAAGCACGGCAGCCACGCCGAACCGGACGCCAGCGAATTCGCCGACCCGGACGGCGAGATGTCCCCCACCTGCTGCGCATCGGTGCCGACAGTCGACGCTTCCAGCGGAAGGCCCGGCCTCGCCATCGCGGGCGCGGCGGCGAACACCGCACCGACCACAACCGCCCCGGCAACCAGTGCGGTAATTCCAAACTGCTTCATCGACAACACCTTTCGTTGATGCACGTGATGCGCGCACAACGGTAGTGAGAAGGTCACCCGGTCGGCTGCCGTCAGTTGCTACGCCCTGAGCGCCGGTGGCATCACCGCTACCGGCACTGCGGATCACGCAGGCGCGTGCTCGGGCCGGATGCCTCGGGCGACCAGGAACGGTGCGACGCTGTGCAGCACAAGGATTCAGCGCAGGACCCGGACCGGCAATGGCGGCCTTGGGCGACCCATCGTGCATAACGGATTTCGTGTCCATGCTGGTTATGGATCTCGTTGTAGTCGGCGGTACCCCACCCCAACGCCTCGTAGTCGTTTACGGTCTGGTCGTTCTCCAGCCAGGCGAGCCAGCGGTGTTCGGCCTCCGCGGCATCGGAACGAGTCGCGCCAACGGCGTGCAGCAGTTCCGCCGCGCGGGTTGGGGCGCTGTCGCACATCGGATGCAGCGTCGCCAGCTGATAGTCGTGCAGCGTCACTTGCGAATTGCCCCTTGCCAATTCAACTACCCCCAGTCGGCCGTCTGGATCGAACATATCAGCGTCCTGGGCGCCGTCGCATCTGACCGCTTCGACCGATCGAGACCCGAACGCACTCAGCTGCCGCGACCCGCGCGTCCGGCTGGCCGCGATCGGCGACAGTCGATCGATGATCGAGCAGTTCGAGGACGATCGTGTAGAAGTCGGACAACAGGCCGTGACCGAACGTCCGTGACGTACCGTTCGCGATGCGCCGCCTAGATGATGGTGCTAGTTTGATTGTCACCATGTTGTGGTTCATCGATCAGGCATCCCGGGCGTCGCTGCAAGATCAGATCGCGGCCTGCGCTCGACGCGCGATCACCTCCGGGGAGTTGGCGGTCAACGAACAACTGCCGCCCGCAACGGAATTGGCCGAGGCAGTGTCCGTCGACCGCAATACTGTGCTGGCCGCGTATCGGCAGCTCCGCGCCGAAGGCCTCCTAGATTTCCGACGCGGGCGTGGCGTGCGGGTCACCGCGACCGCGCCCGCCTCGGCACCGGTGGAGCAGGCTGCACGCCAGCTGATCGAGGCTGCAAGAACCAACGGTTACAGCAAGGCCGAGGTGCTCGGTTTGATAGAGGAGTTGATGTAATGCCCGCCGCGACGGTCTACACCTGCCGCGTCACGAACTGGTCGATGTTCGGGATCAACGTTTCCCTCCTCGCCAGCCAGTGCATCTACTTTTGGATAGCAGATGGGGCGTGGTGGGCGGTTTCCATTGTCGCAGCCAGTCTGCTTCTCAATCTCGCAATGAGCGTGCTCGCGATAAGCCAGCGCGTGACCGCGAGCCCCGCCGGCCTGGCGGTGAGTCTCGGCCCCTTCGGAATACCGCGCGTCAGGATGGCCCGCACAAATATCACCCACGCCGAGCAGATCCTTTCGACAATGCAATTGCCGAGCACTCCGGGCGTGTTCCGGCGCGGAACACGCGGATGGTTCCTTCTCCCGAAACTCGGCCCCGCCCTTCGCTTGCGCTTGGCCAGCGGCCGTACCGTCACCGTCTCGATGCCGGAACCCGCCGCCGCGATGCGGGCGATGGGCATCGCACCATAGGCACCTCCCCTCCGACCGGTGCCGAGCAGTCCACGATCCTTTTGATACCTACACTCAACGCACTCACATGCTGCGCAGGGCGCGGCGGTCAGGCATCCAGATCCGTTGGCCGCCAGAGTCTGTAGAACATCCGGATCTGCCGAGTTGAGGATGGACCTAAAACGTTCTGCCGCAACCTGGCGAACTACCGCATCAGGTGCCGATCGACGAGCTCGGTTGAAGCGGATGCTCTGCGGCGCAGACGATCTCATCGAGACCGGGGGCGACGCAATAGCGGCAGGCGCATATGGTGCTCTGGTACGCATATCCTGCTGACGGATCCCCGCGACCAGCCGCGGCAGTGGTGGACGGGCTGACAGAAAGAGGGAACAGTGACGTCGCATGCAGGATTCGCGGGCCGAACGTATGTGGTCACTGGTTCGGCATCCGGTATCGGCGCGGCGACCGCCGCGCTGCTTCGAGAACGCGGCGCCGATGTCATCGGCTGCGATCTGGACGACGCCGAGGTTCGAGCCGATGTGTCCACACCCGATGGACGGCGATCGCTGATCGATCAGGTGACCGGGTATGGGCCGATCGATGCGGTACTCGCCATCGCCGGGGGCGGGAAAACCGGTCTGCTGGAGACGAACTACTTCGGTGCCGTTGCGACTTTGCAGGGGCTTCGGCCGCTGCTGGCGCAAAGCCCTGCGCCCCGCGCCGTGGCTGTATCGTCGACTTCCTCGCTGGCACCGGCGGACGATCGCGTCGTGCAGGCATGTCTGGATGGCGATGAGGCTGCCGCTGTCGCTGCTCTCGAGGCCGATCCTTCGCTCGGTGGCGTGACCGGTGGCTACGGGATTGCGAAACGCGCGTTGAATCGCTGGGTGCGCAGGGTCGCCCCGACCGCCGAGTGGGCTGGCTCCGGCATAGCCCTCAACGTCGTGGCCCCGGGGGTAGTCGACACACCGGCGGCCTCTTGGATCTTCGCCGACGAAGACATCCGTAACGCGGTCGAATCCGCTGCGCCGCAACCGTTCGGCGGATTTCCGGGGCGGCCCGAATGGGTCGCCGAGCTCATCTGCTGGCTGTCCAGCGCGGACAACCGTTTTGTGACCGGCCAGATCATATTCGCCGACGGAGGTTCGGAAGCGGCGGCGGTCGGCGACCTGCATTGGCGGTAGCGGAAATGCGGAGAACGGTTCGCGGCCGACGCCCTTTACGCACTCGCGCGAATCGTCGCGGCGGCTTCCCGCGCTGCCTCGCGCACTGACTTTCCGCGCATCCGGGCGGTGCGCAGGCCTGTCGTAATCGAGCCCGCAACATACACGCCGCCGATGACCAGTTCGTCGAACAGCCTGCTGCCGGGGACTTTTCGTCCTCGGACACGGCGGACGAATGCCTCGAGGGTGTTGCCTGCCAGGTTCGACAGTGTCATCGTCCGGACCACGGTGTCCAGGTCGCGGCGCTGCTGATCGGTGAATCGTGCCGCCAGGGTGCGTTCGAGGTGCTCACCCGCCGCGCCGAGTCCGGCCTCGGCACGACTCTGGGCCCACATGACGGCGATCAAATGGTCTTCGTCGACGGAATCGGGGTCCATGCCGGAGAATTCGGCGACCTCACGAATGTCGGCTCCGGTGGCCAAGGCGGTTTCATGATGAATGTAAGTACAGAAGCCGCACGCGTTGACCGCCGACACCGCCAGCATCACCTGCTCGCGTAATTGCGGGTCCAGCCGTTGCTTTCCGAAGATCTCGCGCGCGTCCGCTCGGCGGCCGACCAGCACTCGCACGTCGGCGAACAGTCGCGGCAGGGTGTAGAAGCGTTTGCGGAATACGGGCGAGTCCTTGGTGGTCGACGGAGACATCCGAACCTCCTTGTGAGTTTTTGAGAGGGTTGTCCGGGGCCGTTATCGAGAGGTTGAACATTGCCGAGCCCGGGATCGGTTGCGGTGCTGCTTGTTACGTCACCGCGCAAGAGCCGCCGGTGCGTTGAGTACGGGTTCCGGCGGTTCGAAATGGGCCCAGGGGCTTACGGTTTCCAGTTGCGCCGCGAGTTGCAGGAGTAGGAATTCGCTGCCGGGACCGCCGACGAGCTGGGTGCCGAGCGGGAGGCCGTCGGGGGTGCGGTAGAGGGGGACGGTGATGGCAGGTCGTCCGCTGATGTTGGCCAGCTGGGTGAACGGGACGACCGCGAGGTTGGCGATCACGAAGTCGCGGAAGATCCTGTTATGGGTGATCGGGCGGCCAGCGCCGAGTTCCAGTAGCGGACCGGCCAGGAACTTGAGCACCGACGGCGTCTCCATTTGGCCGATGCGTGGTGCGGGTTGGGCGACGGTGGGGGTGAGTAGCAGGTCGTAGTCTTCGTGAAAATCGGCGAGGGCTCGGGTGTAGTCGTTCCAGCGCTCGTAGGCTGCGACCAGTTCGTTGGCCGGGGTGGTCCGCCCGGCGGCCGCCAATACCCTTGTGTCGAAGGCGAAGTCGCGTTCGGAGGCGCCGGTGCGTCGCCGGATCTGGTCGACGTCTGCGGCGGCGTGTGCGGCCCAGACCGTGCCGAAGTCGGCCGCGAGCTGTCGGCCGTCGAACTTGGGCGCCGCGTAGTCGATGTGGTGGCCGAGCGATTCCAGCAGGGCCGCAGTGTGTTCGGTCGCGCGCAGCGCCTCGCTGTGTACCGTGGTGCCGATCGGGGATTCAGGAGCGACGCCGACGCGCAGTCGGCGGGGCGGGTTGCAGACTGCCTCGGCGAAGACATAGCCGGGGCCGTCGTGGCAATACCGTGCGCCGGGATCGGGCCCGGCGAGGACATCGAGCATGGCTGCGGTGTCGCGGACGCTGCGCGACAGGACCCCCTCGGTCGCGAGGCCGTGCAGATAGTCGCCCCCTTTGGTACCGCACGGCAGCAGCCCGCGACCGGGTTTGAGCCCGAACAGTCCAGTCCAGGCGGCTGGGATCCGGATCGAGCCGCCGCCGTCGTTGCCGCCGGCCACGGGCACGATGCCCGCGGCCACCGCCGCGGCCGAGCCGCCCGACGAGCCGCCGGGTGAGCGGTTCAGGTTCCACGGGTTGCGGGTGGCGCCGTAGGCCGAGGTCTCGGTGATGGGCTTGATCCCGAGCTCGGGCACGGTGGTCTTGCCGAAGATCACCAGCCCGGCATCGAGCCAGCGGCGCACCATGATGCTGTGGCTATCGGCGGGAAGTGCCTGCAGCACACGGGTTCCCGAAGCCGTCGGGTATCCGGCGTAATCCTGCAGGAGATCTTTGACGAGGAACGGGACCCCGGCGAATGGTCCCTCGACAGGCTCCGCCGCGCGGGCGCGGCCGACCTCGGCCATGAGCAGGCTCACCGCGTTGAGCGCTGGATCGACCTGTTCGTAGCGGGCGAGTGCGGCCTCTAGCAGTTCGGTGGGGTGTACCTGCTTGTCGGCGACAAGGCGGGCCAGGCCGATCGCGTCGTGGGCTCGGTATTCGTCGTAGCGCATTGGCCCTCCTAGAGCGCGATCAGCAACTATGTTTTCGACGATAGCAGGTCCACGCGGTTACGCAACCGATCGGTCCGCCTATCTGGGAATTGACGGCTGACCAGCTACGATGACTGGCGATGACCGAACCTCGAATCGACGGCCGCAAGCTTCGCTACCAGCACCGCCGCCCGGAGCTGCTGGCCGCGGCGACGGAGTACGTGCTCGACCACGGCGTGGCCGATCTGTCGCTGCGCCCGCTGGCCACCGCCCTCGGGGTGAGCCACGGAACGCTCATCCGGCACTTCCAGACCAAGGACGGTCTCATCGCCGAGGTGCTCGGCCGCATCCGGGCGGACTTCGAAACTCGCTTGCTCTCCGAGGAATTGAGCGACGCCACGTCGGGAGTCGGTGTGCTGCGCGGGATATGGCATCGCCTGTGCCAGCCTCGCGAGATGCGGCAATTCCGGGTGTTGTTCGAATTGGCCGCCGCCGTTGGCTATTCGGGCACCCGGGACACCACCCTGTCCGAGACGCTGATCACGAATTGGGTCACCCTACTCGCGGAATCCCTGATCCGTTACGGCTGTCCTCCGGAAATCGCTCCCGAAGCGGCGACGTTCGTGCTGGCCCAGATCCGCGGGTTGCAGATCGACCTGATCACCACCGGCGATCGCGATCGGGTGGACCAGGCCTTCGAACTGATGGTCGCCATGCTCGAACGCGCCGCCAACGACCTGACCTGACCCACGCCAGGCACAGACGTCTGCGTCCTCGGCCCGTCCGATCAGCTTCCGGGGTGGTATTCGGTACCGGGGCACAGCCTTACCGTGAAGGTATGACGATCAATTTCACCTCGCAGGACTGGGTACCGGAGTCCTGCACGCTGCCCACCGTCGAACGCCCGATCCGTGTCGCGGAGTTCGATGAGTTCTTCGACACCTCGGTGCGCGAATTGAGCCGACCCGAACCCACCAGGTTGGACCTGCGACTGACTTCCGGTGGGCACCAGGCCGGGCAGGAATTGGCCGCACGCGAATCCGGGTGCTGCTCGTTCTTCACGTTCACGTTCGAGGACACCGATACTGGCGCGGTGATGAGTATTCAGGTCCCGGCCGCGCACGTCGACGTACTCGACGCGCTCGACGCTCGGGTGCGCGCCATCACCGTCAAGGATGCACGGTGAGCGCCGGACTGCGCACCGGAGAGCTCGCCGCCGCGGCCGGGGTCAACGTGCAGACACTGCGCTACTACGAACGCCGCGGACTGCTCGCTGAGCTGGACCGCTCACTGGGCGGGCATCGGCTCTACCCCGAAAACGCCGTGACGGTGCTGCGGGTCATCAAGGCCGCCCAACGGCTCGGGTTCACCCTCGAAGAAGTCGCCGACCTCCTCGAAGCGACCCCCCTGCGCCAGCGCCGCGCCGACACCGGACTACGCGCTCACGCCACCGCCAAACTCGCCGAAATCGACACCGGACTCGCCGAACTCGCCGCCGTGCGAAACACCCTGGCTGCCGCGGTGGAAGCCGGCTGCGAGAACCTCCTGGAATGCAGCGCAATCCCCTGCTGCCCAATACCTTTCGCCACCGATACCGCTTCGGCCGGGGGCGGCTGTCAGCGCTGAAGGCACACGTTGACTGATTGTTTGCTTGCCCCTCGATTAGATATCGATCAATATAGACGGATGTCGAAGTCAGAGCTGGTGGTGGAACCGGTCCAATCGTGTTCGGCCGCGCCGATCGTCCGCGAACCGTTGACCGCCGAGACCGCCGGCGAGCTCGCCGGAGTGTTCAAAGCGTTGTCGGACCCCATCAGGTTGCGGCTGCTCAGCTCGATCGCCTGCCGCGAAGGCCAGGAAGCATGTGTGTGCGATCTGTCCGAAGGCATCGACCTGACCCAGCCCACCATCTCCCACCACCTCAAAGTGCTGCGCGAAGCAGGGCTGCTCGACAGTGAACGACGCGCGTCCTGGGTGTACTACCGCGTTGTTCCCGGTGCACTGCAACGACTCTCGGACGTCCTGCTCGCCGACAGCGGCGCCACCGCAGGAGCGAACGCGTGAGCGTAAATACAAGCACCGGCGTGGTCGGCAAACTGTCCACACTTGATCGGTTTCTACCGGCGTGGATCGGCGTCGCGATGGCCGCCGGACTACTCCTCGGCCGGATGATCCCCGGACTCGGTGACGCGGTGGGCGCGGTCGAGATCGATGGCATTTCCCTGCCGATCGCGATCGGGCTGCTGATCATGATGTACCCGGTCCTGGCCAAGGTCCGCTACGACCGCCTCGGCACCGTCACCGGCGACCGCAGGTTGCTGATCGGTTCGCTGGTATTGAACTGGATCCTCGGCCCGGCGTTGATGTTCGCGCTCGCGTGGCTGCTGCTGCCTGATCTGCCGGAGTACCGGACCGGGCTGATCATCGTCGGTTTGGCCCGCTGCATCGCCATGGTCATCATCTGGAACGACCTCGCGTGCGGTGACCGCGAGGCCGCAGCCGTGCTGGTCGCGCTGAACTCGATTTTCCAGGTGATCATGTTCGCCGCGCTCGGCTGGTTTTACCTCTCAGTGCTGCCCGGCCGGCTCGGCCTGGCACAAACCACCATCGACACCGCACCGTGGCAGATCGCGAAATCGGTGCTGATCTTCCTCGGCATCCCACTGCTGGCAGGGTTCCTCACCCGCCGCCTCGGCGAACGCGCCAAAGGCCGCGCCTGGTACGAATCCACGTTCCTGCCGCGCATCGGGCCGTGGGCGCTCTACGGGTTGCTGTTCACAATCGTCATTCTCTTTGCGCTGCAAGGCAAACAGGTCACCTCCCAACCGTTGGACGTCGTGCGCATCGCGATCCCACTGCTGGCCTACTTCGCGATCATGTGGGGTGGCGGCTTCCTCCTCGGTGCGATCATGGGCTTGGGATACGAGCGCACCACCACGCTGGCATTCACCGCCGCGGGCAACAACTTCGAACTCGCCATCGCCGTCGCGATCGCCACCTACGGTGCCAGCTCCGGACAAGCACTCGCCGGAGTCGTCGGACCGCTGATCGAAGTCCCGGTCCTCGTCGGCCTGGTTTATGTCTCGCTCGCACTGCGCAAACGATTCCCCAATTAGTTGAAAGAGGTTCTTACACATGGCATCCAAACCCAGCGTCCTTTTCGTCTGCGTGCACAACGCGGGACGCTCCCAGATGGCCGCGGGATTTCTCACCCATCTCGCCGGTGACGCCATCGAGGTCCGTTCCGCCGGTAGCGCGCCCGCGCACTCGGTCAACCCCGCCGCGGTACAAGCCATGGCAGAGCTCGGTATCGACATCGCCGACCAGTCCCCGAAAATCCTGACCTTCGACGCGGTCGAAGCCTCCGACGTCGTCATCACGATGGGCTGCGGTGACACCTGCCCAGTATTCCCAGGTGTCAGCTACCGCGACTGGGTTCTCGCGGACCCCGCCGGCAAGGGCGTGGAGTCGGTGCGCCCGATCCGCGACGAGATCAGAGCACGCGTCGAGGTGCTCATCGCCGAGCTCAGACCGGCGCACGCCTGATCACTGGCACGGCACTGGCAACTCCTCGTCCCCGCGCGGCTGTCGCGACCCGGCGAGGCAAGTGGACCTACTATTGTTCAGCGGCCGGACTTCGAGTCGAGGACCGGGAAGTTGCTGCGGAACAAGCCATGTGGGTCCGACTGGCGTTTGATGTCGCGCAACCGGGCCAGGCTCTCGGGGGCGAAGGCGTCCATGGCGGTCTGACCGGGACCGAGCAGGGTCAGCGGCGTCCGACGGCTACGGGACGAGCCAAGGGCAGTCAGGTACTCCTCCATCCTGGTTATGTTGGCGGCGGCCATTTCCGGCGTCACCTCGGGTGCGATCAAGCCGATGTAGTACGGGCTGGCGACAGTGCCCGCCGGGGTGTCGGACGGGTGGGCGAGCCTGCCGCCGAGATGACGGATCTGAATCGCGGCGACCGGTGCCATCGGCTTGGCGAGCAGGGTCGCGACATCGGCGTCGGTGAGCCCGTTCAGCAGTTCGATCTGTGAGCGGATGGGACTGGGGTCAGCGGGTTCTCCGGTGATGGTGCCCAGTTCGGCGATCGCCATCACCCTGCGGGTGTCGCGCATCTTGCCGTCGATGCCGTCGAACGGACGCAACAACGCTTGTCCGGCCGCCTCATCGCCGAGGAAGGTGGCGTCGAGGCCGACCATCGGTGGGGCGCCGTCGAATTGGAGCAGGCTCCACCAGAGCGTCAGCTCGTCCGGGGCCGTCGCGGTGACCTCACGGAACGCCGCCATCACCTGCGGGGCCCGGTCCGCGGGCCAGAGCACCCGGCCACCGTAGAGACCCGGAATCGGGTGCAGTCCGAACTCGATGGCAGTGACTAGCGCGTAGTCGCCGCCGCCACCGCGCAAGGCCCAGAACAGATCTGGTTCGGTAGCGGCGGTCACCCGCCTGGTCCGGCCGTCGGCGTCGATGATGTCGAACGCGGTGGCGCTGTCGGCGGCCCACCCGAACTTCCGGGCGAACCAGCTCAATCCACCGCCGAGGGTGTAGCCGGTGATGCCGACACCCGGCGCGCTTCCTGCTACACCGGTGAGCCCATGCGAACTCGCGATCTGCTGGACCTGCCCCCAGGAGACGCCTGCACCGACTCGGGCGGTGCGGGCAACCGGATCGACCCGAATCTCGTTCAGCGCCTTGGTGCGTACCAGAATCGTCCCGTTCACCGCGGGCGAGGGATTGTGGCCGTTCGGCTGCACCGCCAGCGTACTGCCTGCGTCTTTGGCATACCGCACCAGCGCCGCGGCGTCCTCGACATCGGCGAGTTCGACGACGGCGCGCACCGACTGGTCGACCGTCAGATTCCATGGCTTACGAGCCAGGTCGAACCCTTCGTCGCCGGGTAGCAGCACCCGTCCGCGCACGGCGGGGCGCAGCGTCGAATCGTTGCCCGGAGTAGCCGTCGAATTCGACCCGTCCGTCGTGCACGCTGCCACCGCAAGGCCACTTCCGACCACTAGCAAACGGCGGCGGCTCAGCTCGAACGACCCGCCCTTACCGTCCTGACCTGCACTCATTTCATTCCTTTCGAGGGATTCATTACGAAACGATACGCACTCATTTCGTAACTATAGATGCGATACAGAACACGCTTGTTTCGTAACCTCTCGGGGGCTACGCTGTCGATGTGTCGACACAACAGGGCGGCGACGCCAAGGCCAAATCCGGTGGCAGACCCCGGGATCCGGACCGCGACCGCGCGCTATTGGCCGCGGTCACCGAGATCCTGCCCGAGGTGGGCTACGACCGGCTGACCATGGATGCCGTCGCGGCCAGAGCGGGCGCGGGCCGGGCCACCGTCTATCGACGCTGGAAAGACAAGTCGGAACTTGTCCGGGACGCCATCCAGGCCCTGATCTGGGACGAGCCGATACCCGATACGGGCAGCCTGCGCTCCGACCTGATCGCGGTGGGAGCCATGTACCTCGATCCGAGCAGCCAGCGTGACTCGATTCTGTCCGCGCTGGCGTCGGTGATCAATCGCGACGAGCAATTGCGCGAAACCGTCGAACGGGTCATCTCGCAACCGCGCCGCGCGGCCTACGCCGCCATCGTGGAGCGTGCGCGCGAGCGCGGCGAGATCATCGAAGGGGCCGACACCGAACTTATCGCGGACGTCGTTCCGGCGATGATCTTCTATCGACTGCTCGACAAGGAAGAACCAATGGAGGGCGCATATTTCGAGCGGGTGATCGATGCACTGATCCTTCCGCTGCTCACCGGATATGCGAAATAGCAAATAGATGAACCGGCTGGTGGGAGAAACACGATGGGGTTTGTTGTATTCGGTGCCAGCGGGCCGACCGGATTACAGGTCGTCCAGCAAGCAATAGACAAAGGTTACGAAGTCACCGCCGCAGTTCGTCGTCCCGACGAATTCCCGCTCACCGCGCCCTCATTGCAGGTTGTGCGGGTGGACGCCCTCGACGCCGAATCGGTCGAGAACGCGGTGGCCGGCCAGGATGCGGTGATATCCATCCTCGGCGGAAAATACACGATGAAGCCGGTGTCGATATTCTCCGAGGGGTTGGGAAACATCCTGCCCGCCATGGCGACTCATAATGTCAAACGTCTGGTGTGCGTCAGCTCGGTGTGCGTCCCTGGAAAAGCCGCACCGGGCGAAACATTCCTCTTCCGCGCGGCGCTGCTGCCCATCCTGCGCACCCTGGGCCGCACCGCGTACTTCGATATGGGCCGCATGGAGGAGATCGTCCGGAACAGTGGCCTCGACTGGACCATCGTCCGGGCCTCGGGACTTTTCGACGGCACCCGGGTCACCGACTACACCATCGCCGCGTCGAGCATCCCCGGCCGCTACACCTCACGCGCGGATCTGGCGGACGCACTGCTGCGCGAGGTCACCGAGAACCGGAATGTCAAGGCCACGGTCGACGTGGTGACCACCGAGGGCGTCCCGCGCCTGACCGACAGCTTCCGGCGCGGCCAGAAATAGCCCGCGATGCCGAGGCGAGGTAGCGTGCGGTCAGCCGGTGTCGACCATGGGCTGATGCGAGGTGGGGTAGGCGTCGCTGACGAGTTTGAAGCCGACGCCGCGGACCGAAATGATCCACTCGCTGGCCCCCAGCTTGGCGCGCAGACTGCTGACGTGCGTATCGGCAGTGCGACGCGACCAGTTGTGACCCCATACCGCGCGCATGATCTCGGCCCGCAGCACCACGCGCCCGTTGTTCTCCGCCAGCAGCACAAGCAGGTCGAACTCCTTGCGGGTGAGCGTGATTCGGCGGCCGAACACGGTGACCTCGCGGGCCAAGGCGTCGATGCGCAGCGGCCCCCGCTGCAATGTCGGCTCGGCATGGCGCATACCTGCCGACCGGCGCCACATCAGCGCCTCGACCCTTGCCGCGAGTTCACGGAAGTGATATGGCCTCGCGATATAGTCGTCCGCTCCGGTCTGCAGCGCGAGCACGCAATCCAGCTCGGACTTCCGTTCCGCGGTAACAATTATCGGTACGCCGCACTCGGCGACACTTCGACATACATAGAGGCCATCCATATCCGGCAGTTCCAGGCTCACGATAACCAGGTCATAGGCGGTGCACGCATCCACCGCCTCGATGCCGGACTCCACTTCCGCCACTTCGTAGCCATGGCGGGTCATGTATTTGGCCAGCTCCGCCCGCGATGCCGGGTTGCCGTCGACAATCAGGATTCGTTGCCCGGCAGACCATTTCGCCATCGCGGCCGCACTTGGCTCCCCTTGTCGAGTAATCGGACCCCGTGTCAGATTTCGCTGTCCAGACTGCACGTCGAAATACCCCCCGAACTTCCCCAATATTGAAGCATGGCAACCTGTAAAGCAGTACCCCAGACAGGATATCCGCCGGGCCAAAGGTCGCCGTCCGACGGCAAACCCAACAGTACCACAGCACTACCGTCCGAGCTCGGAGCGTGTGCGCTACTACATGATTCGTCGGCTTCATGTTTAGTTCACATTGTTCGGAGAGGAGATAATTCACGCGTCATCTACTTTTCGTGCTGCCCCAAAAACCTAGTATTCCATTGACATAGCCTGCGCCACTTGATAATACGAAGACCTCGTATCATTCCATCTGGTATGGTCCTGGACGTTGTCCGACCTGCGACAGAGAGGGGCCAAATAACAACTGCCGCAACATGATTCACAAGACCCCTACACCATCCCGGTCGAACCGCCCAGCGTCGAGCGGCCAGGCCATCACGATTACATCTATTCCACGGAGCACGCATTGCGCCGCCCGGTAAAAGGTTACCGCGACTAAGCAATTCAGAGGAACGGTGGAGCTGAGTCCGACGGCATGGCCGCCGGAGCAATGCGCTCACCCACCGCAAGTGTGCAATACCAGCTGTGATGCATCGGGGGACTATGGAGCTACAATGTTTCGACACCGACCGATCGGCGAGCCACCACGTGCTATTGGTGGAAAGCAATGAGGCAGAACGACGCTCACTGGCCGAGCGCCTGATGCGCCACGGATACTCGGTGACCGCGGTCGACACAGCGGGCAGCGCACTGGAGTGTTACCACGATGCCGATCTGGTTCTCCTCGACGTCGACCTGTCCGACCTGGACGGAATCGAGGTCTGCCGCGCCATCCGCGATACGAGTGCGGTCCCGATCATCATCCTGACCGCCCGGGAATCGGTCCTGGATCGAGTTCTCGGATTGCGTTCCGGCGCAGACGACTACATCACCAAGCCCTACGGATCCCGGGAATTGATCGCCCGCATCCAGGCGGTCTTGCGCAGATTCATCCCCGACCGGTGTGTGACGCCGGTACCCGCCGCGGCGGAACCGATCCGACACGGCCCGCTCTCCATCGATGTCGACGCCAGACGCGTCGAATTGGCCGGCGATCTCGTCAAAACGACGAGAAAGGAATTCGACCTGCTGCTCCTGCTCGCGTCCAATCCGGGCAAGGTCATCGAGCGCAGCGCGATCACCGAGGAGGTCTGGGACGGAACGTTGTCGAGTCGCACCGTGGACACCCACATCAACAGCCTGCGCAAGAAGCTGGGCGCCAGCGAGTGGATCGTCACCGTGCGCGGTATCGGCTTCCGTTTCATCGGACACCGATACGGCGCACAGCACGCTTAGCCGACCGGTTACTGCCCGCTCCATGCCACGGTGAAGGCGAAGCGGCGAATCCGCCAGCCCATCGTGGTCCGTATCGCGGTGGCTGTACCGAATCCGCCGAACGAGGTGTGCCCGGCCGGCCCCGCAGCGGCACCGATATGCACGGCGATCAGGTGCACGGTCACCGCCGCGGTGTCGTCCTCGAACACCACCCGGTGATTGGCGCCGATGTGGTGCGAGCGCGGGAACTTCGCGTACGCCACGCGCTGGAATTCGCGGAGCTCGTCCATGCCGCGAAAGGTGCCCTGCGGGAAGATCAGCTCGGCGTCCTCGGTGAACACCGTGTCGAGCCACGCGTCGTTGTCCCGGTCGAAGTCCAGGTGGTGCACGTAGCGATCGACGAGCTCGACCAGCTCTGCCTTGTCGAGTAAAGCCGCGAGACGATCTCGAGTATCAACCATGGTGTGCGAAGTCCTGATTCAGCGAGACGGCCCCCGCGTTCAGACAGGACAACAGCGTCCGCGCCTGAACATTGAGGTAATGACCGTGCCCCGCAAGCCAATTCAACTGAGCCGGGGTGGCCCAGCAGTAGTCGCGCGGCACCTCGAGCGGCACGTCGGCCTCGACGAACATGTACCGGCTCTCCGCGTTGAGGAACCTTCCCCCCTCCTCGGAATGCACGACGTCGTAGCGGATCTGATCCGGACTCGCGTCCCGGACCACATCCAGGAACGGCGGCCGCTGATCCCAGTTGGCAGGCACGCACTGCACGGTCGGTGCCAGTTCCACCGTGTCGAGGAAGCCCGCCTCCACCTTCGCCTGCACCAAAAGATGTGGCAGACCGTCGATCCGGCGGAAGACGAAGGCCGCGATCCCCTGGCCGCGCGGTTCGAACAACGGCTGAGTCCAGGAGGTGACCTCCCGGCTGCCCGCCGCCACCTGCACGGCAATGAGCCGGAAGAACCTGTCATCGGGTCGGGCGATATGAGATTCGCTGCGGTGCCAACCCGCCACATCGGCAAGCGGAATCAGCGCGATCTCCACGTCGTGCCTGGCCCGTTCGACCGTGAACCACGACTGCAGCTCCGCGTCGGAACGCAGTGCGACAGCGCTGGTTCCGTCCATCGGAAAGGTCGCGATCACGGTCCGCGAGTCCATGTTCACCACATTGTCCGCACCGAGCAGCGCGCCGATCTGGCCGAGGGTCAGCCAGCAGAAGTCCGGGTGCACCGTGACGTCGTCTTCGGTCTCCACCAGCATGTTCCGGTTGGACTTGCGATAGAACCAGGCGCCGTGCTCGGACTGCAGCACGTCGGCAAGTACCCGGCCGGTGCCGCGGTCGGCGAAGTAGGAGAGGTATCGGACATTGCCGCCGCGGTGCACGCCGGTGTAATTGCTTCGAGTGGCCTGCACGGTAGGCGAGAGCTGGAGCAGATTACGGTTGCCCGGCTCCATCTTGGCCTGCATGAGAAAGTGCAGGACGCCGTCGAACTCCTTGGCCAGGATGCCGAGTATCCCGACCTCGGGCTGCAGAATGATCGGCTGCTGCCACGCCCGCACCGAACCCTCGTCCACCTGCACGGACAGCCCCTCGACGCTGAAGAACTTCCCGGTGCGGTGCCGCATGTTGCCGGTGTCGGGCGCGAAGGACCAGGCATCCATCTCGTGGAACGGAATTCGCCGCACCTCGAATCGGTTGGCCGCCGCCCGGCCGGACAGCCACTGGGGAAAGTCAGCGGTGCGCAGCCACGCCCCCGCCTCGGTGGCCGCGGCCGAAAGCGCAAGCCGCTCCGACAGATCCTCGTCGGAGCGGGTCCGCACGGAGCGCACGCTCACAACCCCGCCACCACGGTGCGCAACACATCGATGACGTGGTGCTGCTCGGCCTCGTTCAGCGCCGGATACATCGGCAGCGAGAAGATCTCCTTCGCCAGCCCCTCGGTCACCGGCAGCTGTCCCTCGCGCCAGCCGAGGTACTCGAACCCGGTCATCGTGTGCACCGGCCACGGGTAGCTGATATTGAGCAGGATGTCGTGCGCCCGCATCGCCTCGATGATCGCGTCGCGCTGTGGGTGGCGCACCACGTAGACGTAGTAGACGTGGGTATTGCCGGGATTCGTTGCGGGCAGCAGCAATCCGTGCGAGTCCGCGAGATCGCCGAGGCCCTGCTCGTACCGTCGCGCCACGGCGTTGCGGCCCTCGATGTAGCCGTCCAGGCGACCGAGCTTGCGGCGCAGGATCTCGGCCTGCACCTCATCCAGCCTGGCATTGTGGCCCGGCGTGCGCATCACGTAATAGACCTTGTCCATGCCGTAGTAGCGCAGCTGCTGCAGATTTCGCTGGATGGCCGGGTCTGGGGTGATCACGGCACCGCCGTCACCGTAGGCGCCGAGCACCTTGGTCGGGTAAAACGAGAACGCCGCGGCATTCGACATGGTGCCGGCCAGGCGCTCGCCCTGCCTGGCGCCGTGTGCCTGCGCACAGTCCTCCAGGACCTGCAGCCCGTGCTCGGCGGCCAGCCGCTCGATCGCCGCCATGTCCACGCACTGACCGTAAAGATGGACCGGCACAATGGCTTTGGTGCGCGGCGTGATAGCGGCGGCCACTTGGTCGGTGTCCATGAGGAAGTCCTCGGCCCGCACGTCGACGAAGACCGGCGTCGCGCCCGCACCGACGATCGCGACGACGGTGGGCGCCGCGGTGTTCGACACGGTGATCACCTCGTCGCCTGGTCCGACGCCGAGCGCCTCCAGCCCGAGCTTCAGTGCGTTGGTGCCGTTGTCGACGCCGGTGCAGTGCGAAAGCCCATGGTAGGCCGCGAATTCCTGCTCGAAACCGCGTACGCTCTCGCCGAGGATCAGTTGACCCGAGCCGAAAACGGTCTGCACCGCGTCGAGGATGTCCTCCCGTTCCTTCTCGTACTCGGGTAGGTAGTCCCACACACGGGTATTCATAGGTTTGCTCCTCTGATTGTTCGGGTGGTCGGAAAGACGATCGCGGAACCGGCGCACTCAGACGGCTGCCGCGATCTCCATGACGTATTGGCCGTAGGGCGATTTCGCGAGCCGCCTGCCGAGCCGGTGGCACGACTCCTGGTCGATGAAGCCCATGCGCAGCGCGATCTCCTCGACGCAGGCAACCCGCACGCCCTGGCGACGCTCCATGATTTCCACGTACTGGCCCGCCTCGAGCAACGCCTCGTGGGTGCCCATGTCCAGCCAGACGAAGCCGCGGCCGAGCGGAACCAGGCGAGCCCGATCCTGCGCCATAAAGGTGCGATTGACGTCGGTGATCTCCAGTTCGCCACGCGCTGAAGGCTTCAGCTCCTTGGCTACGGCCACGACGTCGTTGTGATAGAAGTACAGACCGGTGACCGCGAGATTCGACCGGGGTTGGGCCGGCTTCTCCACCAGGTCGAGCAGGTTGCCGTCGGCGTCGATATCGGCGACCCCGTAGCGTTGCGGATCGAGCACCGGGTAGCCGAACAGGACGCATCCGTCGACGTCCAGGCTGCTCGATTGCAGCACCTCCACGAAGCCGGGCCCGTGAAAGATGTTGTCGCCCAGTATCAAGGCGACCGGATCGTCGCCGATGTGCTTCTCGGATACCAGGAACGCGTCGGCGAGGCCGCGCGGCTTGTCCTGTTCGGCGTAGGTCAAGCACAGCCCGAGTGCCGACCCATCGCCGAGCAACATCCGGAAGCGCGGCAGATCCTCCGGTGTGGCAATGATTTCGATGTCGGTGATGCCCGCCAGCATCAGGACCGAGAGCGGGTAGTAGATCATCGGCTTGTCGTAGACCGGCAGCAGTTGCTTCGACACCGCCAGCGTGACCGGCTGCAGCCGGGTTCCACTGCCGCCGGCGAGAATAATCCCCTTCACGCCCATCGCCTCCAGGATCGCTTGTGCAGCTTCATAGTTCGGGGGTGGTCGGCCGCATCGCGCGGACCCGATCCGCATCGGTGCCCGGCGTCGTGCCGTCGGTGCGCAGGCACTGCTCGAGAAATCCGAGTGCGCGCAAGTGATACGAGCGCGCGGCCCAGCTGAGACTGATGTTGTGCCCGGTGCCGAGTTGCCGCTCGACCGCGACGCTCGGCGCGGACGTGAAGCGGGCGGTCAAGTCCCGCAGTGTGTCCGGGTCGTGCCGCCACAGTGCTTCGTGTTCGGCGAAGGTGAACCGGACCGGCACCGTGACGCGGGCGGCGACCCGGGGGAACACCACCGGCCAGCGTGCGGCTTCGGCCAGCTCCACGGTGGGCGTCGGCGCGACGATGGTCGCGCTGGTTCGAAAGGTGGCGGGTGGATACAGCCGCGGCGGTCCCCAGCCACGCAGCGACCGCCTGCGCGGATCACCGAGTTGGAACAGGCGTCGCGCGTGGCGCTGCCCGCAGCCGGAGATGTCCAGGCCGAGCAGCCTGGCCGAGCCGAACCCACCATCGGCCATCCGCAACGCGAGCATTCCGCCGAACGAGTGCGCGAGCAGGAAAATGCCCGCACCGGTGTCCTGCTCGGCCCCGAATCCGGTGAGCGCCGCCCGCAGCGAGCGCACCTGCGCGTCCAGCGATTGTCCTTCGGGCAGTCGCGCACTGGAGTGACCGTAGCCGGGCCGATCCACCGCGAGCACCGTGTAGCCGACCCGCGCACCGAGGGTCAGCAGCGAGACCTCGGCAGCCGCTTGCCCGTCGAAGTATCCCGCGCTCATCCCGGCGCCGTGCAGGGCCACGATGGTGGCGCGCGGCGCCCCATCGGGCCGACTGAGCAAGGCGGACAGCATGATCCCGTCGCCGTCCAGCAGCATCGGACGGACGCCGCCGGAGCGCGCGAGCTGGGCCGTTGTCACCGCGGTGCCTCGGTGGCCGAGGCCTGCGCGGTGCGTGGCACACCGTCGGCCGGGCCGAACCAGCGGCGCAGCGCAGCCGTCAACGCCGTGGTGTCGCGGTGGTCGTCGGCTACCCACGCCAGGTAGCCGTCGGGGCGGATCAGCACGGCTGTCACGTCCTCGAGGCCGCGCCGCTGTTCCAGCGTGGCCGTGACGACGGTGACCCGGTCGCGCCAGGGCTCGGCGACGGCGTGCAGCGTGCTGTCCGCCGCCAGGTCGAGGAGCACGCCGCGCGCCGGGTGGAGCAGTTCGGTGGTCGTGATCGTGCCGGTGGCGGTGCGCAGCGGGCGTGGCGGAATCCGCCTGCCCTGCAACGGATGTGCCTGCGGGTCGGACGAGTACTTGATATCGAGCCCGCTCACCGTGCCCGCTAGATACCGCTTGGTGTCGTCGTAGGCGATCAATTCGGTGAACAGCGCACGCAGTGGATCCGCCTCGGTGCCGGTGATGTAGAGCATGCCCTGCACGCGGGTGTTGTCCAGCAGTCGTGCGCCGACCGGATGACGCTCGGCGTGATAGGTGTCGAGCAGTTCGGGTTCGGCAAGACCGCGCACCACCGCCCCGAGCTTCCAGCCGAGATTGGCCGCATCCTGTACACCGGTGCTCAAACCCTGACCGCCGGCCGGGAGATGGATATGCGCCGCGTCGCCCGCCAAAAACACCCGGCCCCTGCGGTATTCCGAAGCCTGCCTGGTCGCGTCGGAGAACGAGCTGGCCCAGTCCGCGCGACCGTGCGCGATCGACTCACCGGTGATCCGTTCCCAGGCCGCCGCCAGTTCGGCGAAACCGACCTCGACTCCGCGCTCGACCACGGGGGTGCCGTGCTCGCAGGCCACGACCCGATCCACGCCGGACCCGAGCGGCATGGCCATGACCATCCCGCCTGCGAGACGCTCGCCGAACGGCCTCGGCTTGATATCGCAGCCGACCACGTCGGCCAGATACATGCCGAGGGTGCCCGCGGTGCCGGGAAACTCGAATCCGGCGAGCTTTCGCACGACGCTCTGCCCGCCATCGCAGCCGACCAGATACTTTGCGCGCAGCGTCTTTTCGTCGCCTGCGACCAGCGCGGTGACCGAGATATCCGCACCGTTGTCGTGCAGCCGACGCACCGCCCAGCCGCGCCGGATATCCGCGCCGAGTTCACCCGCCCACTGCTCCAGCGCCGCCTCGGTCTGTGCTTGCGGTACACCGCGAGCACCGAAATGACAGTCCTCGAGCACCGTGTAGTCGAACAGCAGGCCGCCGAAGTGGCCCATCGGGCTATGCTCCAGCCCGCCGACGGCCGCGAGCAGGCCGCGCTGATCGAAGGTCTCCATCGCGCGGGCAGTGAAGCCGAGCCCGCGGGACTGCCCCGTCGGCGCCGGCAGTTGTTCCAGGACTACAACTTCGGCTCCGGCCAACCGCAATTCGCCGGCAAGCAGCAGGCCGGTCGGTCCGGCGCCGACCACTATCACATCGGTGTCCACGTGTGCCCTCCTTGTCTCCGCACGGTGCCCACGGTCAGTCCACGGACCTGGGTGTGCCGAACCAGTGCCGTAACCGCCCGTCGAGATCCGCGTCCACGGAGCCCGCCCAGATCACATAGCCGTCCGGTCGCACCAGCACGGCGTCGGTACCGACCTGGTCGCCTGGCGCGACCTCGGCCACGGTGACCCACCGCGACCAGGGCGCCGCGACCTTCTCCAGCGCGTCGACCTGCGCCCGATCGGACCCGAGCACGAGACCGCGGCCATCGCGCAATAACGCGGTGCTCGACTCGGTGTGCTGGTGCATCGGCAGGTCGGGCAGCCGGCGGCCGAGCCACGGGTGCGCCCCCGGCTCGGCCGGATAACACACGTCGAGTCCGCTGATCATCCCGGCGAGGTGCGCGCGCACCGGCTCCGCCGCGATCAGCGCGCCCAACATGGTCCGCAACGACTCGACTTCCGGTCCGCCGAGCAACAATTCGGTCTGGACCTGGATGTTCGCCAGGATCCGTGCGCCGACCACGCTTCGCTCCCGGTGGTAGGTGTCGAGCAGCTGGCCCGCGGTCCCGTCCAGGGCGCGGGCGAGCTTCCAGCCCAGGTTCACCGCGTCCTGCAGGCCGAGATTCAACGCCTGGCCACCGCTTGGCATCTGCTGGTGCGCGGCGTCGCCCGCGAAGAACACTCGGCCCCTGCGGTATTCGCGTACCTGCCTGCTGGTGTCGTCGAAGGCGTTCACCCACACCGGCTTTCCGTGCCCGATGGATTCGCCCGTGACCTGCTGCCAGGCCGAGACCACCTCGTCGAACGACGGCGGCCCTGGACGCTCGGCGCAGCCGGATCCGAAGCGGTGCACCATCACCCGGGTTATGCCGGCGGGATTACGCGCCGCCGTGGCGAATCCGTGCTCGAAACGCTCGAACCGGCGGTCCTCGATCTCGATGCCCGTCACGTCCGCGCGCAGCAGCTCGCGGGTAGCCGACCGGCCGGCGAACTCCACCCCGCTGAGCTCGCGCACGGTACTTTCCGCGCCGTCGCAACCGACCACGAATGCCGCACGTAGCCGCCGGGTTCCGGTCGCGGTCGCCGCGACCACCTCGACACTGTCGCCGTGGTCGTGCACCGCGGAAACCCGCCAGCCGCGCCGGACTTCCGCGCCGAGCGCCGAGGCCCAACCGTGCAGCAACTCAACGGTTCTGGTTTGCGGGACCTTCCACTGGCCGGGAAAACGGCTGGGCAGCGTGAGATCCAACGGGATACCACCGAAGTGACCGCGCGGATCGTTCGGCACGGTGCCGAGTTCGTCCAGCAACCCACGGGCGTCGAAGATCTCCATCGTCCGCGCGTGCAAGGTCGTCGCCCGCGACTCCGCCGACGGTGTGTCCCGTAGCTCGAGCACGACGACCTCGGCGCCGCCGAGCCGCAACTCCCCCGCGAGCATCAGACCGACCGGGCCCGCACCGACGACGACTACCTGCGTCTGTTCGGTCATCGCCTCAGCCGCGTCGCTCAGCGAAGGATTTCGCGTGTTGCAGAGTGGTCATGCTGTTGGTGCTCAACGCGTTCCGCACATAGTCCTTGGCATCCGCGAGCGTCTTGTCCGCACCGAGGATCGACGCGATCCGTTCCGCATTGATCGTGACCGTGTGCTGCGAGGTCGCCAGCACGCCGTCGGTGTTCTCGACGAAGGTCCACCGGCCCGTGTGCAGCGACATCAGCGCGGGCAGTGTCACCTGCTTGTAGACGATGGTGTGGTGCGGGTAGGTCACCCGGTAGGACTTGGTGGTGTGCACCGAACCGTCGCGCGTCTTGGTGTCCATCTCGAGTGTCTGCAGGCCGGGCGTCGGCTCTTCAAACCGCGCCGCCGCGACGTGCGGCAACCGCTCGGCCCAGAGCTGTGCCTGGTCGATGAACTCGTATGCCTGTGCGGCCGAACCCGCGATCTGCACCGAGTCCTCGAACGAGAAGGTGGACTCGGCTGCGGCGTAGGCGAATTCGAGCTCCACCCGCAGCCCCGCCAGCTCACTGCGCGAATTGCGGTCGACCGCCTGGTCGATCCAGGCGAGGCCGTCCGGGTCGTCGTCCACGGCCCGGTAGGTGTGTTGCAGCCGGACCAGCGCGGAGGTGTCCGAGGTGGCCTCGATCAACCAGGTGCCGCTCATGAAGGCCACGGGCGAAGCCGAAACCTCTTGCTGGAAGGTGATTTTCCGGGCCGCGGGATCGAGCGTGCGGCGCGAGGTCCAGTTCTTCGCGGTACCGTTGGCCGTGGCCCAGATCCGGATCCGCTCGGCACCCTCGCCATGCTCGAGCTGTTCGACGTAGATCGTCGGTCCGAAGATGCGTGGCCAGCTGGCCACATCGGCGATCAGGGCGTACACGGTGTCGGCGGGTGCGGCGATCTCGATCTCGTGCTCGACCTCGCGCATAGTGCTGGTAGTCATCGAAATACCTACTCCTCGAGCTCAGAAATTGCCAAGGCCGCCGCAGACGTTCAACGCTTGCGCCGTGATGGATGCGGCAGTGTCGGAGGCCAGATAGCCGACCAGTCCGGCCACCTCCTCCGGGGTGGAGTAGCGGCCGAGCGGGATCTTCGACTGGAACTTCGCCAGGATTTCCGCCTCGCTCTGGCCGTACGCGGACGCGTAGCCCTGTCGCACCCGCGCCGCCATCGGCGTCTCCACATAGCCGGGGCATACGGCATTGACCGTGATGCCGGTCGGCGCCAATTCATTACCAAGCGCCTTGGTGAACCCGACAACGCCGTGCTTGGACGCCGAGTACGGCGCGCCGAGCACCACCCCCTGTTTGCCCGCGGTGGAGGCGATGTTGATGATGCGGCCGCGGTCTTTCGTGCGCATGCCGCCGGTGTTGAGCACCTCGCGGGTCACGCGGAAGACGCTGGTCAAATTGGTCTCGATGACGTCGTTCCACAGCTCGTCGGTGATATCGGCGGTGACACCGCCGCCGCTGCGGCCCGCGTTGTTCACCAGGACATCGATCGACCCGAACGCGTCGACGGCGGCTCGGACGAAACCGCGCACCTCGGTGTCCGAGCGGATATCCACCGCGGCGCCGTGCACCGTCAGATCTTCGGAGCGCAACTGCTTCACCGTGGCGGTGACGTTCTCCGCGGTACGCGCGCCGATGAACACCCGGTGCCCCGAGCCGCCGAGCAAGCGCGCGACGGCCAGTCCGATACCGCTGGTCGCACCTGTCACCAGGGCCACCGGCGCTTCGACATTCGACATCTGCACTCCTCCTCAGGCCGCGTTCATGAGACGTGCGTTGACTGCGCCGATCAGGGCGCGCGGTGTGGTGGCGGACAGCAGGGTGTCCTCGTCCAGGGAGATGTCGAACTCGCGCTCGATCCGGCCGCTGGCTTCCAGCAGCGCGAGCGAGTCGTAACCGAGCTCGTCGAACAGCACGTCGAGCACTGGTTCGGCGAAGTCGATACCCTCGTCACCCGCCGCCTCGAGCATGATTCGCCCTAGGTCGGTGAGTGTGAATCCCTCAGCCATTGTCGTTCTCCTTCATGAGTTTTCGTTGGTCAGGACGAGCGCCGAATTGAATCCGCCATAGCCACGCGCCACCACCAACGCGGCGCGCACGCCGGCCTGGCGGGCCTGGCCGACCACCAGATCGAGCCGAGAAGCGGGATCGCACTCGACATGGACGGTCGGCGGGATCAGGCTGTGCCGCATGGCCAGTAGTGCGGCGACGAGATCGAGCGGGCCTGCACCCGAGTACAGGCGGCCGGTCATCGTCTTCGGTGCGGTAACCGGTACCGCGCCTGCCCCGAAGACCTCCGAAATGGCCTGCGCCTCAGTGCGATCGAGCTCGGGCAAGCCCGCGGCATCGGCGAAGACGACATCGATGTCGGCGGGTGCCAGCCCGGCATCGGCAAGCGCGAGCTCGATAGCTTTGCGCAGGCCGGGCCCGGCCGGATCGAATGTCGCCGCGTAACCGGCGATCTCGCCGTACGACCGGGCGCCACGCCTGCGCGCGTGCTCGCCGGATTCGACGATCAGGATCGCACCGCCTTCGCCGGACACATGGCCATTGGCGCGGGCGTCGAACGGCAGGTACGCGTCCGCGGGGTCGTCGCTGGTGCTCAACCGTCCGCTCGCCTGCTGCCCGATCCAGCCCCATGGGCACAGCGCGGAATCGATCGCGCCGGTGACGATGGCGCTGGTGCCCTTGCGAATTGCGCGCCTGGCCGCGGCGACGGCATCCAAGCCACCCGCCTGGTCGCTGACCAGCACGCTGGCCGGGCCCTTCAGGCCGTTGCGAATGGCGATCTGGCCGCTGTTGACGGCGTAGAACCAGGCGAAGGACTGATACGCACTGACGTACTGGCTGCCGAGCTGCCACAGGTTCCGCAGTTCGCGCTGGCCGAAGTCGAATCCGCCCGCGGAGCTCGCGGTGATCACACCGAGATCGAATTCCGCCAGCTCGCTCGGCGCGAGGCCGGCGTCGGCGAACGCCCAGTCCGTCGCGGCCAAAGCCAGCTGGGTCATCCGGTCGGTCTGCGGCAGCAATCTGCCCGGCAGATGGTCGGCGGCCTCGAAACCGGGGATCTCCCCGGCAAGCTGTGCCGGATACCCGCTCGCATCGAACCGCGACACCCTGGCGATGCCCGATTTACCTGCCACCGTGGCATTCCAATAATGTTCGGTGCCAAGGCCGTTGGGCGCGGCCACGCCGAATCCGGTCACCACCGCGGCCGTCATGCCGCGCTCCGCTCGGCGCGGGCCAGCACCATGGCGCTCTGGAAACCGCCGAAACCACTGCCTACGGTCAGCACGGCGTCGGTCACGTGCTCGCGAGCCGTCAGCGGCACGTAGTCCAGATCGCACTCCGGATCCGGGTTGTGCAGGTTGGCGGTCGGCGGGACGGTGTTGTTGGCCATCGCCAGTATCGACGCCGCGATCTCGATCGAGCCGATCGCACCGAGCGAATGTCCGACCATCGACTTGATCGAACTCACCGGGATCTCGTAGGCCCGCTGTCCGAGGCTGCGTTTGAAGGCCGCCGTCTCGTGCCGGTCGTTCTGCTTGGTGCCTGAACCGTGCGCATTGATGTAGTCGATCTCGTCGGCGTTCATCTCGGCCTCGTCCAGCGCCACCCGGATGGCCTCCGCCATCTCGATGCCGTCGGGCCGCAGGCCGGTCATGTGATAGGCGTTGCTCCGGGTCGCGTAGCCGACGATCTCGGCATAGACGCGCGCACCACGGCGTTTGGCCGATTCGAGTTCCTCGAGCACGAACATCGCGGCGCCCTCGCCGAGCACGAAACCGTTGCGGGTGCCGTCGAACGGGCGTGAGGCGGTGCCCGGTTCGTCGTTGCGCGGTGAGGTCGCCTTGATCGCGTCGAAGCTGGCCACCGTGATCGGCGAGATGGGCGCGTCGGTGGCGCCTGCCACCATGACGTCGGCGCTGCCCTCGCGGATCAGATCGACCGCGTAGCCGACGGAGTCGATGCCGGAGGTACAACCGGTCGAGATCACCGTGCTCGCACCGCGCGCCCCGACCAGCTCGGCCACCTCCGCGGCGAACGAGCTCGGCACCAGGCAGTTGTAGAGGTGCGGCACCGCGTACTCGTGGTCGACCAGGTGCAGCCGCCCGGCATCGCTGACCACCCGGTACTCCCAGTCGAGGCTGGTGGCCGCGCCGACCGCGGTGCCAACCGTGACGCCGACCCGATACGGGTCGTTGGCGTCGATATCGATTCCGCTGTCCGCCAACGCGTTACGCGCGGCAACGACGACGAACTGCGCCGCCCGATCCATCCGCCGGACCTCTTGCGGACTCAGGCCACCCGCCTCGGGATCGAAGTCGACCTCGGCGGCGATCTTGGATCGGAACGGCGCCGGATCGAAGAAGGTGATGCCACGGGTCGCGGTGCGGCCTGCGCTCAGCAGATCCCAGAACGCGTCGCGACCGACTCCGCCCGGCGCGAGCACCTCCATGCCGGTGACGACAACCCTTCTGTCCTTCACGATTCGGCTGCCCAGCTGTAGAAGCGGGTGGCCATCGCGTCGGCAGGCGTCCGCCAGGTCGCCGGGTCGTAGGCGTCGATGAACGGCCGCAGATCCGCGCTGATGCCGACGAACCGCGGATCGGTCTTGGCCTGCTCGATCCGCTCGCCGCCGTCCGCGGCGTCGAAATCCTGCAGGTGAAAATACAATCCGCGGTAATAGAACAGCTGCCTGCGCCGGGTACCCATGAGATGCGGCATCTCGCTGCCGTCGAACTCGGCGAACAGATCAGCGACCTGCGGATGCGATCCGGGATCCATCCGCGCCACAATCAATGTGCTGTGCATCGGAGTTATCTCCTTCTACTAGATTCGACGCTCGCAATCCCAGAAAAGATCGCCCACATCGGCGAGCGGACTGCACTGGCGAGGATTCGGTACTCCGCGCAATCGGGTAGCGATTTCGACCCCCCGGTTTCCATCATCTTGAATCAATCGACAATTATCAAGATTCGAATCGGTCAGGACAATGTCAAACTTGACTGCCCGCCGCCGCACGGAAATACCGGGATACGCCGAAATGTCAACGGAGTGTCAACTTTGCCCCGTGACCTGGCCAGCGCGCCGCGATTCGGACTTGACCAAGAATTGACACAAATATGAAAGACGCAGTATTGCCAATCGACATTCGACTGGCGAGCATTGTCCTGAGATCGATATGACCGACTCGCCGCCTCGTGGTGCGGCGCGGACCAAGCGGACGCCGACCACCGCCGCGTCGAGAAAGTATTCCGCACACCGGACGAATATCCAGCCGGTCGCCAGCACAACGACATATCCGGAGGTACCGATCGTAATGCGATTCCTGCTCACCACCCTGCCCGGCACATCGCACCTGTTGCCGTTGGTGCCGTTCGCGCAGGCGGCACTCGCCGCAGGACACGAGGTGCGCGTGGCGTGCGCCGGACCCGCGCTGCCCGCCGCGGTAGCGGCCGGATTACACGCGCTCGCCGTGGACGACGGTGCATCGGCTCGGCCGTACGACGAAATCGTGCGCCGGATCGGCGAAACCGACATGACCGAGAAGTTGCCGCCCGCCGAATTACACGCCCAGTTCGCCGCCGCTTTCGGCGAGACCGGAAATCTCATGCTGGGCGGACTGGTCGAGGCCATCCGGGAATGGGACGCCGATGCCGTGGTGTACACACCCATGGCCGTCGCGGGCCTGGTGGCCGCACGCGCGACGGGGAAGACAGCCATCGTGCACGGTCTCGGCACGCGGTGGCCGACCTACGGCCCCGCGCTCGCCCATCTGCGCAGCGCCGCAACCGATCTCGGCGTCACCGAGTACGCCGAGGCGGACATCGAGATCGATGTCAGCCCACCGTCGCTCGAGGCCATCCACCATCGGACAACGCCCGCGCCGACGGAGACCTACGCGGGCCTCATCGAGCACATGCGCTACCTCCCCTACAACGGGGGCGGCGAGCTGCCCGCGTGGCTGCGCGCGCCACGGACCGGTCGGCGCCGGATCGCGGCCACCCTCGGTTCGCTGACCGCGACCTACGGGGACGGCACGCTGCTGCGGCACATCATCAAAGGCGCCGCGGACCTGGATGTCGAGGTGATCCTGATGACGGGTGACGCCACGCTGCCCGGCCCGCTGCCCGACTACGTACGCCCGGTGCCATGGCTGCCGCTGCGCGCGGTGCTGGAATCCTGTGCGGCCGTTGTCCATCACGGCGGCGCGGGCAGCATGTACGCGGCACTGGACGCCGGTGTCCCGCAGTTGGTGCTCCCGGATCGCGGCACCGACAGCGACACCAACGCGCAGCTGGCGGTGTCGCGCGGGGTGGCACTGCGGCTCGATACCGCGCAGATCGCGGCGACCACGATCGAACAGTCGCTCGGCGCGCTGCTCGACTCACCGAGCCACCGCGACGCCTGTGCCGAGGTGGCACAGGAGATGCACGGCCTACCTGCCCCGAGCACGGTGGTCGACCGGATCAGCACGGCGATCGCCGCGGCGAAGGTAGGTGTGTGATGACCTCGTTCGAGATCAGGCAGCTCGGCATCGAAGGCGCGGTGGAGTTCTCGGTGCCGGTATACCGCGACAGCCGTGGGCTTTTCACCAGCCCGTTCCAGCTCGGCGCGTTCGACGCCGCACTCGGCCACGGGCTGTTTCCGGTCAAGGACATCAGCCACAATGTCTCGGCGCGCGGCGTGCTGCGCGGCATCCACTACACGACCACCCCGCCCGGCCGCGCGAAGTACGTGTACGTCCCGCACGGCCGCGTCACCGATTACCTGGTCGATCTACGAGTCGGCTCGCCGACGTTCGGCCGTTGGGAGCAAACCGAATTGGGCGGCGGCGACCGGGGCAAGGCGCTGTTCATCCCGATGGGCGTCGGACACGCTTTCCTTGCACAGGAAGACGATTCGATCGTGGTCTATGTGATGTCGGAAGGGTATGAGGCGGCCAACGAACTCGCCGTTTCCCCGCTCGACCCGGAGATCGGGCTGCCGATTCCGCGCGTCCCGCGGCCGGAGCAGTCCGAAAGAGACAGCGCCGCACTCACTCTCGCGGAGGCGGGCAAGCGCGGGCTGCTGCCGGACTACGCGACCTGCGTCGAGCTGGAGGCAAAGCTGTGGCACTGACACCTCCCCTGGTCACCTTGCTCGGCGCCACCGGGTTCGTCGGTTCGGCGGTGCTGCGGGAACTGGCCGCGCGTCCGATCCGGCTCCGCGTGGTAGCCCGGCATCCCGCACCGGTGCCGCCGGACGCGCTCGCCACGGTCGAGATATGCACCGAAGACCTCACCGCGCCCGGCGTGGTAGCGCGGGTCATCGCGGACGCGGACGTCATCGTGCACTGCGTCGCGTATATCAACGACGGGCCGTCCACCTGGCGGATCGCCGAGGGCGACGACGCCGCCGAACGGGTCAACGTCGGCATCGTCGGTGACCTGGTCGCGGCGCTCGAGCGGCGGGCAAGCCCGGTCGGTGTGGTCTTCGCCGGTGCCGTGTCCCAGGTCGGAAAGGGTGCGGGCGAGGTCATCGACGGCACCGAGATCGACAATCCCGCCGGCGAATACGACCGGCAGAAGCTGCGCGCCGAGCGACTGCTGCTCGAATCGCTGGCGGCGGGCCCGCATCGGGCGGTATCGATCCGGCTGCCAACGGTTTTCGGCAGCGGCCCGCACTCGACCGCGCGGGACAAGGGGGTCGTCTCGATGATGGTCCGGCGCGCGCTGGCAGGCGACTCGCTGACCATGTGGCACGACGGCACGGTGCGGCGCGACGTCGTGTACGTCGAGGACGTTGCCCGTGCCTTGGTGGCGGCGACCGAGCACACCGCCGAATTGGCCGGGCGGGCCTGGGTGCTCGGCTCCGGCCACGGCATTCCACTCGGGCAGTTGTTCGGCACGATCGCGGACCTGGTCGCGGAGCACACCGGCAACCGGGTACCTGTCGTTTCGGTGCCGCCCCCCGCCCACGCCGAGGCCGGTGACCTGGTGAACATCACCATCGACGCCACCGCCTTCCGTGCCGTGACCGGCTGGCAACCCACCGTGCCGCTCGACGTGGCACTGCGCCGGACCATCGAGTTCTGTGCGGCCGAACAGCTCACCACCGAACCAACGCCAGGCTGATCCGGCGCGTCGACGCCGCAGCTGAAGAATGGAGCGCACATGGACGTCGGATTTGTTTTCGATCTCCGAAACCCCGCCCGGTGGCAGCGGCCTTGGGCCGACCATTACGCCCGCACACTGGAGTTCTGCGCGGAGGCCGACCAGCGCGGGGCGGGTGGCATCTGGTTTACCGAGCACCACCTCTTCGAGGACGGCTACCTGCCGCAGCCGCTGACCTTCGCGGCCGCCGCGGCGGCCCGCACCCGCAACGTCCGGATCGGGACGGCCGTCGTACTGCCCGCGCTGCGTAAGCCGGCGCAGCTCGCCGAAGAGGCAGCGGTGGTCGACCTGATCAGCGGTGGCCGACTCGAACTCGGCCTCGGCGCAGGCTATCGGGTGCCCGAATACCAGCTGTTCGACGCCGAATTCAACACCCGGTTCGCGCGCACCGGTGCGACGATCGAAGAGGTGCGCCGACTGTGGGAGACCGACGGCGTCACGCCCGGCCCGGTACAACAGCCGGTGCCACTGTGGGGCGGTTTCTATCGTCCGCGCGGCGCGCGGCTCGCCGGGCGGCTCGGCATCGGCCTGATGCACATCTCGCACGAGATGTTCGCCCACTACCGGGCGGGCCTGATCGAGGGTGGTCATGACCCCGAGTCCGCCCGCGTCTCGGACTTGGTGCCGATTCTGCTGGCCGATGACCCCGAGGCGGCGTGGGCCCGGGTCGCTCCCCATCTGGCACACCAGAAGAACACCTACCGCAGTTCCTCGGTCGAAGGCACCGACCGGCCTGCGCCGCCGCCGCTCGGACCGGCCGACCTGCGGATGCGGCCCGCGGACGGTTCCTGGGGGCACCTGGAGATACTGACGCCCGAACAGGCCGCGGCCAGGATCAAGGAGCGCATCGCGGGATTGCCGGTGCGGCACTTGATCTTCTGGGCCGATATCGCCGGGATGCCGGACGACCTGGTGGCGCGCAATATCGAGCTGGTGAGCCAGCAGTTGCCACCCTTGCTGGCCGAACAGCACGATGTGGCAGGCGCGGCACGATGATCGAGCGGAGACCCGCATGAGCGAGCTGTATATCGCTGGATGCGCCACCTGGTTGCCGCCGACCATGTCGGCCGAGCAGGCCGTGGCGGCGGGTGATTGCGACGAGAAGCTGGCGACCATGACCGGCATGGCGTCGGTCACCGTCGCGGAAAAGGAATCCGGGCCGGAGATGGCCGCCGCCGCCGCGACCGCGGTGCTGGACCGCACGGGCATCGCGCCAGGCCAGATCGACCTCATCCTGCACGCCAGCCTGTACTTCCAGGGCCATCACCTGTGGTCGCCCGCGTCGTACATCCAACGGGCCGCCGTCGGAAATCAGTGTCCGGCAATGGAAATACGGCAGGTCTCCAACGGTGGCATGGCCGCGGTCGAGTTGGCCGGTGCCTACCTCACGGCGTCCGCGGATCGCGACAGCGTGCTCATCACCAGCGGTGACCGGATGAGCCCGCCGGAGTTCGATCGCTGGCGCAGTGACCCCGGCACGGTCTACGCGGACGGCGGGACGGCCCTGCTGGTCTCTCGGCGTTCCGGTTTCGCGGTCCTGCGCGCACTGCACACGGTCTCCGACCCGGAGCTGGAAGGGATGCACCGGGCCGGTGACTCGTTCGGCCCGCCCGCGCTGACCCGCCAACCCACCGTCGATCTGGAGGCGCACAAGCGTGCGTACGTCGCCGCCAGAGGCCGTCAGTTCAGCGCGGCGCGGGTGGCCGCGGGCCAGCGCGCCGCGCTGCACAGCGCGCTCGCGAAGGCGGGCGTCGGCCTCGCCGACATCACGCGAATATCGTTGCCGCATATGGGGTGGCGCCGGATCAAGGCCGGCTTCCTGGCCCAGTTCGACATCGACCTCGACCGCACCACCTGGTCGTGGAGCCGGACCATCGGCCACCTCGGCGCGGGTGATCCCATCGCCGGTCTCGACCACCTCGTCAGCAGTGGTGCGGTCGGCCCCGGCGATCTGTGCCTGCTGGCCAGCGTCGGCGCGGGCTTCAGCTGGTCCTGCGCCGTGGTCGAAATCCTCAGCCGCCCATCATGGGTGGCCGATGCCGACGGGAATTCCCATGAGTAGCCCGACCATTGCGATGATGTTCCCCGGCCAGGGTTCGCAGTATCCGCGCATGGCCGCCGGACTCTATCGTCAGGAACCGACCTTCACCAACGCGATGGACGAGGTCTTCGATGCCTTCGGCACGGAAGGCCCACCGCTGCGCGCGGATTGGCTGGCCGAGGCGCCCACCGTGCCGATCGACCACGTCACGCGGGCCCAGCCACTGTTGTTCGCTATCGATCTCGCCATGGCCCGGATGGTGACGAACTGGGGCTTCGCGCCCGACGTCGTCATCGGGCACAGCATCGGCGAACTGGCCGCGGCGGCGTTCGCGGACATCCTGTCGCTGCCCGACGCCGCCGGGGTGATCCTCGATCGGGTGCACCGGATCGCCGCCGCACCGGCGGGCGGCATGCTCGCCGTCGCCGCGACGGTCGACGAAGTCGAACCGTACCTGTCGCGCGAGGTGGCGGTCGCGGCGATCAACGCGCCGAGGCAGACGATCCTCGCCGGACCGAACATCGCGCTGGACGCGGTGTCCGCCGGTTTGCGATCGGCGGGCCGCACCTGCCGAACTGTGCCGTCGCTCAGCGCGTTCCACAGCCCGATGCTGCTGCCCGCCGCCACGGGGAGCATCGAGTACCTCGCGTCGCTCACGCCGCGGGCACCACGGATACCGGTCTACTCGTGCTATACAACCGAGCCGCTCGACCAGGCGACGATCGCCGACCCGGCGTACTGGGCCCATCATCCCGTGGCGACCGTGCGCTTCTGGCCGACCCTCGACGCACTGGTCGAGTCCTGCGACCACATCGTGTGTGTCGAAGCGGGCCCCGGACAAGGATTGTCGACCGTCGCGCGCAGGCACCCCGCGATGCGCGGGGGCCGTGGTGCGGTCGTTTCGGTGTCGCCTGCCCGGGCGGGCGGCGAAGATTGGCAGGCCGCGGCCGCTGCCTTCGCCACCCTTACCTCGGTGTGCCCGCCACTACCGTGATCACCCGGCCGCCTCCATCGGCGCCAGCTTGTCCCGATCAGCCGCCAGCCGCATCATCAGCGCGTGCGCAACGGAGGCCAGCGTTACGTGCCGATGCCAGCCGCCGTAGCTGCGGCCGGAATAGTCTCGGACACCTGCCTTGTCGGCGACCTCGGCGCTGTCGCGCTCGACCCGCGACAGCGCCATCCCCAACCGGACCAGGTCGCCGACCCGGTCGGTCGGCAGATCCGTCAGCCAGAGCGTCCGGGTGGACGAACCGGTCTGCGCGGGAATTTCCAGCAGCGCAAGCTCCGCGACCTGGCCGCCGACAGAACTTCGCGAACGAGGGACGAAACCGACGGTCACCGGCGCCACCCTCGGCGATCGCATTTTGCCCGGCAGCTCTCCCCCTGGCTGCAGCAGAATTCTGCGGCAATTTCCTTTTGCGGCTTTCATGATGCCGCCCGCCGGAATAAGGCAATCACCGCGGTGTCCGGTCAGCATCTCATCGGCGACGTGCAATTCGGTCGAATGATCGATGCGCGACAGCGACGGAATACCGTGGGCATGCAAGCGCGGGACCACGGCGCGGATATCGAGGTCACGCGCGTCGAGCACCACCGGCCGGACGGGTAGGTGCCAGTTGTTCTTCAGCTGCAGGCACAGCTCGACGATCAGATCCTCCCGCAGCTGCGGCAGCAGGTCGGACGGTATCGCGGCGGACGAGCGCCGGTGCTGGTCATCGAGCCAACCGCGCGGCAGGTGCAGGCGCCAGTCGACGGGAGCGGTGATCTCGGGGGACAGCGCCCAGATCGCGGTCGCCTGTTGCACATTCATCACTCGCCCCGCGGTGGGCAGGAAGCGCCGCTCGACACCGACCGAATGCTGTCCCGATTTCTTGATCGCCATCGAGTGGACCACCCACGACTCGATCGGCTGCCTGGCGAACAGATACTCGGCGAACGCGCGTCGGATCGGCATCCAATCCCAGTTCGACGCACTGATGAAATGGTGCAGGCTCTGATCGGTAACGGATCCGTCGAGCGAACGAGCGATATTACGCACCGATTTGCGTCCGGGTGAATTCAACAGCCCTTTCAAATATAGCGCAGCTCGACTACGTTGATCTTTACGCGGCAGCGAAGCGAACAGAACATTGCACAGGTCGGCAGTCTCTTCGAAATCTTCGAACATACGAATACTCACCCCAATATCGCTGTGAACGCAGAGATTCCAGACAGCCCCGAAGTTTATCGACCAACTCGCGAGTGCGCCGTCCAACGATTGCTACTCTACACATGTGACATAATTCGAAAAGCTCACCTCGTCGCATTTGACAAAGATTTGACATTGCCGCACCACGCAATTGGAGATACCGGTTTCATCTCTGACAAAGATCTGACATCGAGCACCAGCGAGCCGCGGCCAACACGCGGAGACTCTGCCCGCACACACGAAAATGCCCAGGTCAGCGCGGTTTTTGACGGCCTGGACATCGATCACGCGCGAACGGTAGCCGATAACCTCGCGATGTGGAACAGGGTGAATTGCCAAACAATTACGGATTCTCGCCAACCGTCGTTGCCTTGGCTGATGATCGCCGCCATTTTCGCCGTCGCGTTGCACCAGCGGCGCGATATCCAGCCGGGCGGGCCGCGGCGCATTGCACGCGGCCAAGCCCCCGTTGCCGGGTTCGATCTCCGCTGCGTCCGCCGCTCGCTCGGTCCCTTCGGCAATCACCGAGCGAGCGGCTCGAGCGCGGCGCGCGCCAGTTCATCGAGTCGGCAACGGTGACACCGGCGGCCTGATCGGCGAACGCCGTTGCGCTGCCGCCTCGGTCAGTCCCTTTGACCGCCGCCGGAGCGCGCGTACGCGTCGAGTAGCGCGTTGCGCGATACGGTGGCGGCGAAACCGGTGCCCGGGACCGGAAAGGACTCGGTCAGTTCCGATTCCGCCGCCGTGCGTTACAGCTTCGCGGTGCGCGGCAAGGCCAAGAAGCCCAGCGATATGAGGATCATGATGCCGATGCCGTAGGCCAGGGTGTACCGGAAGGAATGCGCGAAGTTGATCGCGGTGGCGCGCTCCCCCGCGTCGGCCAGCACGCGCGCGACAACCACGTCGGCTGGGCCGCCGGTCGATGTGCAGCTGTGCGGGACCTCGGACGGATCGACCTGAGCCGACCGATCCTGCACGCAGGCACGGAAATTGGCGAGGATCTGCTCCTGCGCGGGGGCAGGCAGACCAGCCGCGGTGAGTTCGGTGCGGATCGACGCGGTCGTCTCGTCGACACCACGCGCGGAGTCGTGGTCCAGCTGGTTGAAGAACACGATGCCGACCAGTGCGACACCGAGTGCGACACCGAGTTGCTGTCCGGTGTTGAGCAGCCCGGACGCCGCTCCGGCATCCTCGTGCTGCACCTGGCTGAGCACCAGATCGATGGTCGGCGCCACCACCAGGCCGAAGCCGAGCCCGATCACCAGCAGCGGAGCCAGCATGTCCAACGAGGTGGTTTCGGGCCCGAAATGGGTGACGATCCAGCCGTAGAGCCCGAGCCCGATGCCTGTGACCACGCCGCCGGCGATCAGCACCCGCCTGCCGAAACGTGGCGCGAGCACCCCGGCCGATGCCGCGGCACCGACACCGGTGGCCACCGCGAAGAACAGCGAGGTCAGCCCGGCCCGCATCGGCGACCAGCCGAGGCCGACCTGCATGACCAGCGTCCACACCAGGAAGAACCCGCCGAAACAAATCCAGAAGAGCAGCCAGCTCGCCAGACCGAGCGCGAACGGGCGGAGCCGGAATAGGCTGAGGTCGATCAGCGGTGAGCCGACAGTTTCGCGCCGCCTGCGCTCATATCCGATGAACACGAGCAGCACCGCGAACGAGGCCGCGATCATGGCGAAAGCCCAAGTGGGCCAACCGAGTCGGCGGCCCTCGGTGAGTGGATAGGTGAGCAGCAGGATCGCGGCGACGATCAGCGTCACGCCGAAAATGTCCAGCCGCGACGCGGCCGCCGAGCGGGATTCCTTCATCACCAGCCAGCCCGCGATCACCGTTGCGATACCGAAGGGGATGTTGACCAGGAAGATCGGCCGCCAGCTCAGTTCGAACAGATCCCACTGCACCAGTAGCGCGCCGAGCGCGAGCCCGACCGCCGTCGCGGACCCACAGACGCCGCTGTACACCGCGATCGCCTTGGCGCGCTCCCTGGCCGGGAAGGTGACCCGGAGAATGGCGAGGATCTGCGGCACCATCAGGCCTGCCGCCGCCCCTTGCAGGAGGCGCGCGATGATCAGCGCGGTCGGGCCGGGGCTCAGGCCGCAGGCCGCCGAGGCCAGGGTGAAGCACACCATACCGATGAGAAAGATTCGCTTGCGCCCGTAGAGGTCACCGAGTCGTCCGCCGGTGATGAGTACCGCGGCGAAGGCGAGCACATAGGCCGCGACGATCCATTCGATCTGCGAATACCGGGCGCCTAGGTCGGCCTGGATACTCGGCACCGCGACATTGACGATCGTGACGTCCAGCAAATCCATAAAGCCCGCTGCCAGCACGATTGCGAAGGTGATCCAGCGGCGCGGGTCGACGGATACCTGGTCGCCATCGGGTGGCGTCGACCGGTCGACATGAGGGTACTCGAGATCCTGTGCCACAGCTCTCCTGATTTCGCTCGAACGATGCGACCGACGACGCCACGCCGACTCTGGTGCTCACCTGATCAACAGGGCCGAACACAACATAACCTCGCCGCGAACAGAATGAATGCTACAGACCTGGGCAGCGACTGCAATGCCTCCTCAGTAGCGGTAACCTGCCATTCGCCAGCAGCCGAAATCAGTGCCGGATAAACTCGTAATCACCTGCGGCACAGGATCATTCAGCGGATGCCTGGAAATCCGACGACCGCCCTGCGACCCGCAACAGACGCCGAAAGCCCACAATCCCCGACATAGTTTGTCAGGTCCGATAGTTTGTTACATCCGTCACGCGGTCGCCTGGATAATTTGTCAAATCGATAATTTGTCATATTCCGGCTACCTGCCCATAGAAGAAATGGCATGCTAACACCATCGACTCGATGTATGTGATTGCGCCCACTCCCGAGGTGCGGTATCTTCGGTTCCGGGAGGGTTCAAAAAGACGTGTAGGTAACTCCGTCGATATCGTGATATGAGAGTTTTCATGGAACATGTAATACTTGTCGATGAATCCGGAATTCCGCTCGGGTCGGCGGATAAAGCCTCGGTCCACGACCGGCAAACGCCGTTGCATCTGGCATTCTCCTGTTATGTATTCGGGCCGGGGGGCGAATTCTTGGTCACTCGACGAGCCACCGGCAAGCGCACCTGGCCCGGTATCTGGACGAACTCCTGCTGCGGACATCCGCAACCCGGCGAAAAGATGGCCGACGCGATGCTGCGCAGGCTGTCCGATGAGCTCGGCCTGACGCCGCACCGATGGGGGATGGCACTGCCGGACTTCCGCTACCGCGCCGTCATGGACGACGGCATCGTCGAGAACGAAATATGCCCGGTATTCGTAGCTTTCGTCGACGACGACCCGGCGCCGAACCCGGCCGAGGTCGATGACTACGCGTGGATCGACTGGCGCGGTTTCGGCTCGCTGGTGCGCACCGAAGCGCTGCGGATCTCGCCGTGGTGCCGACTACAACTGACCGAGCTGACGAGTCTGCCTGGCAACCCCGCGCAGTGGCCGATGCTGACCGCCGACTTACTGCCACGGCGATGGCGCGAGCCATTAGGCGTGCCCGCCGCTGCCGCGATCACTTCCGGAAAGGAAGGGTAATGACCACAACTGCCGCAGCCGGGGCCATCCGCGAGACCACGCTGTCCCCCGCCGACCACGCTGTCGCCGAACGGATTCTGCGCATTGTCTTTCGCCGGCGCCGCACCGCCGATCCCGCCGACCCCTGCGCGACGAACCCGTGCCCGGATTGTTTTGCCCCACACCTGAAAACGGTCGGGGAGTTCATCGCGGCCAACAAGCCGATCCACTTCGTCATTCCTGCCTTCCCTGCCAAATCACGCAATCGGCGCAAGACCATCGGGCGGCTGCCGGACCTGGGTGAGCAGCTCGCGCTCGAATCCGTGCAGGGCTTCTGCGAGCAGGTGTCGACGGTGTACGAGCCCGGCGCGGTCGTCACGGTGTGTTCGGACGGGCATGTGTTCAGCGACGTGCTCGGCATCCCGGACGATCACATCGATGACTACGGCCGGGAACTGATGCGGATGATCCGATCGATCGGCGGCGGCGCGATCGGCCTGTACGGGCTGCGGGATGCGATGCCGGACCTGTCCTGGAGCGAGCGCCGGGCCAGGCTGCTCGCGGAGTACGCCGAGACCGTCGATGAGATCAGGGAGACGGTCCGCACCGATCCGGCCGCGCGCAGCATGTTCAACGGCATCCACCGGTTCGTCACCGAAGACGACGCGGTGCTGCATGCCGAACTCAGTGCCACCCGCAGGCGCAATCAGGCCAAGCAGACCGCCTACGAAGTAGTGCAGCGCAGCCAGGCTTGGAGCAGGCTCGTCGGCGCGGTCTTCCCCGCCGCGGTGCGCCTGTCCATCCATCCGCAGGACCACCACAGCGCCAAGATCGGCTTTCACCTGCTGCGCACCGTCGACGGCTGGCTCACCCCGTGGCACGGCGTCGTGCTCGACGACGGTGTTCGCCATGTCCTCGTGAAACGTGCTCGCGCAGAGGAATTGGGCGGGCGCCTGGTGTGGCGCAACAGCAGGCCGAGTCACTTCGTCATCGGCGAGCCGGTCGATGACCGCACCGAATCAGCCTTGGTTATTTCCGGAGGAGAACTATGACCGACCAACTTCAGCAAACACTGCTCGACGGCACCGATCTGGCGCCGTTCGGCCGCCTGGTGACCGCCGACATCGGTGGGCGCACCCTGGCGGATGTGCCGATCGATCAATTGCTGGCGACCACCCTGTCGGCCAAAGTCCTCGTGCTGCGCGGGTACGACCTGCTCGACAAGAGCGACCTGGAGGCCTACTGCATGGCCGCGGGCGAGCTGGTGCAGTGGGAGTTCGGCACCATCCTGGATCTGGTCGTCCAGGAAGATCCGCAGAACTACCTGTTCGATTCGGGGGACGTCCCGTTCCACTGGGACGGCGCGTGGTCGGCGCGCGCACCGCGCTTCTTCCTGTTCCAATGCGTGCAGGGTTGTGCGCCTGGCGCGGGCGGTGAGACCGTCTTCTGCGATTCGACCCAGGTCTATCGCGAAGCGCCCGAGGAGCTGCGCGAGCTGTGGGCGCGCACCTCGGTGACCTACCGCACCGACAAGCTGGCGCACTATGGCGGCACGATGGCACAGCCGCTGCTGGCCACCCATCCGACGACCGGCGAAACGACCATCCGCTACGCGGAACCGCTCGATCCGGCGCGCTATCGAAACCCGTTGTTCCTCACCGTCGAAGGACCCGGCGCCGACGACGCGGTCCGGGTGATGGACGACCTGCGTGACCGCCTGCACGACCCGCGCTACTGCTACGACCACGCGTGGCAGACCGGCGACATCGTCATTGCCGAGAATCACGCGCTGCTGCACGGCCGCAACCGCTTCCTCGGCCCGACGGCCCGGCACATGCAGCGGATCCAGATCATCTAGCCGAACCTGCCCCGCCGACGCCAGACGACGGCGCTCGCGACGCGGGCGCCGAACTTCTGCTGTCCGTTGCCGACCGCCGCGCGTCGAACCCTGCAACACAACAAGATTGGAATACCCGTCGTGGTCGATGTCATGACACCCGTTAAGTCTGTGCGAGCGTACGGACGGCTCGCCAATCTCTATTTCCTCGACTACAACCTCGCCTATCCGATGGTGGCGACGCTGCTGCCCGCCGCCGTCGTTCGGGAAGGCCGCACCTGGGCCGCGTTCGGCGTGATCATCGCCGGATACTTCCTGGTGCACTGTGCGCTGATCGCGTTCGACGACATCACCGGATTCCGGGACGGCAGCGACGCCAAGAACTACCGCGACAACCCGAGCGCACTGCGGCGGGCACACTGGAAGCCCTTGGTAACCGGGGAACTCCGGCTCCCGCAGGCGCTGCGGTTCTCCTGGATCTGTCTGCTGTCCGGCCTTGCCCTGCTGGTGGCCGGGCTGCTCATCGCCCCATATCACCCGCTCTGGCTGATCGCCCTCGCCATCGTCGGCGCCTGCGTTTCGGTGCAGTACTCCTACGGATTGAAGCTCAGCCACATCGGATTCCAGGAATTGGTGCTTTTCCTGTTCACCATGGAGCTGGTCTTCGTGCCGTTCTGGGCGCTGACCGGTGGCGTCAGCACGCGCAGCATGATCGAGGGCTCGCTGTTCGCGTTCTGGCTGATGATGGTGTCCTGGTACTCCAACCTGCGCGATATCGAAACCGATCGCGGGGTCGGCCGGATCAACGTCGCGACGATCACCGGCGAGCGTACCTACATCAATCTGCTCGGCGTGCTGGCGATCGCCGACCTGATCGTGGTGTTCACGCTGATCGCCATCGATGAGTTACCCCTTGCCTTCGGCTTGCTGCTGTGCCCGGTGTTCGCACTGCGATTCGTCCAGTTCCGGCTCGGCGCGATCAAACGCAATCCGCTCGTCGGCCGGCTACTCGGTCGCAGGCTCGCCTGGACGGGTGCCGTGCTGATGACCCTCGGCAACCTGATCGTCGCGAACTGAACTCAGCAGCGAAAGGACACTGATGAATATCTCGAAAACCATACGGCGAGGCAAGATTTGGGTTCGCTGGCTGGTGCTGCACGGTGCGGCGGGCATGATGCTGCGGTTGATGGCGCGCCGCGGGGACCCGTTCGCCACCCTGCTCGTCGGCCCGGGGCGCGGCATCGACCCGTACCCGGACCTGGAGCGGATTCGGGCCAGCGGCCGGGTGGTGCCGACACCGTTGCTCAATCTCACCGTCGACCTCGATGTGGTTCGAACCATCATGCGCGACAGCCGGTTCGGGGCGACCAAGCCCAGTCATATGAGCATGCCGAAGCCGGTGCGCTGGATGTTGGAGCACACCGGACAGGACTTGCCGAACCCCACCGATCCGCCCGCGTTGATCGCGCTGGACCCACCGGATCACAGTCGCCTGCGTCGTCCGGTCACCTCGGCGTTCACCGCCGCCGCCATGCGAGACATGACCGACCGAATCGGCGTGGTGACCGAGCAACTGCTCGACGAGCTCGAACCACGCTCGCACGCCGATCTGATCCATGACTTCGCGGCGAAACTGCCGGTCGCGATCATCGCGCACCTGCTCGGGGTACCGGAGCAGGATCACCCGAAGTTGCTCGAATGGGGCAACAGCGGGGCGCCGCTGTTCGACATCGGCGTGCGGCACGCGGGCTACCGGCGCGGTATCGAGGCGCTCACCGAGGCGCAGCAGTACTTCGGCGACCACGTCGATCGGTTGCGTATCCAGCCGGGCCCCAGCATCTTCGGTCATGTCGTCGCGACGGGCGGACTCGCCAAGCACGAGCTGATGGCCATCGCGTCGATCATCATGGGTGCCGGATTCGAGACGGCGATGAACATGCTCGGCAGCGGCATCGTGTTGCTGCTGCGCAATCCCGACCAGCTCGCCAAGCTGCGGGCCGACCCCGAACAGTGGCCGACCGCGGTGGAGGAGATTCTCCGGACGGAGAGTCCGGCCCAGATGACCATGCGCACCGCGCACGAGGATGTCGAGATCGCAGGTCATCACATCCGCGCGGGTGAGGTGGTGATGCTGCTGCTCGGTGGCGCCAACCGTGATCCGGAGCGGTTCACCGAACCGGCACGCTTCGATGTCACCCGCGAAAAAGTGCGTGAGCACGTGGCTTTCGGTCAGGGCATCCACACCTGCCTCGGCGCGCGGCTTGCCCGGTTGGAGGGCACCATCGGGTTGCGCAAGCTGTTCGAGCGCTTCCCGAATCTCGCGCTCGATGGCACCCCGGAGCTGCGCGGGCTCGCGGTCCTGCGCGGTTTCGACCGGGTGCCGGTGCGGTTGGGCTCGGTCTCGGATCGCCGCTCCGTCGCGGATCCACGCGTGGCGCTGCCCACCGCGTAGCCCTGGCTCGTCGCGGTAAACCGTTGGCCGCCCGCGCCTTTCGGCGTTATCGCCGCCGGGCGGCCACTTGCAGCAGTTCCGTCAGATCGAATTCGGCGCGCCGGGTTGTGCCGTAGCGGGTGATCTTGCCGCGCCGAACCCACTGCCGGATCGTGTCTTCCGATACTCCGGCGGCCCAGGCGGCCACCTTCGTCGGCACCGGCCTGGACGGTCGCGCGTGCTCGCGACCAACCCCGAGCCGATGCCCGTTGGTGCATATCACCTCGAGCGGTCGCCCCGAAGTGTCCGCGTCCCGGGAGACGTGGAGCGTGCCGTCACAGTCCGGCACGCGACATCCCCACCGGGAATTCTCGGCAGTGACGGTGATCAGTTCGACGGCCGCCCGTCCGGCGCCGACGGCCTCGTCGAGCTCGCCTGCGAAGTCATTGCCCGCGAAATGACCGGCCAGCCAAGACAGTTGGGTGCCCAAGAAACCTGCTTGGTCCGGCACCGTGCGTCGCGGCCTGTTCGGTAACGTTCGCTCATCGACAACCATGTCGGTCCAGCTGGTCAGGCAGTCGTGTATACGCAAACGTGCGGTCAATGCCGTTTCCGACAACGGTAGATTATCCGAGCGGTTGCCTCGAATTCGTTCGCGTACGCCGGCCGCCGCGGGCAGCACCATGGCAGCCGCGCAGGCGTCATAGATATCGGCGGCCAGATCTATATTGCGCCGCGTCAGCCCCAAACAATGGGGGCACAACTTCAGTCCAGGCAACGAGACAGCTTCTGATTTGCCATGGAGTTGTGACATGCACATGACGGGAAGCCGAGTACTGCGCATTTATTCCCCCGTTTCACCTCCGCAGATACGTGGAGGTTTGCCGATCATACAGATGCACATCGAATACCGAGCAACGGTGCCAGTGGCCGAATTCCGCGACAATATATGATGCGTCCAGCGGTCTCGGCGATATATCTGAACCGAGGCTATATCGAGTACTTAGCCGATTATAAGGGAATCACCTCCAAGGCCATCAATGTGATGCATGTCACATACGCTCGGGTTCAATCACTATGCCCGATCTGTCATGCTGGAGGTGCAGCCAGGCTGCCCAAAATCAGGTTAACTCAACTATCTTCCGCACTAAGCTTCGCAATCTGCGATCAGTGCGCAATCGGCATTAATCGGCCGTCGCAGGCATACGTCGCGACGCCTTATCTCATGTTGTCGGAATAACCGTCAGAGGTGACCCATGACTGTGCACATGACAAACTCCAGTGATTCGATCCTGGAAATCCGGCGCGAGTTGATGAAAAAGGCGGAGAATCTGGCCATCGACTTTCTGGAGCAAGAGCAAGGGCGGTGGTCCGCACTGGATAAGCGGGCCGCGACGCCGGTCGACGCGATCGCCGATCTGGTCCGCGCAGGCGGAAAACGTATCCGCCCCGCATTCTGTATCAGCGGTTACCTTGCGGCGGGTGGCGACGCGGACGGGTCCGCGGTCGTCTCGACCGCGGCGGCACTGGAACTCCTGCATTCCTGTGCCCTGATCCACGACGACGTCATGGACGACTCGGCCTGGCGGCGCGGCGCGGCGACGGTGCATCAACGGCACGCCACCGAACATCGCAGCGGGCAGTGGCAGGGCGAGCCACGCCGGTTCGGGGAAAGCGTGGCGATCCTGGCCGGAGATCTTGCCCTGATCTATGCCGACGACTTCATGGCAGGCATGACGCCGATGGTCGCCGAGGCGTGGCGCGATCTGCGCGCGGAACTGATCGTCGGGCAGTACCTCGACGTCGCCGCCGCCGCGCGCTTCGACAGCGACCCGGCGCTGTCGCGGACCATCGCGCAGGTCAAGTCGGGCAACTACACGATCCACCGGCCGATGGTGATCGGCGCGATCCTGGCGAGCAGGCCGGAGCTGGCGCCGCTGTACCGGACCTACGGGCTTGCGGTCGGGGAAGCGTTCCAGCTGCGCGACGACCTGCTCGACCTACTCGGCGACACGCAAACCCTCGGCAAGCCCGCCCAATTGGATTTCGAACAGCACAAGATGACACTGCTGCTGTCCCTGGCGATGCAGCGGGATCCGGCGGTACGCGAGCTCGTCGTCGAGCCCGGCGCGACGGCAGACCGACTGCGCGACGCACTACTCGACTCCGGCATCTGCGGCGAGGTCGAGGTGCACATCAACGAACTCGTCGCGCTGGGCAGCGAGGCGATCTCCGCCGCGGACCTGGCACCCGGCTGGCGCCAGGAACTCATCGCCATGGCGCACATGGTCGCCTACCGGGACAAGTGAGTGGCGATGGCGAACAGCTCACCGACCGCGATCGGCACCGCCGTACCTAGTCGGACCCCTTCGCTCGGCGAAACGCTGGCCGGATTCATCCGGCTGTCGAAGGTAGCCGTTTTCCAGCATTACTTCGGCTGGGCACTTGCCTGGATTCTGGTGGCTCCATCGCTCGCGACCCGAGCGGACGTGGTGGTCGCCATGTGCGCGTTTCTGGTCGGTTCGATCGGTATCGTCGGTGCCACTTGCGCGCTCGACGATATCGTCGGCTTTCGCAATGGCAGCGACGCGGTAAACTATTTGCACGGGGATACCCGGCGCGATGTCCGCCGAAAACCGCTGCTCAGTGGCGCGGTATCCGAACGTAGCGCAGTAATATTCGTGATCGGCGCCGCGGCTGTTGCCCTTATTTCCGGGGGCATCGCTTTTCACGCGCTGGATTGGCAAGCGCCGATTGCGGCGTACTTCATCTACGTAGCCGGACTGGTACTGAGCATGCAGTATTCGGCCGGATTGCGGGTGAGCTATCACCGGGGCGGTGCCGAGTTCATTTTGTTCGCGGCGACCGCCTGCGGTCTTTATGCGCCGTATGTCGCCGTCACCGGCCGGTGGTCCGGGTCGGCGGTGTCGGCGGGCGTGCTGCTCGGGCTGTGGATGGTCATGGTGAGCAGCTATTCGAATATGAACGATATCGTCGGCGACCGCGGCGTCGGCCGGAAAACGTTGGCAACCACGGCCGGGCCCCAGCTCATCACCGCAGTGCTGTATTTCCTTGCGTTCGCCTCCATTGCCACCACGCTGTTCGCCGTCCGCCGCGAATATTTTCCGTGGTGGACCCTGCTGACCATGCTGCCCGCGACGGTGCTGCACCTGCGCCAGCTCGCTGTCGGACCGGCGAAAAAGGACTGGCTGGCGGCCCGCAGGCTCGGGCTGATCGCGTACAACCTGGGATTTCTGGGAATCGGAATCCCCGCGCTCTACCTATTCGTGACGGGATAGCCACCGCACGTATTCGCTACAACATTCGAGGTAGAAAAATGATGGATGGAAAGCGCCGCCGCATGCGGCGATTGTTCGGTGCCGACGGGAAAACTCTGCTTGTCGCGGTAGACCACTCGCTGACCACGGGCACGGTCGGCGGGTTGTCCGACATGAGCGCGGTGCTGCGCGCGGTCGTGCGCGGCGGGGCCGACGGGGTGGTGGCCCATCGCGGCTCGGCAGCGCACGGGATGCCGGTCCAGCGCGAGACCGCTCTGGTCGTGCACCTGTCCGGCAGCACCGATCTGAGTCAGCGGCCCGAGGTGAAAGTCCGGGTCTGTGATCCGGAAACCGCGATCGCGATGGGCGCCGACGCGGTCTCCGTGCACGTCACGCTCGGCGCGGGCGCCGCGGAGGATCGCGCGGCCCTCGCCGATCTCGCGCTGGTGGCCAAATCCTGTGACTCCCTTGGTTTGCCGCTGCTGGTGATGACCTATCCGGTCCCGTCGGACCGGCCGCACGGCCCCGCGGTACTGCACACCACCCGCGTGGCGGCCGAACTCGGCGCCGACCTCGTCAAATCCGCACATCCGGGTGACGAGTACCTCGCCGACCTCGCGTCGTGCGTCGACATACCGGTGGTGATCGCGGGCGGGGCGCCCACCGGATCCTGGGACGACTTCATCGGCTCGGCCAAGAACGCCATCGGCGTCGGGCTGGCTGGCCTGTGCGTCGGCAGGCACATCTTCGGCAGCGCGGATCCGGTCGGGGCCACCGCACAGCTGAAATCCATTGTCCACGGCGAGGTTGCGCTGCGTCCGCACGCCGAACCGGTGTCGTACTGAAGAAGGGATCGATCATCATGACTGCCGAACTCTGGGCCGATATTCACACCGTCACCACCGCCGCAACGCCCGCGGCGCTGGCCTACGCCCGCAACTCCGAGATCTCCGCGATCGTGCTGCGGCCGTCGCAGCTGACGGAATGGGAACCGCTGGAACGCATTCGGATCGCCGGGCTCGGCACCGCCGACGAGCTGGGCGCCCTCGACGATCAGCGGGTGCATACGCTGATCGCCGACTCCCCGGCGGAGCTCGACGGCGTGCGCGCCATCGCGGACGGCAGGCCGGTCGGCGTGCGCTGCCAGATCGACGATGCCGACGGCATGAACCTCGCCGCGTCCGTCATCGGCTCGGTCGACGTGCTGATCGCGGCCTTCACCGATACCACGAACATCCCGCTGGAGCTTTTGCTGGCCCGCGCCCAGAGCACCCGCACGCAGGTCTTCAAGGAACTGCTCTCCGGGGCGGAGGCGGTGAGCGTCGCTGGGGTCCTGGAAAGCGGGCCTGCCGGACTGGTGGTGATCGCCAATGATCTCACCGATCTGGATCGGGTGGCCCGAGTGCTGCGCAAGCGCCGCGAAGAGCGGCGCGAGCTGGTACCGCTCGAGGTGGTCCGCGCCGAGCCGATCGGCATGGGCTATCGCGGATGTGTCGACACCACAAGCCTTTTCGGCGAGGACGAGGGCATGATCGTCGGATCGACCTCGGCGGGCGGCATTCTCGTCTGCGCGGAGGTGCACTATCTGCCGTACATGAACCTGCGCCCGTTCCGGGTCAACGCGGGAGCGGTGCACTCCTATGTCTTCGGCACCGAGGAAACCGCCTACATCACCGACCTGGCGGCGGGCGAATCCACCTGCGCTGTCTCGGCAGACGGCCGGTTCCGTGAGGTATCGGTCGGCCGGGTGAAGGTCGAACTGCGCCCGCTGCGCCTGATCGCCGCCCGGCACGGCGATGTGGAGGTCAACGTGTTCCTCCAGGACGACTGGCACGTCCGGGTGATGAGCGCGGAGGGCAAGCCGCTGAACCTGACGAACGTGCGTCCCGGCACCGCACTGCTCGGGCATCTTGCCGAACCCGGCAGGCATGTCGGGATCAAGGTCTCCGAACAGATCACCGAATACTGATCGCACGGGGTGACCGGGGTGAGTACACACAAGGTCGGCGTGGGCCGGGCCCACGCCAAAACCATTCTGTTCGGTGAGCACGCGGTGGTCTATGGCGCCCCCGCGGTCGCACTGCCCCTGCTTGATCTGGCAGTGACGGTGCGGGCCAACGCTTCCGGTGCGCCGGATGGCCGCGTGGCGCTGACCGACGCGGTCACGGGCGAGCAGGCCGGCTCGACCGACCGGCCGCAACAACTCGATCCACGGCTGCACGAGTTGGTCCGATCGTTTCTGCGGACGACCGACCTCGGCAGTCCCGCAGTGGATCTCGGTGTCGATTGCGCGATTCCGCTCGGCCGTGGTCTCGGCTCGAGCGCGGCATGCGCCCGCGCCGTGGTGCTGGCGCTCGCCGATCTGTTCGACCGCGCCGCCGATGCGGAGCTGGTCTTCGATCTGGTCCAGGCCGCCGAACGCGTCGCGCATGGGTCACCGAGCGGGGTCGACACCGTCGCGACCGGCTCACCGGGCCCGATCTGGTTCCAGAGCGGCGCGACCAAGGAGCTGGCCATCGGCATCGACGCCGTATTCGTGGTCGCCGACAGCGGTGTGTCGAGCGCGACGAAGACGGCGGTCGACCAGCTTCGCCGACGCTTCGAGGTGGAGCCCGCGGCCAAGGTCCGGTTCCTGCAGGAGTCCTCCCGGATCACCGCGGCCGCCGTGGAGGACCTGACCAGGGGCCGGGTCGCCGACCTTGGGCGCCGGCTCACCGACAACCACGAGGTGCTGCGCGGGCTGGAGCTCAGCACGGTCGAGACGGAGCGCTTGGTTACCGCCGCACTGGCCGCGGGCTGTGCGGGCGCCAAGCTCAGTGGCGGTGGCCTCGGCGGCTGCGTGGTCGCGCTGGTCGAGCAACCGGCCGACGTCGCGACGGTGACCGCCGCACTCCGCGAGGCAGGCGCGACCGCCACCTGGACCGTCGCGACCGAGCGATTCTCCGGCTGACCTTTCGCGAAAGGAGAGGCACATGACCAGCACCAGCATCCGTCCTTCGACGGTCACCGCCGTCGCCCACCCGAATATCGCGTTGATCAAGTACTGGGGCAAACGCGACGAGGAATACATCCTGCCGTGCTCGGACAGTTTGTCGATCACGCTGGATATCTATCCGACCACGACCACCGTGTGGACCCACGACGGCGCGGCCGACCAGCTGACCATCAACGGGGTGCCTGCCGATGGCGGGGCACTGCGCCGGGTCGAGCAGTTCCTCGAGCTGGTCCGGGCTCGCGCGCAACGGCCAGAACGCCTGGTCGTCGAGACCGTGAACACGGTGCCGACCGGTGCCGGGTTGGCTTCCTCGGCAAGCGGTTTCGCCGCACTCGCGCTCGCTGCCACCCGGGTGTACGGGCTCGACATCCAGGACGTCACCCTGTCCGCGCTTGCCCGGCGCGGGTCCGGATCGGCAAGCCGTTCCGTCTACGGCGGCTTCAGCATCTGGCATGCGGGCACCGGCCGGGGAGCGGCGGGCGACAGCGGCTCCTACGCCGAACCCATCGACGCCGCGGTGGACCTGGCGCTGGTCGTCGCGGTCGTCGAGACCGCGGCGAAACCGATCTCCAGCCGCGAGGCGATGAGCCGGACCGTGCGCACGTCCCCACTGTTCCGCGCCTGGGTCGAGTCGAGCAGGCTCGATCTCGCGGCCATGCGAGCGGCGCTCAGGCGCGGCGATCTCGACACCATCGGCGAGATCGCCGAGCGCAACGCGTTGGGTATGCACGCAACCATGTTGGCGGCGCGTCCCGCGGTGCGGTACCTGTCGCAAGCCTCACTCACGGTGCTCGACCGGGTTGCCGAACTGCGACGCGCCGGTGTCGGCGCCTACGCGACGGTCGACGCGGGACCGAATGTGAAGGTCATCTGCGCCAAGGCCGCGGCCGACGCGGTCGCCACCGCACTGCGCGAGCTGACGGTGACGCGCGAGGTGATCGTGGCGGGACCGGGCCCCGGCGCGCGGATCACGGCGGAGGAGCCTCGATGATCACCCGCACCGCCCCTGGAAAACTCTTCGTGGTCGGCGAGTACGCCGTGGTGGAGTCGGGCAGGCAAGCGATCGTGATGCCGGTGGACCGGCGGGTTTCGGTCACTGTCGCGGCGGCGCCCGCCCCGCTACCCGACGTCACCATCGGCTCCGACATGCTGTCCAGCACAGTCGGATTCACTCGATCCGAAGTACGCCTGCGGCCGACCATCGCGGGCAGCCCGCATCCGGCGAAACTGCGCCACGTGGTCTCGGCGATCGAGGTGGTGCAGCGCTTCGTCGCCGAGCGCGGCCTGCCGGTGCTGCCCATCCAGGTGGCCATCACCAGCGAATTGCACGACGACGGCATCAAACTGGGGTTGGGTTCCAGCGGTGCGGTCACGGTCGCGACCGTCGCCGCCCTCAGCGCCTTCCACGGCTTGGACCTACCGTTGGAGCAGCGATTCCGGTTGGCCATGCTCGCCACCGCGCGGGTCGACCCGAAGTCCTCCGGTGGCGACCTCGCCGCAAGCACCTGGGAGGACTGGGTCGCCTACAGTGCGCCCGACCGCACCGAGATCCTGGCCATGACAGAACGATTCGGCGTCGATCACACGATTCACGCGGACTGGCCGGGTCTTTCGGTGCAGCGGCTGACACCGCCCGCGAATCTGACGCTCGAGGTGGGCTGGACCGGGACACCATCCTCCAGCCCGGTGATGGTGGCCGGGCTGGCCCGGCACAAACGCAAGTACAGCACGTTTTATCGATCGTTCCTGTGGCGTTCGGACGAATGTGTACACCTGAGCCTCGCGGCGCTGCGCGCGGGCGACAGCGCGGGCCTGGTTGAACAGATCCGGCGTTTCCGCCAGCTGATGGAGACGGCCGATCGCGTTGCACGGGTGGGGATCTTCACCGACCGCCTGAATACGTTGTGCCGCACCGCCGCAGAGGCCGGGGGCGAGGCCAAACCGTCCGGCTCGGGTGGTGGTGACTGCGGTATCGCGGCATTCACCGGCGCCGAACAGCCGGAGCTGGACCACCTGCGGACGCGGTGGCGCCACGCAGGCATCCGCCCGCTGGCAATCAATATTCCGGGCGATCGACAACGATAAGGACGGTTCCTGAATGGACGACAATCTCCTGGCGGCATCGATACCCATGAAATGGGTTGGGCCGATCAAGATCTCGGGCAATGTCGCCGACATCGAGACCGCGGTACCGCTGGCCACCTTCGAGTCTCCGCTGTGGCCCTCGGTCCAGCGCGGCGCCAAGATCTCGATGGCGACTGAAACGGGCGTGACAGCGACGCTGATCGACGAGCGGATGACCCGCTCCATCCTGCTCGAGGCGGCGACCGCCGCGAGCGCGTATGTCGCGGTGCGGCAGATCACCTCGAGCACAGCACAATTGCGCGAGGTGGCGGCGACCAGTAGCCGGTTCATCGAGTTGGTCGGGATGCGGCCCGAAGTGATCGGCAACCTGATCTTCCTGCGGTTCGAATTCACCACCGGCGACGCCTCCGGCCACAACATGGTCACCCTGGCGGCCGACCTGCTGATGCGCCACATCCTGGAGACGGTTCCCGGTGTGTCCTACGGGTCGATCTCGGGCAACTACTGCACGGACAAGAAGGCCAGCGCGGTCAACGGGATACTGGGGCGCGGCAAGAACGTGGTCGCCGAACTGCTCGTCCCGCGTGCCACGGTGGCCGATGTGCTGCGCACCTCGGCGGCCAGGATCGCCACGCTCAACGTGCGCAAGAACCTGATCGGCAGCATCGTCGCGGGCGGAATCCGCACCGCCAACGCCCATTACGCCAACATGCTGCTCGCCTTCTATCTGGCAACCGGGCAGGACGCGGCCAACATCGTCGAGGGTTCGCAAGGGATCACCCACGTCGAGGACCGCGACGGCGACCTCTACTTTTCCTGCACGCTGCCCAACTTGATCGTCGGCAGCGTCGGCAACGGCAAGCGCCTCGATTTCGTCGAGGCGAACCTGACCAGGCTCGGCTGTCGCGAGGTGCGCGACGTCGGCGACGGTGCGCGACGGCTTGCGGTGATCGCCGCCGCCACGGTGCTCTGCGGCGAACTCTCGCTGCTCGCGGCGCAAACCAATCCTGGCGAACTCATGCAAGCTCACGTCCGGCTGGAACGTGAGCTGGTTTCCGGACACTGAGGAGTAAACAAGTGCATAAGGATTCCGCGGTCGGTATCCACGACCTGTCCTTCGCAACCGGCCACTACGTGCTGGACCACAGGGAAATAGCCAACCACTACAGCGTCGACATCAACAAATTCCACCTCGGCATCGGCCAGGAGGCGATGAGCGTGCCCGCCGCCGACGAGGACATCGTCACGATGGCCGCGACCGCGGCAAGGCCGATCATCGACCGATACGGCACCGCGGATATCCGCACCGTGCTGCTGGCGACCGAAACCGGCGTCGACCAGGCCAAGTCGGCTGGCCTCTATGTGCACTCGCTGCTCGGATTGCCTTCGGCGGCAAGGGTTCTGGAACTCAAGCAGGCCTGCTACGCGGCGACGGCCGCGCTGCAATTCGCCGCGGCGCTGGTGAGCCGCGATCCGTCCGAGCGCGTCCTGGTCATCGCGACCGATATCGCCCGGTATGACGCAGGCTCACCGGGCGAGTCCACCCAGGGCGCCGCGGCCGCTGCCATGCTGGTCACCGCCGAACCCGCGATCTTGCGGCTGGATCGGCCCTCCGGCTTGTTCGCCGCGGACATCATGGATTTCTGGCGGCCCAACTACCGCTCGACCGCCGTGGTCGACGGAAAGACGTCGATCGCCGCGTATCTGCAAGCGATCGAGGGTGCCTGGAAGGATTACACCGAGCGCGGCGGCAGGCCGATCGACGAGTTCGCCGCCTTCTGCTATCACCAGCCGTTCACCAAGATGGCCCATAAGGCGCATCGGCACCTGGCCGAATTCTCCGGCGCGGCAGCCGAACCCGACGATATCCACGACGCGATCCACACCAGCACGCTCTATAACCGCGTGATCGGTAACAGCTACACCGCGTCGCTGTATCTCGGGCTCGCCTCGTTGCTCGACCACCGCGACGATCTCGCCGGCAAGCCGATCGCCATGTTCAGCTACGGGTCCGGCAGCGTTGCCGAATTCTTCGGCGGCACCGTAATGCCCGGCTATCGCGAGCACCTGCGCACCGCGGGGCATCGCGCGGCGATCGCGGATCGGACACCGATCGACTATGCGGGATATCGCTCGCTGCACGAGCTTTCGCTGCCGGTCGACGGTGGTGATCACGCCCTCGTCGAGGAGGGGCGCGGCCCGTACCGGCTGGCCGGGCTCTCCGGGCACAAGCGGATCTATCAGGCACGGTCTCGGAGATAGCGCGCGATGACAAGAGCAGAAAAGTACGCGGACACCGCGTGGGTGTACCTGGCACACGTGGGTTCGGACCGCGGCACCCGGCACGTGGCCGGATGCTGTTGCGGTTGCGCGGTCGCCGACTACTCGGCGACCGTGCCCGCGCATCGCGAACCGAACGACAGGCGGCGCTGATGGGCGTCGGAATTCTCGGCACCGGGGCGTATGTGCCCGACCTGATCGTCACGAACGACGTGGCAGGCGCGGCAGCCGAGGTCGACGACGCCTGGATTCGGCGCAAGACCGCGATTCGCGAACGCCGATGGACGCCGCCCGATCTGGCGACCTCCGATCTGGCAGTGCGGGCCGGGCGGCGGGCGCTGGCAGCCGCGGGGATCTCGGCGACGCAGTTGTCCACGATCATCGTGGCGACCTCTACGCCGGACCGTCCGCAGCCACCGACCGCCGCGTATGTGCAACACGCGCTCGGCGCCGGCGGCGCCGCGTTCGATCTGAACGCGGTATGTAGCGGGTTCGTCTTCGGATTGGCAACGGCGCGTGCACTTGTCGCCGAAACGGCAGGCTACGCACTGGTGATCGGCGCGGACGTCTACTCGCGCATCCTCAATCCGCGCGATCGCCGCACCGTCGTGCTGTTCGGCGACGGCGCGGGGGCCGTTGTCCTCGGCCGCACAGCGGGCAACGGTGGCGTGCTGGATTGCCGCCTGCACACGTTCGGCCATATGTCGGAACTCATTTCGGTGCCCGGCGGCGGCAGCAGGCAACCGTATTCACCGCACCCGGACGCCGAGGAATCGCACTATTTCACGATGGACGGCCGTGGCGTCCGCGCCTTCGTCGTCACCGAACTGCCCGAGCTGGTCAAGGATTTCCTCTACGACAACGACGTGCTCGCGCACGAGATCGACCACGTCGTACCGCATCAGGCCAACGGGGTGATGCTCGGGGAAATCGCGTTCCGGCTCGGGCTGACCAAGGCGGTAATGCATCGCACGGTCACCGAATACGGCAACACGGGTGCGGCCTCGATCCCGATCACGCTGGACAACGCGGTGCGTGCCGGGCGCATACAGCAGGGACAGCAGGTTCTGCTCGTGGCCTTCGGCGGCGGCATGTCGGTCGGGCTCGGCCTGCTCGAATGGCATTGACAACCAGGCGGACACAGCTATCGGTGTGGGCGATCCACGCCTAGAAGGATGTCGAAAACAATGGGAAAGCGTAATGCCGCGCCGATCAATATCGGCCTTGTCTTCGATTGGCACGCGGCAAATTCCAGACAGACCGTGATCCAGCTCGATCGGCCGTTGGATGTCGCGCCGGACCGGGGTACCACCCTCGACGGCGCCGCACTGGCCGGGTTGGTGCACGAGCTGTCCGCCTGCCTGGCCGCGGCGGGGCTGCGGCGCGGCGACCGGTTGGCGATCGTCAAGGACAACCATTTCGATATAGTGCTCACCGCCGCCGCGGCCGCGCGCATCGGCGCGCTACCGGTGATGATCGCACCGATCGCGTCGATCGAAGCGATCCGAATCATGGTGGGGCGCATCGATCCAGCGGTGCTGGTCGCCGGCGCGAGCGTGCTTGCCCGTGCCGCGGCGGCCGGAACGACACTCGCCGTCCATCGCGGTCCGCTGATCGCCGTCGGCACGGACCCCGCGCTCGCCGCTGCCGACGCGCTCTCGCTCGATGATCTGCGCGGTGGACCGAATCCGCCGGTGCGGATCGGCGGCGACCACGATCCGATGATCGTGACGCACACCTCGGGCACCACCGGCGTGCCCAAACTCGTCGTGCATTCCGCCTACACCGCGCTCGGTGCCCGGCCGTACCAGCTGGAGTCCACCCGGATTCCGTTGCTCACCTCGGGACGCGACGATGTGGTCGCGAGCTGCATATCGTTCGCGCACATGCGGGCGCTGTCCTGGACACGCTCGCAACTCAGCATCGCGCCGCGGGCCATGGTCGTGATTTCCGACCCCGACCCCGACAGCGCCGCGCGCACACTCGCGCGCCATCTACCGACCTCGTTGGAGGCGTTGCCGAACGTCTTCCAACGTTGGGAAGAACTGGCCGACCGAAGGCCGGAATTATTTGCGCAGGTCAAGCGATTCATCAGTACTTTTGATGCTATCCATCCGCGCACCGTGCGGAAGTTCCTCGACATCTCCCAGGCCCGATTCCCGGTCTGGGCCTGGGGTCTCGGGCAATCGGAGATCGCCGGAATCAGTGCGAACATCTTCACCAGGCGCACCGTACGGCCGGGCCCGCGCGCGAATCACGATGCCACCAATATCGGCTGGCCCACCTTGGTGCGCGTGCGCCTCGTCGACCCGGTCACCGGCCGGCGCGCCGCACGCGGCGGTCCCGGACTGATCATGGTCAAGACACCGACCCGGTGTCTGACCTACCTCGGCGAAGCCGATCGGCATCGCGCGAAGGTCGACGGAAAGTGGTGGAACACCGGCGATCTCGGCATGCGCGCCGGCTTCGGCCGGATCAAACTGGTCGACCGCGAGGTCGATCTGCTGCCCGGCGTCAGCTGCATCGAGATCGAGAGCACCCTGCTCGACCGCCTCCCCCGCGCCTCGGAGGTGGTCGTCCTCGCCACACCGGACGGGCCGCCGGTTCCGGTCGTCTGCACGCCGGATGGCCTACTCGACCAACAGGACTGGGATCGCGCGGTCGCCGGACTGATCGAACTGGCCGAGCCGAGGGTGCTGCGCTGGGCGGACGTGCCGCGCACCGCCACCTGGAAGGTGCGCAGATCCGGCCTCCGCGAGCAACTACTCGGCGAGGCGATGGGCCTCGGCAGCGGTCAGTGGACCTGATCGCCGAAAAGGGATGGAGGACAAATGATGTGGTGGCCTGAGCCGGTGGCCGGAATCCCGACACCGCCGATCATCCGAGCGGCCAAGGATCTGCCGGACCGGTACTACGTGGGACTGGTCCTCATCGTCGGCGCATTCTGGTTGAGCGCCTACGTTTTCGCGATCGCCCAGGCGCGGATCGACGGGCGGGCGGGCATTCCCGCGATCGCCTGCGCACTCAATATCGGCTGGGAGTTGAACGACTCGTTTGTGGTGAACCATTCCGCCTGGCAGCGTCCCTTCAATTTCGCCTGGTTCCTGCTCGATCTGCTGATCATCGCGCAGGTGCTCCGCCACGGGCACAAGGACTATCCGGAGCTGTCGGCCCGGCAGTTCAAGCGGATGGTCGCCGCGGTCTGCGGCGTCGGCGTGCTCATGATCGCCGCGATAGAGATCGAGATCAACGACTTCTACGGTGCCTACACGGGTCTGATCTTGAACAGCATCATGAGCGTGATGTTCGTGCGCACCCTGATTCGCAGGCAGAGTTCGGCGGGCCAGTCCTTGTACATCGCGCTCTGTAAGGGCATCGGTTCCGCACTCGGTGTGCTGATGTCGGTGTCGCTGTATCCGTACAGCCTCGTCATCCCGGTCTTGGGCGTGATCGTGATCGGATTCGATGTCTACTACACCGTCGCACTGGTGCGGAAGATGCGGGAGGAGGGCCGGAATCCGTGGGCCTTGCCTCGGGTGTCCGGCGCGGCGAAGCCGGTCACGGCAGTCGTCGCGGCGCCGAAAGATCGAGGATACGCAGTTTGACCGGGCTGACCACGGAGTAGATACCGCGGATCGTGTAGTCGTCCGGATCGATATCGAGCGCGACCACAGCGAAGGGGGCGGCGTCGCGGGACAGCAGGATCGCGGGCCCACCGTTGATGTGCACCATCGACGGCACCAATTGATCCGTGAACAGTGCCTCGGCGCCGTCGCGCAGCCGAAGCACCTTCTCGCGTCCGACTATGACGCGCCGGGCGGTCTTTACCAGACCCCCGCTGTCGGTCCACATCGCCACGTCCGGGGCGAGCAGTTCCAGCAGTGCGTTGAGGTCGCCGCCCTGCGAGGCGACCAGGAACCGCGCGGTAACCGCCCGGCGCACATCGGGATCGGCCTGGTAGCGACCGCGACGCTGCCGGATGTGCTGATGTGCCCGGTGACCGACCTGACGGACGGAATCCGGGCTGCGCTCGACGACGTCGGCAATCTCCCGGTAGCTGTAGCCGAAAACCTCGTTGAGCACGAACACCGCGCGTTCCAGCGGAGTCAGCGACTCCAGCACGACCATCATCGCGAACGAGATCGCCTCGGACTGCATCGCGTTCACCTCGCCGTCCACGTCGGTCGGCAACGGCTCGGGCAGCCAGAGTCCCGGGTAGGTCTCGCGTTCGCGGCGCGCGCGGTTCAGCCGGGCGAGCGCATCGTTGACGCCGATCCGGACGAGGTAGGCGCGCACGTTGACGATGTCGGCCCGCCGAGCCGAGGCCCAGGCCAGCCACGCCTCCTGGACGACGTCCTCGGCCTCGGCTACCGAGCCGAGCAGGTTGTAGCTGACGGCGAAGATCAGATCTCGGTGCTGTTCGAACTCCGTGGTGGCAGCGTCGAGCGCCGCCGAATCCCCCGGTGTGACATGAACCACCCAGCCATGATGTCACACTTCCGGATCGCCAAATCTCCTATCAGTACCTAAACCCTATGACGGGAGGAAAGTCATGTTGGAGCGTCTTTCAGCGCTGATCGTGCGCCGATCGCGCATCTGCCTGATCCTCGCGGTGCTGCTCGTATTCGCCGGTGGCGCAGCGGGTTCCGCCCTCTATCCCAAGCTGTCGGCGGGCGGATTCGCAGTGGCGGACTCGGACTCGGCGCGCGGTGCCGAGCTCCTGCAATCGGAGTTCGGCAGCCATGCGTCGAACCTGACGTTGCTGGTGCAGAGCCCGGACAGCATCGACTCGACCGAAACCGCCAGGGACGGGCGGGCATTGGCCGAGAAACTGGCCGCCGAGCCGGGAGTCGAGGGTGTCAGCTCGTACTGGACCAGCGGCCAAGCGCCACAACTGCGCAGTCGAGACGGCAGGCAGGCGCTCGTCCTCGGGACCATCGCGGGCGACGAAACCGCCGTCGAGAAGCGCATCACCGGAATTCAAAAGGACTATCAGAAAGAGTTCGGCAGCCTGCAGGTCACGGTCGGCGGCAATGCCGTCTTCCAGCACGAGATGAACGTGCAGGGGCAGAAGGACGCGACGAAAGGTGAGTCGCTGGCCTTTCCCATCACCTTGGTCTTGCTCGTGCTCATCTTCGGCAGCGTGGTCGCGGCATTGACGCCACTGGCGGTGGCGATCGTGGCCATGCTGATCTGCATGGGGATCATGTGGGCGCTGCTGTACGTCTCGACCCTCTCCACGCTGGCCATCAGCGTGGTCACCTTGCTCGGGCTCGGTTTGGCGATCGACTACAGCCTGCTGTTCGTCAACCGGTACCGGGAGGAATTGCGCGCTGGGCGCGACGTTCCCGCCGCGATCCGGATCACGATGAACTCCGCGGGTCGCACGGTGATCTTCTCCGCGATCACCGTGGCCATCGCGTTGACCGGACTGATCTGGTTCCCCCTCGATGCGATCCGGTCGATGGGCTACGTCGGCGTGATCACCGGGTTGACCGCCGGCGCAACGTCGGTCACCGTGCTACCCGCCTTGCTCGTCGCCCTCGGCCCCCGGATCGAGAAGTGGCGGGTGCTTAAGCACCGCCCGGCGGCGGCCGAAACCGATGTCACCGAAGGCTTCTGGCACCGGCTGGCTTCGGCGGTCATGCGGCGGCCGATCCCGGTCGCCATCCTGGTGACGGCATTTCTGCTGCTGCTCGGCGCACCGGCACTCGGCATGAAACTCGGCATGCCGGACGAGCGGATCCTGCCGACCTCGACCATGGCCCGACAGGTCGCCGACACCCTCCGCAGCGACTTCGACACCAGCGGTCAGAACAGCCTGTTGATCGTCGCGCCCGAGGCGAACGCCGATCCGGCAGCGCTCACCGAATACGCGACGCGGCTCTCGGCGTTGCCCGCGGTCGCGCAGGTCGATACGGCCACCGGCTCCTTCGCATCGGGAACCCAGAAGGCCGCGGCCGGTCCGCAGAGCGCCAGGTTCACCAACGGGACGGCGGCCTATTTTTCCGTGCTGCCGACACCATCGGGCCTGAGCGATTCCGACGCGCTGGTCAAATCGGTGCGGCAGACGCAGGCACCGTTCCCGACCATGGTGACCGGCATCGCGGCGGTCAACTACGACGCGACCCGGGCGATCATCGACCGGCTGCCGTACGCCCTCGGTTCGGTGGCGATCTTCATGGTCGTGCTGTTGTTCCTGGTGACCGGCAGCGTGCTGGTGCCGTTCCTTTCGCTGGTACTCAGCGTGCTGAGCCTGACCGCGACCTTCGGCGCGCTGGTGTGGATATTCCAGGACGGGCACCTGTCCTGGCTGCTCGGCGACTTCACCGCGACCGGCGCACTGTCGGCCTCGATACCGGCGATGCTCTTCGGGCTTTCCTTCGGTCTGGCGATGGACTACCAGGTCTTCCTGCTCGCGCGAATCCGCGAGGAATACGACAAGTCCGGTGACGGCACCGTTGCCGTCGCGGTCGGTCTGGAGCGAACGGGCCGGATCGTCACCGCGGCCGCCCTGGTCATCTCCGTGGTCTTCCTGGCCTTCACGGTTTCCGGAATCTCGCTGTCGAAGGCGTTCGGTATCGGGTTGCCGTTGGCGGTGCTGATGGACGCCACCCTGGTCCGCGGGGCTTTGCTGCCTGCCACGATGCGACTCTGCGGCAAGGCGGCTTGGTGGGCACCGCTGTTCTTGCGAAACATCTTCGAACGAACCCGCCTGCACCATTCGGGTACCGAGTCGGCCGAGCCGGTGCGCTCGACGACCGGATAGCCGAACGGCCCGAACGGCAGCGCACGACCCGCACTTCGAGCGGACGTCCGCTGCCGTTCGGGCTGAGATCGGCGTTCTCCTCAGCGTGCCAACTGGCTCTGATGCAAGTCGAAGCCACAGCTCGGGCACACGGCCGCCGGTTGTCCACCGACCTCGCCGTCATCTTCTTGCGGCCTGCCCTGCTCGCCGTCCCGCCCCGCTTTCGACCTACGGCGTTCGGTGCGCAGCACTTCACGAAAGCCGCGCACCGAAAGTCGTAACGCCTCGGCGTGCCGAAGCCACCGGTCCTGATCCTCGGTGTCGAGAGCCGCCGCCTCGGCGTGGTGACTCCAGGAGAGCTTGCCCCTACGTCGTTCCGGTGGGAATCGCGAGGCCACGTAGGCCATATTCATCAGGCTCTGCACGTCGTAGCCGGTGATTCGCGCTGCGCGCGAGTACTTCTCACCGAACTTCGCATTGCCGTAGTTGACCCAGTCCCCGATCCACCAGGCGGCAGCGCGACCGATGGTGCCGAGCTGTTCGCCGTGCCGTAACCACTCTTCGCACTTCAGCGACGTCCTCGGCTGCCACGACACCGCGCTGACCGATACCGGCCTTCGATCCGGATGGGCGACCCTCGCCGAAGAATTCTGACGTGAAAGCTCGTTCATCACGCACCCCCTCTTTCACATCGATTGTCGTACACCCGCGACCACTCCCCCGGTGCCGCAATTCGATTGCAGACGAGTCTGTTAAATCAAGCGCTAGAACGCGGCCTCGTCGAGCTCCATGATGTCGTTGTCGAGGTTCGCCAGCACGGCGCGGGTCGTGGTCAGCTCGGGCAGGATATTGCGCGCGAAGTACTGCGCGGTTGCGATCTTGCCGGTGTAGAACGCCTCGGTGGAGCCGCCGCCGGTGCCTGCTCGCAGGTCGCTCAGGCCTGCACCGTCCAGGGCCTTGATGGCGATCTCGGCCTGCCGCAGCAGCTGCCAGCCGATGAGCAGGTCGCCGACGGACATCAGGAAGCGAACGCTGCCGAGGCCGATCTTGTAGAGCTCCTTCGGGTCCTGCTCGGCGCCCATCAGGTGCCCGGTCAGGGTAGCCACCATGCCCTGCACATCTTCGAGGGCGGTGGCGAGCAGTTTGCGCTCGGCCTTCAGGCGGCCGTTGCCGCCCTCCGTCTCGATGAACTTCTGCACCTGGCCCGCCACGTGTGCCAGCGCGACGCCGCGGTCGCGAATGATCTTGCGGAAGAAGAAGTCCTGCGCCTGGATGGCGGTGGTGCCCTCGTACAGCGAATCGATCTTGGCGTCGCGGATGTACTGCTCGATCGGGTAGTCCTGCAAGTAGCCGGAGCCACCGAAGGTCTGCAGCGACTCGGTCAGGTACTGGTAGGCCCGCTCGGAGCCGACACCCTTGACGATCGGCAGCAGCAGGTCGTTGACGCCGGCGGCCAATGTCGCATCGGCACCTGAAACATGCTCGGCCACAACCGGATCGCCATGTGCTGCGGTGTACATGTATACGGCACGCAAGCCCTCGGCGTACGCCTTCTGCAAGATGAGCGAACGGCGTACATCCGGATGGTGCGTGATCGCTACTCGCGGTGCGGATTTGTCCGCCATCTGACTGAGGTCGGCGCCCTGGACGCGGGTCTTCGCGTAGCCGAGAGCATGCAGATAGGCCGACGAGAGCGTCGCGGTTGCCTTGACGCCCACCATCATTCGTGCTGATCGAATGACTTCGAACATCTGCGCGATGCCGTTGTGGGTCTCCCCGACCAGCCAGCCCTTGGCCGGAATGCCGTTGCCGCCGAAGGTGACCTCGCAGGTGGCCGAGACCTTCAAGCCCATCTTGTGCTCGAGGTTGGTCGCGAAGACACCGTTGCGCTCGCCCAGCGCACCCGTGTCGTGGTCGAAGTCGAACTTGGGCACGAGGAACAGGGACAGGCCCTTCGTTCCCGCTACGGCGCCCTCCGGGCGGGCCAGTACCAGGTGGACGATGTTGGGAAACAGATCATCGGAGTCACCGTTGGTGATGAAACGCTTGGTGCCCTCGATATGCCAGGAGCCGTCCTGCTGCTCGATCGCCTTCGTCCGGCCTGCCCCGACATCGGAACCGGCGTCCGCCTCGGTCAATGCCATTGTCCCGCCCCAGTTCTGGGCCGACATCAGTACCGACCATCGCTTCTGCTCGTCGGTGAGGCTTTTGTGCAGGGCATTCAGGAACGCCGACCCGGTGGCGTAGATATAGGCGGCGGGCGCGGCGCCGAGGATCATTTCGGCGATCGACCAATTCACCACCGCGGGGGCACCGAGACCGCCGAGCTCTTTCAAGTTCCCCACACCGGCCCAGCCCGCGTTCTGCAGGGCGCCGAAGCTCTGCTTGAAGCTTTCCGGGAGCCGCACGCTGAAGGTTGCCGGATCGAAGACCGGCGGGTTCCGGTCGGCGTCGATGTGCGAAGCCCCGAGGGGCCCTTCAGCAAGCCGGCGAACCTCGTCGAGCATCGTGCGAACGGTTTCGGAATCCAGGTCGCCGAAGGCGCCCGAATCCAGCAGTCCGCCAAGGCTCAACGACTCGAAGAGGTTGAACTCGAGATCTCTGACATTGCTTCGGAAATGACTCATTCTTATCCATCTCTCAGTGCTGGGACGCGCCGTGCCAGTGCACGAGACCGGCGGCCGCGAAGTCGCCCGCATGGGCGAATCCGGCGATCACCACGAGATCGCCGTGATCGATCGAGCCATCCCGGATGGCGTGATCCATGGTTATCGGGGCCGCTGCCCCGTACAGGTTTCCGAACAGATCGAACGTGTCGATGTGCTGGTGGGACTTGAGTCCGAGATCCGCCGACCAGTTCTTCAGGAAGATCCGGTTCGGCTGGTTGGTAACGAGGATGTCGATATCGTCGCGTGCTATCCCAGCCGTCGCGCACACGCCTGAAACTACTTCGGGCACAAGGCGATTGCCGCGAGCAATGATGTCGGCCCCGAGCTCCTTGTCGAACTCGACATCGACTTCGCTGTCGCCGGGCTCCCAGTACTTTCTGCCGTCCTGGCGCACCGGCCGAACGTCGCGGGCATACTCCGGACTGTTCTTGGTGAAGACACCCAGGATGGGGGACGGCCCGCCTGCCGTCAGATAGGCAACCCCGCACCCGTCACCGGGCGTCGACGCGTGCCCGCGCCCTCGAACTTGGTCCTGCGCGAAGATCTGGCCTGCCGAATTCTGCACGTTGGCGATCAGTGCCGTATCGCCTTCCCCGCTGTCGATCAGCAGCTTTGCCAGCTTCAGCAGGTAGGGAAACGAGGCACAGCCGGTGTTGTGCAGGTCGAGAATGATCTTGGGATCACACCCGAGTCGATGCGCTACCTCGGCACCCGATCCGGTGAACAGCGCGTCCGGCAGGAGCACATTGGTCAGCAGGATGTCGACGTTGCCTTCGGGCGAGAGCGCCAGCCGGTCGAACATGGTGCGCGCCGCACGCTCGATCATTTCGGCCGCTCGCTCGTCCGGCGCGACATGGTGCCGAAAGCGCGGCGGGCGGGTCAGCGCCGGGGCGGCCGACTGGTCCGCGGACGCGTCACCGAAGAACTCGACGCCGAGTCTTCGCGCCGGGACATAACTTCCGAATCCCACGATTCCTACGTCACGCACGGGTCTCCCCGAGGAATTCTCCGATGACATTGCCGAGCTGTTGCTCCATACCTGTCCTCCCTTATTGCTAGTTGCGCCGATTGCTCTGCCGGGCAAACCAATCGAGTACCGAATCGGCCGTCGCACGGGCGTCGGCCTCCAGAATGGAGAAGTGATCGGCATCCGCCCTGATCGCCTCGTCCGCGAAATCCCAATGACGCCAGGTGTACGCCGGATCGGATTCGACGGTGCGCGCCGCGGCCAGTAGCACGGACGCGGCCGAAAGTTCTTTTCTATCAGGAGCTTTCCACTGCGAGAACAGGTCGAGATAGGTTCCCATCGAAAGCAGGTTGTTGTCGTCGAGCACCGCACCGTCGGGGTCTCGTCGCACGATATGCCCCATCGCCCAGGCAAAGGTGTCGTCGAGGAGTTCCTGGTTTGGCTCGATGGTGTCCAGCATGACCACACCCACCACCGGATAGCCCCGAGATTCGAGCTCGATCGCGATGTCGTTGGCAAGCAGACCGCCCATCGAATGCCCGACCAGGACCACCCGATCGGCTTGACCGGTTACCGCGGCGATCGCCGATGCCGCCGCGGCGATCGCCCCGTGCCAGGACTCGGGACGCGGATCCGCGGTGCCGAAACCAGGCAGCGTCAATCCACGGACCCGGCCGAGAGCGGATATGGCACTGGCGAAGCGGATGAATTGATGCGGCCCAGACCCCGCCAGAAATGAGGGGACACAAATGATTTCGGTGTCGCCAGGACCGTCTGCCAGCAGCACCGCCCCGTCGGGGCGCTGCGCGTGCGCCGGTTGCGGTGCACGCAATCTGGATGCCGCGGTGAGGACACCGATCATGTCGGCTGTGGTGCCCCCGGCCACCGCGGCGGACAGCAGCTTCGTCAGAGTCCCCATTGCGCTGTCCATCCCCGCGGGCACGATGCTAGGAGCGACAACGGGTTCGGCCACGGCCGACTGCGCAGGCAGGTCCGCGGCCGATCGCTGCACCAACGGGAGCAGCGCCTGCGACACCGTGGTTGCGGTGGGATTATCGATGAGGAATTGCGGCGACAGCTCGGCCCCGGTCAGGGCGGCGAATCGCTTGTGCAGGCGAACCGCGTTCATCGACTCGATGCCGAGCTCGAGCAGGCTGCGGTCCGGGTCGATCGACGCGGCATCGTCCACACCGAGCACCCTCGCGAACTCCACCCGGACGAGTTCGAGCAAGGTGGGCGCCGGATCCCCGGTCGGGATTCGCCATCGCTGTGGCGCGCTCACCGCCGCAGGCTGAATCGGAATCGCCGTGTTGTCGCTGCCGGTGATACCGGATGTGCGTACGCCGGAAGGGATTTCAGGAACCCAGAACCGTGCATGCTGAAAGGCATAGACCGGCAGCGAACAGTGGCCCGCTGGGGAGTTCGCGTAGTACGCGTCCCAGTCGACGGGCACACCATTGCTGTGCAGCGTTGCCGCGGCCGCGACGACCTGTTGGGCGGCCGGCACCTTGCGATCGAGAGCGGCGACAGTTCTTGCCTCGGCACCGGTCCCGATGAGGCACTCGTCGACGAGCGAGGTGAGTACGGCGGCGGGCCCCAACTCCAAGTAATGCGTGACGCCCGCGCCCGCGAGCCAGCGAATCCCGTCATGGAAGCGAACCGTTGCCCGCAGATGCCGCACCCAGTATCCGGGGTCCTTCGCTTCGGCAGCGGTGATCGGCCGACCGGTCATCCCGGAAACGATCGGTGTCGCAGGCGGTTCGAGCCGCACGCTCTCGACGACCGCCGCGAAGTCCTCGAGGATGGCATCCACATAGTGCGAATGGAATGCGTGGGAAACCTGCAGACTTCGGGTTCGCCTACCGCGCGCAGCCCAAAGATCAGCGCACGCGGCCACGGACTCGGCTTCGCCGGACACCACGATGGAACGCGGGCCGTTCACCGCGGCGATAGCGATCCGAGAAGCATCGTCGGCAAGGGACGCGCGGACTTCCGCCTCCGAGGCCTGGATCGAAAACATCGCGCCATCGGTGCTCAGCGACTGCATCAGGCGACCACGCGCGGCTACGACCCGGCAAGCATCATCGAGTGTGAAAACGCCCGCCAGGTATGCCGCGACGAACTCACCGAGGGAATGGCCGATCAGGTAATCCGGTCGTACCCCCCAGCTTTCGAACAGCCGGAACAGCGCGACCTCCATCGCGAACAGCGCGGGCTGCACCACGCTGGCCGATGCCAGCGCATCGGAGTCCGACAGCGCGGAAATCAGCGCGGTGCCCAGGTACGGGTCGAAGGCCGCGCAGACCTGCTCGAGCGTTTCGGTGTATGCGCGAAAAGCGGGGTCATCGAGTGCCGTCCCCATGCCGGCGTATTGGGCGCCCTGGCCGGTGAACATGAACGCGATGCGGCCCTCGCGTGCGGCCCGCACTGCCGCGGAGTCCAATTCCCCGGTGAGAGCGAGGATCGAGTCCGCCATGCGCTGCCGGTCGGAGCCGATGACAGCCACCCGCTGGTCGAAGTGCGTCCGTGTCGTCGCAAGCGCCCGCGCGAGCTCGGCCGGGGTCGACGGTGAATCGTCGGTGAGTTGGGTATGCAGACGCGTCAGCTGGTCGCGCAGAGACGGAATGGTCTTTGCCGAAAAGATCCAGCTGAAGTATTTTTCGAAAGAACCAGCAGTTTCCAGCAACGGTGCTGCCGCGCCGGCATCCTCGACGATGAGGTGGCAGTTCGTTCCGCTGATCCCGAACGCCGACACCCCGAACCGCCTCGGCCGCTCGGACGTGCGTGGCCATGGCCGGGTCTGCTCGAGCAGGGCTACGGGACCGGACGTCCAGTCGACCTTCGGTGTGGGCCTATCGATGTGGAGGCTTCTCGGCATCGTGTCGTGGCGCAGCGCCATGACCATCTTGATGAGCCCCGCGATGCCTGCCGCCGCCTGGGTGTGCCCGATGTTGGACTTCACCGACCCCACGTACAGTGGCCGTTCCGGTGACCGTCCCGGTCCGAAAACGTCGAGCAGCGCCTGTGCTTCGATCGGGTCGCCGAGCACGGTCCCGGTACCGTGCGCCTCTACGACATCGATATCGGCGGCCCCGAGTCGGGCATCGGCCAGCGCGTCGGCGATGACCCGTTGCTGCGCAACACCATTTGGTGCGGTGAGCCCGTAACTCGCACCGTCTTGGTTGACGGCCGTGCCCCGAATGACCGCGAGCACCTGATGCCCGTGCCGCTCGGCGTCGGCCAGGCGCATGAGAACGATCGTGCCGACGCCCTCCGCCCATCCCGTTCCGTCCGCCGCGGCGGCAAAAGATCGGCATCGTCCCGATTCCGAGCAACCGCCTTGCCTGCTGAACTCGACGAACACGCTGGGGCTCGACATCACCGTCACCCCGGCGGCAAGGGCACTGGTGCACTCGCCCCGGCGCAGCGATTGGACGGCAAGATGCACAGCAACCAGCGACGACGAGCATGCGGTGTCAACCGTCAGTGCGGGCCCGGTGAGACCGAGGTGGTACGCGATTCGTCCCGAGGCAACGCTGCCCGCGTTTCCCACGCCCCACAGGCCGCCGAACCGGTCGGCGTCAGCGCGCGCGCCGAGGAAATACTCCTGGTGCATAAGGCCGACGAAGACACCGGTGCGTCCATCCCGAAGTGCGCCAGGAACGATGCCAGCGTGCTCGATCGCTTCCCACGCCGATTCCAGCAGCATTCTTTGCTGCGGGTCCATTGCCGCGGCTTCCCGAGGACCGATGCCGAAGAATTCGGCGTCGAATCCCGGTGCGTCGCCGAGGAATCCACCGTGGCGCGTATATGTCTTACCCGGCGCATCCGGATCCGGATCGTAGAGCTCGTCAAGCTGCCAGCCGCGGTCGGCCGGGAAGTCCGAGATCGCGTCCGTCTCCGATACGACGAGTCGCCACAGTTCTTCGGGCGAGGTCACCCCGCCCGGGTAGCGGCAGGCCATGCCGACGATCGCGATGGGTTCGACAGCCCGCTCGGTGACCTCCCGCAACTGCCGTCTGGTCCGATCGAGCTCGGCTGTCACCCGCCGCAGGTACTGGAGGGTCTGCTCCGCCGCAGGCGCCCCCGCTGTCTCATCCCCCATTACTCAAGCCACCCCCATGTCATTGTCGATCATGTCGAAAAGCTCACTGACCGAGGCTGATTCGATCGACGACGGCGGTTCGCCCGAGGACGTGGCGGCACTCAGCTCACGGACCAGATCCGTCAGGCCGGCCAGCGCCGACGATCTGGCGTCGACATCCAACGCCTGTACGTGGCGTCGTAGGTCTGCCAGCGCCCCGGCCACGACGCCATCTCGATTCGCCCGATCTCGCTGCCGTAGCTGTTCGGTCACGTGCTGTGCGAGGCGAGAGACCGTCGGGTGATCGAAAACCACCGATACCGGCAAAGTCAGCCCGACGCTCGCGTTGATTCGGTTGCGCAGTTGCAGCGCTCCGAGCGAGTCGAGTCCGAGATCCTGGAACGACCGGTCGACGGGGAGCGATGGACCATCGCCGAAGCGAAGCACTGCGGCGATCTCGGCCCGGACGAACCTGGTCACCGCGGCATCCCATTCCGAATCCGGTTGGTCCGCAAGGTTTTCGAGCGGGTTTGCCACCCGGTCGATACGCTCCTCGCCCCGATCCGGCAGCAAGGTATCGAACATCGGCGCCAACCCACCCGACGCACGGTCCGCCAGCAGCGCCTGCGTATCGATGGCTGCCGCGATGATCGATGCGTCCGGCTGTCCGACCGCGACATCGAACATTCGTAGCGCCTCCGGCGTGCGCATGGGGGCCAGGCCGCGGTCGGCAAGCCGCGCGACGCCGCCGCCGGCAAGATGCTCGGTCATCGCTGAGGCGTCCTCCCATAGACCCCAGGCAATCGAGGTGGCCGCTAGTCCCTGGCTACGGCGTAGCCGGGCCATGGCGTCCATGCAGGAGTTCGCCGCGGCGTAGTTTGCCTGTCCGGCAGCACCGATGACACCGGCGAGCGATGACATCAGCACGAAGAACCTCAGGTCGAGATGTTCGGTCAACTCGTGCAGGATCAGGGTTCCGGCAATCTTCGGCCGCAATACCCTGGTCAGTTGATCCTCGGTCAGTGTCGCGATCAGGCCGTCGTCGAGCACGCCCGCCGAGTGGATCAGCCCGGCCAAGGGGTGCGCCGCGGGGATGGCATCGATGATCTCGCTCATCGCGTTCTTGTCAGCGACATCGCAGGCCGCCATCGTGACTACCGCCCCGGCGGAACGCAGTTCGGCGGCAAGGGATTCGGCGCCCGTCGCGCGCTCCCCTCGCCTGCTCACCAGGACGAGGTGGCGGGCGCCGCGATCGACAAGATGGCGCGCGATCGCGGCGCCGATTCCGCTGGTTCCGCCCGTGATGAGAATCGTCGTGTCGGCGTCGGGCTGAACGCTTTCGGTCGAGCGTCGTTGCTCGGCGAACAGCCTCGCCACCTCGACCGATCCGCCGCGCACTCGGATCCGGGGCTCGGGCAGTTCCACGATCGCGGGCAGCAGATGTGTGCTCGCCGGATTGTCGAGGTCTAGCAGGGTGAACCGCCCCGGGTGCTCGGATTGCGCACTGCCGACCAGCCCCCACAGCGCCGCCGCGGTGAGCGATGCCTGCGCGCTCGACCCGGTAGCCCCCGTGGTCAGCAGGACCAATCGAGCATCGCTCAGTCGATCGTCAGCGAGCCAGCGCTGCACGAGGCGCAGCCCGGCGAGCAGGCCCGCTTCGACCACGTCGGCGGATCGATCCCGAGGCCCATCGAGCTGGACGAGAACCAGCTGCGGTGCGACGGCACCCCGGTCCATGGCGTCGAGCAACGGGCCGATGCCGTCCCAGCGATCGACATCGATGCCAGCGCACTCGAATTCACCGGTCGGATCGATGACGACCCAGCGGCGGCCGGTGGACGGCTCGATCGGGCGAGTCACCGGAATCCAACGCAGGCTATGAAAGGTCTCGGCGGGCGCAGCTACCACCGCCGACAACACGGTGGCAGGAATAGGTCGCAGCGCCACCTCCCCCACCGATAGCACCGGTACCCCGTTCTCGTCGGTCGCGGTCAGCGAAACCTGACGGTCACCGGTCCGGCAGATGCTGGCACGTAGCGAGCCGCGTGCTTCCGACGGCCGCAGCGCTCGAATATTGCGCCAAGAGAAGGGGATCCATACCTCTTCCGGATTTCGATCCGCCGCGCCGTGCTCCAGGGCGACGTGAAACGCGGAGTCCAGCAGCGCGGGATGCGCCGCGGCATACGAGCCGCCGAGCAGTTCACCGGGCAACTCGACTTCGGCGAACAGCAATTCGCCGGTATCGCCCTGGGCAGACCAAGCCTTGCGCACATTCTGAAACGCCGGCCCGTAGCCGAGCCCCTCGCGCGCGAGGTCGCCGTACATCGTGCGGATGTCGATCGGCGTCGCCTGCGCAGGCGGCCAAGCCGCCGCAGGCCCTGGGTTCGTCTCGAGCACGGTGTCGGCGATGATGCCTGTCGCGTGTCGCTGCCAGCTCGGTCCGCTCGCAGCCGCGGCGCCACTTTCGGTGGAATGGATGGCCAGCGCTCGTTTGCCGCTCGAGTCGGGTGCTCCCACCCACACTTGAATCCGGACGGAGCCCGAGTCCGGCAGTGGTAACGGGGCTTCCAGGTGGAGCTCTTCGACCTCGTTGCCACCGACCGCGGCAGTGACATAGGCGGCCAGTTCGACAAAGGCGGTGCCCGGCACGAGAGCGGCACCGCACACCCGATGGTCCGCGATCCACGGGTACTCCGCCAGTGACCACGTTCCGGTCCACACATGACAATCCGGCTCGGCCGCCAATTTCAAGGCACCGGCCAACAGCGGGTGCGGCACCGAACTCAGCCCGAGTTCCGACGGCACCGCGACCTGGCCGGGCCGGATCCAGTATCGATCACGGGCGAACGGATAGGTCGGCAAGTCGATGGCCAGATCCGATCTTCGCGGATAGGCGCGTTGCCAGTCGACCGGCACGCCATCGGTGTAGAGCTTCGCGACCGATCCGAGAAATGCGGTCAGTCCCCCATCGTGCTTGGTGACCGTTGCGGTGACCTGAATCCGTCCCCCGTGACTCGGCGCTTGCTCGATGGTCTCCTCGATCGCCGAAACCAGCACAGGATGCGGGCTGATCTCGATAAAGGTGCGCACACCGATATCGATCAGACGAGAGACGGCCGACTCGAACCGAACTGTCCGGCGCAGGTTCCGGTACCAGTACCGCGCGTCCAAATCAGCTGTGTCCAGCAGGTTTCCGGTGACACTCGAATAGAAGGCCGCCTGGCCGCTATGTGGCGAGATGCCCGATAGAGCTCGTACCAGTTCGGTCTTGAGCGGCTCGACATGGGCGGAGTGTGACGCATAGTCCACCGGAATCCGCCTGGCTCGCAGCCCTTCCCGCTCGCATTCGTCGAGGATCGCGGTCAACGCCGAGCGTTCGCCGGAGATCACCACCGAAGTCGGACTGTTGACAGCGGCGAGGGACACCCCGGCGTGCCGCTCGATCCGCTCGGCCGCGGCGTCGGCCGACTCGGCGACCGATATCATGCCGCCACCGCGGGCCAGCTCGGCGATTGCCTTGGCACGCAAGGCCACCACCGCCGCGGCGTCGTCGAGAGACAGGCCACCGGCGATGTAGGCCGCCGCGATCTCGCCCTGTGAGTGCCCGACGACGACATCGGGCTCTACCCCATGGGAACGCCACAGCGTCGCGAGAGATACGAGAACGGCGAACAGCACCGGCTGCACGACATCGACCTGTTCGAAGGACGCGTCGTCGCCGTCGCGAACAATCGCCTCGAAATCCGAGGGCGCGCGGTCCAAGTGCGGCGCCAACGCGATCGCACAATCATGGAACGTCTGCGCGAAGGCGGGCGACGAATCCAATAGCTCCACCGCCATTCCGCGCCACTGCGAACCCTGACCAGGGAATACGAACGCGACCTTTCCGCGCGGGGTGCGGGAGTCCCGGCTGGACTCGTCGGTGCGGAACGGGGTTACCAGCGGGCTCAGTCCGGCGAGCAGTTCGCCTCGACCGGTGCCGACCACAACGGTGCGATATTCGAGCTGCTGCTCCTGGGCCGCGAGCGCACTCGCGATCTGGAGCGGGTCCAATTCCGCTCGGTCACTGAGGAATTCGGCCAACAGCCGACGTCGCTCGGACAGCGCGGCCGGTGTTTTCGCACTCAGCACCCAGGCGACCGGACCGGCTGCCCCTGCCGGCTGCTCGGGCGTGGCCGGCGGCTCCTCCAGAATCAGATGGGCATTGGTACCGCCAACGCCGAACGCGGAGACCGCGGCTCGACGCGGTTGCGCTCCGGGCGCCCACTCGACCGCGTCGTGCAGCAGCGCCACACCGCCGCTCGACCAATCGACATCCGGGGTCGGTTCGGCGGCGTAGAGACTGCGCGGCAGCATGCGGTGGCGCATCGCGAGGAGCATCTTGATGATGCCACCGACGCCCGCCGCCGCCTGGGTGTGCCCGATATTGGACTTCAGGGACCCGAGCAGCAGCGGACGATCACTCGGGCGTTGGCGGCCGTAGGTGGCGAGCAGCGCGCGCGCCTCGATCGGATCGCCGAGCGGTGTGCCCGTGCCGTGGGCTTCGACAACATCGATGTCGGCACCCGTCAATCCCGCGTTGGCCAGCGCCTGCCGGATGACAGCTTCCTGCGCTCCGCCGCGCGGGGCAGTCAAGCCATTGCTGCGTCCGTCCTGATTGACGGCCGATCCGCGAACCACGCCGAGGATTCGCCTGCCGTTGCGCCGCGCGTCACTCAGCCGCTCGAGCAGAACCAGTCCCATGCCTTCCGACCAGGCCGTCCCGTTCGCATCGGCGGCGAACGATCGACATCTCCCGTCCGGCGACAGCGCCCGGTGCTTGGTGAATTCCAGCCACATGTTCGGCGTCGTCATCACCGTAACGCCGCCGGCGAGCGCCAGCGAGCATTCACCCGACCTGAGCGATGCGGCCGCCAGATGGAGCGCGACCAGCGACGAGGAACATGCGGTGTCGACCGTTATCGCGGGGCCCTCGAACCCGAAGGTGTACGCAAGGCGGCCGGACGCGACGCTACCCGCCGTGCCCGTCCCCCAATACCCTTCGACTTCCGCTCTCGACGATTGCGCGACCCATGCGTAGTCGGATCCGCAGAGGCCAAGAAATGTCCCGGTCCGGCTTCCGGTGCGGGACGACATCGGAATTCCGGCGTGTTCGAAGGCTTCCCACGCTCCCTCCAACAGCAGCCGCTGCTGGGGGTCCATCGCGAGCGCTTCACGAGGGCTGATCTGGAAGAACTCCGGATCGAATTCGCCGATACGGTCCAGGAAGCCGCCGGATCGCACGTAGGTGGTTCCGGAATGGTCCGCGTCGGGGTGATACAGCGCTTCCAGATCCCAGCCTCGGTCGGCCGGGAACCCGGTGATCGCATCGGTGCCGGATTCCACCAGCCGCCACAGGTCTTCGGGCGCGGCAACCCCGCCGGGGTACCGGCACGCCATACCGATGATGGCGATGGGCTCATCGGTCGAGGCGGTGGCAACCTCCTCGATCCGACGCCGCGGCGGCGTCGCCGGGTCGCCGGAACCGTCTCCGGCGGCGCCGGAATCGAAGTGCGAATACAGGTACCAGGCCACAGCCGTAGGCGTCGGATGCTCGAAGAGGAGCACGGCGGGGATCTCGAAACCCGCTGCGGCCGAGAGGCGTCGGGTGAATTCGACCGCCGCCAGCGACGTGTAGCCGTAATCGTGGAAGGGGCGGTCCACCTCGACGGTGGTATCGCCGTCGAGCATCTCGGCCGCGATGGCGCACACCTCGGCGAGCACCGCATCAAATCGCTGCGACGGTTCGGCGGTTGCCAGCCTGGCGGCGAGCGAAGTGCGATTCATCTTGGGCTCCTTCATATCTCGACTTCTACGCGGGCTGGCGCGCGCTGGCCGGGGAACCACCAGTTCCAGCGCCCGAACAGCCGCATGGCCGCCGGAACGAGCACCAGACGCACCACCGTCGCGTCGACCGCGACGGCAACCGCGCACCCCAGTCCCAGGCGCTGGGCAGACGGGAATCCCGTGAGGACGAACGCGATGAAGACAAGCACCATCAGCAGGGCCGCACTCGAGATCGAGCGCGCCGAGGCGGCGAGCCCCTCGGCGACGGCCCTCGCGTTGTCCCCGGTGGCCTCCCACCCTTCACGGATCCTCGACAACAGGAAGATCTCGTAGTCCATGGACAGACCGAAAGTGATGGCCAGAATCAGCGGCGGCGTAATCGTGTCTACCGTCGGCGCGGCCTGGATTCCGAGCCAGGACAGCCATCCCCATTCGAACACCATCACCAGCACGCCGTAGGCGGCGGCCAGCGACAACAGGTTCATGGCGATCGCCTTGGCCGCCAGGACCGGCGAGCGCAAAATCACCATGAGCAGCGCGAATCCAGCGATCACAATGAACGCGACGATCAACCACATCGCCTGCGACACCAGATTGTCGAAGTCCATGATGGTGGCGGTGGTCCCGCCGACGAGGGCGGTTACCCCGGCGATGTCGCCGAGCGCGCCCCGTAACTCGGTGACCGTGTCTCGCGCCGAGGATGATTCGGGATCCGACGTGAGCACGGCCTGGATCAGTACGCTCTTCCCGCTCGTGCCGGTGGTCGTCGACACGCCACCATCGACGTTGTCGATCGCTTGGATGATCCGCTGGGCTTGCGCTACCGATGGACTGTCGGCAGGCAGCGAATCCGCGTCGCCCGCAGCGGTCACCAGCACTTGAACCGGGCTACCCGTGCCGGGACCGAGCACCGATCCCGCGAGTTCGGTACCTTCTCGCGCTTGATTGGTGTCCGGCAGCTGACGCAGCACGCTGTTGCTCATCTCGAGCCTGGTGGCGGGCAGTGCGAGTGCCAGCAACAGCGCGGAAGCGGCGAGTACGAACAGCACCGGACGGCGCATCACGGTGTCCGACCAGCGCATCCAGAAATCGCCGGCGCGGGCGGGATCCCGCCGGGCTCGAATCAGATTGCGGCGCGGTTTGATTGCCGCGAATCGCGCGCCGAGCAGTGCCACGATGGCGGGCACCAGCGTGACCGTTGCGGTCATGGCCACCGCAACGACCGTGATGGTGCCGATCGCGATGGATCGCAACGCAGTCGAGTCGATGATGAACAGACTGGCCAGGGCGAGCGCGACCGTGCACCCGGACAGCACCGCCGCACGTCCCGAAGTCAGCATCGCGGTTCGACGGGCCTGCTCGATCGTTGCGCCGCCCCTGACCTCCGAACGAAAGCGGACGAGCACAAACAGCGTGTAGTCGACGGCCACCCCGATACCCACCATCGACACCGCGTTCGATACGAAAATCGACATGCTGATCACTTGGGCGAGCAAGTAGGTGATCCCACCGGTGACGACAACAGCCGCCATGGCAACCCCGACCGGAAGCGCCATGCTCAGCAGCGATCCGAAGACCAGCAACAGCGTCAGCGCGATCAGCGGGAAAGCGAACAGTTCCCCCTTGGTGACGGCGTCGGTCGTCTCGGATTGCACTTCCGCGTACAGCGCGCCCTGTCCGGTCAGATAGGCCTGAACCTGACCGTCGGCCAACTGCGCGGGTTTGTGGTGCTTGATACCCAATCGCTTCGCGATTTCCTTCGCGATATCGATCGACGAATCCTGGCCGCCGGTGACGATCAGCGGGATGACGCGGATATCCGGATGCTGCTGTCCCGCCGCCGGGGCCGAAGGGACGATCGAGACGCCGGACAGGTCGCCGATACGCGAGACCGCCTCGGCTTGTGCCTGTCCCAGCACCGACACTTGCGCTGGGGCCGACCGCAGAACCACCGCGAGCGTCGCCGACGCCGCCGCGGGAAAGTCCGACGCTATCCGTTCGTCGACACGCTGAGACTGACTTCCAGGCGCTTCGAAGCCGCCACTTGTCAAGTGCGCGTTCTGATTCGCGGCCCCAGCGGCCGCCAGCGCTATCAACAACCCCCAGACCGCAACCGTGGACCACGCATGGCGCTCCACAAAGGAGCGTAAGCGATCCAACACCACGTCAACCCAGTTCACAGACCAACCGCCTCTCTGACACGCGCAATCGCGTCGTCGGTGTCCTTGAACTCGATAGCCTGCCAGCCGAACTCGACGGCGCCGCGGCAATTGACCGAAAGGTCATCGATCAGCACGCACGAAGGGGCGGGCACCGATGCTTTCGCAGCACAGAGTTCGTAGATATCGCGATCAGGTTTGCGGCACCCGACTTCGAAGGAGAGAACGACCTCGTCGAACAGCTCGGGCCCAACGATCGCGCGCCAGTACGGATCGAAGTCCGGCGGCATGTTCGACACCATGCCGACGAATACGCCCTCGGCGCGCAGCGTCCGCACGAAGTCGATCATGGCCGCGTTCGGCGGACGCTCGGCGAACCAGAGCTCGGCGAACCGCGACAGGTCGACGATCGTTGCGAAATCACGCGCCAGCAATGACTCCATCTTGCGCACCCACTGGATACCGCTGAGCAACGGAGTATCCAAGGGCAGCATGATGTCGTCGGTACCGAACTCGCGGGCCACCGCAAGCATCGATGCCATCAGCTGCTCAGGACGCACCCGAATGTTGGCGCAGAAGGTAGTGAAAGTGTCGGCGATGGGGGCGGTGAGCACGCCCGCGAAATCGCACCAGACCGCCGGTCTCTGATTCCCGCCGTTACTCATCGAAGTCGACCTAGCTTCCGGTCAGTCGGGCTACGACGGGGGCGAACGCTCGCGCCGCGCCGTCGGAGACCACCCAGTAGGTGAATCCCCAGCGTTCGCGATGCTTGATCAGTTGGTCACAGATCTCGTCAACGCTTCCCACCAGCGCCATCGGCGTGGCACCGAACTCGTCCTCGGTCATCCCGATGGCCTTCGCATAGGTCCGCACGGACGCTTCGCGGTCGGCGGTAATCCGGCAGGTCACCACCAGGCATTGCAGCTCGATGTCGCCCCACCGATCTCCGGCCGCATCCCGGATCCAGCCGATTCGCTCGTCGAACGCGTCGTCGACCGCGGCGCGGCCCGCACCGGAATCCATTCGGCCCGAGGACATCTTGGGATTGACACCAACAATATCGGCCTCCCGTGCGGCGAGACTCAGCATCCGCTTCCCACCACCACCTATCAGGATCGGCGGGTAGGGTGCCGAAATCGGTTGGGGATGACCGTAATTCGTGCTCACCGCGTAGTGCGCGCCGGTGCGCCGCACCGCGGCGGTGGCCCAGATATCCTTCATAATGGCCAAGCTCTCGCCCAGTCGATCGATTCGCTCGGCCGCGGGATCGAACGTCACTCCGGCAGCGCGGTAGTCCATTTCGCGCCACCCCGCACCGATACCGAATTCGACCCGGCCGCCGGACACGACGTCCAGGGTCGCGATCTCCTTGGCGAGAACAACGGGATTCCGGTAGTCGTTCGCGAGCACCAGGGTGCCGACCGTCAAGCGCTCGGTCGCCTCGGCCGCCACCGTCATCGCAACCAGCGGACCCCATTGGGTGTCAAGGTGATCCGGTATCAACAGGCTCGAGTAGCCGAGCGCCTCGACCTCGCGGGCCTTGTCCCGCCACGCTCCTGCGGTATACGCCCCACTCGCCTGCACGCCGAACCGAAATGTTCTGCTCAAGATCCCCCCTCACCGAGTCGCGGCGGCCAGAGGCGCCGTCGAACCGAGAACCTGATCTAGAACGCTATCGAATTCCTGAGCCTCGGCCAGGCTTCGCCGACCCGCGAGTCGTCCGTCCGGGCGAACCAGCAGGACGGTTGGCCGGTCGGCAGCCAGCACGTCGTGCACGACGCCGCCGGCGTCCACCTGCTGCTCGATGCCCGCGAGCGACAGCGCGATTGTTTCCCGACCGAGTACGACGGGAGACACCAAACCCTTGTGCCGAGCTTCGAAATGCTTTGCGATGCGCTCGATCTCGGGAACGTCCGGCTGCCGCGCCCCGAGGACAAGTGCCGTGAACCGGCCGGGCTTCAGTAGATCGTGAACCCGAACGGTCGCCGAGCCACCGGCGATCGCTACATCGGGCACGCGGCGCCCGGTCTGTGCGGACGTGGCCTTGTCGGAGCCCGGCAACGCCTCGACCGGATAACCGATCGAGAGCTGCGTCAATGTCGGGACGAGCAGCCGGTCCAACAGGCCGGTGACGGTGCCGAGACCCAGCAACGCATCACGGAGTTGCCGCAAGACACGCGGCCGGATGGTGGCCAACTTCGTCTGGGAGGTGGCGGCCTGCATCGCGAGCGACGCCCCGTGCAATCGTTCCTTCTCGTAGCTGTCCAGCAGGGACTCGCCCGCCACGCCTCGGCAGACCAAGGCGAGTTTCCAGGCCAGATTGAAAGCGTCCTGAATGCCGCCATTCATACCCTGCCCGCCGAGCGGGCCGTAGCTGTGCGCGGCATCGCCGGCGATCAGGCACCGGCCCGACCGGTACCGCGAAGCTATCCCGGTACGCACCTTGACCGTGGCGACGCCCCAACCGGCATCGCGTAGCTCCCGCACCCGAATCCCCGAGCCGGTTCGACGATCGAACAGTTCCTGCACATATTCCAGGGTCGCGGTGCGCCCCTGCGCGCCATGCACCGTCGCCGCCAACCGGAACGAGCCGTCCGGAAGCGGCGCTATGAGAGCCATGCCATCGGGATGGAAGTAATAGTGACCGGCATCGGTCGACGAGCGTTCGCCGAATACATCGACGATCATGAACGTCTCGGGTGCCTCCTGAGTTTCGAACGGAATCCCGGAAAATTTCCGCACAGCGCTGTGCGATCCGTCGGCGCCGACAACCCAGCCTGCCGTCACCGACTCCTCGGCCGCACCGTCCGCGGTGGCCACCGTCGCGATGACGCTGTCGGTGCGAACGTTGAGCCCTACCAGCTCGACACCGCGCTCGACAGTGCCACCGAGCTCGGTCAACCGGTGCTCGAGCACCTCCTCGGTCGCCGATTGCGGGACCGACAACATGAACGGAAAGCGACAGTGCCGCACGGTCGCCGCCGAGATCTTCGCGGTTCGCCGCGCGCCGGATTGAAAGTAGGCATGCCCGCACCGGACACCGCGCTGCACCAACGGCTCCGCGGCACCGAAGTGGTGCAGCACCTCCAGCGCACGGGCGGAAATGCCGATCGCGCGGGAGGCCTTCGTCGAGCTCGTCGACTTGTCGATTATTCGAAACGAAATCCCCTGGGAGATCAGCTCACAGGCGAGCGTCAGCCCGGTTGGCCCGGCCCCGACGATCAGCACATCGATACGCTCATTCATGACCGTTCTCCGTTCGCGATTCGGCCGGCATCCGACCTGAACTCCACTTCCATTGCGACAGTGCCGATTTGCTTGCTCGACTGCACCACCGTGGCATCGACCTGATAGGTATCCGCGGCATCGAGCGCCTTGACGATCAGTTCCAGCTCGGCGGGCACGTCGAGCTCGGCGAACCCGTCGAACGCCGCGCGGCCGCGGGTCACCATCGGCACACCGCCCGCCCTATCCGCACCCCGGGTACGCGATAGGTTCCAGGTAGCGGCTTGGCGTACCGCCTCCGTAATCAGCTGCCCCGGAACATGATCCAGCGGGTGATCGAAGAACGCCGCGTTATCCAGGTCGACCAGCACCGAAATGCGGTCGATCCCAGCGGGTTCGGCGACAGCTCGGATCGCCACATGCCGCGCCGAGTCTCGCCCGACCAGCTCGGGTGCGGGAACCTCACCCACCGTGACCGCATGCTCGGCACGGTTGCCGAGCTGAGCTCGCGACATGGCCCGGACCAGGGCGAAGTCGGACTCTGCCGCGAACATCAGCGAGCCAGACATGGTCATGGCCGGTGCGTCACCGATCAGCAGCACAGTCTCGAAGGTCAGCCCACTCGGCCCCTCGGCCCCGTTCAGCGGCGTCAACGCGAACAGCAGAACCCCTTCCAGCGGGTTTCGCCGATCATCGTGGAACGCATCGGGATTCAGCACCGCCATATCGAAAGACCTTGCCACCATGATCGTTTCGGGTGCGATCTCGAAGAAATCGTGCCCGGACATGATCGCGGCTTGGCGGACGGCTTCGGCGGCCAGCAAGGTGTCGTGATATTCGTAATGCCCGTCCGCCCAGAGCGAATGCGCGCGCGGCAGCTGCACCGCGATCACGAACAGCTCGGGAGCGATGCGAGTGCGGTCGCACACGAACACTTCCGATACTGATCGGCGGTGCGTCAGTTCACGGGGAACGGTCTGCCGATGATCGACCAGCTTCCGCAGCTCGGCGACTCCTCGATCCGCCGTGCCGAACCTATCGAGGATCCGATGCTCGAGTCTTGTCGAAACCATGCTTTCCCCGTTTCTCACGTCACCGCCGACAGCACCGCGTCTGTCCGCAGCTCTACCTTGTTGCCATGCTCAGGCCGAAGTTGCGTCGGCCGCAGTGGCTTTCGTATCCGCAGCGGCGATGCCGAGCAGGATCTCCGCCACCAGGTCCGGGCGCTCGAGGTGGGCGAAGTGATTGGTCGGCACCTCGTGCACTTTGCCGGTACGGGCGGCGTGCGCGCGCTGCGCCGAGACCGGCACGTCCGCGTCGAACTGCGTGATGATGTAGCTGGAGGCAACGGTGCGCCAGGCCTCGCCGCTCGCGATCTCGGTGAAGGACGCGACCGACTGGCGGGTCAGCCTGCTCACCGCCTCCTCGGTCATCTCCGGGGTCGGCAGACTCTCGAGCACGCGGCTCTTGAAGTGCTGCGGACCTTCGCTGACCGTGCCGTCCTCCCGGATGTCGAGCTCCGGAACCTGATCCTCGGGAATGAACCCGCAGTCCACGACCGAAGTGCCCTCGGGCACAACCGCACTGATGTAGACGAGATGGTTCACGCTGGGCTGATCGACCGCGGCAGCCGAGATGACCGCCCCGCCATAGGAATGCCCGACGAGGATCACCGGCGTCGCGACGTCCGCGATGACCTTGCGGACCGCATCGACATCGTCGGAGAGCGTGCCGAGTGGGCCCGCAGGACCGCAGCTCGGCAAATCGACTGCACGGCTTTCGATCCCGTGTTCGCGAAGCTTCTCCGCGACGAAACTCCACCACCACGTGCTGTCGGAGATGAATGCACCGTGGACGTAGACAACCACTGGTTTCATGGTGTTCGAACCTTTCTGATGAGTGCCGACGTCACGGCCGACGCCGAATTCGCCTCGTCCGGAGGGACTCCCGACGAGAAGTGCTATGGGAGGGCAGGCAAGCGGTCCTGGACCCGCATTTCCACGTCGTGCATCCTGGCCTTCAGCCAAGCGACCGGCTCAGCGGGATACAAACGTTGTTGCGGCCCAACGAACATCAGGTCTGTGTAGGTGGTCTCGCGATCGAGAACCAGATCTCGCATCACCTTCCCGACCGTGTTGGTGAAGGCAACCCCGTTGCCGCAGTAGCCGTGCGCGTACAACGCCCCGTTGCGAAGACGACCCACGTGCGGCACCAGGTCCGGGGTCATGTCGATACATCCGCCGTACGCGTGGGTGACCCGCAGCTCACGCAGCATCGGGAAGTACTTACCGAGCAACCCGGTCAGGTAGCGCTGCGGACGGCGAGCGCGCATATGCGCGTCCGCCATGTCGCGGCCGTAGTGATACGGAACCGGACCGCCACCGACCAGCAGCCGGTTCTGTGCGGTGAGTCGCGCGAAGGCGATCAGATTGCGGGCTTCCACAAAGCCCTCACGACCTGGCCAACGCAGGCTCGCCAGCTGCTTCGGCGTCAACGGCTCGGTCACGATGGCGTAGCTCCACATGGGCCGCACCATCGCTTGCAATTCGGGGAACTGGTGCTGGTAGGCATTGGTCGCGTAAACGACACGGCCGGCCGATACCGCGCCGAGCGGGGTTCGAACGCGAAAGCCGGAGGGCCCCTTCGCCACGCTGACCGCCGGCGACCGCTCGAAGATCTCGACCGCTTGGGCCCGCACGACCCGGCTCAGGCCGCGCACCAGGCGATGCGGATTCACCATGGCCCCACCGACTTCGAAACCACCGAGCAACGCGGGACTGTCGACGCGAGCCCGAATTCCTCGCGCGTCCAGCAGCTCGGGCAACGAGCTGGCGCCCAAACGATCGATCAGGTCCAGGTCACGTTCCAACATTCGCAGTTGTCGCGCGTTCGTCGCGACGTTGAGATACCCGGTCGGCTCGATCTGGGCATCGATCCCGTGCTTGGCCGCGAACCGCTGCACCTCGAGGATCGACTTCCCCACCACCGTGTAGGCGAGCTTCGCGCGATCAGACCCGTATGCCTTGAGCAAACTCGTCAGATTGTGCCCGATCGTCGGTGTCATGAACCCGTCACCATGACCGGAGGCTCCCGAACCCGCGTAGTCGGACTCCAGGACGATGATCCGGAGTCCGGGTTCCGCCTTCTTCAGATAGTGGGCCGTCCACAGCCCGGTGTAGCCACCGCCGATAATGCAGACGTCGGCAGCGTGCTCGCCGGACAGCGACGGACCGTAGGAAACTTCCTCGGTCTCGCGCCAGAAGACACCGTAGGTAATTCCCCGCTCGCCAACGGCCGCTCGGGTCGGAACTGAAGCAACCACCGGGACTCCGTTACCTTTTCTCGAAAATGATTCGCGCCAAACCGATGTGGCGGTCCGTAAAGGCCTTGCTCGACGCGGTCAGGTAGCGCTGGTAGTCGGCGACCGCGTCGTCGCCGACCAGTGCCCGCGCCTCGGTGGTGCGCGCGTCCAGACGCTCGCGCCAGGCAGCGCAGGTGCGGGCATAGTCATCGGCATCGTTGGTTACCGTGATGACATCGAACAGTCGTTCCGAAGCCTCGAAGATCTCCGAGGGCCAGGGCAATTCCGATTCGGTGAAGATCCGGTCGATGATGAAAAGCAGGTCACGCACCGTCTGGCGCGACATCTTCGTATTGCTGCCCTTGACGATTGTCTGGAGTGCCAGGCGGCCGCCCGCCGGCAGCCATTCGTGGCACCTGGCGAAGAACTTCTGGTACGCCGCAATACGTTCGGCCCGCGGCATCCCGTACTCGGCGAAGTGCTCGAAGGCGCCGATCGAGATGATGGCGTCGTACGGCTCGTCCGGCTGGTGCTCGATCCAGTTCTCCAGCCGAGCTTCGACCGCAGGCTCCGATCCCGCCGAAATATGTTCGTACTGCGCCTGACTGAGCGTGAGGCCGACCGCCTGTTCAGAACCGTAGACATCGACCAGCCGATGCAGCAGCGCACCCCACCCGCATCCGACATCGAGCACCCGCTTGACACCCGACGCCCGAGCGCCTGCGATCAGGTAGTCGAGCTTCGCCAGCTGAGCCTGTTCCAGCGTGTCCTGCTCAGACCACATTGCGCACGAGTAGATCTGGTGCTTGTCGAGCCAGAGAGCGTAGAAATCGTTGCTGAGGTCGTAGTGGAGCTGGATCGCGGTGGCCGAAGCGCCGTCGTATTCAGTCAACGGTCGCCTCCGCCCGCGTCGACGCGACAATGCCGTTCAGCCGCTGCATGCGCGTCGCCAAGGTCATCCTGCCTTCGAGCGTGAAAGCACCAGGTCGCCTGCCGTCGACATCATCGAAGGCATAGGCCTGCGCCAGATCACCGACCGCGAGCTTCTGGCCCGCCCAGCGGTGCCGATCCGGATCCGACAGCAACGACGCCACCGCCCGGCCCACGTATTCCGGGGAATGCGCCACGGCCGCGGGGCCTGCACCCAGCGCTTGCCAGGCCGCATCGACCCGTTCGGTCCGAACCAGGCCGGGGTGCAGTGACACCGAGGTGATCGAGGTCTTTCGCAGGTCGTAGGCCATGCCGACGACCATCCGGTCCGAGCTCGTCTTCGAGATGTCATAGGCGACCTGGCCGAGGTAGGTATCGCCATTGGTAAACGACATGTTGGCGATCAACCCCGTGCCTGCGGCCTGCATGAGCGGGACGGCCAACCGGGCCGCGTAGTACTGACCGCGCAGCGACTTCTCGAACAGATCCCACCGCCACATCGGCTGCTGCCAGAACGGCGCGTCGAACTTCGCGTCCTCGCCGCGTTCATAGCCCGCCCAGGCGTTGTTCACCAGGACATCAAGGCGCCCTTGCTCTTTCTCGATGTACCGGAAAACGTCCGCGGTCTCGTCGTCATCGAAATGATCACAGACGAGCGCGATGCCGCGGCCACCGCGTTGGGAAACCTCGGTTGCGGTCTCGGCCACCGTCCCCGGCAGATCTTCGGTCACACTTCCGGCGCGACTGCGACCTGTCACGTATACCGTTGCGCCGGCCTCGCCCAGGGCGAGTGCGACGCCACGCCCGACTCCCCGACTCGCGCCGGTAACCAGAGCAACTGTGCCGCGCAGATCCGGCGGCACCCAGCCGATAGGTTTGGAACTCACACCAACTCCTCGGTTGTCCGGTGCGACGACGCACGCTCTCCGGCCCAAAACTCCAAGCTCTTCCGATACGCCTCAGCCACCGACACCGCCGGCAGTCCGTAGCGGCTGGTCAGCTCGGGCAATGAGCTGGGAAGCACACCACCGCTTGCACGCGTGACCTCACTGACATCGATCAGCACCTTGATGAACGCCCTCGATGTCGCCGAAACCTGGCCCCAGGCAATGGCATCGATGGCATCGGGGTCGAGCACCGGCGGCGCGGAAATGGGTTTGCCGCGCGAACTCGCGTGGGCCAGCACGACGTTCAGTGCATCGTCGACCTTCAGCGCGTCCTGCCCGCTGGTCAACCAGTAGATTCGTCCGAGGTCATCTGCCTCGACCGCACGAGCGATCGCCATCGCTGTCGTGTCCAGGGCCAGCAAATCGATCGGGTTACCCGCGTGCAGCGGGAAGAACGGCGCTTTCCCCCGGCAGATCCATTGCGACATCATCTGCACGATCTGCGGGCGGAAGCTGGCCCCGGTTCGCGAGTCCCCCACCAGGTTGGTCGGGCGGTACACCGAATACCGAACACCGCTATCCGCCAGTACCTGTTCGGCGCGCAGCTTCGACGCGATGTAGGGGCGAACGACGTTGCCGTCCGAAAGCTCGCTCACCCGGCCGAGTTCGATCGCCCGGACGAAACAGGTACCGACGTAGTGCACCGGCGCATCGGCGGCCTGCGCGAGCTCGGCGACATGAGCGGTGCCATCGATATTGATCCGCTGGTAGCGCTCGTCGGGCTGTCCCCATTCGGTGAGCGCCGCCGAGTGCACGATGACGTCGACCGTCTTGGCAAGGGCAGCCCAGCTTTCGGCGTCGAGGCCGAACCGTGGGCGCGAGACGTCGCCGAGCACAACCTCTTCCGAGCTGCCTGCGGTCGGGTCCGAGTGCGCGAGGCCGATCACCCGGTGTTCCCGCAACTCCGCCGCGATCGCGCGACCGACAACCCCGGACGCACCAGTGAGAAGCACTGTTCTTCGTTGTCCGGACATAGTCACAACCCGCCTTCCGACATGCTGACGACCGCCCACGGGTCGAGCTCGCCGCCCTCCAACAGTTGACGGCACCGATAGCGCTGGATCTTGCCGCTCGGCGTCTTGGGCAGCGCGCCACGCGCAAGGAACATGCATTCATCCACCGCGACAGCGGCTTTCGCCATCGCGGCCGAGGCGGCCTGATCCGCGATCTGGCGATGGCCGTTGGTGCCGGAGTCCAATTCCAGCAGCAGTGTCAGCGTGGCACGATCGCCGATCGTCCGTTCCACCAGGGTCGAGCAGCCACGTCGGACTCCCTCGACCTGCTCGATCGCCTCCTCGACGCCCCGCGCGTAGACCTTTCGCCCCGCGACATTGATCATGTCGTCGCTACGACCGACCAGATAGAGGTTGTCCTCGACCACGAAGCCGAGGTCATTGGTGAGCAATTCACCGTCGCGGAAGTGGGCGTCGGTCAGCTCGGGAGAATTCCAGTACCCCGACCCGAGACTCGGGGACTGGATGCGGATTCGACCGATCTGGTCCGCCCCACTCACCCCGACACTGACGCCGTGCAGCGGACGGCCAGCGCTGACAATACTGGTCGCCGACTCGTGATCGCCGTCGACCAGCCGCAGTTCGCCCCTGGCCAGCTCGACCGCGTCCACCGTCATCCGTCGCGGAGTTTCGTCCGGTCGGGCGGCGGTGACCGCGAGGGTGGCCTCGGCCATTCCGTAGGCAGGCATGAACATGCGGGGCGTCAGCCCGAACTCGCCCAGCACTTCTGTCGCGAATTCCAATGTCTGCCATTCGATTCGCTCGGCTCCGATAATGCACGTGCGCATATCGATGGCCGCGCGAGGCCGTGCGCCGCGCCGAAATCCTCTGGCGGACAGGTAAACACCCGTGTTGGTACCGGCGGTGATGGTGCCGCCGTATTCCGCGATGTCGCCGAACCAGGTGCGCGGTGACATCGAGAACCGCTCGGGCGTCGACAAGTACAGGTCATTGTCGCTCTGCCACGAGGACAGCAATGTTCCGAACATCCCCATGTCATGCGACAGGGGCAACCACGACGACACCACGTCGCCGCCGAAGCGGACACCGATCCACGACAGCAACATGTCGATGTGCCGAGCGATCGCCCCGGCAGTCAGGACGCAGCCCTTGGGCACTCCGGTACTGCCCGACGAATACTGGATAAAGGCGACGTCCGCATCGCCGGGCGGGCACTCGTCCACCACGCCCGAGCCGATCAGATCCTGCCAACTGCATATCTGATGTCTGGCCAGAAACCAATCGGGCAAGGTGGTGAGCAGCCCCGCGTCCAGGACCACCAGCTGGGGATCGAGCTGTTCGCACATGCCCCCGAGGGACGCGAGATACTCCTCGGACCCCATTCCCCGTGACGGAACCGGCAACGAAGCCAAAGCGCCACCGGCAAGCCAGATGCCGAGTACCCCCGACACCACGTCGGAATTATTGGTCAGCACCGAAGCGACGCGGGTCCCTGGCGCGACACCACGCCGGCGCAGACCGGCGGTCATGTGCCGCGCGCGCTGGGCGACCTCTGCCCACGGTGTGCGCACGTATCGTTCGTTCTCCCAGGCCATCAGCGAATGAGTGCGGGGACGAGACTGCCCGAGCAGTCCTTGCCACAGGCCGTTCGCGCTGGTGTCGCTACTCCACATCGACGATTCCCATGGTGGTCGGAGCCGATTCCGCGAGCGGCTTGGCAGGCGTCGATCGCGCGAACCGGCCGCCGCCGGTCGGTGCCCACACGGCTTGACGCTGACTCTGCCGCGCTCGGTCGATTCGAATGACGTCATGCACCAAGTGGAGCTTTTCGAGCACTTTGATCACGATCGCGCTGATATCCAGTTCGTACCAGCGCAATCCGTGCCGCGCCGAGCGGGGGAACGCGTGATGGTTGTTGTGCCAGCTCTCCCCGAAGGACAGGATGGCGAGCCAGCCGTTATTGCGCGATTCATCGGGTGTCGAGAAGCGGCGGGACCCGAAGACATGACCGATCGAGTTCACCGCATACGTCGCGTGGTTGCCGACGAAGATCCGGACCAACCCACCCCAGAGCATGCCGGTGACGAACGACGCCGGTGTCTGCCCGACAGCAAGGCCGATGAAACCCGGCAGGACGATGCCGAGCAGGACGAGCCAGGCGAAGTTGTTGGAGGCCCATCGAATGTCCTTGTCCCGGGCCAGGTCCGGACAATATCGCACCGGGTCCGAGGTCAGCTCCTTGTCGAACAACCAGCCGAGATGAGCGTGCCACAAGCCCTTGAGGCCGGCCTTGGCCCCCGGCTCCAGGTCGAGATAAGGACTGTGCGGATCACCGGCCTTGTCGGCTACCCGGTGATGACGACGATGATGGGCCGTCCAGATCAGCGCCGGGCCTTGCGACCCGATCGAACCGGCGACGGCGAAGAAGATTCGTACCGGCCTGCTCGTCTTGAAGGCGCGATGCGCGAACAGCCGGTGGTAGCCCGTCGAAACACCCAGTCCGGCAACGATATACATCGCGACGAACGCCACAAGGTCCGACAGCTGGAAGTAGCTGTTCCACAGCAAGATCATCGCCGCGAAAACACCGAGCAAGGGCACAATCGATATCAGAAGAATGAATACTTGGTGACGACGGCCGTCCATCTCGATCCTTTGCTTTTACAAACTTGCGGAGATCGCGGAATTAGCAACCGCAAGCACGTCACCGACCGTCTTGGCGCTGGCAGCCTTCGCCGGGTCGAACTCGACCTCGTACTCCTCCTCCAGCGTGAAGACGATGTCGGCGAACTGCAAGCTGGATAAACCGATATCGGCGATCACGGTATCCTCGGTCAGCGAAATTACATCCTGACGGCCACGCAGCTGCTTGCGAATAAGAATGACGAGTTCTTCGAGCTCAATCATTGACTGCCGCCCCTTAATGTGGTGCTTATGATCGGATTAAACAATGCACCCAGCGGCCACTGGGCGATTGAGACGTCAGCCGTTCGATAAACAATTCGCGCCGACGTTCTATTCGACTACAACATGACCGCGGCAGCGGGCGCAACCGTATGGCCGCATGCTGCCAACGAGGCAGCAAGGCTTGACAACATGCACCAAGAGGCAAGAATCGGCATCCCCTATTTCATGGGGCACGCCTGCGGATAGGCGCTGCAATTATACACTGCGAAAACTATAGAATTGTAAACCGCAGACCCCCCAAGATTGGTGGCAAGCGCGATAAGGGTTACCAGTGGATTGCCCGCATTCGGCTCAGCCGGTCGAATGACGGCTTCACCTCCAGAGCTGCAGGTTTGCTCCATTTCGGGTTGCCAACGCCCGGAATCGCCAATAACATCGGATTGGCAGCACGAATTAACCGGGGGTCTGCCAGCCACCATCGACGGACAGACAGGTGGCTATTCAGAGCTAGTCGTGAGGGGTTTGCATGATAGTTCGAGAAACACTGCCAAGTGCACGCGAGCTCGAGCTCATTCAACTACTTTGCGAGGGACACACCGACGAGGCCGCAGCTCGTCGGATGAATTTATCGGTACGCACGGTCCGACGTTTGACACAACAACTCATGGGACATCTCGGAGCGCGCAGCAGATTCGAGGCCGGCGTCCTTGCGGCCCGCATGGGACTCATCTAACCGAGCTGCCGGAGTCGAGTCCTGGGTGTCGTTCCCAAACCGGCTTCGCCCACTCGGGGGACTTCGCCGCCGCAGCCGCGTTCCGCTGGAACGGCGGAGGTCGTCCGAACAGAACTCCGCGAATCTCCCGACGTCGGATCTACCGACGTCGGGAGATTCGCGGGTGGCCGATCTCCCAGCTATCGAACGGCGGTGCGGGCCTGCCACCCCGCGATGATCGTGACGACGAACCCGATCGCCGCCGCTACCAGCGACAGCCACATGACGATCGTTGTGCTGCTGTTCACCCACGGCATACTGAACGGCCCCCAGTCCGGGAGCAGATGGACGGCAAGTAGCCCGGCCAGCGTGACGGCGCCGAGGAACACCTCGGCCTGGGCGGCGAGGCGATGGCCGCGGCGGACCGCAACGACCACCAGCACGAACAGCACCCAGGCCAGTGATCCCGCGATAATCGTCGGCACCGGCGTCACGTTCATCAGGCTCACGCAGTGTTCCACCGAATGTGCGCCGTAGCCGAACAGATATCCGAGAATTCCGATGAACAGCAACCGCTTCCGGCGTTCGCCGCCCGCTGCCGCCGATTCATTCGTCTGGGCTGACACCGCTTCCATCATGACTCCGTTGCAGCGAGGAACTCGCCGATGACCTCGGTGAGCCGCTCCGGCTGGTCTTCGGGCAGCAGGGTGTAGCTGTCCTCGATCTCCACCAGCCGGGCGTCGGGATAGAGCTCGGCGAGGCGGCGGGCGTGTGCGATCGGCATCATCTTGTCCTCGATCGCCCAGGCGATCAGCACCGGCCCGGTGAAGGCCGCATTACGCTGCGCGATCTCGAGCAGTGTGGCGCGAGGCGGCACGGTGTTCAGGTATTTGGCCAGATCCCGTCGAATACGGCGATCGACCGTCGCCGGGCGGAACCAGCTGTCGATCACCTCTTTCGGCACCGGGCGCTTGCTCATCCACCCCCAGGTAGCGGGGCCACGCCGCCCAAGCGGGGTGTTGAGCAACGCCATCGCGGTGCGCAACCCGCCGGGCACCTTCGCCGAGGCGACGATGAGGCGCGCGGGTTTGGGCGGATAGTTGTCGAAGGCCTCGCACGAGGTAAGCACGAGTCGGCCGACGCGGTCGCTGCCCCGCGTGCCGAGCAGCAGCTGTGCACCGCCCCAATCGTTTTGGACCAGCGTGACATTCCGCAGCTCGAGCGCATCGAGGAAGTCCCCGACCAACTTGGCCATACCGAGGAAGGACACATCTCCGTCCTCGTTCATGGGTTTGCGATGTCCGCCGAGCGGCCAGGTCGGGACGATGCATCGGTATTCGGTGCGCAGCTTGTCCACCACGTGCCGCCAACCCGTACCGTCCATGAGCAGGCCGTGAATGAAGACCAGCACCGGTCCGTCGCCGCCGGTGTCCTCGTATTCGATTACGCCCGCTGGAAGTTGCACTTCGAACATTCACTGCCTCCTGTGTTCATTCCTCCGGCGGGCCGAATTCGGCCTGCCGCGGCCAGGTCTCACTCGCGCGGCTGAGTCACTACGCACCCACACCCGCCTCCAGAACCAAGCGATGATCGGCATCCACGGCGGCGATGCCTTCGGTGATCTCCCCAGTGCGGCCACGGATTCGAGGAATCCGAGCCCACGGTTTCGCCGACTTCGACGAGCAGGGCCGACGCCGCCGATACCACCGTATCGGATTCCTTCCACTGCCCGCACCTACCGGCGGCACCTGCGTGCCGTGCTCACCAATCGCACTCATCGAGACCTGACGCTCCCCCCGTCGGGCGCACGCACGCGGCATCCCGCCCATCGCGATGAACTCGAATACTATTCCAGGAGAGACGGATTCACACGTTATCCGGGCAATGATGCGAGGATGCGCTCGTGACGATCAAGCCCGTGCACCCCGCCCGCCGCCCTGCCGCCGCCGCGCCGACTGCGGTGGCCGCCGCCTTTGTCGACGTCGATAACACCCTGGTCCGGGACATCAGCTTTCTGTCCCTGTTCACCTTCGACGCGCGCTGCCGCGGTGCGGATCCGGAGCCGCTGCTGCGCGAGTTCCGGGCCCTGCGTGCGGCGGGGGCCGGCCGTGCCGAATCCCACCGCGAGTTCTACCGGCTGTGGCACGGACGCGAAGTCGAGGAGATACGACGGATCGGCCGCGACTGGTTCACCGAGCGCATGCGGACCCCGGACTTCTTCAATGCCTCGGTGGTCGGCAGGCTGCGCGAGCTTGCCGCCGCAGGCACGCGAATCATCCTGGTGTCCGGGTCATTCGACGCGGCGCTAGGTCCGATCGCCGACCACATCGGCGCCGACGAGACGCTGTGCACCGAACTGGTAGTCGCCAACGGTCGCTACACCGGTGCGGTGCGCGCGACCATGGTCGGCACGGACAAAGCCGCCGCACTGCGCGGTTACGCCGAACGCACGGGAGTCGACCTCGGTGCGTGTGCGGCCTTCGGTGATCACCATTCCGACATCGCGATGTTCGATCTGGTGGGCCGGCCGGTGGTGGTCGGCGACGTCGACCACCAGCTGCGCGACTATCCGGCCGAACGGTTACCTGGCTGAGGCCGCGGCCTCGGTGCCGCCGCTCAGCTGGTGGTCAGCACATTGCCGATAGCCATCAGCAGCGCGCCCGCCCAGGCGAGGCGGCGACCGACCAACCGCCCGAACAGCGGATCGCGTTTGGTCGCGCCGAAGTGGAACTGGAACAGCCGGGCGACGAATACCGGCCACAGCAGTGCCCCGAAAATCGGCGGCAGTGCCCCCCAGGCGATCAGCGCGAGGACCACGACAATATCGGCGACGGCGAGCACGCCGAGTATGGCGATGTAGGTGCGCTCACGGGTCATCGTCGCGATATTGATCCGCCCGACGCCCCGGTCGGTATCGCAATCACGAAGGTTGGAGTACCACGACACCATCATCAGCCAGAAAGCGAACAGCGAGCCCTCGATGACAGCGCGCGCGGTCACCGCGGCGGTCAGCGCCGCATAGGGAATCAAGACCAGTTCCAGCGTGAACAGGAAGAGCACCAGCTCCTGAAATCCGATGTGGCTCAACCGCAAACCGTAGGAGTACTGGACGGAGACGCACGCGCCGACGACCGCGAGGGCGATCAGCCACAGTGGATGGTAGGGCGCGACGAGCAGGCCGATCACCAGCAGTGTCAAACCCGTGAGCAGGCAGGTCCACGCGAACCGCAGCGCCTCCGGAAGTCGAAGTTCCCCGGTTACCAACGGCTTCCAGCGCGCACGGCGCAGCGCGCTCGGATTGTCGCGGTAGTTCGTGGCGTCGCTGCCGTCGCGGAATCCGGTGATGTCGTCGAAGGCGATGGTCGCGCAGTGCACCAGGAAGTATCCGGCGATCATGATGCCGAAGGCGACCCACGTGGTGGTGCCGCGCGCGACCGAGGCGGGCAGCAGCGTCGCCACCATCGGATAGGCGAGGTTGTAGTCGAGAAAATAGAGGTTGGCCAGCCGTCCGTACGCCCGTACAGACCTGGCTGTCGTCATGAGATCAACCACCGCAGTGTTCCAATCTTGGTGTGCGGACTCGGTTTCCGGATTCGGGGTCAGATGATCTGGATCCGCTGCATATGCCGCGCGGTCGGGCCGGTGAACCGGTTGCGGCCGTGCAACAGCGCGTGATTCTCGGCGACGACGATGTCACCGGTCGCCCAGGCATGGTGGTAGCAGTAGCGCGGGTCGTGCAGGCGGACACGCAGGTCGTCCATCACCCGCACGGCTTCCTCGGCGGTGAGCCCTTCGACGGTGAGGAACAAGGGATTTCGATAGATCGCCGGATCCAGCGGTTCGGCATAGCGGATGGTGGTCTCGCCGGTCACCGGGCTGGTAGCCAGCAGTGGGTGCGTCATGGTGCCGCCGTAGTGGGCGAGTCGATCGGTCCGGTAGGTGACCATGGCGCGCGCCCATAGGGCGCGCAGATCGTCGGGTGCCTCGCGATACACCTGAGCGGAGTCGCAGAACACCGTCTCGCCGCCGGCACCCGGTTCACAGCCCTGGATGCACTGGAACAGGAAATAGCGCGGCGCTCGCGCCGACCAGGCGCCGTCCCAGTGAAACGGTACGTCGCCGGAGTCGAACAGGTAGTTCTTCGGATCGTCCTGAACCACCAGGTCCATGATCGTGCCGAACTCCCACTCCGCCAGCTCACCGGCGGCCCGGCAATAGGACTCCAGATCGGCCTTGTCGAGGGCGCGGTATCCGCGCAGCACAAGGACTTTGGCCTGCAGGGTGGTCGTCAGCAGGGTATCGACGGGCACATCGGCCAGGCTGCGCCCGGCCGCGTCGGCGGTGACGAGCCGTCCGAACGGCGACAGCTCGGTGCCCGCGAGTACGGCGTGCTGCAGTTGATTGGTCACGGCTCTCCTCCGGATAAGGCCGGCGCCGATTCGGCGCGAACGGGATCGATGGGATCCCCGATGACGAAATGACTCGGCCTGCTGTTGCGCCACACCAGCCGTCCGCCCAATTCCTCCGCCTCGGCGCGCTTGACCAGGACGTGCCGGACGCCGTCGTCGAGTACGACGCCGTGCCACGGGGTGAGCCAGCTGTCTGCGGTGCGCAGCAGGTGAAAGCCGATCTTCCTGCTGTGCTTGGCCTGCGGGTGGATGGACAGCCGTACCGCGGCGGGGAAGGCCTGCTCGACGACGTGGCTCCACGCCTGGCTGCGCTGCACCACCTCGTAGGTGGTCCGTTTGGCGCGGTTACGTCGTTGCGTCGCACTGAGTTCCGGCAGCAGCACCGCGTGATCCTCGGTGATGAAGCGGTGGATGCCGTTGAACATTCGGCGCGCGGCGACCTGGGTGCGGACCGCCTCGCGAATCTCGTCGACGGTATCGGCATGCCGATCCAGCAGCTCGCGCCTGCGCTCATCCCAGGTCAGGTCCGGCATGGCATCGCGCAGCCCGTAGAGACCGATCGCACCACCGCCGCTCGTTCGGATGATCCGCACCAGTTCGGCGCCGTAGTCGTCGACGTGCTCGTCCGGAATGCCGAGCACGTCGCTGAACACATGCCCGTCCGAGCAGATGGTGACCACGGCGCCGGGTGCGTACACCGCCGAGATCTGCTCGCAGAAGCTTTGCATGGAATCCAGTGCGAGTCGTTCGCCGAGATCGGGCAGCCTGCCGAGGGTCTTGCGATGGTTGCGCGACTTGGCGGGGAAGGCCGGAATCACGAAGTGGATCGGCTTGCCCGCCGCGATGAACCATCGGACCGTATCCAGATGCGGGGCAAAGCATTCCGGGCATGGATCAGTGGTGCAGGGCGCCGAGGGGTCGGCGGTACGGCGGCGGCGGAATACGATCCGCAGAACATGCTCGGCAACAACGCTATTGGCTAGGTTGTACGCGGAATCGGCTGTCGCGGTGGGTATTCTGATTGCGGCGGTGGTCATTTCGGCGGACCTTCGAGAGTCAGCGGCGCGGTGCCGGGCCTGTCACGCCTACCTGGTGCGGGCGGCAGCTGTTCGACCGTACTCATTTGCGTGTGTGCCGATCATGAACGAGACGGCGTCGACGATCGGTTCAGCCGCTTTGCTCGGGGTGCCCGAGTCGAACGGGGGCTGCGGATCGTATTCGAGCGCGAGTTGGATGCCCTGTGCGAGCTCGGGAGCCACGAATTCCGCCACCAGCGTCAGCGCGAGATCGATGCCCGCGGCAGAGCCTGCGCCGGTGGCGATTCGGTCGCCCATGACGACACGTTGCTCGGTCGGCTGCGCACCGTATTTGGCGAGTTCGTCGCGGAAGAACCAGTGCGTGGCGGCGGGCAGCCCTTCGAGCAGGCCCGCGGCCGCGAGGATGAGCGACCCGGTGCACACCGAGGTGGTCCACCTGGTGTGCGGGTGGGCCTCGCGCACCCAGTCGACGATTGGGGCGTTGTCCCTGGCGAGTGCGAGCGAGGCCGGGCCGCCGGGGACAAGGAGGATATCGGGACGCGGCACATCGGCGAACGTGGCGTCGATCTGCAGGTGAAGCAGGTTTTGATCGTCATCGAGCCGGCCCGTTTCGGCGGCGCACAGCACCACCTCGACATCCGGCACGGTGGTGAATACCTGGTACGGCCCGATCGCGTCCAGTGCGGTGAAGCCCTGATATAGGCCGAGAGCGATGATCACGAAGTCCTCCTGGTGGAATGAATGCGCTAGCGAACAGGTGCCCGCGCTCGGCAGCACTGCGGCGTCAGTTCAGTGGTGGAGCACGAGTGGCAATTCGCCGGGCCCGCGAACCACGAGGGACGGCTTGTAGCGGACCTCCACGCGCGGCACGGCCAGCTCGAGCCGGGAATAGCGGGCCAGCAGTGATTCGAGCAGGACTCTGCTCTCCAGCCGGGCGAGAGCCGCGCCGAGGCAACGGTGTATGCCGTACCCGAAGGCCAAGTGTCGCTTGTCCGCTCGGCCGGGGTCGAAGGATTCCGGATTCGGATACTGTCGCTCGTCTCGATGTGCCGAAGCGACAAGCAGCAGTACCGCCTCGTGTGCCGGAATCGCGGTGCCCGCGATCGTCATGTCCTCGGTCGCGAACCGCCACAGCGAGCTGACCTGTGGACCGTCATAGCGAAGTGTTTCCTCGATCGCGTCCGCCGCGGTGTGCTTGCCCTCGCGCAGCGCGCTCAGTTGATCGGGGTGGTCGAGCAGCGCGAGCAGTGTGTCGCCGATCAGCTGGATGGTGCTTTGGTAACCGGCCACCATCAAACCCATGGCGGTGCCGACGAGCTCATCGGAGCTCAGTTCATTGGAATCATCACTCGCTGTGATCAATGCGGACAACAGGTCGTCGCCAGGACGGTTCCGCTTGCGCGCGATCAACTTGTCGGCGTACCCCAGTAGGCAGTCAATAGCCTCGGGCACCTTGGCCAATTCCGTGGGATCGGCGGTGAACACGAGGTCGGCCCACCGCCGCAGGTCATCCTCGTCATTCGGCTCCGCGCCGAGGACCGCACAGATCGCCCGGATCGACAGCGGCGCGGCGAGCCGCGCCATCACGTCGACGGGTTCGCCGACCGGCAGCGCGTCGAGCAGTTCATCGACCGTTGCGCGAATCGTGGCCTCCCACTGCGCGATCCGCGCCGCCGTGAAGGTAGCCGCGGCGAGGCCGCGGATGCGGGTATGGTCCGGCGGATCGAGGTTGACCATCGTGCGCTCGCCGACCGTGCCCGCCCCGAAAGCGAGGCGAGCCGCGCGGAATTCGGGCAGCGCGGATCGGTAGTCGCTGCTCAGCCGCGGGTCGGCGAAGCCTGCCCGGACATCGTCGTACCGGCTCACCAACCACACTCTGATATTCACACCCGGGATAGTGATCGGGTGGACCGGCGCATTGTCGCGCAGCCAGGCATAAAAGGGATACGGATTCTGGAAGAACTCCGGCGTGAACATCTCCGGCACGGCAAGATCGGGTACGACGATATTATCGGGCATCTCATGCGCTCCATTTATTACCAATTCGTCCTCCCCTGATCGCCAATCTCGCGACCGTGTCCGGACACTGATTCGCTGTCAATCGAAACGATCCCCACCCCCAGCCTTTCCACCCGTAACGCCAGCCTTACAGGCAGACGCTCCACCGTCCGCCGGGCCTATTCGACTACAGCACGACGCCGCGACCCGGCACAACCGGATGGCCGCATGCGGCCACATCTCGTCATGACATCGCACCAGGGTGGATTCCTCTGCTGCCCTGCGCTTTCGGATCCGTGACTACGATCATCGACTGTGTTCGCGCGTCGCTGGCGCGGATACGGAAACCACGGAAAACGAGGTCTGATAATGGACGCTGGTGACTGGCGCCCGACGCTCAGCGCTGTCAACGAGCTGAGCACGCAGCTCGAGCAGACAGGGCTGCTGACCGGGCCCCTCGGCGACGATGAACTGTCAAACGGCTTGCCCTGCATTTGGTTTCACCCCTACAGCCCTTTGAAGCCACGCGAGGCCGCCACCACGACCGTGGCATCCGCAGGCCGGACACGACGACCGCTCCGCCATCGGAACCGGCGGCCGCCACGACTGACTGACGTGTGGTGGTGTCTCCCGCGATCGAGGGGAGTAGCTGGGTCTCACCACCGAAGGTTGTTCGCAAGTCGGCACCCTGCTCGAGGACCGCGTGCAGCCGGGGAAACGGTTCGACCAAATACAGCCTGGGCATGCCCCGTCCGCTCTCGGTGAATCCTCGGTAGATGCCGTGTGCCAGATCCCCACGCGAACTGGGAATCACCATGGCATCGGGCATCCTGCCATGCATCGTCACGATCTCGTGGGCAATGCCCTTGAAGTACTCGATACCGAACGGGGAGCACCCGACAACGGCGAGGATATCTATCGATTGAACGGAATACGTTATGTGACACCACCTCTGAGTGCGGCAACCCAGAGATTGGGGGCATGTCCGGACCGGTTCGCGGTGGCACCATGACGGCGCGGGCCAGGCAGAAACCGTCATTCGGCGGACAACGCCCGCTGGAGGTCTCCGTGCGAATCGGTCGGTCAGTACACGCGGGATTGGTTGCCGTCGCCGCGGCAGCGGGAACGATGCTCGCGGCGCCCCTGGTGCACGCCGCGCCGCCCGGCAAGGTGAATTGTGTTCCGGTGCCGGTCGACTCGCGCCTCGAAGTCACCTGCACCAATACCGATGTCGGCGCGGGCACCGCAGTCGGCCTCACTGTGTGCAGTGACCTGAGGACGTTGTACGAACCCGCGCACCGGATGGCGGGCAACACCACCGAGACGTTCACGCAGGACTGCGGACCCGGCGCACACCCGATCTCCTGGAACGTCAAAGGTGAGACCGACTACGACCGCGCCCGACGCATAGAACGTGAAGGCAAGTAGCAGAAGCAAGGCCGGCGTTCATGAGGCGCCGAACAGTCCGCGGACGTCGGTTACCTGCCCTGCTTCGGGGCCACTGATCTCGAAGTATTCGGCGGGCGAAACATGGTGGAAAGAAGCGATGGCGGCGGCGGGCACGGATTCGATCTTTGTATTCAACGCCCGCACATTGCCGTTGTACAACCGCCGCGCCGCGGCGATGCGGTCTTCGATATCGGCCAGGTCGCTTTGCAACGCTCGGTAGTTTCGTACGGTGCCCATGGTGGGGTACTGCTCGGCGAGTGCCTGCAAGCTGCCCAATGCCGTGGTGAGAGCGTTTTCCGCAATCGCAACCTCCGAGACGTCCGCAGCTCGGTGTCCCTGGCCGGGCGCCGACGTCGAAGTTCCGGCGACGTGTGCACGATTGCGTGCCTCGACTACCGCTGTCAAACTGCCGCGTTCGAAGGCCGCTGCCTGCTCGACCGTTGCGACCAGATTCGGCACCAGGTCGTGGCGGCGTTGCAGTTCGACGCCGACCTGCTGCCAAGATTCGGCCACCAGGTTCCGCAACCGCACAAAATCGTTGTACACCGCGAAGTACCAGAGGATCACGATCAGCGTTATCGCCAGCGCTAAGAGGATGCATACGGTGCTGCTCATGCCACATTCCTTTTCGGAGCGGTCGCTGTCGTAGTGCTGTCGGACCATACGAACCGCGGGATGCCTTCGGCGATTACCTGCATCGCGTCGAAGGCCGAGCCGATCTCCCAGGGACGATTGCCGAGCGTGGTTACGCCGACCAAGCGATTCCCGGTGATCTCGAATTTGGTCAGCCGCACCGCTGGTTCGCGTCGGCCGATGTCGATCAGCCGGTCGATGGTGCGTGGGGTGAAAACCGCATGCGCGAAAGCCGGATTCGAGGAGTACACCGAGAATTTGTCGTTGAAGTCGGCGGATTCGAACTCCACCTGAGTGCCGGCGGTGGTGTCGAAGTTCGGGCCCATAGTCAACCGGGGCAGTGCCGTGGGAAGTTCCAGGACGAAAACATTCCGGTAATGGGTGCTCACGTTGATTTTGTTGTTGTTGAGCCAGGTGAGATGGAAGAAGCTCGCCGGGTAGGCGCCGACGCTGCCTTGCATAGCGTCCCGAACCCGCATGCGCCGCGCCCGGCGGATCGTGAACGGCGGGAAGTTCCATACCGGTACCGCCCAGCCAGCTTTACGTTGATAGCTGAACCCGTGTTGCTCGGCCCACTGCGCGGTCCACCGTTTCCGGAACGCCTTGACGATCAGCCCCGAGGGCAGGAAGGCCAGAAACGGCGTGGCGGGCAACAGTATCCACGACAACGGTTTCCCATGATCGCGCCACCACATGCCCTGCACGATCACCAGGACCACGAACGTAATGAACGTCAACGTGTGGAAAACGCGAGGCCGCGCCCAGATCGGACCCCTCGCACTCTGATCATCGGCCATGCCACTCACTGCTCTCCTTGTGTCACACCGCGGGCGCGGATGCCTCAATGATCTTCATGAGGCTTGCGATGTTCTTACAAACGGCTGATGGTCAGGGGCGAGTGGAGACGGACACAGAAGCCTGGCCGTCCAGCAGGCGGCGGATCTCCTCGTCCGGATACGGGGTGCTCCGGCTCGTCTGCTGGAACGTATGCATGAACGCGGACATCGCCGCGGCGACCGGCGCCTGCCGGGTGAGGACCGCGGCGGCTCTCTCGGGGAAACCCTCCGGCGGCGTGCCCTCGGCGATGGCGCGCACCATCGCGGCGCGTGTCTCCCGATCTTCCCGCCGGAGCCCGTACAGGGCGGTGAGCAGCCAGTTCACCAGGTAGGTGGCTGTGAAGCCGCGGTCATAGCTCTGGTTCTGGTCGAAGAACGCGGCTTCCTGCGGCGAGAGGTCGAACCCGGAGGAGAGCGCGAGGCCGAAGTCGGCGAAATAGAGGCGTCGACCGTCGGTGAGGATGTTCTGGAAGTACGCGTCGAGGTGCAGGAGCCCACGGCTGTTCATGGATGCGGTGCCGACGGCCAGTTCCCGCTCCACCATGGCGCAGGCCCGGTCGGCGGCCTCATCGCCCGCCTCGATCTGGGCGTTCAGCCACTCGTGCAGGGTGTGCGGGATGTACTCCAGGAACAGCGCGATGCTCGCCGAAGAGTCCCGGAGGGTCTCGATCCGGTGGCGGACCTGGGGTCGGCCGTCCCAGTAGGCGACGGCGTGATCGATGTCGGCGAGTTCGGTCGGTAGCGGCGTCGTATCCGGCAGCACCCGCCAGTGGTACATCAGCGGGAAGCCCTCGCGTTCGGCAGCGAGCACCCAATTCGTCGTCATGGTGTGCACGGCGAGTTCGCGCCAGGCTCCGAAACCCGCCCCACCGATGAGGCCGACGCCGTAATGGAGGAACATCGGCATATCGAACAGGTTCGCCGTGGACCGGACGTGCTCCGGCTGCCGTTCCGGGTCGGTGAGGGGCACTCGCTTCACGAAGACTGGATTTCCGGCGATCTCCAGCAGCGCCGACTTCCCGCCGATACCGGAACCGATCGGCACGGCCGCATCTACGAGCTCGCGCAACGCAAGATCGCTGTGCAGTGCCAGGGCCGTGGAGACAGCTCCGTGGACGTGCAGGCGCTCCGGGCGCGAGATATCACGGGTCACCGCCGCGTCGCGGGATATCGCTTCTTCGCCGCGCATCACCACGATCCCCCCAGTTGCACTCACGATTCCGCCGCAATCGACAGGCAGCCTATCGCGATCTTTGACTTGCCAAACATCCGCGAATCCCGCCGTGGCGCGCGATGGCCAACCGTCCCGAACTGGTTGGCTGACAGCCCTTCTCAACGCGCGCTCGTACCGAATTGACTTTTGTCACAGGGCCTCGTTGCCTACCTGCATGGTAAGCCGAGGGGAAGCGAGATCAGCGATAGTGGGATTCCAGTCGTGTGACCGGCACGCGTAGGAGCGGACCGAAAGTCCCCCTCGGGCTGCGGTCCACGAGCAACCAGCCGACGATCATGCTCGGTGGCGGTCGGGTCTGTTCGGTGCGCATTCTCGCTGGTCATGTTCTCCCATGTCTAGCTCCTCGCCTGCCAGGCACCGGGGACCGGCATCGTGAACAAGCCGGGAGAAGCCCCGATCACGACGGGAATGCAGTTGAACACGCTGGCCGCGGCAGCATGGAGGACCCTGCGGCAGGGATGGGTTGCGCTGGGCTGCATTCGGATCCAGCGAGGGGGCCGGATCGATGGTCGTTCGCGACGAAGGAACTCCTTCGATTTCGACGACGAACCGGACTTCGTGCGGTAGCTCGGGGAAGTCCGGGTGATCTCGGCGCATCGGTAGGTCAACGCCATTGACAACCTGCCGGAACACGTGCGGTCAGATGGCTGACCGCGTCAGCTATCTCGCCTTCCGCGCAGGAATGAGGGCACGTCGACTGCGCCGTTGGAACCGTCGAGTTGGCGAGCGAAGGTTGCTCGTGCAGCCTCGATCAGCGTCGGTGGGACTGTCGGCCAGGCCGCGCTTACGTTCGCCAACGCGGTGAAGGTCTCGAAGTCCAGTCCGCTATCGGTCCGAACCCCTTCACCGGCGGTGGCTCGAGCGAGCGCACCTTCGAATGTCGACTTCAGCTGCTGATCGTCAGGCTTCCAGCAGCAACCGGTGCAGCCGGTTGACGGTGTCGGTGCGGGCGCGGCCGAGTTCGCCGCGGCGATCAGCGAGCATGCCCACGCGATCAGCTCCGAATCGGCGTGCACTTGGCGAAGATTCGGTGACCGCAACGCCGCCAACGCCACCGAATGCGCATCGACGGGGTCGGTCTTGCGGCCGTTGCCGGTCGTGAAAACCCGAATCTGCGCGGAGAGTTTCGCCGACACGTCGATCACGGTCTCGCTGTCGTGGACCAGCCGGTGCGCGATATGGCGGCCGATGCCGTTACAGCCCTCGATCGCCCACACTCGATCCTTGTATTTCCTTGCAGCGATAAGCATTTCGCTGTAGCCAGCGTTGTCAGTGCCGTATCGGCCCGTGGCCAGCGCGGTGCCGGTGGGGTCGATGATCTCGATCGTGGCTGAGCGTTTGTGCGGGTCCATTCCGATGATGACCTTCACCAGTGGCGTCCTTCCCGAATCGGCGTGTGAGGTCCGTGCGGGAAGGCACCGCTACTTCGAGCTGGGCAAACCCCTCTTCAGCCATTCACGGCACGATGCCCGGCGAGACGCAAGCCATGTGAGAGCCACGCCAATGACGCAGGTGGGCAGCCGATTTGCGAGCTTCTCACCGGGTACTTGGACCCGATCCTGGCCGGGATCAAGTCCTACCGCCGGTGTTAAGTAGCCGATTTCCGTGCGTCCCCAGAGCAGTGACCGTCTGAAAATCCGTCGGCGCAGCTTCTCGAACACGAAACGGCAAAATGCCCCGACGCGAGACGAAATCGGGTCGGGGCAAATCGCTAGCAGATGTCGCGGACGTTGAAGTCGTCCCATTCCGCGCTTAGTTCGGAAGGTCGAAGAAATTGGCCTCCACGCCTACGTAGCTAGGGGTAGAGGTGCGCAGCAGCCTTTGTGAAGTGTTGTGGGTGTCGGTTCAAGAGAGACCGTCGTGTTTGCAGCGTTTGAATCTGTGCTAGCAGAACCACCGGGCTCCCTCGACACAGACGGCGACGACGGTGTCGAGAATCATTCGCCCTGGGACATCATTTCGCATTTAGAGCCGGTTACCTTGGACGGAAGAGATGCTTCACCGGCAGGATTCTTTTTATCCGACTTGCACTCGAGCCAGGTATCTGGGTCCGTGCGATCCAATATCTCGAAATTCTGTGTGATTTTGCCATTTTTTGGGGCACCTCCGGATGCCTTGCAATTGCCAGCTCCTTCTCCGCGCGGAGTTTTGTTGACCTCGATTTCGTCGCAAAGGTAACTGGCGCCAGCCTGAGCCAGGATTGGTGGAGCGAAGACGCTCAAGCCTGCGGCGATCGTAAGGCAGCAAACGCCGAGAGTAACGCCTTTGGCGACAATAGGGGGCATTTCTATCTCCATTCTCAAGGGGCAGTGTCGTTGCAGCAGGCAGCTTGCCGTTCAGTCGAGGTACCGTTAGAAGGCGTCCAGGGCCGATCAGAACGGGCGCAGCGTTCTACCTCTCGGTATTCGGCGTCAGCCGCGCCACGGATGGGCGTCATGGAACTCAAACGCCTTGGCCCCAACAAAGAATCATCCACGGAGAGGTCTCCGTGGCCGCTTCCTGTGTGCAAGTACCATTGGGCCACACACGCCCGCCAGCACCGCTGGCGGGGAAGCAGTTTTCACCATGCTGAGGGAGGCTTGCCCGCCCCACCAGCCACGTCATTCGCCCATACCCGGGCTTCGGACTGAACGAAACGCGCCCACCACATGCTGAAGGCCGACGAACCCGGCTCACCATTCCTGCGTGACGTCCGCTATTGCCGCGACCCGCGGGTTCCGAGCGGACGGTGGCCGGGCCTCGGACCGCTCGGCAACCAACGCTTTGGAACGTCCAGATCTGTCGATTTCAGGTCGTCGGTTTTTCGAGCCCAAGCCATGATGTCCGCTCATGATGCGGCAAGTGCCCCATATGTCTGCTCAGGTGAGGTAGACGGCCACACCGATTGTTGCGGCACACGCCAGGGCCAATGACTGCAGAATGCGGTCGCCCAGCACGATCTCTTCGGGTTCACCGGCTCCGGCCCCATCGATGTCAACCGCGTAACGCAGGATGCAGATTGTGAAGGGAATCATCGAGATTGCGAACCACGGGTTGTTCTTGTGATCGGGCTCGAACGCCCACAGCCCATCGAAGACCACGACCGCGGTGCCCGACAAGGTCCAGACGAAACGTAGATAGGTGGGCGTGTAGTACTGCAACGACTTACGAATCTTGGCGCCGGTGTCCAGCGCGAGTTTCAACTCGGCATAGCGCTTGCCCGCGGCCATGAACAGCGAACCGAACGCCGCGATCAGCAAGAACCATTGCGACAGAGAAATACTCGCCGCCGCGCCACCGGCAACCGCGCGCAACAGGAAGCCCGATGACACGGTGCAGACGTCGAGGACGGCCTGGTGCTTGAGACCGAAGCAGTAGGCCAGCTGGATGCTGACGTAAGCAGCCATCACCACGGCCAGCTGCCACGTCGCCACGAACGAGATCAGGATTGAAGCGGTCAGCAGCGCCACCGACAGCGCGTAGGCCAGACGCACCGGAACCACTCCGGCGGCGATCGGGCGGAAGCGCTTCCGATCCCGCCGCGTCATACGGACCCGGCCACTACATCGCGGCTTTACGCGATCGTCAATTCGTCGGACCAAGTTCAGATGCTCAGGCCGTCAGTTGAAGTGCCCGGGGCCGGTTCGGTGTTTGTAAGTGCAACTCTTCACTCCCCACCGCTAGCTTCCGCTAACACTATGACGATTCAGCCCGTCCCAAGATAGTGGCCTTTGGTCGCCTGCGGTCCGCTGCTGCAAGGCCAGGGCGGCAGTGGGGTCGGTGATCGCGGGCCAGAGGTAGCAAACATGGCGACGTAGCCGGGATCGGTTACGGTACGCGTTCACTCGCGCCTCACGAACCACAGAAAACAAACTCGCCGGTCTCAATGGGGCATTAGGGCCCTCGTCAGTTGCCCGACAGGAACTACTTGATGCTCCTATCCCTGTCAAGCGGTGGTGAGCCACTGTCGGTAGGTGTTGGCGAGGTCGTCGTTGCGTTGGATTCCTCGTTCGATGCGGGAGATGGTGGTGGGCCAGAGGTCGAAGTGGTTGGCGGCGGCGGTGATGTTTTTGGCTTGCCGTGCCGGTCGCAGGTCGCGGTAGTCGGGGATGGGGACTTCTCGGGTGAGGAGTTTGAAGACCTCGCGGGCGATAGCGCGTTTGAGCAGCCGCAGGATGTCGAGTTTGCTGCTTCGGGGTCCGTTGGCGGTTTGGCGGGTCACGTAGTCGCGGGTGGGATGGTGGTTGGACATGCGTACCAGCGCGATTCGGTGCAGTGCGTTGTTGCCGGCCCGGTCTCCTCCGCGGGAAAGCCGGTGGCAGCGGGTCTTCCCGGACGACGCCGGGACCGGCGCGGTCGCGCACAACGCGACGAACGCTGCGTCGCTGTGCAGGCGGTATGGGGGTTGGTGCCAGCGGTGACGATCAGCTGCGCGGCGGTGTCGGGCCCGACACCGTAGGCCGCGCGCAACGCGGGATTGATGGCGGTGCGGCCCGGTCGATGTGGGCGGTCAGTGCGGCGTCCTGGTTCTGCAGGAACTCGACCCGCTCGGCCAACGCCTTCGCCGCGATCAGCACCGCTGCGGCGATGGGGTCGGCGACGGCAGCGGGCCACCGCGGTGATCAGCGCCGATATTGTTGTTCTGCGGTATTTTTCGCGGATCGTATCGGGGGCGCTGACCAGCAGACCCTTGATCTGGTTGATCGCGGCGGTGCGGGCCTTGGCCGCGGAGCGGCGGGTGGTGAGCAGAGCCCGCAGGGCGGTGGTCTGTTCAGCCTTCGGTATCCAGGTCGCGACCGGCCAGGGCGATCCGCGCGGCGGTGTAGGCGGCGAGGGGATCCCATTTGCCGTGACGGCGCCGGTCACTGCGGTCGGGCCGGATCACCTCGCGGACCTCGATCCCGGCCGCGGTCAGTGCCCGCGTGATCCCGGCGCCATAGCTCGATGTTCCTTCCACCCCCGCCAGTAGCACCATGCCGTGGCCGGTCAGGAATGCGACAGCAGCCTTGTAACCGGCTGGTGTTGTGGGGAACTCGCGGTCATCGACCTCCCGGCCGGTCGTGGTGATCACTGCGGCATGGATCGTGTCGGCGCGGGTGTCCACGCCCGCAACGACCTCGCGGGGTTCTGTCATGCTGAGAAAGGGCTCCTTCGTCGTGCGGCGGGGAGCTCACGCCGAAGGAGGGGCGGGCAGACAAGACATTGAAGAGGGAACTGCCTGGCTCCTGATTAAGTCATGTCCGCCTCCTCCTCCGTGCGAGACTTGCGGCTCCCGCCACTGGCCGGACAGATCAACTGGAAGACAACCCAGCAGAGTGTCAGTCGGACCCAGAGTCACGACCAGCGCGGGAACACGCCTTACATAATCAATGTCGGACCCTTGCGCCACACTGAGGGCCACAGCAAGATTGAGACCGCACAGGGAGGATCTGCAGCCGTGATCGACGTTGCGCCCCAGACCGCTGTCGAATGGCTTGAGTACCTTCATGAGTCGCTCGATCTGCACTTTTCGGAGTTGAGCACGGCACGCCAGGAATCGGGGACAAGATCGCCAGTGTTCGCGCTTGAGCACAACCTTCCTCCCGATGACCTCAACCTCCTGATGTCTGCCGTCCGCGTCGCGGTTAAGGAGGGGCTGGATTGCCGCGAATGGCAATGGTGGCTGCCATTCGTCGTGTACGCCGCCGAGTCTGGGTATGACTACGCCGGGGCCGAGTTCTGGGGGAGCTTCGAGCAGTCGACACCCGGCTGGCACAGCGATCATCGTCGGTGGATCAAAGCCTGGTTCCAGACGTTCGCCGGTAACTATGGTGGTGCAGTTCCGACAGGAGCATTTGCATCCAACTTCACGATCATCGCATGGCCAATCACGCACGCGGTTTTGCCGACGTACCTACAGCGCCAACTAGCTCAATTGCTGTACGAGTTCAGCGCGGAGCTGACGACGGAGCTACTTAATGACCCGGCAACCCTGGGCACCCTGCTTGCCCACCGTGCTTCGACATACACCGAGCGGTTCCGGATCTTCTGCGAGAATACGAGGCTGGTCGGTCAGGTCGCTGCCGCGCTCCTATCGGGTGACGATGAGCCGACACCGTCCCTCACCGCCGCCGCTCTGCATCGGATCGTAAGAAGTCTCTCCGCGGAACAACAGGCACGCCACTGGCTCATGTCCGCTCGGCGGTCAGCCAGCCAACTCCGTGGCTCCCATTCACAGACGGAAGTAACTGACAGTGCGCCTGAACTCAGACGGAAGTCGCGCCAGACATATCCGCGCCTGTTCCTAAGGGGTGAGGCTAGGTGGACCGCCCATGCGGAACTGCCTGACCTTTCTTCGCTTAGGGCCGATTTCCCCGGCACATACGAGCAACTGCGGACTTCACGTGCCACTGTGGACGGAGGCGTCCGGCCTGTGCCCCCGAGCGCCCTCCTCTACCCAGGTCAGGAGATGCAATTGGCCACATGGCCAAATCCAGAACAGCCATTTTTCCAACTTCTGTATGGAGATGAAGCAACCAACAAAGTTCTCGCTGACCACTGCAGCGGCATCACACGGGGTCCATGGTGGCTGTTCTACCGTCAGAGCGCTGGCATTGCGGTAGAAATCAAAGGGAAGTTCGTTCGTCCTGGACGCAGCTACCTCCTTGTCGGCGCGAAGATAACGACGCCACCGATGCCAGTCCCGTGGTGTGTGGAAGTCGAAGTGGACGTACACGACGCCCGCGCCTATGAGCTGTCCGTGCCCGAACAAGTCAATGAGAGCGAGGCGAAAGCGCTTCGCGGCATTGGGTTAGAGATCATCTCCCATATTGCCATCAGTCCTGTTGGCGTCGTCGCACGTGCCAGAGACGATGAGGCCGAGGCTGACTGGCTCGCTGGAGAGCCTGTCACCCTTAGAATCTGGTCGGATCTACTCCCCCAGCGTTGCCAGTTGTTTGTCGACGCCACGGCAAAGTTCCTGGATTGGGCACCGGGCGACGCGGAGTTGCTGTTCACCGTCGAGGACCTTGCCGTCGGCACGCATGAGATCCGAGTGACCCTGCTCGGTGCCAACGACAGAAGACTTGGCATGAGTTCAATCGCCATTCGGATCCGTGACCCTCTAGTTCGCCCCGAATGCGGGACCACTGGTGAGGGGATCCGTATGCTGTGTGCGCCAGCGCGCCCGACCTTGAACGAATTATGGGACGGGCGTTCGATTTTGACCATCGACGGCCCTCCTGGGGCTGATGCGGAACTTAGAGTGGCTCTTCGAGATGACCTTGGCAACGATCTCGCACAACTCCAGCGGTCCGTTCGCTTGCCTGTTGATGAGAGTTGTTGGAAGGCGATCTCGAAATCTATCCGAACGAACCACCGTTACCGGAATGCATACGACCAGTCCGAATCTTGTGTGGTCACGATTTCACGTGATGGTGTCGGCTTCGCGGCGCTCACCTGTGAACGAGGATTCCAGCCGCTGCGTTGGCACTTCGCCCGCTCGAACGATGGCAAAGTTGTTGCAACCCTCGTCGACCGCACGGACGGCGGTGACACCTACGTCGACTTCTTCGATGTCGAGGAACCAACGGCGGCCGTGCGCAAGGATGCGGGTGTTCCGCTCGATGTGCCACCACGTGGCGGGCTTGCGGTCGCCCGTGCAGGCCCCGCAACAGCCGCAACCATTCTTCCGACCGACCCCAACGCCGTGCGGCAGTTGGCTCCTGCGCGCCCCGTAGTCTCCCCACAAGCACGGCGGTCAGAGGAGCTCCTTCGACTCGCCCAGGCTCACAACCAATGGGGCACGGCCGCACTTCCTGCCGATCCCTTTGCTGTCCATCCGCAGCGACTTGCGTGTCAGGCTATTGCTCGGGCAATTGGTGCCATGGTCGGAGGCCGCCACTGGGCAAAGATCGAGCACCGCCTTGCGGTGGCTGCAGATCCGGTGGATCTCCTCGGTGCGATGCAGGACGCGGTGGGCACAAACAGCACCCACAAAGCGATCGCCTCAAATATCGCCTTCAGCCTGTACAAGTGGTCGACCCCCGAAGCCCTGTTACGCGGCTTCGGCGCCATCGCTGCGCCTCACCTGGCAAGATCCGGTATCCCAGTAAACCGATCGACTTTGCGGTTCATCCTGATGCTCGCCGACCAGCCGGGCTCCATCACTGGCGAGTGGGAAGCATCGCAGGCCGCACCTCTCATCGACCGCATATTGCACTCGCCGGTCCTTTATCGGGCAGCGCGCTTTGCAGTACTGGGCACGAGGGCACTCAACGACGCCGATGGCTTATGGCGGGTGGTTTGATGAAGATCACCAAGTTGTCGGCGAGCGCAGCGGCTGACCTCGCGGTCGAAACGTTGCACTTGGATAAGGCCACCGTTGAACTTGTGTCTACTGAGGGATTGTCAGCCTCACTGCGCCGGGCGGCGTCGTTCATGTGTCCTACCGACCCACGTGCACTGATCGACGCTGTCTACAGCGCAATTCATCCGCTCTGTGTAGGAAAGCTAAGCCGCGAAGACGTCTCCGCTGTACTCGAATTGCTCGTTACATCTGGGGACCTTCTTGAGCTCCGACAGGGGACCGACCGGCCAACACGCCTGCTTTATCTGGCACCTCCGTCCAATATCGAACGGATGCCTGGCACCTATCTCGTCTTAGGGATTAGGCCATTCGGCGCAGCGCTACTTGAAACCGATACCGAGATGAACATCGAGTATCAAGGGCACACCCGCACTTTGAGACTCGACCCAGCAGAGGCTCCCCGGACGCTTCAGGCGCTCGGCCTTCAACAAATTCCGCGGGAACAGTGGGTAGCGAGCCCCGCGGCGGCAACGCAAGTTGCCTTTGTCGACCGTTACCGCTCTCGTCTCAATGTAGCCAACAAAGCTGGACAACTCGATGGTCTCAAACTGCTGGGTCCGGGGAGTGTGCGCTATTACCGCGGTCGATGGCGGTCGCCTACAACCACTGACACGGGTGATTTCGTCGTTCGGCGGCCGCAGGCCTACGGTGCCGACCTCTGGTGTTTGGCCCGCTTCGAGGCAGGCATACCCCAACGGCTTGTCGAGTTGCCGATCGCTGATCCCGTCGTCCCCGGACGAGACGAAGCCTGGCGCTACCAGGCGGCCGTCGACGCGCTGCACGGCGTTCCCCAGCAATTCGGTATTCGTACAGGCCAGGATCTTGACGCCGACACAAGATTCGACTTCTACTCGCCGCTGCCCAGCTTCGCTGAACGATATTTACAACTCGTCGGTCTTTCTCTCGGCCGGACCACCCAGGCGCTGTTCTCGTTTCACGTGCCGACCAAAGCAGTCGACAGCGCGGCTGCGTTTCTGAAAGACATGCTCTGGATGACACAAATGGAGGTACACGATGACGTCTGACGCGCCCACGATCTCGGAGACGATCTCCAAGATACAGATTGCGTTACGCGACTATATCGAGGCGACGTACCACGTCGGTCACCCAACGATCATCGAGCAGCGTAGGCAGCTGCTTGAGGCCGAAGGCGTGCTGTTCAGAGCACCATTTATCGAGAGCACGCCAAGGTATCAGACAGACCGTAAGTTCGAGGACCTCGACCTCGACGGAGCCATCCACCAGCTATTCGATGAGCTGACGAAGAGGCGCGGTGACTTCGATCGTGTTCTCTACAACCCGCCGTACACCCACCAGGCGGAAGCGCTGGAGTGGGCGTCGCGCGACGGGGCGAGCCTCGCGATCACTACCGGCACCGGTTCCGGCAAGACCGAGTCATTTCTGTTACCGATGGTGGCCAAACTCGCGACCGAGGCCGCGAGCAATCCGTCATCTTTCAAAGCGCCAGCAGTCCGTGCGCTGATCCTCTATCCGATGAACGCGCTCGTGAACGATCAACTCGGGCGTCTGCGGCTGCTGCTCGGCGACCCCCGCGTGACTACACAGTTCCAGGCATGGGCAGGAAGGCCGGCACGCTTTGCCCGCTACACCAGCCGCAGTCTGTACCCCGGCGTCCGCACCACAAAAAAGGATCAGCAGCGGCTCCGCGCCATCGAGGACTTCTACGTGCGTCTCATTGACGAGGCTGCTGATGTCAGGTCACCGTGGCACAAACAAGCCAAGGCGTTAAAAGGAAGCCTTGAGGCCCGAGGAAAGTGGCCCGCAAAGCGTGACCTGAAAGCATGGTACGGACCGAAAGGCTCGCGCTGGCAGGACGAGAACGGTGCCTTCATTCGCGCAGTCACGCTGCCGGACGATCCCGAACTGCTGACCCGCCATGAAGTACTTGCTGCGCCTCCGGACGTACTCATCACGAACTACTCGATGTTGGAGTACATGCTGATGCGGCCGCTGGAGCGACCAGTGTTTGATGCCACTCGCCAGTGGCTGGTCGACAAACCCGACGAGAAATTCCTTCTGATCGTGGATGAAGCGCACCTCTACCGAGGGGCCGCGGGAGCCGAAGTTGCGCTCCTGCTCCGGCGTCTCCGATCTCGACTTGGGATTCCAGCTGAGCGCCTCCAAGTAATCTGCACCAGTGCCAGTTTCTCCAGCGCCGAGTATGCACGAAACTTTTCTGCCCAGCTCACTGGCAAAAAGCCGAGCGACTTCCGAACTGTCACCAGCCAGTGGGCCCTTCGGGAGGGCGCCATTGAAGGAACTGAAACGGACGCCACAATACTTGCCGCCGTGCAGCTTAACAGCTTCTACGCCGGAGAAAACGATGCGGCCCGAGCCGAGGCCATTACAAACTTTCTGAGTTATCGCCGAGTTCACGATAAAAATCGAAGCATCGGAGTGCTGCTCGACGAGGCGCTTGTCACTTACGGTCCTATGAGTCTGCTTGTCAACGAACTCATGCAGAATGCGCAGGCAGTTGGCGATCTCGGTCAAACGATCTTCCCGGGCGTCGAGCCTTCGCTGGCTCATCGGGCGGTGACGGCATTAGTAACGTTAGGCAGTGCGGCACGGCGCACCCCAGACGAGGCTGGCCTTTTGCCATGTCGGATCCACGCCTTCTTCCGGGGCCTTCCAGGGCTCTGGGCGTGTATCGACCCTGAATGCGACGCGGTCGATCGCACCGCGCTGCCGCCGGGACCGAGCCCGATCGGAAAACTCTACGCACAACCGCAAGCGACTTGCGATTGCGGAGCCCGGGTGTTCGAATTCTTTACTTGCCGCCACTGTGGTTCCGCCTACGCTCGGACATATACCGATAACTTGGCCGAACCCTCGTTCCTCTGGAATGAGCAAGGCAGTTTCTTTCACACAAGTTCAGGCTCGATCCCTGAGCTATTCCCGCTAGATCTGCTTCTTGAAGAACCGGCTGCCGGTCCTGTGAAGGTCTGCGAAATCGACCTCGTAACGGGCTGTCTTCGTCCAGATAAGCCTCCTACGCGCCAGCGAACCGTATTCATTACGCCGCTGCGACGTGGCGAGAACGTGACCAGCGAGGATGGTGATGACCGGGGCCATGCAGACGGGGAGTTCAAGCCATGCGGTGTCTGCGGTCAACTCGCTGGATTCGGTCGGTCGTCAGTACAGGATCACCAAACAAAGGGCGATCAACCATTCCAGGCTCTAGTAGCCCGACAACTTGAGGTTCAGCCGCCAAGTGCCCAATACACAGATTTCGCGCCCCTGCGCGGTCGTAAGGTACTGGCGTTCTCAGACTCACGCCAAGTCGCAGCTCGGCTGGCACCCAACCTGCAGGCTTACTCGATGCGCGATGTCATTCGGCCGCTTATCCTTCGTGGCTGGACGGACCTCGCCGCTCAGCCTGGCATATTTCCGCAGCTAAGCCTGGAGCGTCTCTATCTGGCAGTGTTGGTAGGCGCCAAGGTGTTACGGGTTCGTTTGAGGCCCGAGTTGCGGCAGACCGAATCACTTCACGTCCTCCGAGATGTCGAGAAGGCAATCGAGAATGGGGCGCTTACAGGCAACACCAATGCGACGGTGGAACTCCTCATGCTGACGGCTACGCCGCCTCAATCCCTGCTCCGTACCATGCACCTCGCACTCACGGACAAGCATTACGGTCTGAATGCGCTTGGCCTTGCATCACTATGCGAGAAGGCAAGCATGACTGAAGCATTGCTGGCTGAATTGCCGAGTATTGATGGAGTCGCAACCACTGACGAGGAAAAACTTGCGCTAATACGCATATGGTTGGGGCAGTGGGCAACCCCCGCGCTCGGTATCTGGTTCCCATCGATGACCGAGGAATGGTGGCGCCAAAAAGACGGGGTAAAACCGCATGCCGGAACCTTCCAAGCAATCGAACGATGGATGGGCAAACCAAATGGTATGAAGAACTTCAAGACTACGTGGCTTCCGACGCTTCAGACCAACTTCTGTGAACGGACGGGTCAGAAATTCCGGCTGCTGGCCGGAAATGTCGCTCTGGAGGTGGGTGGACTATGGGGCTACTGCGAGCGATGCCGGTTTACCCAGCGGCCGTTCCCCGGGTCCGACAAGTGCATCAGCTGCGGTGCCGGCAAGGTCCGGACGCTTGACCCCGAGACCGACGAGGTCTTCCAAGCACGCAAGGGCTACTACCGTGCTAGTACCTCACGTGCCTTGCAGACTTCACCTGAATCACCCATGAGCATTGTTTCGGCCGAGCACACGGCGCAGCTAGGCGCGTCACAGTCCGATGCGGCCTTCTCGCGCGCTGAAGAGTACGAGTTGCTGTTCCAGGACGTGAACGTCGGCCTGCCGCGGCCTGGCGAGCCAGAGCGTGCCGCCATCGACGTGCTCTCCTGCACTACCACGATGGAGGTGGGTATCGATATTGGGAGCCTGTCAGGGGTCGCGCTTCGTAACTTGCCGCCATCCCGTGCCAACTACCAGCAGCGAGCTGGTCGCGCTGGACGCCGCGGAAACTCAGTCGCCACGGTCATCGCATTCGGGAGCGCGGATACACACGACGATCATTACTTCCGCAACCCCGAACACATGATCCGTGGTGACGTCGATGACCCGACGCTGACACTTGACAATGTTTCGATTGTGCGCAGGCATGTGAACGCGTATCTGCTGCAGCGCTACAACCAGGACCGGCTGCCTAGCATCGATCCCGAGGACCAGCCCCAACTCTTCGAGGTACTTGGGACTGTACGTGGGTTCCTTGAAACGACTTCGCCACTCAACAGAGCCGACTTCGAGGACTGGCTGAAACAAAGCAGGGCAGCGCTGAGGAATGACATCAGCAAGTGGCTGCCGACTGAGCTCGCACAAGCCGATCGCGCGGATATCCTTGACGGGTTGGTAGCCGAAACCATGCGGGAAATTGACACCGCTCTTGATATCAAGCCTGACGGCACTCGGCCTGAGCCACACCAGTATGCGACTCACGAGGGCGAGGTGGTCGAGGACGAAGGGCCTGCTGAGGACGGCTCAGAGCTGCCGAGCGAGCGGCGTAGCCAGACGAACCTACTCGACCGGTTGCTCTACAAAGGCGTGCTGCCGCGGTATGCCTTCCCGACGGATGTGGTCTCGTTCCATGTATTCGACCGCGACAATTCTGAGCCGTTCCACACCGAGTTCCGTTACGAACCAAGCCAGGGGCTGCCGATCGCGCTGAGCCAATACGCTCCGGGCAAATCTGTGTGGATCGACAACAAGGAATGGACATCTGGCGCCATCTACGCACCAGTCCACATGGAGCGCTTTCAAGCGTGGCAGGACCGGCGGCTCTACCTAGAGTGCCAGGTCTGCCACCACGCCAAGCACTACCCATACGAGCAGGCAAGACGTGGTGAAGTGCGAGACTGCCCCGCCTGTGGCGCCGTCGGAAAATTCGGTAAGGCGATGACCTGGATGCGGCCGCCTGGTTTCGCCCACCGCGTGAACGACAATCCCGGCACGAGCCCAGACGACGTGCCCGCGAACAGTTACGCAACGCGAGCGAAGCTTGTCGCGGAAGGTCCAGAAGAGGACAGTGCGTGGATCCACACAACCCACCATCTGGAGCAGACGTATCAACGCAGCAGACTGCTTGTCACGAACACCGGTCCCCGTGGCGAGGGATACACCTATTGCACCCGCTGCGGGTTGATCGAGCCGTCCGCGGCTGCAACTGGATCTGTTGTCGGCATCCACCGCAAGCCCTACCCCGACGAGCGAGAACCGAGCTGTTCGGGCTCTGCCTCGTCTAACGCTGTGGTGCTCGGCACCGACTTCATCTCGGACGTGCTGCTGGTGCGGCTCAATGTCGATCAGCCGATAACTTTGCGACCGGAGTTACTGTCCACCCAGGTGGCGCTCCGAACGATCGCCGAGGCCCTCACTATCTCGGCGGCGACCGAGTTGGACATCGACGCAACCGAACTTCAAGCTGAACATCGCCCCGCCCTGACTCAGGCCGGAAATAGCGGCTTAGAGGCGGAGATCTACATATACGACACGTTGGCAGGCGGGGCAGGCTTCACCCGCGGGGTCCACGAATACGGCCGAGCGATCTTCGTGAAGGCGCTCGAACGATTGGAAGCTTGTCCGGCGAATTGTGACGCGTCCTGCTATCGGTGCTTGCGTAGCTTCCGCAACCGTTTCGAACATGGCCTGCTCGATCGGAAGGTGGGCGCGGCGCTACTCAGGTACGTCCTGAATGGCACCGCTCCGGCACTCGACAACGTGAGAATCAGCCAGGCGACCGACAAACTGCTGGCTGACCTGCGGAGCCGCGACCTCGACGGAATAGAACTTGCTACAAACGAGCCTGTTGTCATCGACGGACTAGGAAAGATCACTGCCCCGATCCTGGCTCGAGGGACGGGTGTGAATCGAATCTTCTACATACAGAGGCCGCTGACCGTTGATACCCCGCCTACTGCGGAGCTGGCCGAGGCCCAACGATTGGGCAGCGTCCCGATCTATCCGATCGACGACATGGTCATCATGCACAACCTGCCGGTTGCCAGCCAGCAGGTAATGCGGTGGCTAGGGCTGAGATTGTACACGTAGGCGGTCGCGCCGCCCGGTGTCGGCGATGAGTTTGCAACCCGCTCATCCGCCGTTCAAACGGATCTGAGTTTGCGGACTTATCTGGTGCTCCGTGGCTGTCCGGCGTTGGAGCGTACCGGGGACCGTGATGAGGGCGACCACGAGCCGCTCGGCGATTCTGGCGAGCGACTCACCGTCGCGGATAAGGATGGCGTCCTTGCTGAGTCGATATTCGGTGGTGAGCGGGATCGTTGACGAACCGCCCTCGCGATGATCGCGGCTGGTTGCTGATCGGTAAGGCGACGCCTGAGCTTCCGCCGTTTCGACTTATCCAAAGAGAGCTCACGTTTGACCTGTTCAGAGACATTTTCGCGGATCTGCTCGGACCTGAAAGTTAGGGCGTTCTGGTTCGAGTAAGCCCGCATAACACCGCCGACGGAATGGTTCGCGACCATGGGTGGGTGGATTCGACCTATCCCAAAAATCCAAGCTTTCTCGGCGAGTCCGCGTGATCCTCCATGCACAGGTATGCAGTGCGTTATCGCATCGACGCAGGTCGGCAGCTACGTGTGGTCGCCCATGATCAACCGTGAATAACAAAACACCCCGAACTAACCACTAGTAGTTGCGAGTTCGAACCTGGCCAGCGGTTCGAGCCGACACGCGGATCCTGTCGCCGTTCACAACGCAAAATCGGCTTCATCACCAACCGACCAGCAAGAAGATCCTGGCCGGTACTGTTTCCATCTATATTGCGCCCCGCCGGGGGCGCCACAGGCTGCGGCTCGCTGAAATAGCGGGTCGCAGCTTTGCGCTTAAAGTTTCCGCACGGCTACGGATCTAAACGCCGAATTTTGAGTGTGCGTGTGTGCTGGTCAGGTCAGCTGTGGCGTCCCGGGAACCGCTCTACGCGTCGTAGGAGCGTCGTGTCAGGCCAACAAGTCCACCGGCACGATCAATACCTACCGGCGCGGGATCGGCTTGGTCAGTGAGACCGAGGTGGTCGGCAACTCCTTGCGCACCAAGAGCTTGCGGAAGTTGCCGATGTTTCAACGCCTACATCGAAGACGCCCTGACTCGCCCCAATTAGCGCACAGACCGCCCGATCACCCCGGAGTTCGCAAACCGGCAGTACCGCAGTCTTCAGCAGTTCTGCAAATACCTTGCGCGCGAGGAGATCTTGGACGTGGACCCGTTTCTGAAGATGATCCCGCCGACCGTGCCGGACAAGCCAACGCCGGTGCCGGCGGTCGATGCCTTACGCAAGTTACGGCCGACTGTGGGGGAACTAGCTTCGAAGACTGACGCGACACCGCGATCATCCGTTTGTTCGCCGACACGGGCGTGCGCCACGGCGAGATCGGTTGAGTGGTACCACGCCGACGACCAGTCCGAACAGCATGGCGGCCCAGGCACCGACTATTCCGTTGCCGGTGCCGGGGCCGCCCTCGGCGGTGGCCGCGAACCAGCTTCCCAGAGCCAGGCTCATCAGCCCTGCGACCAGAGCCGACGCTGCCTGTTTCCGGACGTTGCCGGCGCCGCGGCCAACCCGATTCAACGCGCGGCTGCCGACCGCAACGCCGATCAGTCCAAACAACGCGGTCACGGAGGGTCCGACTCGACCGGAGGTCAGCCCGGCGGTGGCAGCGCTGAGCTGGACTTCGGCTGCGACCGGTGCGGCAACCGCGACACCAGCGAGCAGGACCGCTGCAGTGACGGCAGGGAGATAGCGGACAGACATCGGATGCTCCTTGAAGCTTTGGCGAAGCGGCGTCACTACATCATGTCCGCCGGATACTCACCGAACATCTTGCGGGCGTAGACAATTCGTGACGCTGCTGGCGCGGTAGCCGACTGCCGCAATTGCCGTATCCGCCGCGGAACTACCGCGTTCGTAGTAGACGATTGATCGTCTCTACACAAGATTTACTGCCACGCGATCGCGGCTAGGGTGCACCCATGAGCAGAGCGCGCGTCGGCATCGCAGAATGGGCGGTCGCCGCCGCGGTCACGGCCGTGCTGCTGGTCGCCGGGCTTAGTGCGCACCGTGAGCCGACCGCTGTCGGCGTACTCGGCTACGCGCTGTTGATCATCGCCGGGCTCACGCTCACCGCGGCCCGCCAGGCTCCTTTCGCCGTCCTGGCGATCTCCGGTTCGGCTGTGTTGGGTTATCAGGCCATCGGTTTCGAGGCCCCCGCGATCGGGTTCCTGGTCGCGGTCTACGCCATGTTCCGGGCCGGGCAACGACTAGGTCATGTCTCCCAATCGGGTTCTGTGGATAGTGTCCGGTAGATCGCGGGGTCGGGCATCATGTTTGCCGTGGCGACGATTGTTGGTGATCGGTATCGGGTTCTGACGGACAAGCAGTGGGAGTTGCTCGAGCTGTTGTTACCGAAGTCCGATGGGCAGGTCGGCCGCAACTTTGCAAACAATCGTCTGGTGGTGGAGGGGATGTTGTTTCGGTTGCGGACGGGAGTGCCGTGGCGGGATCTGCCAGCGGTGTTCGGTCCGTGGCAGACGGTATGGAAGCGGCATCGCCGGTATGCCGGTAATGGGACCTGGGATCGAGTGCTGGTCGCGTTGACCGCGCTGGCGGATGCGACCGGGAATCTGGATTGGGTTGTGTCGGTGGATTCTTCGATCATGCGGGTGCATCAACACGGTGCCAACGCATCTCGTGGTGACCGGGCCCCTGCTGGCCCGGACGGTGAGTTATGAGCCGGCTGATCATGCCATCGGCCGGTCTCGGGGCGGGTTGACCACGAAAGCTCATCTGGCCACCGACGGCAACGGTCGTGGTCTGGCGGTGCTGCTCAGCGGCGGACAAGCCCACGATTCACCGGTGATGGCGGCGGTGCTCGACGCGATAGCGGTGCCTCGGCTGACCGGTGGCCCGCCGCGACGCAATCCTGACCGGGTACTCGCTGACAAGGCATACTCCTCGGCGAGCAACCGGAGCTTGTTGCGTGGCAAAGGTATCGGCTCGGTCATTCCCGAGCGTGCTGATCAGATCGCCCACCGGAAACGGCGCGGACGCACCGGTGGGCGACCACCAGCGTTCGACTCGGCTGCCTACAAAGGCCGCAACGTCGTCGAACGTGCCTTCAACAAGGCCAAACACTGGCGTGGTGTCGCGACCCGGTACGACAAACTCGCCATGACTTACCGCGCGGGGTTCGTGATGGCGCTGGCAGTTGAATGGCTCAAGCTATTGGGAGACATAACCTAGTCGCGGTAGCGGGTTCGGTACTGCTGGTACTCACGCTGCCGTTCGCGATGCTGCTCGCTCATCCTGATTGGGCTGTGGGCCGGGCATTCACCGAGGCACGCGGCGCGCTGCAACTGGCGTGGCTGGTCGCTGCCGGTGCGGCCGGTGAGGCATTGCGCCAAGCCGAGCGGCGCGCCGAGGAAGCCGAACGCACCCGCGAGGAGACCGCCCGGCACCGCGCGGACGAGGAGCGGCTGCATATCGCGCGGGAACTGCACGACTCGCTCACCCACCAGATCTCGGTCATCAAAATCCAATCCGAGGCTGCGGTGCACGTCGCCCACAAACGAGGTGAACAAGTGCCCCCCGGCGCTGCTGGCGATCCGGGAGGCCGGCCGGGAAGCAGCCCGCGAACTACGCGCGACGTTGGAAGCTCTTCGCGAAGACGTGGACGTATCTCGGCCCGGTCCAGAGCAGGTTCCAGAGCTGGTAAAGCGGGCTCGTGCCACGGGTTTGGACACTACGTTGACCATCGCGGGAGAGAACCAGAACCTACCAGCCGCACTGGAGCGCACCATCTACCGAATCGTGCAGGAATCGCTGACCAACATCTCCCGGCACGCACACGCCGCGACGGCCTCGGTCCGTATCGACTACCGCCACGGCGCTGTGCTCGTGCGTGTCGATGACGACGGCGCGGCGCACCCGGACAGCGATCCGGTACACGGCGTCGGAATACTCGGGATGCGAGAACGAGTCACCGCCCTCGGCGGACGCCTGCACGCCGGACCCAAGCCAGCGGGCGGCTTCTCTGTCCACGCAGAACTGCCCGTGGAGCCGTCATGATCCGTATCCTGCTCGTCGATGACCAGCCATTGATTCGTAGCGGGTTCCGCGCTCTGCTCGACCTCGAAGACGATATCGAGGTGGTAACCGAGGCCGCCGACGGCAGCCAAGCCCTAACCCTGGCTCGCCGGTATCTGCCCGACATCGCGCTCATCGATAGACAGATGCCTGTCCTACTCATCAACCGATACGTCTCCCAGCCGCTCACCCCCATCGTGTCAGCGGCCCAGCTGAACGAACTGACCGTCCGTGAACGCGAGGCCGTCACCCTCGTAGCTCGGGGCATGACCAACGACGAGATCACCCGCAGCATGGTCATCAGTCCACTCACCGCGAAAACCCACATCAACCGCGCTATGACCAACCTCCACGCCCGCGATCGTGCCCAGCTCGTCGTCTTGGCCTACGAGTCAGGGCTGGTCGCTCCACGCAATCTCTGACGCGGACCATTCGATCCGCGCGGTATTCGGCTACTGAGAAGTGTTGGTGCATAACCGAATAGCACAACTCGTCCGGGACAAGACGTTTCGGCAATTCATCGACCACTAACCGAACATCATGCAGCACAGCCGATCCCGACACAATCCGAACGAATCATGGCCACGTGAGACACGGTCTTAGGTTTGGAGTATGGGTGGGCTCCCACCAAGGTTGTTGGGACAATCCTGGCGGGAGCCGTACCCGTCTGCTCAGTCAGGGTTGAGCGGGCCCGCACTCGCGAGATTCACATGGAGCGCCGAGAGACTGGCGCCCCGTATGATCGGTGATTCACAGACCCAAGCACTCGCGGCGGTAATCCGCGTTGGCGAGGTTCCCGATACCTGTGATCGGGTTGATACCGAATCGTGCGGCACACGCCATACCGTGCTGAAAATCGTTCCACTCCTGCTCGCCGACGCAGCCCTGCTTGGTCTCGATCGTGTAGCAGTCGTCGATCTGCTGCGCCGGAGCAGCGGACGCGGGGGCCGAAAGCGCGACGGCGACCGCCGACACACAGGGGATAAACATGGCAGCGATCAGTTTCTTGGTAGACATTTACAAACTCCTTATGTAATGAACGGCTGATTCAGACAAGGCGTCACCCCTGGAATTATGAGCAAGATTTTCGGCGAGACATGTTCTAAAGTTCATCCCCATGTATCGTCCATCTCCCCGTGATTGACGTCCCGAGAAAAAGCTATCAGTTTCTCAAAACCTTGGCAATATCGAATGTGAGCGAGATGCCTATTACTGCCCTACGTCGGGCTCCAATTTGTAGGTGCCGTAACCGTCTTCGACGCAGACCGCTTCCGAGCCGTACATTTGCCGGTAGCTGTCCTTGCCCGTCGACATGCACTCCTGGTACGTCATGCCGCCGCCTTGGGCGGCAGCGGTACCGCCGGTCCAGACAGCACCAGCCAGTGCGCCGGTGACCAGGGCACTGATCGCGAAGCCATACGCGGTGCGCTTCATCAGGTGAATCCTCTCCTCGGTTGCGGAAGGCATCACATGTGCCCCCTACCTGTGCTGGCGAGAACTCCCACTCGCCAACCTGAAGAGTACTGAAATCAAATCGACAAACCAGCCCGCACAAGTGATCTTGGCAGTCGCCGAGAGAGACCTGGCAGTCGAAGGTAAGGCTCTATCCGGAAAGCGAGCAGGCCTGCTCCGCTTCATGATCCGGGGTCCGCATCTCCAGCAGTCCCGCGGCCCCGAACTTTCGGATGAGTTCGGTGTCGCTGATGACCTCGAGGAATTTCACTACATGCGGTGATTTGTCGCGGGCGTGGACGGCCAGTTTCCGGCGGATCGGCCGGGACAATCGAACAATGGACAGCAAGCGGCCCGGGCCGTGTAAGGCCATCTTCGGCACCAGCGCGACCCCGACACCGTGTTCCACCATGCACAGGGCGGTGGACACATCGGGTGCGCGGACGGTGAAACGGACTTGCACGCCGGCCAGACCCGCCTCGCGCGTAACGGTGTCGGTGAGATCGGAGTTCGCGCCGCAGCGGATCCAGGGCGCCTCGACGAGTTGTTTCCATGAGCCGTCGAAGCTATTTCGCCGGCTGGGGTGGCAGACGACGACGAGTTCTTCCGCACCGAAGCAGTGCACGACCGGTGAACTCGTCTGCCCGAGCGGGCCGACGGCGAGATCGAGGGTGCCCGCCGCGAAGGTCGCGTTCAACTCACGGATATCGGTGAACGATCGCACCTCTATGCTGTCGATGTTTCGTTCGTGCCGCATCCGGTAGATGAGCGGGGGCAGCAGCTTCTGGGCAATGGTTGGCGTGGTGCCGACGGTCATCCCGCCGTCGCCGAACGTTTGCCCCATGGCTACTGCCTGACGGGCGGACTCCACGACATTCGAGGCTTGCGCGAAGAATGCGCTGCCGAACTCGGTGAGCCGCGACCTGCGCGACTGCGGGTCGAATACCTTGTGGCCGAGCGAGGTCTCCAACGCGTCGATCTGTTGCGACATGGCCGACGGCGTTATTCCGAACCGCCTGGCGGCGGCCGATAGCGAGCCCAGTTGCACCGCGCTCACAAAGTAGTCGAACTGGCGCAACGTGATGGTGTTAGGAGTGAGTAGCGGATATTCAGGCATCGGCAATCTCCATGTCGAGCTATCGACCCTTCTATAGCACCTTCGGTCCAGAAACAGAGATAAGTGGCATTACGTCACCTGGTCATGGCGCGCCTGTACACGCGGGCCGGAATCGTATTCTTCCGCCCGCTGTTCATCCCACGAATTGCCGTGGTGAGGACCGTTTTCGGAGTGTTCTGCCGTCTTGCGTCAGCAGTATCTACTAGCGGCGATAGGTACGTCAAACCCTAAGTAACACTAACCCTGAGTGGCGCCCAGATCACGCCGCCGCGGCCGCGGCATTACTTCTCCGAGCCGTCGCCGATGGGCAATCCCGCGAACCCGGGCCCGGAAAGATCGCAATTTTGTGCCTGGACACAACCACGGCTCGGTCGTGACATTTGTCCATAAATCGAGCCCGCCGTTGTGCAATCCGCCAAACGATTCCGACAGCCGCCTACGCAAGTCAAATCTCGACGTACTGCCAGGGAACACAATCGCTTAGCGAACTTTAGATTGCCTTAAACAATGGTCACCGCCGACCGGATCGGCCCTAATATGCCGCCATGAACCTGTACGACGACGTGACCACATACGACACGGGAGCGTTAGCGCTCGAAAATCACGAGTCGAACAGAGAATCAGCCGATCACCCTGCCGCCGCGGCGCAGGCCGCCGAAGAACACGCGGGCGACGTGCCCACCGCCGCAACGGAACTGGATGCGGCTGTCAGCGCTTTCGTCGCGGCCAACCGCCGGTTGGTTCAGTTGGTGCACGCGGCGAAGCGGCAGGGATTGGGCAGCAGCGAGATCGTGCGACGCACCTCGGCGGCCTGGCCGCCGGAGATCACGTTGGACATACTGGCCAAGTTCGAGCAAACCGCGCGAGCCGCCCAGGTACTCCGCAACGCGGGAATCTCCGTCGCGGACGAAGGCAACGACCGCGAAGGCGATGTGGTCGTGTCGCTGCACAGCTCATGGTCTCGGCGTCTGGTGTGCCTGCACATCAACAGACCCGAGGCCAGCCCGGAGTCGACCCGGTGGGCGGCGCTGGCAGTGGTCGGCGCACTGCATACGGCGGGCTACCGGCTGCTCGTGCACCCCGGCTCACGGTTGACCGCCTCGTCTGCGATCGAGTACTTCGCCGACCCGGCCGGGGTTTTGGTGATCGAGGAACCCGACAGCGCGACCTCGTACACCACCTACCTCTGAGCCGAGACCGTCGGGTTTTCCAGCCCGCTCAGCACCGGAAACGCGGGGGCGACTGAGTTAGCGCGCCCGTAGCTGTCGGCGTGGCACGCTGACAGGTCGGGACACCCAGTAGCACCATCAGCGGCGCCGCCGCACGGGTTGGAGGGCAGGGGCCATGCCGCATGGCGTTCGCAACTTCGCGGGAGTGCTTGGGATCCTTTGCGCTACAACGGTTCCGGCGCATGCGGTGCCCGGCGATACGGCGGCCTGGAGTGCACGACCGGCGACGTACGACATGGTGGTGGAAAAGGACACCGAGATCCGGATGAGCGACGGGGTCGTCCTTCGCGCGGATATTCGCAGGCCCGCCGAGAATGGGCGGGCGGTGCCGGGACGGTTTCCGGTGATCGCCACCCAGACCTCCCACCAGAAGAATCTCCCGCCGCTGGCTTTTCCCTTCGACTATCTGGTGGAGCGCGGGTATGTGCAGGTGACTGCCGAGATTCGCGGTACCGGAAGTTCGGCTGGCGTCTGGGGTCTCAACAGTGCCCGCGACCAGTTGGACGGCAAGGAACTGGTGAATTGGGCGGCCGCGCCGGAGCGGGAATGGAGCGATGGGCGGATCGGGCTGACCGGAGCCTCGTACGGCGGCTTGACCGCCCTCACCACCGCTGCTCAGCAGCCGGAGGCGCTGCGGGTGATCTTCCCGGCGGTGGGCATGGTGGACGCATTTCGGGATCTGTTCATGAACGGCGGAGTCAATTCCACCGCGATGGAGTCGGGGCTGATCGGCATCATCACTGGCGGCGGTTCGCTGCCACCGGTGTCTGCCTCGGCGTTGGGCGATCCGGTCGGGAAGGTCATCGACCGGCTACAGCACAACGTCGGATTCCAGGTGTTACCCGGACAGCAAGGTGATGGCGACTTCGCCTTCGACGGCCCTTGGTATCGGGAACGCTCGGCGAGCGAAGTGGCTGACAAGATCACCGTGCCGACGCTGATGACGACCTCGCATTACGACTTGTTCCAACGCGGCGGACCGCTGCTCTATCAGCGACTGGCGGCGAACAACGTACCGGTCAAGATGATCATCGGCGATTGGATGCACAGCGCCGCCGCGACCGCGGCGAGCGGCACCCGATCGCCGCTGCACACGGAACCGCTCTCCGGGCCGAACCAGCCGGAGCTGGCGTTGCGCTGGTTCGACCACTACGTCCGTGACGTGCCCGACCCCACCTTGGACGACGACATCGCACCGGTCACCTATGTCGAATTGGGCTCCGGGGAATACCGGACGACCACCCAGTAGCCGCCCGCCGACGTCAGTTACTGAAAGCTTTCCCTGGCAGGCAACGCGCAGGTCGGCCGCCCCGGCGGCCTCACCACCGGCGACGGCGACGGCGGACCCGATGTCGTGCCCGCGCGGCCGCTGGCCGGATTGTGCTCGGCGTCCACTGCCCAGGCGCTGTCGGGATTGCCTGCGATGCTTGATAAGTCGTGCGTCACCGATCAGCGGGCAAACGACATGGAAGGTCTTACCTATGACCTGCCCGTTGCCGAGACTCCGCTGCACCTAGCCGGCGCGATCAGCGCGCATCTGGTCGTCGGCTCGCGGTCTCCGGACGGCATTGTCGTCGTCCGTGTCGAAGATGTCGCCCCGGACGGGGCGGTCATCCAGCTCAGTTCCGGAGTCCAGCGATTGTCACTGCGCGAACTCGACCAGGCCGAATCGGTGGTTCGCGACGGCATGATCGTGCGGCCGTGGCATCCGTTCACCCGGGAATCCCAGGCGCCCATGCCGATTGATCAACCGGTCGAGGTGGAGGTCGAAGTATTCCCCACCGGCGCGGTGATCCAGCCAGGCCATCGACCGCGTCTCGCCATCCAAAATTCGGACTTTCCGCATGTGCTCGGCGATCCGCACAGGCTGCTCGAGTCCAGCGACCTCGACATACACCACGGTCCGCAACGCCCCTCTTGGATCGCGATTCCAGTCCGGACGTCCGGCTAGCCGGTAGCGCTGCACGGCCGGGGCGCCCGCCGACTGGTGCAGGCGATCAGTACAGGTATTGCCGGACCTGCGGCGCGGCCTCGGCCGGATGCCGGGCGGTGATGCCCGCATCGATCTCGTGGTACGTCCAACCGCCGTCATCGGTGCGGCGCATCGCGCCCATCACCAGACCGGTGTGCGATTCACCGTGCAGTTCGTAACGGACGATCTCGGTGCCCGACCCGCCGTCGACCAACCGGCAGAACGCATTCTCGATCTCGGCGAAGGAATGGCCGGTGTAGCAGGTGACCAGGAAGATCACCGCCGTCACCTGGAGCGGCAACCGGGTGAGGTCGACCGCGATGAGTTCGTTGTCGCCCTTGCCTTCCCCGTTGACGCTGTCGCCGAGGTGCCGGATCGAGCCGTCGGTCGAGGTGAGCCGCTCATGATAGACGGCATCGATGAGTTGCTCGCCGCTGAACAACAGCGCGGCCGCGTTCATATCGATGTCCCTGGCGCGGCCCCCGAACCAGCGGCCGCGGCGCACCGGATCCCAGCCGAGCGCCATCGTGACGTGATCGAGCCGCGTACCGGTGTTGCCGCGAAGCGTGACGGGCACATGTCCCCCTCCTACAGGGCGACCGGATCCTGATAACGCATCGCCGCGAGTAACCAGGGTCATCACATTAACGGAATCCTTACGGCGCCAATACCTCCACGTGACCGGTGTGCGCGGCACGGAGCACGTGGCCGCCGACGAGATCGGCGGCCGGGCTGTCGGGCGCGTATCGGGCGATCATCTGCCGCCAGTCGAGATCTTCGATCTCGTCGAACCCGATCGTCTGGAGTTTCGCGGTGATGTCATCGACGGTGAACAGGGACAGCCACGGCTCGCCGAGGCGTTCCATCACTTGTGCGAGCGCCTCGACCATCGGCTGATGCGGTGCGGGCAGCGCCGAGGGCGGCTCGCTGTAATCGAAGACGACCTGTGCGGCGGCGCCGTGCTCGACGATGTAGCGCAGGGTGGCTTCGACCGCGTCGGGCGTCAGGTATTGGACGACGCCGAGCCAGAGGAAGAACGCTGGCTCGGTGCGCGAGAATCCCACGGCGGCAAGGCCTTCGGCGAGCGTGCCGGTTTCGAAGTCGACCGGGACGAACCGCAGCTCGGCGGGGACCGCGATCCCGGCGTCGGCGAGCCGGTCGCGCTTCCAGGCCTGGGTGGCGGGATGGTCGACCTCGAACACGGTCAGGTCCGGGTATGGGTTGCGGTAGGCGAAGGTGTCCAAGCCGGCGCCGAGGACGACGACCTGGCGAATGCCGCCTGCGGCCTTGGCGAGGGCGTCTTCGGCGAAGCGATGCCGCATTGCCAGGAAAAGCCTTGCCTCAGCGGGAATTCCGTCGTCATCGGGCCGCTCGGTCGAGGCGACCGCCGCGGTGGCGGCACCGGCGATGGTTACCGCCAGCGGATCGGCGAAGATGTGCGGCGCGTCCTCGGTCTGATGGAACGCGCGGGCACGGGCCGCACCGAGCGCGGTCCGACTCGGTTGACCTTGCTGCATAGGTGACCACTCGTATTGTGCTTTGTTTCAACGGTTTTGGTGGACCAAGTCGGTCCGATCAGGTAGCTCCTCGGCCGCGACGCTCCGGGACAGCGCACTCGGCCACCAGATCTTCGGCCCGATCAGGCTGAACAGCGCGGGGATGACGACCGTGCGGACCAAGAAGGTGTCGAGCAGAATGCCGAACCCGACGACGATGCCGAGCTGGGTGAGCGTGATCAACGGCAGCACCCCGAGCACGCAGAACACCGCGGCCAAAACCACTCCGGCGCTGGTGATCACGGCGCCGGTGGCCGAGACCGCGCGCACGATGCCGTCGGTGGTGCCGTGCCCCGGGGTTTCCTCGCGGGCACGGGTGACCAGGAAGATGGTGTAATCCACGCCGAGCGCGACCAGGAACAAGAACGCGAACAGCGGCACGTTGGTGTCCAGTGCCGGGAACCCGAAGACATGATCGCTGATCAGACTGCCGATGCCGAGTGCGGCGACCGCGCTCAGCACGGTGACGCCGACCAGCAGCGCCGCCGCGGGTATGGCACGCAGCAATACCAGCAGCACGACGAGCACCACCGCGAGGATCAGCGGCATCACCAGTGCCTGGTCGCGCCTGGCCGCGTCCCGAGTGTCCAGCGCCTTCGCGTCGCTGCCGCCGACCATGGCCTGCGCGCCGGGCACCTCGGCCAGTCCCGCGCGCATTTTCTCGATGGTGCCGAAGGCCTGGCCGGAGCCGGGCGGCGCGTCCAGCACCACCGACCATCGGCTCAGCCCGTCGGTATCGCCGGTGGCGTTCGACTTCGAAACTCCCGGGGTCGCGTCGAGGACCTGCTGTACCGCGGGCGCGGAAGCGCTCTTGGCCAGCACGATCGCCGGGTCGACGGCACCGGAGGGGAAGTGCGCGGCCAGCGTGTCCAGACCGTCCACCGATTCGGCGCGGACGCGGAACTGCTCGGTCTGCGACAGACCCACCTGGGTGCTCAGCAGTCCGCTCGCGCACACCGCCAAGAGCACCAGCGCGCCCGCGACCACCACCGCGCGGCGCCGCACCACGCCGGACGCGACCCTGTGCCACCATCCGGTCCGCGCCGCGTCGCGGTCATCCACCTGAGGAATGAAGGGCCAGAACACCTTTCGACCGCACAGCGCGAGTATCGGGGGCAACGCGAACAGCACGAACAGCACCGCGACGAGCAACCCGGCGGCCGCGAACGCGCCGAGGCTGCGGGTATTGGGCAGCAGCGCCGCCAGCAAGGTCAGCAGCGCCGCGACCACGGTGACATTGCTCGCCAGGATCGCCGGACCCGCACGCCGGACGGCCACCCGTAATGCGGCGCGATGATCCGGCGTGCGATGCAGTTCGTCGCGGTAGCGGGAGACGAGCAGCAGCGCGTAGTTGGTTCCGGCGCCGAACACCAGCACGCTGGTGATGCCCGAGGTTGAACCGTCGAAGGCCAACCCGGTCAGTTGGGCGAGTCCGGTGCCGACGGTGGCGGCCACGCGGTCCGCGAGCGCGACCACAAGCAACGGGGCCAACCACAGCACCGGCGAGCGATAGGTCGCGATCAGCAAGACCGCGACGACCAGCGCGGTCACCGCGAGCAGGGTCACGTCGGCACCGGAGAACGAGTCGGCGATGTCCGCGGCGAACGCGGGGCCTCCGGTGACCTGCACCGTAAGACCTTCCGGCGCAGTGTTTTTCGCCGCGTCCCGAAGTTCACCGATCCGCTCGACCAGCGCGGTGCCGGTCGAGTCCGCGGGGACCGGAACCTGGCCGATCGCCGCCTTGCGATCCGGCGCGGGCACGAGGGCGGGCCGGTCAGGTGTCGACGGGGCCTGCCGCTCGACGGCCAGCATGCGGGTTACCGCCGCGTCGGCCGCCGCTAGGTCCGGTGCGGACAGCTCCGCACCATCAGAACGACTCGCCACCACGATCGCGGACGCGACATCGGCGCCAGGAAACGCGTCGAGTGCCTGCTCGACCCTGGCCGATTCGGCCACATCGGGCAGTGATCGCGGCGCCTGACCTGCCGCGTCGTTCCCGCCGATGAATCCAATGAGGGCCGCCGACGCCGCGAGAAGCACCACGAGCAACGCCCATGAGCGACGTCCGGTGACCGTTGCCGCGTACCGGTCCCATGCGTTCACTGAACCAACTCTTTCAGAATCTTAACTAAATGACAACTTGCACGGCACCGGCGGATATTCTGGCGATCTAGTCAGAAAGGACGCCGATGCCCATCGATAACCCGGCCGAGAGCAGCACCGAGCACGGCGACCGCGACCGCCTGGAAACCGACATCGCCCTGGACATCCGCGCGCTGACCACCGCCGCCGAGCAACTCGGGCACGTCTTCGCCCAGTCGAACAATCTGCGTCCCAACGACTTCCGGGCGCTGACCCACATCGCCACCGCCGATGCCGAGGGCACCCCGCTGACCGCGGGACACCTCGGCACCTCGATGGGCGTGTCCCCCGCCGCCATCACCTACCTGGTGGATCGAATGATCAGCTCGCGCCACATCCGCCGCGAGACCGACACCAGCGATCGCCGCAAGGTGCTACTCCGCTACGACGAGCACGGCATGGAAGTCGCCAGCTCCTTCTTCACCCCTCTCGGTTTGCGCACCCGCGCGGCCATGGCCGACCTTCCCGAGGCCGATCTGCTGGCGGCCCATCGCGTGCTCACGGCCGTCGTCGGCGCGATGCGCACCTACTTCGCCGAACTGACCGACGGCGCGGACGCCGCACCGGCGCGCGAGGCGAACTGAGCGGTTCGGCAGCGGCGGCGACAAGCCGCGAGATATGCATCGCTTTTGCATCGTAGCGCCTATGCTCGACGTAGGCCTACTCGCGAAGGAGCGCACCCTGGATGACAGCCGGAGAGCAGGGTGCGCCGCCGGTCGAATACCGCATAGGTCTAGTTGCTCGCCGGTTCGGCATACCGGTGGCGACGCTGCGGAGCTGGAATCAGCGGTACGGACTCGGGCCGCCGCGGCACCGTCCGGGCACGCATCGCCATTACACGCCTGACGATGTCGCGATCATCGCCAGGATGGTCGAGTTGGTCCGCGCGGGCGCGAGTCCCGAGAGCGCGGCGCACGCGGCGCGGGCGGTCGACGCTCCGGTTCCCGCGCTCGGCGACATCGAACCCGTGATATCCGCGGCGGTGCGACTGGATTCCACGCAGCTACTGGCGACGATCTCCGCCCACCTCGCCCACCACGGCGTGATCGCGACCTGGAATCGGTTGTGCCGGCCCGCTTTTGCCGCCGTCGTCGGCCGACAGCATGCCGCGGGGGGCGATGTCGACGTCGAGCACGCGCTCTCCTGGGCGGTCGTCGCCGGACTACACCGGGTGAGTCCGCCACTACGGGATACCGAGCGGCTCCGTCGGGTCGTGCTCGCCTGCACCGACGGTGAGTACCACACGATTCCGCTCGAGGTGCTGCGCGCGGCCTTGGCCGAGCGCGGTGTGCCCGCCGTGTTCCTCGGCCAGTCGGTGCCCGATGACGCGCTGGTCAGCGCGCTGTCGAAGCACGAGCGCACACCCGTGTTGGCGCTGTGGTCGCAGGTGCCCGCCGCCGCGCGTCCGGAATCGGTCCGCGTCGCCCGCGCCGCGTCCGCGCAGGTGCTGCTGGTCGGGCCGGGATGGGCAGGAACTGCCGACGTGATAGGTGCGCAGCAGGCCGAATCGCTCGAGCAGGCGATCGAAGAACTGTGCCGCGCCGCAGCGGCGCCCGATGTCGACACGTAGCCGGAGTTGCGACGTGATTAAGTTTCTGAAATAGTTTGAACCATCGCACTGCATCGTTTCTGCATCGCTTGAGGTACGATAAGCAGATCCGTTTCGGAAGGAGACGCGTGGGCACATACCCCGAGCTCGCACGCCGACCGTCCGACACGATTTCGGACCAGCTCGCGCAGCTCAGTTCGCCACCGGACGCGTCAGCAGGCAACGGGCGCGGCGTGCCGGGTACTCGAGAAGGGAACCGCCGGTGAGCACCGTTTCTGTCGACGCGTCGTGGCCATCGTCCACCCGAAGCCGAACCGCCGACGTCAGCGAGTTCGAGAGCTGGCGGGCCGAGGTGCGGACCCGCGTGCTCTATGAGGTCGCGAACTTCCTCGGTGGGTTACGGATCGACCGCCTGCGCTCGGCAGGCGTCGAAGACGTGCTGCGCCAATACGCCACCGGGGGCAAGTGCCTGCGCTCGACGTTCATGTACCTCGGCTGGCTGTGTGGCGCCGAACCGGACGGTGCCGCGTTGCGGGCCTCGGCAAGTCTGGAACTGCTGCACGCGTTCGCTCTGCTGCAAGACGATGTGATGGACGACGCGGTGTTGCGCCGCGGCGAAGCAGCGGCACATATTCGCCTGGCCGAAGGCAAGCAGGACAACCGATTCGGCGCCGCCGCGGCGACGCTGCTCGGCGACATGTGCCTGGTGTGGGCCGAGCAGATGTTGCGCGAGAGCGGTGTCGAAGCCGCGGCGCTGGCCCGGGTGTGGCCGGGCTACGACGCGATGCGGATCGAGTTGGCGATCGGCCAGTTCGGCGATCTGTCCAACGACGTTCGCGGTCGGCCCACCCTGGACGAGGTACTCGACGTCGCCCGCGCGAAGTCCGGGAACTACACCGTCCAGCGACCACTCGAGCTGGGCGCCGCGCTGGCGGGCTGCCCCGACGGCACGCTGAAGATGTTGTCCCACTACGGGACTCACATCGGCGAAGCGTTCCAGCTCCGCGACGACCTGCTCGGCATCTTCGGCTCGGCCGCGATCACCGGGAAACCCGAGGACAGCGACCTCGGTCAGCACAAGGCCACCAGCGTCGTGATCGTCGCCCTGGAGTCGGCGGACCCGGCGTCCCGGCGGGAACTGTTCGAACTGATGAGTCGCCCAATCCTGGACCCTGCCGTGATCGCCCGGTGCCGGACCTTGATCGGCGGGTCGGGCGCACCCGAGCGGATCGAGGCGATGATCGCCGAGCACGTCGACGCGGCCAGGGCCGTGTTGCGCGCCGGACCGCTCGATTTCGGGCAGCGCTCGGCTCTGGACCAGATGGCGCTGCTGTGCACCGCGCGGCAGCTGTAGAGGAGGCATCGGATGCGCACAGTCAAGGGCGCTACGGACCACGTCGTTGTGGTGGGAGCCGGTTTGGCGGGCCTGGCCACCGCGCTGCATCTGGCCGGTCGGGGCAGGACGGTGACGGTCGTCGAGCGGGAGTCGGTGCCGGGCGGGCGGATGGGCCGCTTGGATCTGGACGGCTACCGGATCGACACCGGCCCGACCGTGCTGACCATGCCCGATCTGATCGATGAGGTGTTCGCCGCGGTCGGCGAGCAGACCCGGGATCGGCTGGAGCTGCACCGGATAGCGCCCGCCTATCGCGCCCGGTTCGCCGACGGACGCACCCTCGACGTGCACAGCGACGAGCAGGCTATGGTGCGCGCGATCACCGAGTTCGCCGGCGCCGGCCAAGCCGCGGGCTATCGGCGGCTGCGGGAGTGGCTCACTCGGCTCTATCACGCGGAGTTCGACAGCTTCATCGCGTCGAACTTCGACTCGCCGCTGTCCCTGGCCACGCCTGCGCTGGCCCGCCTGGCCGCGCTTGGCGGCTTCGGCGGCTGGGATCGCAAGGTCGCGCGGTTCATCACCGACCCGGAGCTGCGGCGGGTGTTCACCTTTCAATCGCTCTACGCGGGTGTCGCGCCCGCCAACGCGCTGGCCGCCTACGCGGTGATCGCCTACATGGACACCATGGCGGGAGTCTATTTTCCGCGCGGTGGGATGCGTGCGCTGCCCGACGCGCTCGCCGCGGCGGCCGAAACCGCGGGCGTGCGGTTCCGCTACGGGACCACGGTCACCGACCTGATCCGCGACAGCACCGGAGTGCACGCCGTCCATACCGACACCGACGAGCGAATCGACTGTGACGCCATCGTGCTGACCACCGAGCGACATCGTGCCTACCAGCTGCTCGGCCATCGTTCGCGGCGGCCGATTCCGGTGCGCGCCGCCCCCTCCGCGGCGATCCTGCATGTCGCCTGCGACCGCGGCGCCCTCGATATCCCGCACCATTCGCTGCTGTTCGGCGCGGCGTGGGAATCGGCGTTCCGCGACATCATCCAGGACGGTCGCGTCATGTCCGACCCTTCGCTGCTGCTCACCCGTCCCACCGCGAGCGACCCCACGCTGGCACCGGACGGGCGCGAACTGCTCTACATTCTCGCGCCGGTGCCGAATCTCGAACGCGGACAGATAGATTGGCCGAGTTTCGGGCCCGCCTACGCCGAGCGGGTACTCGACATCACCCGGGATCGCCTTGGCGCCGGAGCAATCCGCGGCGCCGAACTACTCCGGGTGATCACTCCCGAGGACTGGGCAGCCAAGGACATGCTCGCGGGCAGCCCCTTCGCCTTGGCGCACACCTTCGCCCAGACCGGTCCGTTCCGGCCCGCCAACATGATTCGCGGTATCGACAACGCGGTGCTGGCCGGCGGCTCCACCGTGCCCGGTGTCGGCATCCCGCCGGTGCTGGTTTCCGGACGTCTCGCCGCCGACCGCATCACCGGACCGGTACGCACCGGCGCGCTATCGCGGCCGGGCACCCCAACCCGCTCCCCGAGCTGATCGGACTTCGAGATGACACGCACCGAACTCGATGCGGCACGGATCACCGATCCGGCGCTACGCCAGTCCTATCAACGGTGCCGCACCCTGAACGCCAAGCACGGCAAGACCTTCTTCCTGGCCACCCGCCTGCTCGCCCCCGACCAGCGGCCCGGCGTGCACGCACTCTACGGCTTCGCCCGCCGCGCGGACGACATCCTCGACGACTTCGACGAACGCCTCGACCCCGCCGAGCGCGCAGCCCAATTAGCTACGCTGGCAAGGCAATTCAACTCCGGTGCGACCGATGGCGATCCGGTGCTCGCGGCGGTGCTGCATACCGCGGACAGCTATCGGATACCGCGTGAGCTGTTCGAAGCCTTCCTCGCGTCGATGCGAATGGACCTGTCGGTCACCGACTATCCCGACCGCGCCGCACTGGATCGCTACGTCTACGGGTCGGCGGAGGTGATCGGACTGCAACTCCTGCCGATTCTCGGCACGACGGAATCAACGCAGGACGCGGCGCCGTACGCGGCGGCCCTCGGAAAAGCGTTCCAGCTCACCAACTTCCTGCGCGACGTCGACGAGGATCTGGCCCGCGACCGGGTCTACCTACCCGCCGATGAACTGGCCGTGTTCGGCGTCGACCGGGAGTTGCTGAGCTGGTGCAGGCAACGCGGACGGGTGGAGCCGCGGGTGCGCAGGGCGCTGGCCGCGCAGCACGAAATCACCAGGCAAACTTATGCTTTCGCGCGCGGCGGGATCGAGCGGCTGGCCCCGCGATCGCGCCCGTGTGTCGCCACGGCGCTGGTGCTGTACTCCGATATCCTGCGCCGCATCGAGGACAACGATTTCGAAGTGTTCGGCCGGCGCGCCGTGGTTGGGACCAGACGACGGGTTCGGGTCGGCGTCGAAGGCTTGGTGCGTGCCTGGTGGGCGCGCCGAGGACGCAGGGCCGACCCCGTGCGGTCATCCGCATAACGCCCCGGATTCCCGAAAACATAAGGGAGCGCGATGGATCACTGGCACTATCTTTTCCTCTTGATCGCCTGTCTGGCGCTGACCGCGCCGCTGGAGTTCTTCGGACCGGGTGTCTACCGGCGGCCGCGGCTACTGCTCGGCGCCGTACTGCCGGTGGCGCTGTTCATCATCTGGGATCTTCTCGCGATCGCCGCGAACATCTGGGATTTCAACCCCGCGTATCTGATCGGCGTGCGTTTGCCGGGTGGGATGCCACTGGAAGAGCTGCTGTTCTTCGCGGTGATCCCGCTGTGCGGACTGCTCACCTTCACCGCGGTCGAGCACCTGCTCGGCCGCAGGCGCGGTGCGCGCGCACGGGCGGAGACCAGCGGATGAGCGTGACCGGACTGGGCTACACCTTGCCCGCCGTCGCGGCCGTCGGCGCCGTCTGCCTCGCCGAATGCCGACTGTTGCGGACCGGGCTCTTCCGGCGCCCCGCCTACTGGCTGTCCATGGCGATCGTGCTCGGCTTCCAAATCCTGGTCGACGGCTGGCTGACCAAACGCACCGCGCCGATCGTTCGCTACAACCCTGATCACCTTCTCGGACTGCGGTTTCCGTGGGATATCCCGGTTGAGGACTTCCTGTTCGGTTTCGCCTTGGTGACCTCGGTGCTGCTCGGCTGGGAGCACGCCCGGCAACGACAGGAAAGGTGTGCCCGGTGAGAAACGGGGTGGCAGAGCCGACAACCGGTCGGGATCGGCGAAGAGTCAACCATCCGGGGGCGCCGGGAGTGCCGGATGTCGGTGCCGGCGGGACGCGGCCGAGGGCGGTGGTGGTCGGCGCGGGAATCGCCGGACTCGCGGCCGCGACCGGGCTGGCCGAACGGGGCTTTCACGTCGATGTCCTCGAACGGGAACAGTATCTCGGCGGCCGGGCCGGAGGTTGGACCGAGCAACTGGCCGACGGCACCGCCGTGGGGATGAATCGTGGCTTCCACGCCTTCTTCGCGCAATACTATAATCTCCGAAAACTGTTGGCGCGCAGCGATCCCCGCTTGACTCGGCTGCGCCGCGTCGACGACTATCCGCTCGTCGACGCGGACGGCCGCCGCGACACCTTCCGCCACCTGCCGCGCACCCCACCGTGGAACGCGCTCGCCTTCGCTCTGCGCAGCCCGACCTTCCGGCTACCCGACCTGATCCGCATGAACGCACGCGCCGCCGCACCGCTGGCCGCGGTGTCGGTCCCGCGGATCTACGAGCAGCTCGATCACCTCGACGCGGAAACCTTCCTGCGCACCATCAACTTTCCGCAAGCGGCCCGCCATCTGGCATTCGACGTCTTCTCTCGCAGCTTCTTCGTCGAACCACGGCAGATGTCCGCTGCCGAGCTGGCGGCGATGTTCCACATCTATTTCCTCGGTTCCAGCGAGGGCCTGATTTTCGATGTGGCACAGGACAATTTCGACGTCAGCCTGTGGAACCCGCTCGCCGAGTACCTCAGCGCGCCGAAGGTTCCGGGGCGCGCGGGCCAGGTGGAATTCCATACCGGCGGGGCCGTCGCACGCGTCGACGTCGGCGGCGCCGCCACGTTCCAGGTGACCGACGAGAGCGGCGCGGTTCTCGACGCGGACGCGGTCGTGCTGGCCGTCGACGTCGCCGCGCTACGCACGATCGTCGCCGCCTCCCCCACCCTCGGTGACCGCGAATGGCGTTCGCGGGTAGCCGAATTGGCGACCGCTCCGCCGTTCGCGGTGCACCGGCTGTGGCTGGGCCGGCCGGTACGCGCCGACCGGACCGGTTTCCTGGCCACCGGCGGTCTCGACCCACTCGACAACATCAGTGTGCTGGACCGCTACGAACGCCAGGCCGCCGAATGGGCCCGCCGCACCGGTGGCAGCGTGGTCGAACTGCACGCCTACGCGGTATCGAGCAAGCCTGCCACCGATGCCGAGCTACGCGACCGGCTGCTCGCGCGGCTGCACGAGCTCTATCCGGAGACCGCCGGTGCGCCGATCGTCGCCGAGCGGATGCTGTGGCGGCAGGACTGCCCGCGGTTCGCGCCGGGCGACTTCGCTCGGCGGCCCGGTGTGCTGACCCCGCACCCGCGGTTGGCGCTCGCCGGTGACGGCATTCGAGTCGACCTGCCGGTCGCCCTGATGGAACGAGCCGCGACTACCGGGTGGCTCGCGGCGAACGCGCTGCTGCGGCAGTGGGGTGCGGCCGGACATCCGCTGGAGACGGTCCCGGTCCGAGGTCGTTCCGCGGTACTGCGTAGCTTCGCGACCCGGGAGAGGAGTACCCCATGAGTAATCGCCGAGATCCCGCCAAGTGGCTGGAAAAGACGCCATTGCAACGCTTTTCGCCGGAGAAGTGGGCCAGGCAGCAACCGACCTACGATGCCGCCGACCCGCGGCTGATCGAGAGCGCGCTGCGCTGGTCGCAGCAGCGGCCCTCGGGCAACTGGTACGCCTTCGCCGCGAGCACCAGCGTGCGCGGCGACCGCCCGTTCGGCACGACGATCGGCGGTCGCGAGATCGTCGCCTGGCGCGACCGGGCCGGTGAGCTGCATGTCGGCCCCGGAGCGTGTCCACATCTGGGCGCTCCGCTCGACCTCGCGGAGGTCGAGGATGCCGCGCTGATCTGCCGCTGGCACGGGATGCGGGTCGGCGCGGCGGGTTCGGCGCGCTGGCGCGCTTTCCCCAGCCACGACGACGGCGTGCTCGCGTGGGTCCGCCTCGATGCGGTCGGTGGTGAAACCCCCACGGACGCACCGATTATCCAGTCACGTCCGGCGGACACTGCCGTGCATGCCGTCACCAGGCTGGTGGGGGTGTGCGAACCTCGCGACATCATCGCCAACCGGCTCGACCCATGGCACGGCGCCTGGTTCCATCCCTATTCCTTCGCCAGGCTCGACGTCACGCAGACACCGCCGCTGACGGATATCACCGAACAGAATCACCGTTTCCTGCTGAACGTGACCTTCCGAGTGAGCCGGCGCCTCGGCGTCCCCGTCGAAGCCGAGTTCACCTGCCCCGATCCACGGACCATCGTGATGCGTATCCGCTCCGGCGAGGGAGCCGGTAGCGTGGTCGAAACCCATGCCACACCAATGGGACTCGGGCCGGACGGCAAGGCGCGCACCGCCGTGGTCGAGGCGGTGATCGCGAATTCGGACCGGCCGGGCTTCCGCCACGCGCGCCGCGCGCTGCCGCTGCTTCGACCATTGATGAATCACACCGCCACCCGATTGTGGCGTGACGATCTCGCCTACGCCGAGCGCCGCTACCAGCTGCGCACCCGCTCTCGATGAGCTACGCGGCGGCGCCTCCGATCCGCCGCCGTTGCTCCTGATGCCACTCGACGTATTCGATCCGCACGTCCGGCGCGTCAGCGTTGATGGACTTCGAGTGCGGTGCGGACCGCGCTTTCCAGCGCACCTTCGATCCAGGCCGGTTTGAGGCTGGTGTGGTCGCCGGCCAAGTGGATGCGGCCCTCGATCGTGCGGGTCGCCGCGTGGTGCTCGTGGAGCTGGCCGGGGGTGGGAATGACGGCTTCGCCGAGGGCGTAGCGGGCGCGTTGCCAGGACTGGGACAGGCCGACGCCGGTGAATTCGGCGTCGACGCGGGGGCCGAACATGCGGCGCATGCCCGCGAGGGCGAAATGCACGCGCTCGCTGTCGGTGAGCGAATCCCAGCGCATGGCGTCGTCGGACCAGGTGTAGCTGGCCAGGACCACGCCGCCCTCGGCCTCCGGCACGTGGGAGGGGAAATAGGTGAACCGGTTGGGGCAGTCCGACACACAGCCGCCGCCGCGGAAACCGCCGGGGCCCTGCTCCCAGAACCTGGTCTTGAACTCGAGCAGCACCTTGGTGGCCGCGTCGTGATGCAGTTCGGTGATGGCCCGCCGGGTGGGGTAGGACAGCGGCGGCTCGAAGGTGCAGAAGCGCGTGGCGGTCAACGGGATAGCGAGAATGACGTAGTCGCCCTCGAACGTTTCGATCGGGTCGACGGGTTGGCCATCGGTATGCTCATTGCCGGTTTCGGCGGTGGTCCAGACCTTGACGCCGCGGTCGGTCTGTTCGATATGGGTCATGCGTTTGCCCTGCCGTACGGCGGGACCGAGTTTCCGGGTGAGCGCATCGGTCAGTGTCGCGGTGCCGCCTTCGAGTTCCCAGTAGCTGGCGTCGGGACGGATAAGCGTGTGATCGACCATCGCGGAGATGACGCCGTAGTGCAGCCGAGAGGTCAGGTTCTCCAGGGTGCCGACCGCGGCGAAGTGCCCGAGACTCCAGCCCTGCTCCATCAGATAACCATGGGTGGAGTAATCCTCATAAGTATTGAAAACCTTTGCCCAGCTGTCGATTCGGCGTTCGATCGGCCAGTCGTCGGACACCGCGACCCGGCGCAGGGCGTGGTCGAGCGCGACCCGGGCCTGGGTGGTCAGGCCGACGCCGAAGCCACTGTGCACGGTCGTGGGATCGGCGGCGTAGTTGGCGCGGCTGACGATCTTGCCATTCGTGTCGATCAGGCTGCGACCCGCGGCGGGTGGCGGCCGGAACTCGGCCGCGGGGCCGTTGGACCATTGCTCGCCGGTGAACGACCGGTAGGCGACCGGGGTAACGGACGCGGAGCGCGCTTCCGGCGCGACATCGGCGTTGTGGAACTGCCGCCGCCGCAGACCCAGCTTGTCGGCCAGGGCGAGCACCAGTGGATGGGCGCTCGGCAGGCGCATGGCACCGGCCTCCGCGTAGAGGTTCGGGTCGGTGAACACGCCGCGAAAGGTCTTGACCCGGCCGCCGGTTCGGCTGCCGTTGGCTTCGAGCACGGTCACCTGATGCCCGGCATCGGCGAGCAGGTTGCCAGCGGTCAATCCGGCCGGGCCCGCACCGATCACCAGAACCCGTTTCGGTGCAACGGTTTTCGGCAGGCCGGCGTCGATGAGCGTCCGCAGATACGCCAGCTTCAAGTCCTTGCCGTCCGCGTCGACCTGCAGCATCTCCCTGGCGAGTTCCACGCTGCGGTCCAAAGAGCGCGCGGAATCGGTTCGGGCCGAGGGCGCCGCGCACGACGTGGTGGCCGCCATTGCGCCCGCGGCGACCGCGGTGCCGAGCAGCGCACGCCGTCCGATCACGTTCTCTGCCATCTGCGGCTCAGGCAGCGGCGGTCGGCTGGACGCCGGACGGGTCGAGCAGCTCGGCCTCGGCAGTCGCGCTTCGCTTACGCATAGCGGTTCTCCTCTCGGGTTCGCTTGCTGATCACCTGTCCGGAATCGCCGATCCTTTGCACGCACCTGCACGCGGGCATCACGATAGCTCAGAGGTTGCTAATGCGCCTGGCGCGACACGATCGTAAAGTCGGCGAGTCCAGAGACGAGTCAGACGATTACGTCCGTCGAGGCCTAGTCGGCGAGCAGTCGGGCGGTCAGCGCCGGAACCCCCTCGCCGGTCACGCTTTCCAGTGCGGCCGCCCGCCCGGTGACCACCAGGAGCAGCGCCTTGATCGGGCCGCGGATCTCGGCGCCCTCGCCGTGCGACCAGTCGATATCGGTGGCGCGCAAGGCGAGTCCGTCGAGCCGGCGCTTATCCCATACCGGCCAACCGATTTCGGCCGCGATGCCGGCGCCCGTCGCGGCCGCCTCGAGCGGGACGTCGATGGTGCGGCCGAGCGGGATGGCGATGTCCTGACCGTGCACCATGGTGTCGAACAGGATGTTGCGATAGTTGGTGGGGCCCGGCAGTTTTCGGGACGCCGCGTGGGTGCGGATCACCGATACCAGCTCGGCGACCGGACGATTCGCGGCGCGGACGGTGAGGTCGTCGATGAGCCGGTTGTAGTTCCCGTTCGCGCGCAGACCGGCGACGAACAGCGCGCCGAGCGACGGCGGTTGCGGCGTCAGGGCGAGGTGCGCGGCGACGTCGCGGATCCGCCAATGCGCGCACAGCGACGGCGACTCCCACTCCGCGGGGGTCAGCTCCGCGAGCAGGTCGGCGATGGCGAGGCGCTGCTGTTCGATGACCCGCCAGCTTGCTTCGCGGTCGAGCGGCTGTCGTACTTGCGCCGTCATCGGACACCTCCGATAGCATTGGTCAGCATCACTGATTAAAATAGTCAGTGGGTCGTACTATTGTCAAGGAGCGGAATGGCCGACGGCGAACTGAACGCGGGGCTGCTGATGTACATCGCGCACCGGTCGATGGAGGACCGGATCTTCGCCGAACTCGGCGCGGCCGGCTTCGACGACATCACCGTGGCCCAGGGCAGGGTGGCCCAGCGCATCGGCGCCGATGGCACCCGCCTCACCGAGCTGGCCGAGCAGGCGCAGATCACCAAGCAGACCGCCGGATTCCTGGTAGACCAGCTGGAACGCGCCGGATACGTGCACCGCGTCCCCGATCCGAGCGACGGTCGCGCCCGCCTGGTCCGGCTGTCCGCCCGCGGCAAGGAGGTGGCCGAATTCGCCAACTCGGTCGCCGATCGGATCGAAGCCGAGTGGGCCGCACACCTGGGCACCCGGCGCATGCGCGAACTGCGCGAGGCGCTCGGCGAACTGCGCGAGATCACCGATCCATACGCCTGATCCATGGTTGAAATAAGTCAGCGAGACTGGTTAAATTAGTCAGATAGACTTACCAAAACCAGAGGGGGTCATCATGACCGATCCAGGATTCTCCACGTGGGCAAGGCAATCCAGCGCGGACTCGTACCGTCTCGCGCGGCGATCGCGCCGCCCGGTCTCGCCGGTGTGGCGTGCCATCAAGACCGTGCTCGCCCTCCTGTTCCTCGCCGTAGTCGTCGCCGTAGGCACGCCGATCGTGCTAGCGGTGCTGCACACCGTCGGCTAGCGCGGCGGAGCGAGTAGCGGCCACCGCGGTCGTCCTGCCGATGTCCAGGATCACCCCGGCCGGACTGCCAGCAGCGCCGGGGTGCCCTGCGGTGCAACGGAGTTCATTTCATCGATCAGCATTACCGCCTCACCTTTCGGCGCCACCGACGTTGTTCTGACGAATGCCGGAAGCCGGGTGAGGGCCCACAGCAGCGCGGCGACTACCCGAACAGGAAGGCGGTCGAGGACGGCGACCGGGCTCGGCGTGAGGGTGTTTCCCAGTCGGCGCACCAGGTTCAGTCCTTCACGCAGGGCGCGAGCCAGCTCCGTCGCTTCGCGTCGGCTCACCCCCCGGCCCCTACGATGTGCGCTGAGTCCGGCGAGCATCAGCGGCACGGCGAGGGCCGCGTGGGTACGCAGCCAACTCTGCATATCAGGGTGTGCGGCCGAGGGTATCCCGGCGTCGGAGAAGACAGTCGCCCACCGATCCTCCGAGACAGTGGTGGGTATGCCTCGGCGGAGAATGGTCGACGCCAGTCTGCCGTCTTCGATACCGGCCACTATTCCCGGGAAGCCGAACACCACCCGCTGCGCACCTACGGCGTCACGGAGGCGGTCCAGGGACTGGAAGGTGTTGAACATGAACATGACGGTGTCCGCGGCGCAGGCGGCGAGACTCGGAAGCAGCACCTCGACCTGTGCAACGAGAACCGTGACCAGCACGAGATCCCATGGTGTGGTCGTGTCCAGCTCGTCGGCTACGTGCACGGCGGCTCGTTCACCGGCGGTAGTGACGATTGCCTCGGTTTGGCGCAGGTGCTGCAGTCGAGCGCCGCGAGCGATGACGGTGACGTCGTGGCCTGCGCGGGACAGTTGGAAGGCGAAGGTACTGCCGATTCCGCCGGGGCCGATGACCGCGACGCGCAAGCCAGGCGTGTCGATAGGTTGGGACATCCTTGATGCCTACTCTCCCGCAACATGATTCGACAACCCATCATCCACATCGCAGCCGTCGACCAGCGGCTACGCCTCGGTGTCGCGCTCCGGGCGCCAGCCCCGCGGCAGCACCTTGCCCTGGCGGATCGTGGCCGCGCGGGCGGTCGGGTCGGACAGCGCGCTCAGGTCCGCGAGTGGTGCGCGGTCGAGTAGCAACGCGTCGGCCACCGAACCTGCGGTGATGGTCCCGGTGTATTCGGGCATCGCGATTCGTTCCGCGGCGTGCCGGGTCACCGTGGTGATGATCTCGGCGGGTGACAACCCCGCCTGGGCGAACAATTGCAGTTCGCGCAGCAACGCCAACGGCGGGGACGGCATCATCAGCGCGACGTCGCTTCCGGCAACGATTTTCACCCCTGCCTCGTGCATGATCGGCAGCGTTCGCATCCCGTACCTGAAACGTGCCATGGATTCGTCCGCCGGGTGGTGCGGGAACGGCCGACCGAATCCCGGCCGCGCCGCCACCGCCCGCGCCGCGGCTTCGTCGATGATGCCGGCTACGACGAGTTCCGCCAGGTAGCCGCGGTCCCCGCCGTGCCCGAGCTGTTCCCAGGTCACCAGGGTCGGGCAGTAGTAGGTCCCGGAACTCGCGAGCAGATCGGCGAGTTTCCCGGCTTCGGTGAGCGCGTCGTCTCCCGACGGCAAGGGGGCGTGTTCGACGCAGTCCGCCCCGGCCGCTACCGCGTCCTCGATGTCGGCGTGCGTGCGGATGTGCACGAGCACCTTCTTGCCCGCCTCGTGCGCGGCCTCCACCATGACGTGTAAGGCGCGGCGGGACAGTTTGTCCGGAGCCCCCGGTTCGCCGTCGTAGATGAATTTGACGAAGTCGACATCCTCGGCCAGCTCTTGCACCAGTCGGCGGCCCTGCTCGGGATCGCTGATCTGACGGGCCATGGCCGGGTTGCCGTGTGCCTGCATCGGCCAGCCCTCGACCCCGGTGAACACCGGGCCTGCGTAGAAGAGTTCGGCCGTCTCGCCCGGATCAGCTTGGGTCCGCACAGCTTGGTCGATGGCCAGTGATCCACCCAAGTCCACGACCGTGGTGATTCCCGCCGCGAGGAAATCGGCCAGGGTCCGGATGACGTAGGGAACCTGCTCCGGTTCCGGCAGGGAGGCCGCGTAGCCGGCCAAATGCGTGTGGCTTTCCCACAAGGCCGGGATCAGGTAGCCGCCACGGCCGTCGACGACCTCGCCATCGGCAGGCGCCGCGTCCGGTGTGCTTGGCCGGACCTCGGTAAACCGGTCGCCGGTAACGACGACTTCCGCGTCTTCGATCGGCGCTGCGCCGGTTCCGTCGATGACTGTCACGTTTCGAATGATCATGTGAGCAAAGTACATCGGATCCGATATTAATTCTAGATCGGATCCGATGTATCTTGGACGGCATGACGGAATGGCGACCCGAAGCGGCACCCGCCCAGCTGATCAACCATGCGGCCCGGCTATTCGCCCTGCTGCATGACAGTCGCCTGCGCACACTGGGCATCACGGCAGGCCAGATCCCTGTTCTCGGCACGCTGGCGGACGGATCCGCCCTGACCCAAAAGGAATTGGCCACCCGATCCAGCGCCGGGCAGCCAGCCATGGCCGAACTGCTGGCCCGCATGGAACGCGACGGCCTGATCCAGCGCACACCGCACCCGCACGATCGGCGCAGCAGCCTCGTCGCGCTCACCGATCAGGCGCTGTCGCTGCTGCCCGAGGCCAGATCCGTGTTGTCGCAAGGCCACACGGACGCACTCACCGGCTTCGACGACAGCGAGATCCAGCTTCTCGCGGCTCTGCTGACGCGACTGATCGCGAACTTGGAGCAGGCCGTGTCGTCGGCCGGTGACAGCCGAACGGACAGCACGCCGACGGAAGAACCCAACTCGGCCTGACTCTGCCTATCGCCACATGGCACGAAAGTCCATGCGGCCGAGCGCCTATGGCACCGGGACCATCTCCGGGTGCAGGAAGGCGGCAGGCGCCTGGGGTAGATCGTCGTATCGGCCAAGGGCCATGTCGAAGAAACCGCGCAGGTAGCTGCGCTGCAGATCGATCGAGTTCCGCGGATCGATGGTGCCGACCAGCTGGGACGCGGCGGCGGAGGAGACGGCACCCGCGGCGACGAGTGGCGCGGCGATCAGCTGGTTGTCGCAGAACGAATGGTGTTGTGCGCCGTTGAGCCGGAAATTGAGTTTCGGTCCGCGACCAGCTGCCCAGAACTGTTTCATGCCCGGGATGTTGGCGCGGTCGTGGCCTTCGCGGTTGATGAGCATGAACGGGCGATCCAGTCCTTCGGTGACCACCGATCCCCAGAGACGGCCATCGAGATCGGCCCCCGCCGCGATCCGGCGATCGTCGTGCATCGCCTGCGCCGCGGTGGCGCCGCCCAAGGAATGCCCGAACATCGCGACCTTCGAAACATCGAGTACGCCAGCGAGATTCGCGGGCAGCGCGTGCTGGTCAGCGTCCGGGTTGTGCCCCGCGGCGAGGTCGGTGAGCTCGTCGAGCACAAACCGGGTGTCGGCTACCCGCGTCGCTAACGCGGTAGTGCCCTGGGCCTCGTCTTCGCCGGGATCGGTGGCCGGTGGCAGCAGGCTCTCTTCGATCCGCCCGCCGGGGAATTCCGTCGCGGATGTTTCGTGAGTGTGGCTCAGGGTGACCACCACAAAACCGTGGCTGGCGAGATCTTCGGCCTGCGCGGTGCTCAGCTCACGCGGCAGCCCCTTGCCCGGCGAGAAGACAACTATCGGCCGGCGCCCACGGGAGATCTCCGCGCCCGCGCCGAGGTAGCCGTGACTGGGTCCGAAAGCCCATCGCCGCTGCGAGGGCGCACCGACCGGAGTCACGCTGTCGGCATACATTTGGGCGAGTCCGGGCGAGAGCCATGGCCGCACGGGCAATTCCGCCACGTCGGTAGCGGGATACCAGATGCTGACCATCAGCTCACGTGGATTGGCCGCCTCATACGGATCGCGCCGCGCGGTATCGACCAGATGCAGGTCGACCACACCGATCGCGTCGGCACCGGTCGGCTCCGGCAGAGTGACGAGCACCGAGACCGGTTGCGGCGGGGTCGGTTCAGCTCGGGCGATGACATCCACCGTGGTCAACATCAGCAGTACGAGGACAGCAGCACATCGAAATAGACTCGTCCGCAAGACAATTCCCTCCCTTGCCGCTGGCACCGCTCGCCCCCGGCCGCGGTGGAAGTCTATCCCGAGTCCACGACGGCGGGACTTCGCTGGATGGGTCCGCGGTCGACCGGTGTGATTGAGCGGGCGATGGTGGGGTACGGCTGAGGAAATGTGGGCCCGCCTGTGTTGTCGGGAACCCGGCACCGATTGATCGGTGGATTCTTCAGGGGAAAGGAACGAACGCTATGACAGGTACCCTCGTCGACCTCGCCCTCGACGGGCAAGTCGCGCGGCCCGATGTCCGACCGCAATTGGCCAACGGTGGTGCAAACGCGACCGGCGCGGCTGTGTGGCGTGACGCCAAAACCGTTCTGGTGACTCGGGTTACCGGGCCACGGCAGCTGACCTCGGTGCCGCGACTTGTCATTCCGATCGGCGACACTCAGCTGGCCTTCCGCGTGTCGTCGCGGTCCGCCGAATGCGAAGAGCTGGCGCGGGACGGCCGGGTCCTCGTTCAGCCCGGTGACCGGCGCGGCAACCCGGCGCTCGGCTCGCACCAGCGGCAAGGCCAAGCCCAGTTGGTGACCGCGGGCACGCTGCTGGCCCATGTGGAGTCGGAGATCGCCGCGAAGTACCGGTGGCGAATTCCGGTGGCGCGCTTCGCCCATCGTCTCGGGCACGGGGATGCGCCCTATGCGGATGTCGTCGTGCTGGTGACCGTGGCCGAGCCGAGCCCGATACCCATGTTGCCGCGCTGAGACCGGCCGCGGTCAGCCCGCATCGGGAAGACCGTTCTCCTTGGCAGTCGACGCGCCGATGATCCTGCACTATCCGTATCCGAGTTTCGAGAGCTGGCTGGCGCGCGCGGCCGAGGTGGCCGACAGCGGCGGCCCGCGGGCCCGGCAGTTCGCGCACCACTCCCGCGAACTGTTGCAGGTGGCCGTCGCGCACGGCCGATTGGAGGGGGCGCGCTGCTGCTTCCAGGCCGGTATCCCCTCCGAGGGCATGGTCGACCGGATGGTGCGAGCGGGCGAACTGCTGCGCGCCGACCCGATGTCGGGTCGCGACGCGCGGTTCGGACCCGCGGTGGCGGGTATCACCAGCCACACGGCGTGACAAACGTAAGCTCAGACGGGTCGACTGCACAGTCGGCAATCGAGCGTTGTCGTACGGGTAATGACCGACCGAAAGGGCTGTTGGCAATGCTGCGGAAGTTCCTCGACAAGGGTGTCGTCTCGTTGATCGATAGGTCGGCGCGGGTGCAGGCGCCGCTGGTCGGCAAGTACACGGGGTTCGTTCGCGGTAGGCATCCGAGCGAGTCGACCGAGCAGCTCATCGATCGACTCGGGCGGCACTACTCGGTCGCGGTGACCGCGAGCGGCGTGGTCGTCGGGTTGAGTGCGGCGGTTCCCGGCGTCGGCACGCTGGTGGGATTGGCCGCGGCCGGGGCGGACACGCTGTTCTTCCTCGAGGCGTCCACCGTGTATGCCGTTGGCGCGACCGGGGTTTCGGGGCGCAAAGCTACCGCCCCACGGCCGCCGCTGGTCTCGGCCGTCGTGCTCGGCCAGGCGGGCACCGCGTCCCTCGGCACCGCCGGACGCTCGGCCAAACAGTGGGATACCAAGCTGGCCAGCAAACTTCCGATCATCCGGCGGATGAACGACACCCCGGTCAAGCGGTTCGTCGTGCAGTTCATCGTCAAACGCGGCGCCCTCGCCTTCGGCAAGGTGATCCCGGCCGGTATCGGCGCGGTGGTCGGCGGTGTCGGCAATTACGCGCTCGCCCGCGGCGTGATCAAGAACCTGCACGACGCCCTCGACGACGCGGAATCGAGTCAGGCCATTTCCACCGTGGCCGCCTTGGGAGACACACCCTAGTGCCGGATGCCGAACTTCAGCTGATCGTGGTGGACGCCGCGAATGTCGTCGGGTCGCGGCCGAATGGCTGGTGGCGTGATCGAGCAGGCGCGGCGCGAACATTGCTCGAGCAGCTGACGGGTTTGGCACCGCGGCTGGCTCGGCCCGCCGAGGTGGTTGTCGTGCTCGAAGGTAAAGCGAAGGCGGCGGATCCGGAGGTCGACGGCGTGCGGGTGGTATTGGCCGACGGGTCGGGAGACGACGCGATCGTCGATGTGGTGGCGGCGGCCGTCGAGCGGGACAGCGGGCGAGCGGTCACCGTCGTGACGGCGGACCGCGGGCTGCGCGAGCGCGTCGAAGCGCTCGGTGCGAGCACCGTCGGACCCGGTTGGCTGCTGGAGCGCATCGCGCCATAGCGGACCGACCAGTCCTGGACCCGGCCAGGAAGGTTTGCCAACTGCCCCAATAACAATCGGCTCGTTGGGTAGTCCCCGAATATGAGCGATGTATTCGAGGAACGCGGCCAACCGTCCCTCGGGCGCCCCTCCCGTGATCTGCTGGCGGCTCGGGCGGTGATCGAGCAGGCCAAAGGCGCGCTGATGCTGGCCTACGGCGTCGACGCCGAGCAGGCGTTCACCATGTTGCGCCGTCGTTCGCAGGCCACCAACGTCAAGCTTCGCGCGCTGGCCGCGCAACTGATCGCCGAACTTCCCTCGCTGGACCTCGCTCCCCCGGAACTGCGCGCCAAGGTCGACTACCTGCTGCACATCGCGCACCCCCGCAAACCCAACCTCGAGCCCTGACCAGCGCTGACTCCGTCGGATCAGCGCGAAACCCGTTGGGACGTATCGGACATTCGAATAGCTAACTCCGGCCCCGCTGCGATCGAGCACGACCGGCGGGTTACCGTGCGCGGGTGATCCTGCTCACCATCGGCTTGGTTCTGTTGGGTGTCTTCGCACTGCGGTTCCATCTGGACCGACGGCGGCTGAGCAATGGTGTCTATCTTTTGCTAGGCGTCGCGGTGCTGAGCGCGTGGGCGATCGGCTCGGGCGACAACGCGGATCTGACCCTCGCGCTGGTCGGGCTGCTGGTGGTGCTGTCACCGCTGGTGGTGCTCGTGCTGGCCGGGCTGCTCATCGCCAACGGCATGCAGATGGTGCGCCGCGAGGGCTTGCGGATCGCGAACCTGCTCTCCATCGGGCCGGGGATCATCTTGCTGGTGCCCTACGTGCTGCTCGGCGTGGCCATCGCGACCGGCAGCGTCCGCTCGGTCCTGCTTGCGTCGCTGGCCATGGCGGTGAGCTACTTCGGATTCGTATTCACCAGTTTCGTGTTGTATTCGCTGCTCTACGGATGGCTGCCGTACCGGCCCGGCATGGACGCGATCGTCGTGCACGGCTCGGGTCTGGTCGGTGCGCGGGTGTCGCCGCTGCTCGCCAGTCGCTTGGACCGGGCGGCTCAGATCTACTGGGCGGAACTGGCCGAGGGCCGCCGTCCGGTGATCATCGCCAGCGGCGGCAAAGGGTCCGACGAGGCGGTGTCGGAGGCCGCCGCGATGGCGGACTATCTGCAGGCCCGCGGCATCCCGGAGCAGAGCGTGGCGCGCGAGGATCGCTCGACCACGACGCGGGAGAACCTGCTGTTCATCAAGCGGCTACTCGGCGAGCGCGGGACGACGACGCGAATGGTGTTGGTTACCAGCAACTTTCACATCTTACGCACGGCGATTCTGGCGCGCAGGCTGAAGCTGGACGCGGAGGTGACCGGCGCGCGCACCGCCTTCTATTACCTGCCGAGCGCGATCCTGCGCGAGTTCGTCGCGATCGTCGTCGCCTACAAGTGGACCAACGCCGTCACGTGCCTGACGCTCGTGTCGTTGCCGCTGCTGCTCGCGCTTGCCACCGGCGGCTTGCCCGCCTATCGATGAATCAGGACCGGTCGACGCGTTCGTGCACGGTCAGCAGCAGGTGATCGAAACGGGTGCGGAACCCGGCGGTCTCCTTGTTGAGCATCCTGAGCTCGTCGACGAACCGCGCGGCGAGGTCGCGCAGTTTGGTGTTGGTCTCCTGGGAGCGCCAGCGCAGCACCTTGAACGCCTGCTCCGCGTTCACCCCGTACGCGAGGATCAACGCGCCCTTGGCCTGCTCGATCACGGCGCGTGCCTCGATCACCTCGGGCAGGACCTCCTCGAGCACTTCCTGGCGCTGCTCCTCGAGCCGTTCGCTCACGTCGACGTAGTAGCCGGCGGTCCCGATCACCGAGCCGTCGTCATCGGCGAACAGATCGCCGACCACGACCACCTCGCGCACCTCGTCCTTGGTGTCGACGATCCGGTGCCTGCCGCAGAACGGCTGCCCGGTTTCCACCGCCGCGGCGATGCAGCTGGCGACATGCTCCCGGTCATCGGGGTGTTTGTGGGACAACAGCAGCTCGGTCGTCGGTTTCGCCTCACCCGGCGCATAGCCGTACATCGCCGCGAGCTCGTCGGACCATTCCCACCGCTGGTCGGCAAACCAGAATCGAAACCATCCCGGCTCCGCGCAGGCGTCGATGCCGATGGTCTCTTCCATCGCGGTCACCGCCTCCGGTGCAACCTCTTCGCCCAGCGTCATCACCCCAGTATCCGCCGAAACGGTCCCGCTTCGGAACCCGGCCCGATAATTTGCAAGCTCCAGCCCGAATCGCGAGGAGCGAGAGATGAATTCTGTGCTGCGGTTGCGGCGTATCGGCTCGTTGACGCTGGCCTGCGTGGTGGTTGTGGCCATCGCGGCATGCGGGGATTCGCGCCATGACGCGCCTGCCTCGAGTACGCCGGTGCCCGATGAGACGGCGTTCGTTTCGGTGACCGATCTCGATCCGACGATCCTGGTCGACGCCCGCTATTTCGGCGAGCACAACTTTCTCGGTACTCGCATCGCCGGCTATGAGGCACCACGCTGCCTGCTGACCAAGCAGGCGGCGGCCGCGCTGGCCGAGGTGCAGCAAGAACTGCGGCCGATGAACCTCACGCTCAAGACCTACGATTGTTACCGCCCGCAGCGCGCCGTCGACCAATTCGTCACGTGGGCAAAGGATCTCGGCGATGTGAAGATGAAGAAGGAGTTCTACCCCACCGTCGACAAGGCGAACCTGTTCCGCGACGGCTACATCGCCGAGAAGTCCGGGCACAGTCGCGGCAGCACGCTGGACCTCGCCATCGTCGCGCTGCCCGCGACGGACCCCGAGGCCTATCACGACGGCGATCCGTTGCGCGAATGCTTCCTCCCCGTCGACCAGCGGTTCCACGACAACATGCTCGACTTCGGCACCGGCTATGACTGTTTCGATCCGGCGGCGCACACCGCCAACCCGGCCGTCGGCGGCACCCAGCGCGCCGTCCGCACGCTGCTGTCGGAACTGATGCAGGAGCATGGCTTCACCAACCTCGCCGAGGAATGGTGGCACTTCACCCTGAAAAACGAACCGTTCCCGACGACCTTCTTCGACTTCCCCATTCGCTGAGCCGCGGCAAAACCGACCTGCCGCGGCTATACGCGGGCATGGCCCGGCTCCTACACTGAGAAACTGCGGCACGGTCGACCGCCGGAGCGCCACGGCAATTCAGCGATCGGCATATCTCGAAGTCCCGATCCGCCCTAGGGCCCGAGCACGCGGCCCATTTCCTGGAGGAGGCTCCAATGCCCGATCCATCGCACCGGAAGATCTGCCTGCTCGGCCACGGCTGCGCCTGCCCCACCGTCACCCTGTTCCTCGCCCCCGAACCGCTGATCCCCGGCGGCAGCATCCTGCACCTGCTCGAACAGGCGCCGCTCGCCGAGGGCACCGCCGCGCCGACCCCCGACACCGAGCTCGTCGAGCTGGTCCAAACCGACTCCGCCGCGCCAGGCCCATTGGTGCACACCGAATTCCGCGCGTTCCTGTCCGGCGTGCCCGATCCGGGCCGGATCCGCACCATCCTGCACGACCGCCACATCACCGACACCGCACCGGTCGGCCTCGACCTGGACGACCCCGCCGAGATGACCCGGCTGGCCCTACTCCCCGAACGCCCCATCGGCTTCCGCCGCACCGAGGACTTCCAAGAGGAGGCGATGCGCCGCGCCATGCTCGCGGTCTACCGCCATTTCGCGATAGACCAGCGAATCCGCCTGACCTATCACGGCTTCGCCGACCCGGCGACCGGCTGGTTCGCGCTCCGCACGGCAATCGCCTGAGCGGTCAGTCCTTACGGGCGAGCGCGCCGTAGGCACCCGAGCGTTCGGGGTGGTCGCCGACATCGGACGGGTTGTCGGGGCGCCACAGCGGGAGGTGGACGAGGCCGGGCTCGAGCACGGTCCAGCCCTCGAAGAACGCGGCGATCTCGGGCTTGGCCCGCAGCACGATCTCGGTGGAGGTGCGGCCGGACAACTTTTGCGCCTCGAGGACTTCGTCGGGTTGCCCGTCGGCGGTGGCGTGCGTGATGGCGAGGTAACTGCCGGGGGCGAGCGCGTCCCGAAGGCGGGCGACGCAGCCCGCGGGGTCGGCGTGCTCGGCCACGAAATGCAGGACGCCGAGCATCAATACGGCCACCGGCTTGTCGAAGTCGAGTAGCTTCGCGACCTCGGGGTCGGACAGAATGGTGTCGGGCTGGCCGATGTCGGCCTGGACGACAGTGGCGGCCGGATTTCCGTCGAGGATGGCCCGGCTGTGCGCGACCGCGACCGGGTCGATGTCGACGTAAACCACCCGCGCCGAGGGATTTACCGCCTGCGCCACCTCGTGCACATTGCCGACGGTCGGGATGCCGGAGCCGATATCGAGGAACTGGGTGATGCCCGCGTCGACCAGGAATCGCACGCATCTACGCAGCAAATCCCGATTGGCGCGCATGGTCTCACCGACGCCGGGGGTGAACTCCTCGATCTGGCGCGCCAGCATCCGGTCGATCTCGAAGTTGTGCATTCCGCCGACGAAATAGTCGTACACGCGGGAGGCGCTGGGACGATCCAGATCGATACCCTCGGGAGCCCAACTCGGTCTGGTCATCGATCGCCAACCCTTCTCGAAATATCGCACGACATCGCACGCCAGCGACGAAAGCATCGTCATCGTAGCGGGCTTCACGCGCACGTGCAGTTGGGCGGAAGACCGCAAATCGGACTACCATCAGAGCTTATGGCGTGGGATGCCGGGAGCGGTTCCGATCCTGGCGGGCCGCACGCGGAACTGGCCGGGCAGTGGGCGGCCGCACTCGGTGGCGGGCCGCGCAATCACGTCGTGCCCATGAGCTCGGCCGAAACCCGCCGTTTGCTCACCACTCTGGCCAAGGAATTCGTCGCCGCAGCAGTCGGCTCGGCGCCCGCGGCGCGCGTCGGCGAACTCGGCGGCGAGCTTGCCCGCGCGCATTTCGTCGGCGACGAGGTGCTCGGGCGCAGCCTGGCCGTACTCAACGCCTACCTGCTCGGCCCCGGTGCGGTGCCCACCGATCGAGCTGCCGAGTTGCTGGCCGCCTTTGCCACCGGTTATCTGCGCGCCTTCCGCGCCTGGCTGCTCGCCGAGCAGGAGAGCGTGCGGGCCGCCGACATCGCCGCGCGCCGCGTGATGGAGCAGCAGCTGCGAGCCAGCGAAGCCCGGCTGCGCGCGGTGTTCTCGCAGGCCGGAATCGGCACCGGGCTCTCGGACATGACCGGGCGAATCATCGAGGTCAACAACGCCTTCGCGGCCATGCTCGGCTATCGGCCCGAGGAGATGTGCTCGCTGTCGGTCACCGATCTGACCCATCCCGACGACGGCCCGGACATGTGGCGGAAATACGCCGGGGTGCTCGCGGGCAAATACGACAACGTGCAGTTGGAGAAGGCCTACCGGCACCGCGACGGCGGCACGGTGTGGACCCACATCAACGTCTCGCTCATCCGCGACGAGCGGGGCAATCCGCAGTACACGCTGGTGCTGGTGGAGGACGTCTCCGAGCGGCGAGCGCTGCGCGAACGGTTGCAGTACCGCGCGCACCACGACCAGCTGACCGGGCTGCCGAACCGGGCCCGTTTCTTCGACGCGCTCAGCGCCGCCTTCGCCGACTGCGCCAGGGTCGGGCTCTGCTACATCGATCTCGATCACTTCAAAACCGTCAACGACACCTTCGGGCACGCGGTCGGTGACGAACTGCTCGCGCAGGTCGCCGCGCGCTTGAACGGCTGCGTCTCGCGGACCGATCAGCTGGTCGCGCGCATGGGCGGCGACGAATTCGTGGTGCTCATCCCGCATTCCACCGGCGTCGACGAAATGTCCGACGTGGCAAGGACCGTGCTGCACGCACTGGCCCAGCCCTTCTACGTGCACGAGCATCAGCTGACCGTCACCGCCAGCATCGGTGTGATGGAGGAACGCGCGGATCGGCTGTCCACCGGCGAGTTCCTGCAGGCGGCCGACACCAGCATGTACTGGGCCAAGGCCGCGGGCCGCGGGCGGTACGCGATCTTCGACGTCGACCGCGGCCGCCGCGAACACACCAGCACCGAACTGTCGGCGGCCATGCCGTCGGCCCTGCGGCGCGGCGAGTTCTTCCTCGACTATCAGCCGATCGTCTCGCTCACCAACGGGCAGACCGTCGCGGTAGAAGCGCTGGTGCGCTGGCGGCATCCGGATCTCGGCGTGCTCAGCCCGGCCCGGTTCGTCGATATCGCCGAGGACAACGGTCACATCGGCGCGCTCGGCGCGGTGGTGCTGGAGACCGCCTGCCGCGCCAGCCGCGAATGGCACGACCGCTTTCCGCACACCCCCACCGTGAGCGTCAACGTTTCCGCCGCCGAGGTGGCCGATCCCACCTGGCTCGGCCACGTGCAACAGGTCATCGCGGAGACCGGCATCGACGCGAGCCTGCTGCAACTGGAACTCACCGAGCGGGCGTTCATGCAGACCACCGGACGGCCGCTGCGCGCCCTGCACACCCTCGCCGACGCCGGAGTCCGCATCGCCATCGACGATTTCGGCACCGGCTACTCCAATCTCGCCTATCTAGGCCAACTCCCGCTGCACGTGGTGAAACTCGCGGGCCCATTCATCCAGCGCATCCGCACCCCGGACACCGCGAGCCCCACCGACCTGCTGCTGCTCGAGACGATCATCGATCTCACCCACGCCCTCGGCTTCACCGTCACCGCCGAGTGCGTCGAAACCCGCCACCAGGCCGACCAACTCCGCGACCTCGGCTGCGACACCGCCCAGGGCTGGCACTTCCACTACCCCATGCCTGCCGATCAGGTGACGACCCTGCTCGACGTCTCCGATCTGCGCCTGAGCTAGCCGCGCCGAACCTCGCACTCCCCGCGTGCCGCGACTGCGCGCTACCTCGCGCCGATGCTCGACGCGAGGTGAACTTCCGACGTGTGACACGTACACGGCGTGCGATTACCGCCCATGGAACTCGGGTATCCCGCACACTGATCGCGGCGTCTCCCGTGCGTCACACCCTGTGAGTTTCAAGGAGCGAATCCATGGGCATCATCTCGATGATCATCATCGGTCTCATCGCCGGAGCCATCGCGCGCCTGCTGGTTCCCGGCAAGGAGAACTTCGGCTGGATCGGCACGATCGTGCTCGGCATCGTCGGCGGCTACGTCGGCGGCACGCTGGGCAGCTTGGTGTTCGCGCCACATAAGTTCACCCTGCAACCGCCGGTCAACCATGCCTTCCTCGGCGCCATCGTCGGCGCGGTGATCCTGCTGGTCATCTACAAGTTCGTGCGCGCGCGAGTCTGAGCGCCGACACTGTGCACGGTGCCCGCCGGATAGATCATTCGATCCGGCGGGTTACTCGTGCGCCGAGCGAGCGGGTAGTAGATCGCGGCCGTGCAGACGATGCCGACGATCCAGGAAACGTCTGCGCCGCCAAGCTTTTCGGTGATCGGACCGGTGTAGAGCTGCTGCGCGAGGAACGGGATCTGGGCGAGCACGCCGAGGGCGTAGCAGGCCAGCGCGGTGCCGTTCCAGCGCCCGTACCGGCAGTCCGGGTCGTACAGCGCCGGGATGTCGATGCGTTCGCGCGAGATCAGGTAGTAGTCGATCAGGTTGATCGCGCTCCACGGCGTGAACACCATCAGCAGAGTGAGCACGAAATTCTTGAAGTTGCCGAGGAAGTCGGCGCTGGCCCCGATCGCGACGAGCATCGATACCGCGGTGAAGCCGACGATGTAGGCGGCGCGCGCGAACGGTGTGGTCCGTGACTGCCGGTTGAACGCGGTCACCGAGGTCAGGATCGACATGAACCCGCCATAGGCGTTGAGACAGTTGACCGTCAGCTTGCCGACCACGATCACCAGATAGATCAGCAGCGCGAGCGCGGACGGGCCCGCGAGGTCGCCGATGAAACCAACTTGGTTGCCCAAGAACGCCTTTCCCGCCACTGCCGCCACCAACGCGCCGAACGTCATCGACCACTGCGAGCCGAGCACGCTCCCCGCGAAGGTCGCCAGGAAGGTGGTCCGGTCGCTGGTCGAGCGGGGCAGGTAACGCGAGTAATCGGCGACGTAGGGTCCGAAGGTCAGCTGCCAGCCCGCGCCTAGCGAGATGGCCAGCACGAAAGTCACCATGTCGAACGAATTCACGCCGACATAGGAGCTCACGTCGTACTCGGTGAAAAGCCGGACACCGAGATAGGTGAAGCCGATGACGCCGACCACCGTGGCGATCCGTCCGACGATGTGGATCAGCCGGTAGCCGGTCACCGCGACCACCGCGGTGAGCGCGCCGAAGACGAGTATGCCGACCGTCGGGTTGTCGATGTGCAGGATCTTGTTCACCGCCTGCCCCGCGAGCACCGTGCCCGTCGCGGCGAACCCGAGATACATCACCACCACGAGCAGCAGCGGCAGCACCGCCCCGAAGACGCCGAATTGTGCTCGGCTGGAGATCATTTGGGGCAGGCCGAGCCGAGGACCCTGCGCCGAATGCAGGGCCATCACGATGCCGCCGAGGATATTGCCGAGCAGCAGGCCGATAATCGCCCACCGCGCGTCGGCGCCGAACACCACCGCGAGCGCGCCGTCGACGACCGCGGTGATCTGCATGTTCGCCCCGAACCAGAGGGTGAACTGGCTGAACGGCGTGCCGTGCCGTTCGGCATCGGGAATCACCTCGATGGTGCGGCGCTCGATGGAACCGCCCGCGTCGCGTCGCTCGTCGGTCATGGACCCGCCTTCCGTTGTCCGGGAACAGCTATGGAAGTGCGAGTAGTGCCCGTCGAGCTGTCACTGTGTCCGACCAGCAGTATGGCCTACGAAACCGGCTGCGGCGCGTCACATTCGATGCGGAGCGGACAATTCCCGGGCGGGCGCGGCCGGGGCCGCGGACCGGAGGTGCCGGACCACCCGGTACGCCGGTTCCGCGATGATGCTCGCCAGCCGGGTGTAGGGCCAGATCGCGATGAACAACATCAGGACCAGGCCGCGGGCCTGATAGATGAACGGCGCGTGCTCCATCGATTCGGGGTCAGGGTGCAGCGTGAACAGCGAGCGGAACCAGGTGAACAGCGTCTCGGCGGTGCGATAGCTGTCGTCCGAGGAGTTCGGGTCGAACTTGATGGCCACCCAGGTCAGCAGCCCGGCCACCAGCATCGGAAAGGTGATGCGGTCCAGCGGACTGACCGCGGGCCGGGCCGGGGTGCCGATCATGTCCGGCACGAACAGCAGTACCGCGCCGATCGTCGCGGTCGCCAGCGCGGCTATCTCGACGACTGTGAGGGTGACATAGAGCGAGCCGTCGGGGCGCGAGTGCGGCCCGGAGGCGATCAGGTCGGTGATTCGAGCGGCGACCACGCCGCTCATCCCGATCCGGAACGCGGTCGACCCGATCCGCTGCGTCCGATCGGTATCCGCGCCGGTGCCGTACCAGCCGAATCTATCGTGCCGGTAGCGCCACAGGTGGCCGACGATAAAGGACAGAAACGCGCTGTAAGGCAGGATGATCCACAGCACCGACATCATCTGCCGACCCGCCTTCTCCATCGAACTGATAGAAATTGAAACTATCCGAGGTATGCACCACCTTCGCAGACACCCGCCCGGCAAACAAGTACCTAACGGCCTCCTTGTTCTGCCGTGATTGTCAGCCTCGGCACCGCGTGCCGGGGTGAACTGGGGGCTTGCCTCCGGCGGTGCCGCCCGGTTTGATCGCTCGATGGTCAACGATCGGATAGCGACTCAGCCAATGGTGGCCGGGCTCGGCCGCGACTTCGAGCGACTGTGGCGCGGGTTCGCCGTCAGCATGGTGGGTACATTCCTTGCGCTGGACGCCTTTTCGCTGGTCGCCATTCTAGTGTTGCATGTCGGCGCGCTGCAGGTTTCGTTGATCGCGGCCGCAGGCGGCGCGGTGGGTGCGGTGCTCGCGGTTCCGCTGGGTACCTGGATCGAGTTCCGGCCCAAGCGCAGGCTGATGATCCGCGCCGATCTGGTTCGGTTCCTGGTGCTGCTGACGGTGCCTGTCGCGTACTTCGCGGACGCGCTGAGTTATCCGCAGTTGCTGGTGGCGGCCATGGTCGTCGCGGTCGCGGATATCGTCTTCCTCGGCGCCAGCAGTGCGCATCTGAAAGGCTTTGTCGCCCAAGACAATTTGCTGGCGGCCAATGGCCGCTTCGAGAGCGCGACCTGGGTCTCGGCGGCGGTAGGGCCACCGCTGGGTGGCGTCCTCATCGGCGCCTTGGGCCCCGTGGTCACCGTGCTGCTGAACGCGGTCAGTTTCGTGTTGTCCGCCTTGTGCATTCGCTCGATCGAGGTCCCCGAGCCCGCCCCGCCACCCCGGCCCGACGCCACGTCACGCCTGGTGCAGATCACCGAGGGGTGGCGCACGATCGCCGCGAATCCCGTACTGCGCCTGCTGCTGTGCAACACGGTGCTGGTGAACACGCTGATCATGGCGACCGCGCCGCTGCTGGCCTATCTGATGCTCAACGACCTCGCCTTCACGCCTTGGCAGTACGGTCTCGGCTTCGGCGTCGCGTGCCTCGGCGGGATCCTCGGCGCCCGGCTGGCCCGCCCGCTGGTGCGCCGCTACGGGCAGCGCAAGATCCTGCTCGCCTTCGGCGTCGCGCGCGTGCCGTGGCTGCTCGGCCTGCCCTTCGTGCAGGCAGGCGCGAAGGGACTGCTGCTGGTGATCGCCGTCGAGTTCGGAATGATCACCTGCATCGGCATTTTCAACCCGTCGCTGGCCACCTATCGCCTCCTGCACACGCAGAACGACAAGGTCGCGCGCGTCCTCACCGCCTGGACCATCACCGTCCGCGTGGTCACCGCCGCGGCCATCGTCGTGTGGGGCGTGCTGGCGAGCCAGACCAGTACCCGCACCGCGCTGGCCATCGGGGCGATCCTGATGCTGGTCACACCGGCTCTGCTGCCCTGGCGGCGGGACCGCGAATGACGCCTCAGGCGGAGGCGATCGCGGTGATCAGGGTGCGGGACGCGAGGGTGCGGGTGGTAATGAGCTGGGTGAAGGTCTTGGGTTGCTCGCCCGGGTACTGCTGGGTGAGCAGCACCTGCCAGTGCGCGAGGCCGTCGTCGCCGTCGCGGGACTGGGTGATCTGCACGCAGTAGCGGGTGCCGACGGGGATCTGGTTGATGCCGCGCTGGATCTGCTCGGCGGGCGACACGATGGCGTTGTCGGCGACCACCGCGCGCGCCCGATAGCCGGAACGTTCCACGTAGTAGGCGTATTCGAAGGCGAGGATGGCGTCCGGTCCGTTGGCGGTGCCGCCGGGGTCGGTGCCGGAGACCGCTTCGGGGGTGCGTTTCTGTTCGCAGCCTTGCGTCGCGATGGCCGCGGGCGCGGCGGGCACCGTTGTGGTCGGCGCGGCCGAGGTTCCCGCGGAATTCCGCACGGGAGCGGTCGCCGGGGTGAGACCGGTCGGGGTGGCCTCGACCGCCGGACTGCGTTTGCCGAACCCGTGCACGGCGGCGAGCAGGATCGAGACGACCGCGATCCCGATGCCGAACACGATCAGCACCGCGAGCACCTTGTTGCCGCGCCGCGGATCACGCCGCTTGGTGGGGTGGCGCAGCGGGACACCGGGATGGATGCCGGACCGGTTGATGATCGCGGGCGCCGGATTCACGTCCTCGACGTAGCCGTCGGCCGCGAACTCGTCCGCGCGAACCCGCCGCCGGTCGGCCTCGACCTGCGGTGCCTGCGGCGGCTCCGCCGCTAGCGGGGGGTCGAGCCATTCCTCCCACTCCCCGGTCCGCCGCGGTCGATCCGTGTGGTCCGGGGCTGGTTGCTCGGACACGGCGACCTCCGGATCTCGGCGCCGCACCGGCGCGCGGCGGCCGGACGAGCGCCGCCGCTTCTTGGCCTTGCCGGTGGGTGTGCGGAGCATGGGCAGGCCCGTGTCGAACGGATTACCATGCCCCTCTTGCCGACTCGGAGAATTCGGATCAGAGGGTGTCATCGTCGTAGTCGCCCAGCACCGGGGTCACCGCAACTGCCGCGGTCGGCACGGTGACACCGAGTTGACCGTCCTTGGGCTTGTGCTCCTGATCGTCGGCGCGCGGCGGCGGTGGCATCGCCACGCCGCCATTGGTGCCGGGATGGCTCTGCTGGTCGGGGGTGGCGGGCTTGGACTGGGTGTCCGACTGCTCCGGTACGTCCGGCGCGGGCGCAGGCACGGACACCGGTGGGGGCGGTGTGTTCACCTGTGCGGACGGCGCGGATCCATTCTGCGACGGCGGAATCACCGTGCCGGGACCGGTCGGTTGGAACGGAGCGGACGGCGTCGACGGCGTGGACGGCCGTGCGCCACCGCCGAAGTCGAACAGCTTCGGCGAGGTACTCGAATTCGAGGTGCCCGTCGACTGGTCACCGCTGGTGGTGCTGCCGGGCCGGATCGCCTCGGTCACCGCCTTGTCCGCGCCCGCCGCCACGGTGTCGATGGCGTGCGTGCCGACGTCGGCCACCTTGTCGATGATGTGCGTGCCGACACCGGCGATCTTGTCGATGATGTTGGTGCCGATGTCGACGCCCGCGTTGATGGCCGCGGTGCCCACCTGGACGCCGGCGGAGATGAGCTGCTGCTGCAACTGGAGCTGGGCGGCCAGGGCCGGGTCCACCGGCTGCCCGGTGCCGCCGATGCCAGGAGTCGTGGTGCCCGGGTAGTACTGCGGGGTGGTGCCGTTCGGCACGTACTGGCTGGTGCCACCTGGCATGAACTGCCCCGTTGTGCCCGGCTGCGCGGCGGTGACACCGGACGGCTGGGTGACCGTCAGCGGGCCCATCTCGTCCAATCGCCTGCTGTGGTCGTCCATCTCGGTCTGCGCGGTATCGACCGTGGTGAGCGCGTCGCGCAGGGCCTGGGTGGCCCGCGCGATCACCGCGTCGGTGTCCGGGGCCGCGGTGGCGTTGCCGAGGATCTCGCGCGCGTCGCGCCGGAAGTCCGCGATGATCCGGTCCACCGTCTGCGCGGCGCGGGCGCTGGTGGCGTGCGCGTCGCCGAGCACGCTGAGGTAAGCCGGTCCCCGGTCGGAGATTTCACCGATCTCGGTTTGCGTGGTGCGCAGCGCGGGCACCGCGGCGTCGGCGCCGCGGGAGGTCCAGGTCGACTCGAGCGCGTGCAGGCCGTCGCGGTGCGGGCCCTCCACATCGGCGGCCTGGGTGGACGCGGACGACAGCGCGCTGGTCGCGGTCTGATTCGGCACGCCGACGCCGGTGCCGAGGGTGGATCGCAATTGCAGCAGCGGGCGGACCAGCGCGGCGACGATCGGCGGATCCACATTCGGATCCAGGTACGTGGTGGTCGGCGCGGCGGTATCGGTGCGCGCCGGGGCCGGGCGCCTGCGTAGTCCGGAAAGGCTTCTCATGTCAGCGTCTCCCCTGTCCGGGTGATGGCGCCCGCGGTGTCGGCGTCGACACCCTGCATGTCCGCGCTGTAGTCGCGCAGCACTTGACCGTATGTACCGACGAGTTGTCCTGCCGTGGATAAGGCCTGGGCGTGTTCGGCGACCGCCGTGGTGAATCGCGCGGCGAAATCCGCGCCGACCAGCCCTAAGTCGGCGACCAGCTGATCTTTATTCACCGCCCCGGAGGCGACCGAGGCGGCCGAGGCCAACTGTTGGGAGACCGCGTCCGCGATCGCGGTGTAAGCGGCCACCGCCGCCGGATCCAGCTTAAGCGTGTCCACCGTTCCCCTCCCGGGTTCCCAGTCTTTCGCTACCGCGACATGATTCGATGACAAGCCTACTGCGCGACCTGGACACCCTGTGTCCGATCCTCGCGACTCACTGCCGCCTGAGTATGGCAACCATCGCGCACAATGTCATGCGCTGGCGCGGCGTCAGCGGCAGACGGCGGCGACCGCGGCGGTGCGCGGGACCATTGCCACGGTCGACATGTAGCACTTTTCCAAAAACCGCCCAGAGGGGTTCCGCGCGTCTCCTAGCAAGTATTAGGCTTGACTCTTTGTGCGCGACAGAGCAGGAGGGGACGGGCAGCTCGGCGCGACAAGGCATTCTCGGCGCGCTTTCGCGGTCTACGCGCACCTCGCGCGCGCGGGTTTCCGACGGCAGTCCCAGTACAAGCTGGCCATGTTCGCGGGCCTGTTCACCAACTGTGTCTTCGGCTTCGTGCGCGCGGCGGTGATGCTCGCCGCGGTGCGGGCCACCGGCGATTTCGGCGGCTACACCGAGGGCTCGATCGGCGCGTATGTCTGGCTTTCGCAGGGCCTGCTCGGCGCGATGCAGTTCATGGGGCCGCCGCTCGACCTGGCCGATCGGGTCAAGAACGGCGACATCGCGATCGATTTCCTGCGCCCGGTCGACGTTCAATTCGGTTACCTGGCCGGTGATCTCGGCCGCGCCGCGTGCACCATCCTGCCGCGTGGCGTGCCGAGCGTGTTGATCGGCGTGTTCACCTTCGGTCTGGTCATGCCGAACACGCCGCTGCCCTACCTGCTCGGCGCGGTGAGCGTGCTGCTCGCCGTTGCCATTTCGTTCCTCTGCCTATTCGCCGTCGCGCTGATCGGTTTCTGGGTGGTCGAGACCCGCGGCCTCCGGGTGCTGTATCAGGTCACCGGCACCTTCCTCGCCGGGCTGTTTGTGCCAGTGCACATGTTCCCCGGCTGGCTGCGCACCGTCGCGCAGGCGACGCCGTTCCCCTCGATCCTGCAATCGCCGATCGACGTGCTGTCCGGCCGGATCACCGGTCTGGCCGCGGTGAGTGTGGTTGCCGTCCAGGTGTGCTGGGTGCTCGTGATCGGCGGCATCGGGCGGGTACTGCTTGCGGCCGGGCGACGCAAACTGGAGGTGCAGGGTGGTTGAGCCGAGCGCCGCGCGGGCGGGGACCTGGTTCACCCCGTACGCGGCGGTGCTGCGCTCCCGGATCCGCGCCCAGCAGGCCTACCGATTGTCGTTCGTCAGCGAGGTGTTCAGCGCGTTCCTGATCGGCCTAGTCGAATTCGCCGAGGTGTGGGTGATCTTCCACAACGTCCGCGTGCTCGGCGGCCTCGATTTGAATGCCGCCCTGCTGCTGTTCGGGTTCGGCCAGTCCACCTTCGCGCTGGCCCAGGTGTTGTTCGGGCACCTCGACACGCTGCCGACGCTGATCCGGATGGGCCAGCTCGACGCGTACCACCTCCGCCCACAGCCGCTGCTGCTCCAGCTCATCACCAGCGACATCTCGCTGCGCCGCTTCGCCCGCGCCGCCGTGGCCATCACGGTGCTCGGCCTGGGCTTCCTGCGCAACGACATCGACTGGAGTCTGACCGCCATCGCGCTGATATTGCTCACGCTGGTCAGTGGAATCGCCCTGTTCGGTGGGGTTTTCGTGTGTGCGGCCGGATTACAGTTCTATCTGATCGACGGCGCCGAGCTCACCAACAGCTTCACCTACGGCGGCTCGTTCGCCGCGGTACAGCCCGCCACGGTCTTCCCGACGCCGCTGAAGCTGTTGTTCGGCTTCGCCATCCCGGTCTGCTTCACCGCGTATCTGCCCACCATCGCCTTGCTCGGACTGCCGGGCCCGCCATTGCTGCCCGCGTGGCTGGCCTGGCTCGCCCCAGTTGCGGTGCTGTGGGTGTGGTTGCTGGCATTGAGTTTCTGGCGATGCGGTACTCGGCACTATCAGGGAGGCGGCGGATAACATGGCGAATTCCGGTTCATCGGACGCGATCATCGACATCGAGAACCTGACAAGGCAATTCGTGCTGTCCCGCAAGGTCGGCAGGCACTGGCGTCGACGCCGCGAGACGCTCACCGCGGTGGACCGAATGTCCTTCCGGATCGAACGGGGCGCGGCGGTCGGCTATATCGGTGCCAACGGAGCCGGCAAGTCGACCACCATAAAGATGCTCACCGGCATCCTGGTACCGACCTCGGGCAGCGTGCGCACCTGCGGGCTGGAACCGGTCCGGCAGCGCCGCGAACTGGCCGCGCGGATCGGCGTGGTATTCGGACAACGCTCCCAGCTGTGGTGGGATCTGCCGCTGCGCGAATCCTTTTCGATCCTGGCGGCCATCCATCGGCTGGACCCCGACGACGCGCGCAAACGCAAACACGAACTGATCGAGCAGCTGGAGATGGACGAGACACTGGACACCCCGGTGCGCCAGCTCTCGCTCGGCCAGCGCATGCGCGCGGAAGTGGCGGCGGCGCTGCTGCATTCCCCCGAATTGGTGATCCTCGACGAACCGACCATCGGCCTCGACGTGCTGTCCAAGCAGCGCCTGCGGGAATTCCTGCGTGCCGAACGCGCCGAACGCGGCACCACGCTCCTGCTCACCACCCACGACATGGGCGACATCGAAAGGCTCTGCGGCCGGGTGCTCGTGGTGGATCACGGGCGGCTGGTCTACGACGGGTCGCTGACCGGGCTGGCGGCCACGGTGGGCGCGCGGCGCGTGCTGGTCGTCGATCTGGCCGAGCCGACACCGGACATCGACGACCTACCCTGCGCGCAGCTGCTGGCGTCCGAGGCCGGTGGCATGCGGCAGCGGCTGGCCTTCGATCCGGAAAAGACCACGGCCGCACAGCTGCTCGCGCAGGTCTCCGACCGGGCCGAGGTGCTGGATCTGTCCATCGAGGAGCCCGAGATCGAGGACGTGGTCCGCCGGATATACGAATCCGCCCGCTGAGTCAGCGGGCGGATTCGGTGTTGTAGTGCGACTCAACGGGTTTCGGGTTCTCGGGCACCCTGGTCGAGCCGGAACGGCGGGTACTCGTCGCGCATCAGCGTGACGTAGGCCTGCACCCGGATGCTCCACCGGTTGATGCCGACGACGAAGTCGTACAGGCCCTGCGGGTAACGCGCGGTGAACAGCAGGGCGATCAGTGCGACCAGCAGCAGGAAGAAAATCAGCGGCACGGTTGCCCAGCTCGCCCAATTGTCGTCGCTCTGCATGACAAGCGTCGCGCCACCGCCGAACAGCGCACCAAGGATCAGGCCGTGCGGGATGACCAGCAGCCACCATTTGATCAGCACCAAACCACGGCGCAGCCGTTCGGGATAGTCGACCTCGAGATCGGCCGGATACTCCGCGTTCGGCGCCAGACTGAACGGCGGATACTTGTCGGTGCCGAGCACCGACAGCGCGTAGAACTCCACCCGCCACGTCCAGCGCATCACGCCGACATTGAAATCGAACATCGCCCTCGGGTATTTACCGGTGAACAGAATCACGAAGAACGCGACCACCGTGAGGACGAAATAGGCGATGTGCAGAAAGAAAAGCACAATGTAGTGCGGGATGGCCAACAACCACTTGACCAGCCACATCCACCGTGACAACGCGGGATCCAGATCTCCTCTAACACGAACCGGAGTGACCGGATAAGCCAGTTGCGCGGTGTAGTCAGGGTTTTCGGGTTCCATGATCGACGCTCCTCTCGGGTGCCTTTCGATCCACGCCACAAACCAGGTGCGGAATACGGTGATTCTCGCGTATTCGGTGGCCACCGACGCCTCGATCGGGTACCGACACGCCAACAAATAGCGGCGCACCGGATCGGCGTGTCGCAAACTCCGCCGTAATCGCCCGGTAGGCGCGATTCCCGCGATCCGCTACCCGGGCGCTCCGGCGGAAACTCCGGAGCGCCCGGCCCACACCTGCCTAGCCGTCGCGCGCGGTTAACCCAGTGGCCTGCTCAACGGCACGTTCACGAAGCTGGGCGCCGAGGGGTCGAGCAGAAGGTGTTGCGGTGCAACCGAATTCAGGATGCCGCCGTCGAAGAGCAGCGGCGGCGGCAGGAAGCCGCGCGGGAAGTTGCTTGCGAAGACGTTCACCCGCAACCGATGTCCCGGCTGCAACACCGCGTCGACCGGGTTGACCGCGACGTCGAGCGTGGTCGGCTGGCCGGGCACCAGGGTCTGGCGATCGGCGAGGGTCAGCTTGTAGACGGTGTGCGTGTAGTCGCCGTCGGCGTCCTTGGTGCTCCTGTCCTCGTCCACCGCGCGCAGCGAGGCGGCGAGCTGACCGCTGGCCAGCACCGTCGATTGTCCGTTCGGCGCAACATCATTCACGGTCACCGCCCAGTAGCCCTCGATGTTGTCGTACATCGTGTTGAGGTGCACGTTGATCGGGCCGGACAGCACCGTTGGTTCGGCGACCGGCGCACCGGTGAAGGTGAGGCCGCCCAGCTCGTGGATGCGATCGTCGCGGCCGCAGAAATTGGCCAGGCTGATGACGCCCGCGGATTCCACCGCGGCGTCGCGGGAGCACAGCGAGGTGAGCCCGGCGATCGGCGACACCGTCAATTGCGCTGCGGCATCTGGTTTTTGCGCGCTCAGCGAGCCGTCGTAGACGCTGGTCGCGGTGCCGCTGATCGCGGGCGACAGGTACATCCGCTGGTAATCCAGGCCCGGGCGCGGGAACGACGACGCGGTGGTCCAGCCGCCGCCCTGCTGCCACAGCGCGACCGGGCCGTACTGGTCGATGCCGTTGTCGATGCCCTTGAGCCACTTGTCGTACCAAGCCATTTGGAGCACGTCCAAGCGCGGCGGCTTGCCTGGATCACCCAAGCCGGAGCCGGGATTGAAGTGATAGGTGTCGCCCATGATCAGCTTCTTGCGCTCCGGCGGCAGCGGAATGTCGGAGAACGAGCGCGCACTGGACGAGGCGAAGATGTCCTGCCAGCCGCCGTAGGCGAAGGTCGGCACCTGGATCCGCTCCGGATGGCCGTCGGTGAACGCCGACCGCAGCGAGCTGCCGGGCAGCAGTTGGTCCTTCAACGGCTTGGGCACCGAATCCACGTTGAGCGACAACGCCATCAGGATGTAATCGAAGAATTCCAGCGGCGTGGCCACCCGATCCAGCAGCCATTGGTAGTCGAGGTGGCCGAGCGCGATGCCGACCGGGTCCGGAAAGTTCGAGATCAGGTCGACCCCGGCGATATACAGCGGCCCGAACAAGCCGAGTCCACCGCCGGGAAAGGCGACATCGGTCAGCGTGTCCGTGCTGCCTTCGACCGGGAAGATCGCCTTGAGCGCGGGCGGATTCTGTTCGGCCGCCTTGAATTGATTGATGCCGGAGTAGGAGATGCCCGACATGCCGATATTGCCGTCCGACCACCGCTGCTTACTCGCCCAGTCGATCATTTCCACGGTGTCCTGGTTCTCCCGGCTCTGGAAGAACTGCCAGGATCCCTGCGAGTATCCGGTGCCGCGCACGTCGGCCACGATGTAGGTGTAGCCGTGCTGCACCAGCGTGCGGTCCGCGCCGAAGGTGCGCGGCGCGCCGCCGGCCAGCGCCTTGGTCAGATCGGTGATCGAGTCGAACGGCGTTCCGCTGAAGTCGAACCGGTTGACCAGCTGGATCAGCGCGTCGGACAGGACCGGAATGTTGAGGGCGAGGTCCGCGATCAGCGACGCGAATTTCGTGTACGGGGTGAGGTTGATGATGGTGGGCAGCGGCTCGTCCACGATCCGGCCCGCCGCGTCGACCGGCCGATAGATGTTGGCCTTCAGGACCGTGCCATCGCTCATGGTGATCGGTACATCGAAGTCGATGTGCACCGGCCCGGGGTATTGCACCGGGCCGTCGTGCGCGGCCGTCCACGCCCGCCCCAGGTCACCGCCGTCCGGCGGCGTCTCGGCGGTGGCCGTGCTCGGCACCACCCATAGCGCGGTCATGGCGGTCGCGATCGCCATGATCCCGACCCGACTCAACGCGCGGCGAACTGTCCTCATCGACCTCGACCCCTTTAGCTGCCTACTTAGAAACGCTGGCGTACCTATGGTGGAAGTGAGAGTAACGAGGACCACATCGAATGGGCAAGTATGACTCCGGTCACTCTCGCGGAACGACTATTGTCAGGTGATGGGATTAGAAGCCGGCGTCGATCGCGGCCGTCTGCCGCGTGGCACGCACGGCATGACGCCGGAGGCGGTGGCCCACTCGCAGCGCATGCGGATGTATCTGGGGGTGCTGGAGGCCGTCGCCGAAAGAGGTTACGGCGAAACGACCGTCGGCGATATCGTTGCCCGCGCGAACGTCTCGCGGCGCACCTTCTACCAGCTGTTCCGCGGCCGGGACGACTGCTTCACCGAGGCCTTCGAGGCCGCGGTCGATCTGGTACTCGGCGAACTCGACACCAGCGTGCAGGCCATGCCGCGCTCGGAATGGCGCGCGCTCATCCGGACAACGCTGGAGACCTATCTGCAGGTCTTGGCCGACAACGGCATCTACGCCCGCGCGCTGCACATCGAATGCCTGGTCGCGGGGCCGATCGTCGCCGAGCAGCGCAGGCAGATGAAAACGCTGCTCGCGCACCGCATGCGCGCGGCCTTCCGGATCGGCCGCGGCGAGGGCGATATCCCGGCCGACATTCCGCCGGATATCTTCGACGCACTCATCGGCGCCGTCGACGATCGCATCCGCGATTGCCTGGAAGGCCCTGGCCCGCAGGCATTACCGGCGCTCGGTGCACATCTGTACCAGATCACCATGGCGCTGTTCGGCGTTCCGGAATGGGACGCTTAACCCGGACCGGTCCCCTGCGCCGAATACAGGCTCACTTCGCCATCCTCACTAAGGAATGCGTTGACCAGCATGATGCGTTGCGCCTGGAGTTCGTCGGGTTCCGGCGCCTCGGTGGTGATCGAAATCTGCGGTATCGCGGCCCAGTTCACGACGTATCGCTCGGGCGGTCCGTCGTCGTCGGAGAGCCTGGCGAGGCGGAAGACCGAGACCGTCTTACGAACGATGAGCGTGCGCACGACCTCGCCGATTCGCTCGGGGTCTTCCAGCGCGAACATGAACCCGAATGTCAGCTCGGGTGATGACACGTAGGCGGGCACGAATGTCGAGGCTAGCCGATCGAACGACCCCGCGCAGCCGCCGCGCCGAACCCGGTAGCTGCCGGTGAGCCTGCGCACTCTGGTCGGTAATGCCGATGGTGCACTCGCGTGACCTGTCCGTAACGGATCATAACGATTTACAAGCTGCTTTCAGATTTGTACACCATACTATTGCGCCGATTCGGCAACCGCGCTTTCCTGAAAGAGTCCCGATTTCTCGGGGCGTCTTCCTCATCGCATCGTCGCGGATTTCCCGGTTACTTTGCCGTGCTGGTGGACTGTGTGGGGGGCGTCCGAGCGCGGGGCTGCGCCGGAGCCGAGGGGTGCCCCTCCCCGAAATCCCCCTCGGCCCTGGCGCATCCAGAATGGGATCGTTACCGCAGGGGTGTACGCACATGCCGACCGAATACGCAGGCGTCCGTAACGGGACCGAACAGTTACCACCGCCCGCCGAACTATTGCGCGCCTTCCGCGAACCCGACGGCCCGAACCACCACCGGCACGGCGTGCTCAGTGCCGCACGGGAACTCGTCGAATGTCACGAACGAAGAAACACGGCGATCGAGGCGGCACACGCGCCGGGCGCGCCCGCGGGGCGGGTCGCGGCGTGCAGCCTGCTGGTCGAGGACATCGACGGGCATCGGGCCGAACTGGTCGGGCGCATCGACACCTGGGTTGCCGACAATGTCGAGCACCGCGGCGGCGCCTCGTTGCATACCGAGACGCTCGGCGCGGTGATCGATCGACTAGCGGCGAAATGGATTGCGGCACAACGAGCTTTGCGGCGAACACCGCAGCAGCGGACGCACCCGGTGCAGGTGGACGGGGAAGCCCACCTGCAGTGGTGCAGGCTCGCCGAACTGACCGACGGATATCGGGATCTGATCACCGATGTCACCGAGCACCGGCGCAGGCTGCCGGTGTGGTGATCAGCGGGTCTCGTCGACCCCCGGCTCGACCACCTCGGCGTCCACGAACGGCGCCTCGGTGGTCACCGTCGGCTTCGGTGCCGTGGGTTCCAGATCGTCGTCGTGCTCGAGATCAAGACCGTGGCGCGCCTCGGCATCACGCCGGGCGGCCTCGGCGGCTTCCTTCATCTCGATCGCGTCGGTGAACCACTCACCGATCTCCTTGGTGACCTCCGCGACGGTGCCCGCGATGATGCCGGCGATATTGCCGACATGCTTGGCGCCCGAGGATGTCAATTCTTGAATGAGATCTTTGTTGCTTTCGAATTTCCCGATCATTCACACGCCCACTTCGCTTGCCTTTCGCTGACGCATCACGATAACACCGGGAGACGGATCGCTCTTGACCAAGCTCGGCGGCAACGCGAGCTTGCAAATCTTCCACCACACCGAACCGATCTGCTTGCTGAACGATCCCGTGTTGTACGGCAGTCCGTATTTTTCGCACAATGCGCGGACCTCCGGCGCGATCTCCGGATAACGCGCGGCCGGGATGTCCGGGAACAGGTGGTGTTCGATCTGGTGCGACAAATTGCCGGACATGATGTGGAACAGCTTGCTGCCGGTGATGTTGGCCGAGCCGAGCATCTGCCGGATGTACCACTCGCCGCGGGTCTCGTCGGCGGTCTCCTCCTCGGTGAACGTCTGTACGCCGGTGGGGAAGTGGCCGCAGAAGATGATCGAGTAGGCCCACACATTGCGGACCAGGTTCGCGGTCACGTTGCCCGCGAGCGTGCTGACGAACAGCGGGCCGGTCAGCGCCGGGAAGATCAGGTAATCCTTGAGCGCCTGCTTGCTCGCCTTCTTCACCTGGCCGAGCACGGTGCGCTTGATGTCGGTCCAGGATCGCTTGCCGCGCACCACGTTCTCGATCTCGAGGTCGTGCGCCATCACGCCCCACTCGAACAGCATCATCAGCGCGAAGGCGTAAAGCGGCTGGCCGAGGCGCAGCGGGTTCCACGACTGGCTCTCGTCCATCCGCAGGATGGAGTAGCCGATGTCGCGGTCCTTGTTGTGGATGTTGGTGAAGGTGTGGTGGATGTAGTTGTGCGAGTGCTTCCACTGGTCCGCCGGGCAGACCGTATCCCATTCGAAGACACGGGAATTCAGGCCTGGCTCACGCATCCAGTCGTACTGGCCGTGCATGACGTTGTGGCCGATCTCCATGTTGTCCAGGATCTTCGACACACTCAGCGCGGCCACCGCGGCCAGCCAGACCGGCGGCAGGAAGCCGAGGTACATCAGGCCGCGCCCAGCGATCTCGAATCCGCGCTGCGCCTTGATGATCGAGTAGAGGTATTCACGATCGCGATCGCCGAGGTCGGCGACGGTCTTGGCACGCAGCTCGTCGAGCGCCTTGCCGAGTTCTTCGATCTGGTCCGGGCTCAGTACCAGCGGGCCGTCTTTGGTTTCGGTCAGGATTGTCATCAGAGGAATCCTTTGCTTGGTCTAGATGTCGATGTCGACGTCGCCCACGGGGGCGTTGATGCAGAGCTGGATGGGTTGATCCGGGTCACTGTCGGTTTCGCCGGTGCGCAGGTTGCGGGTGCAACCGGTGCGGCGAACCGCGGTGCAGGAGAAGCAAATACCCATCCGGCAGCCGAATTCCGGGGTGAGTCCGGCGGCTTCGGCCTGTTCCAGCAGGGGCGCGCCGTCGTTGTCCGCGGCGATACCGCTGGCCGAGAAGTTCACCGTGCCGAACACGTCGTCGGCATTGACCGGCGTGAGCGAGAGCGTGAATTCCTCGGTGTGCAGCCGATCGTCGAGCTGCTCGGCCTCGTAGATCTTGCGCACCGCGTCCATCAGCGGCTGCGGGCCGCAGACGTAGGTGTGCGCGTCGGCGAACCACGGTGCCACCCGCTCCAGCTCGTCGTAGTCGAAGTACCCGCTCGATTGCGCGGGTGCCACGTCGACCCAGGGTGCGGCCGCGTCGACCCGGGTGGTGTCGGACCGCCACGGATGACGCAGTTCGATGCGGAAGTTCTTGTGCCGCTTGGCGATCGCGTCGAGCTCCGCGCGGTGCGGCACCACCTCGGGCGATTTCGCGTAGTGCAGGAAGACGACCTCACCCGGGTAGCCCTCGTCGGCCAGCGTGCGCAGCATCGACAGCACCGGCGTGATGCCGCTGCCGCCGCTGATCAGCAGCACCCGGTCCGGGCGCGGGTCGGGCAGCTTGAATACCCCGGCGGCCGGTTCCAGGTCGACCACCATGCCCGGCGCGGCGTTGCGCGCGAGGAACTGCGATACCAGGCCTTCGGGGTGCGCCTTGACGGTGAGCTGGATGTGCCTGCTCCGGCCGCCCGCCGGATTGACCGGCGAATAGCAGCGGGCGTGGCGGACACCGTTGATCACTACGCCGATCTGGACGTACTGCCCGGCGGCGTGGCCCTTCCATTGCCGGGTCGGGCGCAGGGTGAGCGTCACCGAGCCGGGAACCGAGCGGTCCACCTGGAGGATCTCGGCGCGCATCTCCCGCGCGGTGAGCGTGGGGCGCACGAGTTCCAGGTATCGGTCCAGCGGATGTGGCGTGGTCAGGGTCTGCACCAGGTTGATGAGATCCACCATCTGTTCTCCGTGCCTCGTGTCGGGGTGCCTCAGGTCGGGGCTGTTCGACTGGGTGAGGACCCGCGACGTTGCGTTCCAATTTCAGTGCACGTATGTACACTCAACTAGTGTGACGGATGACCGGGGTCCGGTGTCAACCGGCAAAACATGTGACACGAACAACATCTTGGGATTAATGGAATGGTGAACGGATGTATGCTCACCGTGATGAGCGAGCAGGCAGCAACTCGAGGCGAGCGCAAGGAGCGCACGCGACAGGCCCTTTTGGACGGCACTCTGGCGCTGGCCGCCGACCGTGGGTTCGCCGCGCTGAGCCTGCGTGAGATCGCCCGCTCGGCGGGCATCGTGCCGACCGCGTTCTACCGGCACTTCGCGTCGCTGGACGATCTCGGCGCGCAGTTGGTCGACGACGGCATCACCGCGCTACGGCTCGCGCTGCGCGAGGTGCGGCGCAAACCCGACGCGAGCCTGTCCGACACGGTGCGATTCGTGTTCGCTCAGGTCGGCCCGAAGCGCGAACTGTTCGGCTTCCTGACCCGCGAACGCCACGGCGGCTCCGCCGCACTGCGCAAATCCATCGCGCTGGAACTCCAACTGATCGTCCGCGAACTGGTCGCGGACCTCTCCCGCATCCCAGCCCTCGACTCCTGGGCGCCCGCCGACCTAGAGGTTGCCGCCGACCTACTTGTCGCAACGGTCACCGACGGCATCGTCGCCTACATCTCGGCCCTACCGCGCGAGCAGGACAACATCATCGACCGCACCGTCCAGCAAATGCGCTTGATCTCACTCGGCATGGGCGCATGGTGGCCGCCGAAGGAGCGCTGATCCTCAGCGCGCCTCGGGATCGAGCGCCAGCACCGAGCGGCCGCCGTCCACGGGCAACACCGCGCCGGTGACAAAGCTCGCGTCTGCCGACAATAAATACGCCACGGCCGCGGCCACCTCCCCGGTGGTCGCGACGCGGCCGATCGGATGCAGCTCCGCCAGCTGCCGCTCTACCTTGCCCGCCACCGAAGGATCAAGGGCTAGGGCAGCGCCCCAGGCACCGCTCGTTGCGCTTGGTGCGAGGTGATATTCACGATCGCACCTGGAGTTTCGGCGGCCAAGAACCGGCGAACGGCGGTGGTGCAGCCGACCACCGCCGGAGCCAGGTTGGCCGTGATCAGATCGACGACGCATTCGGCCGAGTCGGAATGCACTGAGGCATCGCGGAATACGGCCGCGTTGTTCACCCAGCCCGTCAACGTCCCCGCCTGCTGCGCGAGATCCGCGGCCTCCTCGGCAATCGCTTCGGCCGACGCATCCCCGAGCACCGGAATCACCCGGCCCCCAGCCCATTCCAGCGCCTCGACATCCCGTTCGACAGCGACCACGACGTTCTCCCGGCCGAGCAGCCGCTCCACGATCCCCCGACCGATCCCCCGCCCGCCACCGGTCACCACATACGAAAGCGCCATCCGCCGATGCTAGCCAACCTGACCCGCGGGCTAGCCGAAGATCATCTGGTGGCCGCGGGCGGTGTCCATGTATTCGCGGACACGGTGGATCAGGCCGTCGCGGAGTTCGAAGACGAAGCAGTAGTCGTTCTCGTAGGCGTTGCCGTTGACGAGGGTCGCGCTCATCGTCTCTTCCACGATGACGCGGTCGCCTTCGGCATAGCAGCCGCGGAAGGCGAGCGCGACGTTCTCGGCGAACAGCTTCGGGAAACCGTGGGCGATGAAGTCTGCGATCACCGCTCGGCCGATCATGTGGCTCGGGCCATCGAGGTAGACCGCGGTGCCGTTGTTCGCGGGCGCGAGCCACTCCGCGTCTTCAGTGAAACATGCTGCTATCGCATCGAAGTCGTGCGCCGCGAACGCTTTCCACGCGTTCTGCACGACAGCCTTGTTGCCCTGGGTCACGGTGTCAACGCTACAAATGATCCGGTGAAAAGCTGGCGGAAATCAGACGAGGTCACCGGCGAATGGGTCGCCACTGCTCGCCGGGCCGGTCTCGACTCGTACTTCTCGCACGATGCGGCCGCCGAAGGCGCCGATCGGGCACCGAATCGAGCATGGCGACGATGACAAGCCCGAATCGATAGCGTGCCCGGCTCAGTTCACCGGCTGCCGAGCGCTTGCGCCAGGAACGGCCATGAGGTGCGCAGGTCGTCCTCCCAATAACCCCACGAGTGGGTCCCGACCGGCCGATCGTCGAAAGTCACCGGGATGTTCAACTCGTGCAGCCGGTTCGTCAGGTTCATCGTGCAGAAATGGATAGCCGCCTCGATCGGCCCGCCGAAGGCGATCTGCACCGGCAGCGGAATCCGGCCCTCCTGCACGCGTCGATCGACCGGGGTGTCGTGCGGGGCGGCCGAGAGGCCGCTGCCCGCACTCAAATAGACGGCGGTTCCGCGCAGGCGTTCCGCGTTGACCAGCGGATCATTGGCGCGCCACAGCGGCCCGTTGCTCGGGCCCCACATGTTCTCCACGCTTTGCCCACCGCCCCAGTTCTCCACCGTGAGCCGGACGAACTCGTGCCCGACCGGATCCGAGGTCTGCGCGCACCCGCTGTAGGACGCCACGCTGTTCCAGAATGCTGGCTTGGCGATCGCCAGGTTAAGCACCGAGGTGCCGCTCATCGACACGCCTGCCAGCGCGCGATTGCCGTCGGCGGCCAAGAACCCCTCGATGACCGGTGGCAATTCATCGTTGAGGAACGTCTGCCACTTGTTGTAGCCGAGCACGGCATCCGGGCGAAGCCAGTCGGTGTAGTACGAATTGGCGCCACCGAACGGGGTGACCACGTTGATGTCTTTGCCGCTCAAGAAGCTGACGGCGTCGGTCTGCACGTCCCAACCGCTCTCGTTCGGTCCGCCGCCGGAGCCGTTGAGCAGATACAGTGTCGGCCGTGGCGTCGCCCGGTCCGCGGCGCGGATGATCTGCACCGGGATCGGCCGGTTCATCGCGGGCGAAAAAACCGTGACAACCTGTTGCCGGTCGTTCACGTCCTGCACCGCAACCACACCGGGTTCCGCGGTGGCGGTGCCTGCCGCGCCGACCAGGGCCGCAGCGGCCAGCGCACCGGCAAGCACCCAGTGCAGCGTTCTCCTCCGTGTCGATCGCCGTGTTCTCAAGTCGCAGCCCCTCTCGCTTGCTTACTCTCGGCCACGGTGGCCGATGACGCACCGGGACGTCGCTGTCCGGGAGCGGCATTGCGCTGCCGTACCAGGACGCCGATGTCCTGGCACGGCATTGCAAGGGGATTCGCGTTGGTTGTGGCGGCGGTTTGGTCCGATCGCCGATTGTTTTCGGCGGGTCCCGGTCAGCGTGGCGGCTGGCTCATATCCCGGTTCAGCTGCGGGATCTCGATGCTGATCGGTAGGCGCAGTTCGGCCAGGTAGATCAGCGCGGCTTGCCGCAGGAACTCGTCGAACAGCCAGTATGCGTCCGGCGCCAGTGGGACGACGGGCAGCAAGCCCTCGCGCACCGCGATGAACGGTCCCCAGCTCACCCGGAGCAGCGGATCCCAGACCGGCTCCCGCGGGATGGCCAACCCATCCGCGATCTTGTCGCCGAGCAGGAATCGCGTGAACGCGCCGAGGACGGGCTTACTCAGCACGGTGAGGTCGATGTTCACGCCGAGCCGCAGCAGCCGGTCGGCCAGCGCGACGCCCTCGGGGGTCGGCTGCAGAATCGGATCGAGCACCTGCGCGGCCTGCGCATTGGCCTCGGACCACGAATTGGGGATGTATTCGTCGCGGACGCCGAGCAGGTGCGCACCCACCTGCCACGAATGCAGAAAAGCGTCCGACTCGTTGCCCGGGATGGGCACCTGCCACGCGGTCAGCTGCTTCATGACGGTCGTCGGCAGACTGTGCCAGGTGACCATGATGTCGTTCTGGCTGATCGGAATGTCTTCCTCGGCGGAGTGCACCCAGTACGGCGACTGCGGCAGCAGGTGCCGCACCGCGGCATGCACCAGCCGGGTTTTGACGCACGTCACGACCATTTCGCCATCGGGGGCATAGGCATTCGCGGTCCCGATGTCGTAGCCGAGTTTCGCGGTCTTGGAGATCCGGTCCTTCAGATCTTGACCACCCTTGGAGTAGTAGACCGCCCGCGCCTCCTTCGGGATGACGGTGCTCATCATGCCGCTGGCCAGTCCGTACAGCACACCGAGATACAGGCCGCGCTTCTTGTTGAACTGAACCGCGGTGGCCAGCTTGCCCTGATCGGCCCACTGCGGGAGCTGCCGGGCATACTCCATGAAATCCCTTAGCTCCGTGGGCAATCCGGCAGGCAACGGCTGACCGTTTCTGGTCCACGTGCGCAAGAGCTCGTTCACCCTCGGTACGTCGCCACCGTCGATCAGCGCGGCGACGAGCGGGTCCGCCTCGGCATCCCACACCGTCAGCGGATCGGCTCCGGAACCGCTGCCCGCCACCGAGCCGCCCGGTGACCACGTCCACGGCTCCGCCCGAGCGGGCGCCACCGCCGCCAGTGCACCGAACGCGCCGAGCGTCCCGCCCGCCTTCAACACGTTGCGCCTGCTGAATCCGTCCATGCCGCTACTCCTCGCCGAGTCCTGACGCCATCGGGTCGACGCAGGGACGGCGGTAGCGCCGATTCGCGCCTTTCGATGGAAGAATAGTCATTAACTTAGCAAGTGCAGATGCCGCGCGTGCCGAGTTTGAGAAACTGATCCAGAATCTCTCTCACTGTGCGATCAATACGAGTCCCCCAAGGGCCCAAAATCGCTACTCATCTGGATATTTCACAACACACGAAGCTTCCTAACTACGGGGCTACAGCAGGTGAGTCATCGACTCGGTAGCCGTCCCGCATCATCACTTCAAGTCATGAGCATCGATAACCATCAGTCACTTCCTCGAAGCGATCGGCACACCCCACAGTGCCGATCGCGCACCCTCGAATGTCACGGCGTGCCGAGCTGGTCCCATTGCATCCGCGGGTCTTCGTTCGGGAAGTCATTGCGGATGGTGACGTAGGACGTGCCCGCGGCGTAGGGGACGCTGAGACGGCGACTGTCCAACGCGGCCTTGTAGACGGTGCTGCCGGTACCGTCGGGGAACAAGACGTATTCGAGCGTGAAGTTCTGCCGGTAGTTCCCGCCGTCACAGACCGCAAGGAAGGCCAAACCCCAACCGCCCGGGGCATTTTCGAGGCACTGATGCTTGCCTCGCGAGGTCAGGTCGTGCGTGCTGAACGCGACCGTGTCCGGTCCGGTCGTCGCGCGCAGCCACCACTGGCGTCGATCACCGGCGTTGCACGGGGCGAATCGGGCGGTGCCGCCGATCCCGTTGTGCGGGTCGTTCTCGGTGGTCATGCACTGGCCGGTCCCCCGGTTGTACATGAGCCAATACGCGAACTCGGCGTGCGCGGGACCAGCCGCGCCCACCGTGGTCGCGGCGACGGCCGACACGATCAAAGCCGTTGCGGCCGTGCGTGCTACGGACAAGGTGTTGATCAGGGATTTCATGGGTGCCCCCAGACAGGTGACCGATGGATGAGTACGCATCGAAGTGTCGGCGGCAGCAGTCTCACGCGAGTTTCACCGCGCTCTCACCGGCTCATGCGACATCGCGAACAGCGTCGGACTGGCCGCCGCCCACCCCTTGTTCAGGATGCTCACCCTCTATGCAACCCGCACCCCCAGTACAGCTCAGGCAGACGGTGTGCGGGTTCGTCCACTTAATGCGTTCAGCTCGCCAGAGCAACTGGACCGGCGGTCAATATTCTCTTGCGTGCGGGCTGGCCGGCGAGCAAGGTGGGGCTATGACTGATTACGAAGCTATTCGACGGGTCGTCACCGGCCACGACAGCACCGGCAAGGCCATCGTGGTCGGCGACGAGCGGGTGCCGTCCATGGCGCCACCGGAATTCGGTGGGCGCTGGGCAATCTGGTCGGCCGACGCCACCGTGACCCTCCCCGACGACGGCACCGCACCGGGGGTAAGCGACTCGCAGGTCCCGCCACCCAGCGGACTCAGGGTGCTGAAGTTGGCGTTTCCGCCCAGGTACAACCCGGACGCGTTGTCCGAGGAGCTACACGACCCGGAACTCCTGGCGCGGCTCGGATTCCTGGTCGACCCGAATCCGCCCGGCAGCTACGGCTCGCGGCCCGGCGTCGCGGGCATGCACGCCAGCGCCACCGTCGACTGCGTGATGCAGTTGTCCGGCGAATCGGTATTCGTGTTGGAAGACAACGAGGTTCGCCTCAATCCCGGCGACTGGCTGGTGATCAACGGCGTGGTGCACAGCTGGCGCAACGACGGCGACGAACCGTCGGTTCTCGTCGCCGTCATGGTCGGCGCGGAGCACCGCGGCATCCCGAAGCGCTAGCGCGCTCAGTCGAGACAGAACTCGTTGCCCTCGATGTCCTGCATCAACTGGCACGACTCGTTCACACCATCAGCGCGCAGTAGTTGCCCGCGCACCGCACCGAGTGCGACCAGTCGTACGCACTCGGCCTCGAGTGCGGCCAGGCGTTCGGCACCCACGAGCCCGGTGCCGACCCGTACATCGAGATGTACCCGATTCTTGACAACCTTTTCTTCTGGCACGCGCTGGAAGTACAGGCGCGGGCCAACACCTGAGGGATCAACGGCTGCGGATCCCTGATGCTCGTACCCCAGCACCGCACTCCAGAAAAGAGCGACGCGCTCGGGTTCCGCGCAGTCGAAGGTGATTTGAACCTGCTTGACCGGTGCCATCGGTCCACCATAGTGGCGTGCTAGGACATCCTCTAGCGCCTGGTGTGGGCAATGCTTACCAGGTGACCGGAAGTTGTTGCACACCATAGATACCGGGACCGTCTGGGCGCATCCGAACCTCGTCTGCGGGCACCGCTAGCCGCAAGCTCGGAAACCGGGATACCAAAGCGGGCACCGCGGTGCGCAACTCGACCCTGGCCAGCTGCTGGCCGAGGCACTGGTGGATGCCGTGTCCGAAACCCACATGTCCCACCGCGTTACGGCCCAGGTCGAGACTGTCCGGATCGTCGAATTCGGCCGGATCGCGATTGGCGGCCTGCAGCGAAAGCGCCACCGTCTCACCGGCTTTGATCACTTGTCCGGCCAGTTCCACATCCGCGAGGGCGGAACGGGTCATCGTGTGCACGACGGACAGGTAGCGCAGCAGTTCCTCGACCGTCCGATCGGGATCGGCGCGCAGTGCGGTCAGCTGCTCTGGGTGGCGCAGCAGCGCGAAAGTGCTGAGTGCCAGCGTATTCGCGGTGGTCTCGAAGCCGCCGATCAGCAGCAGCACGCCAACGCCGGCGAGTTCGACGTCCGCGAGATCGCTGCCGGTCAGATCGCTGAGCAGGTCGTCGGTCGGTTCGGCGCGTTTGGCGGCGACCAGGTCGCGCAGGCATTCCTGGGCCTCCTCGAAGACGATGAGGCCTCGCTCGACATGCTCGTCCGCGGCCACCGCAAGGTCGTTCAGCTGGACGACCAGATCGGTCACCAAGCGCTGGAACCGATCTCGATCGGCGTCGGGCACACCGAGCAGTGCACAGATCATCAACGCCGGAACCGGACGGGCGAATGCCGTCACCAGATCCACCGGGCCACCGGCTCGTGCCATCGCATCGAGATATTCGGTGCTGATCCGCGCTACCCGCTCGGTGAGCAGTCGCATCCGCCGGACGGTGAACTTGGCGGCCAAGAACTTTCGATAGCGGGTGTGCTCGGGGGCGTCGAGGTTGAGGAAGGCGCCGGGCGGCGCCGGGGGCAGTTGGCCGAGATCGGCCAGCGCGGAGTGCGTGAGCTCGGGGCGCACGCTGAAGCGCGGATCGGCAAGGATGGCGCGCACCGTGGCATGCCCAGTCGCCAACCAGCCACGGTGACCGTCCGGAAAGACCATGCGGGTCAACGGATTCCGCTCGCGGATCCGCGCCAGCCCGGCGGGTGGATCGAAGGGGCAGCCCGCGGGACGGGTGGTAGGCAACGAGACAGCGGTGGTCAGCGGCTCGGTCATGTCGAATTCCTCACTGGCGCACGAGTTCAGCAGGCATCGAACGCTAGGTTGCGTTCAGCGATTGCTCAACAGACATCGCGCTGCAATTCTGGATTACCGCAGGTAAATTCGGTTTCGTCCGTGCAATGACCTTGTCGTCGAACGCAACCGCCGGGCGCCCGGCATGCAATGAGATGTCGCTGAACGCATGAAAGGAGAACCGATGCCAGGAGGCAGGCTCACCCTGCAGGAGCGGGAATGCATCGCGATCGGACTGGCCGACGGGCTGGGATACACCCAGATCGCCCGCCAGCTCGAACGCCCGGCCTCGACGATCAGCCGCGAGGTGACCCGCAACGGCGGACCCGGCCGCTACCGCGCGGACCGAGCCCACCGGGCCACCGCGGCGCGGGCCCGACGAAGCAAAGCGGCCGCGGCTCAGTCAGCGGCTTCGGCGGACTTCGCGGCTGACAACGCGGCGATACGCGATTTCGCGGCACACTTCACCGAGTTGTTCGTCTACGACGGCATGCCAAGGATGCAAGCCCGGATAATGACGTGCCTGCATCTCACCGATTCCGGCAGTCTCACCGCCGCCGAATTGGTCCGCAGGCTCGACGTGAGCCCGGCATCCGTCTCCACCGCCATCGCCGCGTTGGAGCAACGCGATCTCATTCGCCGGGAACGTGATTCGCGCCGCGAGCGATACTGCATCGACGACGCCACCTGGTACCGCACCACGCTCAACCTCGCCCGCGCCGCGGGCGTACGAGTCGAGGCGGCCCGGCACGGAGCCGAACTCCTCGGCGTCACGACGCCCGCGGGCGCCCGGCTGGACGAGATCAGCCGATACCTCGACTACCTCGGCCGGGAGATGGTCCTGGTGGTGCAACGCTGGCACTCGTGAGCAGGCGTGCTCGTCTGATGAGACAGCAACTCCGCGCTTCCGGTGTCGTTGCCCGAAGGGCTCGGTGTCAGAGGCGGGCGGCCAGACGGGTGCCTTGGTCGATGGCGCGCTTGGCGTCCAGCTCGGCGGCGAGCTCGGCGCCGCCGATGAGGTACAGGTTCATGCCCGCGGCGCGCAGTTCGTCCTCCAGGTCGCGGACGGATTCCTGGCCTGCGCAGATGATCACGTTGTCGACCGGGATCAGTTGCGGGCGTTGGCGTTTCTCGCCGAAGCTGATGTGCAGGCCGTTGTCGTCGATGCGCTCGTAGTTCACGCCGCCGATGTGATCGACGCCCTTGGCCTTCAGTGCGGCGCGGTGGACCCAGCCGGTGGTCTTGCCGAGGTCCTTGCCGAACGGGGTCGACTTGCGTTGCAGCAGCACGACTTCGCGGGCGGCGGGCGACGGCTTCGGCTTGGTGAGCTGACCGCGCACCTGCTCGTCCTCGGCGGTGACGCCCCACTCTTCCTTCCACTCGTCGAGCTTGAGCGTGGGATGTCCTTCGACGGTGAGGAATTCGCTGACGTCGTAGCCGATGCCACCCGCGCCGATCACCGCGACGCGCTTGCCGACCGGGCGCTCCTCGCGGACCAGCTCGGCGTAGGACAGCACCATCGGGTGGTCGATGCCGGGGATGTTCGGGATGCGCGGCTTCACGCCGGTGGCGAGCACCACCTCGTCGTAGCGGGCTGCGATGAGTTCGGCGGCGGTCACCCGCTTGTTCAAATGCACCGTCACACCGGTGATTTCGAGCTTGCGGCGGTAGTACCGGATCGACTCGTTGAATTCTTCCTTGCCCGGAATGCGGCGGGCGATGTCGAACTGGCCGCCGATTTTGTCGTCGGCCTCGAACAGATCGACGTGGTGCCCGCGCTCGGCGAGGTTCACCGCCGCGGACAGCCCGGCCGGGCCAGCGCCGACCACCGCGACCCGCTTGGTGCGCCGGGTGGGCAGCAGCTTCAGCTCGGTCTCGTGTCCGGCGCGCGGGTTCAGCAGACAGGACACGGTCTTGTGCACGAAGGCGTGGTCAAGGCAGGCCTGGTTGCAGGCGATGCAGGTGTTGATCTCGTCGACCCGGTCTTGCTTGGCCTTGTTGACCCACTCGGGGTCGGTGAGGAACGGGCGAGCCAGCGAAACCAGTTGCGCGTCACCGCGAGTCAGGATCTCCTCGGCGATCTCCGGCATGTTGATCCGGTTGGACGCGCAGACCGGAATGTTCACCTGCTCGGTGATTTTCGCGGTGAACTCGACGAAAGCCGCGCGCGGCACCGAGGTCACGATGGTGGGTACCCGCGCCTCGTGCCAGCCGATGTCGGTGTTCAGGATGTCCGCGCCCGCGGCTTCGAGTTCCTTTGCCAGCGCGACGATCTCGTCGAACGTCTGACCCTTCTCGACCAGCTCGGCCATGGACAGCCGGAACACGATGATGAAGTCCGGGCCGACCGCGGCGCGGGTGCGGCGCACGATCTCCACCGCGATGCGGCGCCGGTTCTCCGGCGAGCCGCCCCACTTGTCGGTGCGCTTGTTGGTGCGCGGCGCGAGGAACTGGTTGATGAAATAGCCTTCACCACCCATGATTTCGCAGCCGTCGTACCCGGCGAACTGGGCAAGCTTGGCGCAGCGCGCGTAATCGTCGATGGTCTGCTCGACCCCCTTGGCCGAGAGCTTGCGCGGCCGGAACGGGTTGATCGGCGCCTTGATCGACGACGCGGAAACGCTGCCCGGCATGTACGAGTAGCGGCCTGCGTGCAGGATCTGGATGGCGATCTTGCCGCCCTCCTTGTGCACCGCCTTGGTGATCGCGCGATGCCGGTAGGCCTCGGACTTGTTGGTCAGCTTGGCACCGAACGGCAGCAGCCAGCCGGTGCGGTTGGGCGCGTAACCGCCGGTGATGATGAGACCGACACCGCCGCGGGCACGTTCGGCGAAGTAGGCGGCCAGCCTGTTCGTATCCCAGGCGCGGTCTTCCAGACCGGTGTGCATCGACCCCATCACCACGCGATTACGCAGGGTGGTGTGGCCTAGATCAAGAGGCTCGAATAAATGAGGGTAGGCGCTCATCGGCGAGTCTCACCTTTCTCCGTTGGTCAATCCGCGCGCGGGGCTGTCGCGCGCGGGTGCAGGGCGTGTAGAACTTCGTCGCACCATTCGACGAACCCCGCCTCCACGCGGACGCCCGCGCGCAGGACGAGGTACTGGTGCAGAGCCGTACCGGAGAGCTGATCCGGTGCCGGAAAGTCGTGTTTCTCGATGAGGTGATACACCTCGAGGCGCTTGGAATGTTCGTCGCGATGCCGGGCGACCTCGGCGCGCAGCGCGCCGATATCGCCGTACGCCGCGGCGCGGATCTTGACCGCGAGTTCGTTGCGCGGGGTGCTGGTGTCGGACGGTTCGGCGATCCAGCGGGCCAGCTCGGCGCGGCCCGCCGCGCTCACCGCGTACACCTTCTTGTCGGGCCTGCCCTCCTGCGCCACCGACTCGCTGTTCAGCCAGCCGGATTCCTCCATGCGCTTGAGCACCCGGTAGATCTGCTGATGCGTCGCGCTCCAGAAATACCCGATGGACTTGTCGAAGCGGCGGGCCAGCTCATACCCCGAGCCGGCCCGCTCGGTCAGCGAAACCAGCAACGCGTGCTCGAGGGCCATGCGGCCAGAGTAGCCGTGACACACGGTACTATGCAACTGAGTGCATACCTTGGGTTTGGTGTCGGGTGTTGCCCCCGTTGTGTGGGCGAAATCGCACTAGGCTGCGCGGCAATGAGTGAGCGATGCGAGTTATCGCGCGGATAGCGGCGCCGGCGAGGAGCAGTCATGAGTGAGGTGGACGCGCGGGCGACGGTGGGGCAGGCGGCCGGGCGCGGGCACGTGCTGGCGTGGGGGTTCTGGGACTGGGGGTCCTCGGCGTTCAACGCGGTGATTCTGACGTTCGTGTTCTCGGTGTATCTGACTGACAAGGTCGGTGACGATCTGCCGGGCGGGATCTCGCCGAGTGCCTGGCTGGGGTGGGCACTGGGGCTCGCGGGCCTGGTGGTCGCGGTGACGGCGCCGGTCAGCGGGCAACGGTTCGACGCGTCCGCGAAACGTAAACGCTCCCTTGCCGTTTTGACCGGGCTCTGCATCGGGTCGATGACGCTGATGTTCTTCGTGCACGACGACTACCACTATCTGTGGCTCGGGCTGGTGCTGCTGGGGTTCGGCTCGGCGTTCTTCGAGCTGGCCAGCGTGCCATACAACGCCATGCTGCGGCAGGTGTCGACACCGGCGACGGTCGGCCGGGTGTCCGGATTTGGCTGGGCGATGGGTTATTTCGGCGGCATCTTCTTACTGCTGATCTGCTACTTCGGCTTCATCTCCGGCAGCGGTGACAGTCGAGGACTGCTCGGCATCCCCACCGACGACGGGCTCAATATCCGCCTGGTAGCCATCGTCGCGGCGGTCTGGTTCGCCGCGTTCGCGCTGCCGGTGCTGTTCGCGGTGCCCGAATTGCCGCGCACCGACGCCGATCCCGGCGCGGCCAACGCCGGGTTCTTCAGGTCCTATCGAGTGCTTGCCCGCGATCTGCGCGAGCTGTGGGCAGCCGATCGGCGCACGGCAGGCTTCCTGATCGCCAGCGCGATCTTCCGCGACGGACTCGCCGGGGTGTTCACTTTCGGTGCGGTACTTGCGGTTCGGGTATACGGCATCGCCGATTCCGACGTGCTGCTGTTCGGCATCGCCGCCAATGTCGTTGCCGCACTTGGCGCGATCGTCGCGGGCCGCTTCGACGACCGCGGCGGCCCGAAGATCGTCATCGTGGTCTCGCTCGTCTCGATGATCGTCTGCGGCCTCGCCCTGCTCGTCGTCTCCGGCCCACGGATGTTCTGGATCTTCGGCCTGCTGCTCACCGTCTTCGTCGGCCCGGCCCAATCCGCCGCCCGCTCCTTCCTCGCCCGCCTCGCCCCACCCGGCCGCGAAGGCCAGCTCTTCGGCCTCTACACCACCACCGGCCGCGCCGTCTCCTTCCTGGCCCCCACCTTCTTCGGCCTCTTCGTCTGGTTCTTCGACAACGACCGCGCAGGCATCATCGGCATCATCCTGGTCCTCGCCCTCGGCCTGCTCGCCCTACTCCCGGTCCGCTCGCCCGACCCCACCGAGATCGCCGCAGCCCCCACCCCGACTAAATGATCGAGGGGGAACTGGTGCAATTCGCTCCCGCGCGTTACCAGCACCACTTCCCCCTCGTCATCTCCGGACTCCGTGACGGGCGTGCCCAGTGACGTGGCCGCATCGCATAGGCTCCTCGCGTGAGCTTGCCCTCCCCTACTTCCGAGAACCGCGCGGTGGTTACCGGCGCCTCCTCCGGCATCGGCACCGCGCTGGCCGCTGAACTCGCCGCGCGCGGCTATTCGTTGATCCTGGTTGCCCGGCGCGGTGAGGTGCTCACCGAGTTGGCGCAGCGGTTGACCCTGGCGCATGGGATCGCCGCCGAGGTGCGGGCGGTGGACCTCGCTGATCGGACCCAGCGTGCGGCACTGGTGGAGGAGCTGTCGGCGCGCGACATCGCGATTCTGTGCAACAACGCGGGGATCGCCACGTTCGGAGCGGTCGCCGAGTTGGACCTGAGTTACGAGCGTGCCCAGATGGAGCTGAATGCCGTTGCGGTGCACGATCTTACGCTTGCTGTGCTGCCGGGGATGATCGCGCGCAAGGGTGGCGGCATCCTGATCAGCGGATCGGCGGCGGGGAACATGCCTATTCCCAACAACGCCACCTACGCGGCAAGCAAGGCGTTCGCCAACACCTTCTCCGAATCGCTTCGAGGCGAGTTGAAAGGATCCGGCGTCAACGTCACCCTGCTGGCACCGGGCCCGGTACGCACCGATGTGCCGGATCCGGCCGAGGCGTCGATCGTCGACCGGCTGGTGCCCGACTTCATGTGGGTGTCCTCGGAGTACACCGCGAAGGTGTCCATCGACGCGCTGGCCCGCAACAAGATGCGCATAGTTCCCGGCCTGATCAGCAAGGGGATGAGCGTGGCAGGCCAGTACGGTCCGCGTGCGATGACCGCGCCGATCGCGGGCGCCTTCTACAAAAAGCTCGGCGGCTAGGGAGACCCCCGTCACCGCGGGGTCAGGGATCCGTCAAGATCGGGCTCCCGGTCGTCAAGCACCCGTAAGCTGAACGTTTGCCCAAGAGGAAAGCGGCGTAGTCCTGACAACGGCCCCGCATACGGAATAGCGGGGGCGCACACAGGAGACACCGTGACGCTGCTGGAAATCTTCCCGTCGCTGAAGTCGGGGATGCCCTCACGCCTCGACTCGGCCGTATGGCCGCGCGACACGCATTACGACGACGCGGGCCGGATCACGATCGGCGGGGTAGCCCTGGCCGACATCGCGGATCAGTACGGCACTCCGACCTATGTCCTGGACGAGCGCGAGGTCAGGGAGCACTGCCGGGCCTACCGCAAGGCTTTCCCCGAGGCCGAAATCATCTACGCGGGTAAGGCATTGATGATCCGCGCGGTCGCCAACTGGGTTGCCCAGGAGGGGCTTTCGGTGGACGTGTGCTCGTCCGGTGAGCTGGCTATCGCGCTGGCCGCCGGCGTCGCCCCGCGCCGAATCATCATGCACGGCAACGGAAAATCGTTCGATGAACTCACCGCCGCGATCAAGGCCGGCGTCGGCCGGATCGTGGTCGACTCGCTGGCCGAGATCACCCTGCTCTCGGCGCTGGTCACCGACTCGCAGAATGTGCTGCTTCGCCTGTCCCCCGGCATCGACGTGCACGGGCACCCCGCGGTGCGCACCGGCGTCACCGATCAGAAGTTCGGTTTCCCGCTCGGCGGCGACACGGCCGCGGAGGCGGTGGCCCGGATTCTGCGTCAACCGAAGCTCAACCTGGTCGGCTTCCACTGCCACCTCGGCTCGCAGATCAGCGACCCGGACTATTACGGCGAGGCGGTGCGCCGGGTGGTCGCCGAGATGGCGCGGGTCCGGCAGGACCACGGCCACCTGCTCACCGAGCTCGATCTCGGCGGCGGTCACGCGGTCGCCTATCGCACCGGCGACAGCGAGATGAACCTCACCGAACTCGCCGCCATCATCGAGGACGCGCTCGACGCGGCCTGCGCGCGACAGCATTTCCCGCGCCCGACCATCTCGCTCGAGCCGGGCCGGGCCATCGTCGCGCACGCGGGCGTGACGCTGTACCGGGTGCTGTCGGTCAAGCACATCGAGGGCGGCCACACCTATGTCACCGTCGACGGCGGGATGAGCGACAACCCGCGCGTCGCGCTGTACGGCGCGCGCTACAGCGTCGTCGTCGCGAACCGGCACCCCACCTGCGCGAGCATGACCGCGACCGTCGCAGGCCGCTTCTGCGAGGCGGGCGACATCCTGGCCACCGACGTGCAGCTGCCGGTGGACCTGCGGCCCGGCGAGGTGCTCGCGGTGCCGTGCACGGGCGCCTACCACCACAGCCTGGCCTCGTCGTACAACAGCGTCGGCCGCCCGCCGATCGTCGCGGTGCGGCACGGGCAGTGCCGGGAACTGGTGCGCCGGGAGACCATCGCGGACCTGATGTGCCGCGACGTCGGCTGCTGAGCTGACCGAGACACCCCGGACCGCGCGGCAGTTCCGGCCGCGCGGTCGGGCGTGTCAGCGATTCGTCAAGATCAGGTCGGGGGTGGTCAACGTTGCGCTAAGCAGCCTTCCCGCGCCAGGTCTGGCGGCGTAGGTCTTGGTAGGCCCCGCAGATGGAGAAAGCGGGGAGCGGATCAGGAGAGCACCCGTGACGCTTGTGGACTTCTTCGCGCCGACGCGGTCGGAAACGGCCGCGCACCTGGATTCCGCGGTATGGCCCTCCGACGCGCGCTATAACGCCGAGGGCAGGATCGTCGTCGGTGGCGTCGCGCTGGCCGACATCGCCGAAACCTACGGCACCGCCGCGCGAGTGCTCGACGAGCGTGAGGTGCGACAGCGCTGCCGCGCGTATCGCAAAGCCTTTCCTGAGGCCGAGATCGCCTACGCCGCAACGGCCTTGCTGATCGGCGCGGTAGCCGATTGGATCACCAATGAGGGGCTCTCGGTGGTCGTGTGCTCGGCGGGCGAGCTGATCGCCGCGTTCGACGCGGGAGTCGACCCGAAGCGAATCATCCTGCACGCCAATGGCGTATCCCGCGAGACCCTAGAGGTCGCGGTCGCCAGGCGGGTCGGCCGGATCGTGGTCGGCTCGCTCGCCGAGATCGACCTGCTCGCCGCCGCTGCCGCCCGACCGCAGCGCGTGCTGTTACGGGTTGTGCCCGGCATCGACCAGGACTCGGCGCCGGACAACCCCGCAGGCTTCCCGCTCGGCGCGGCCACCGCCGCGGCCGTGGCACGGGTATTGGGCACGCCGATGCTCGATCTGATCGGCCTGCACTGCCACCTCGGCTCGCAGATCTACAACCCCGATCACTACGGCGAAGCCATCCGCCGGATGGTCGCCGAGATGGCACTGGTACGGCACGATCACGACCGCATCCTGACCGATCTCGATCTCGGCGGCGGGCACGCGATCGCCTACCGCAACGGCGACGCCGAAATGAACCTCACCGAACTGTCCGCCATCATCGAGGACGCCCTCGACGCGGCCTGCGCCCGTCAGCACTTCCCGCGACCGAATATCGCGCTCGAACCAGGCCGCGGGATCGTGGCGCGGGCCGGGGTGACGCTGTATCGGGTGCTGTCGGTCAAGTACAGCGACGGCGGGCACGTCTCCGTCGTCATCGACAGTGAGACCCGCACCAGGACAGGCACTTTCGCAGGCGTGGTGGTGGCGAATCGGCGGGCGGGCGGCCCGCTGGTGACCGCGACAGTCGCAGGCCGGGCGGGCGATATCATCCTCGCCACGGACGCCAGGCTGCCCGCCGACCTGCGACCGGGCGAGCTGCTCGCCGTGCCGTGCACCGGCGCCTACCAGCACGGGTCCCCGCGCACCCGCGTCATCGCGGTCCGCGAGGGCCACTACGCGCAGCTCGTGCGGCGCGAGCCGACCCTGCTCGACCGCGACGCGAGCTGACCGCCGCACGCTCTCTGATTCCCCGCACCGGGAATTGCATGCGATTTCAGATGCGGGAAATCGAGAACCGTGCGGCTGTCAGCGCTTTCGCGTGCCGAAGATGCTGCGGCTGATCTCCCGGCCCGCCGCGGTCGCCGCGGAGCGCAGGAAGCTCTTGACCGCAGGGTTCTTCATGATGCGCTCGGCGGTGGTGTCCTCTTCCTTCGGCGACCGACCCGGAGCCGGAGCGGACTGCGGAGCCTGGTCCGCCGCAGCGACTTTCGCCGCCAGGATCTCGTAAGCCGACTCCCTGTCGATAGTCTGGCCGTACTTGCTGTGCAACGAACTCGACAGCGCCCGCGACTTGATCGCATCATCGCCGATCGTGTCCATCAGCGACCGCGGCGGCTGAATCCTGGTCCACGCCACCGGAGTCGGCGCGCCCTTCTCCGAAAGCACCGTCACCACGGCCTCACCGGTGCCGAGCGACGTGAGCGCCTTCTCCAGGTCGTAGGTGCTGGTCTTCGGGTAGGTGCGCACCGTCTTGGACAGCGCCTTCTGGTCGTCCGGGGTGAAGGCACGCAGCGCGTGCTGGATGCGTGCACCCAGTTGGGACAGCACCGGATTCGGGATGTCGGTGGGCAGCTGGGTGCAGAAGAACACGCCGACGCCCTTGGAGCGGATCAGCTTGACGGTCTGCTCCACCTGGTCAAGGAACGCCTTCGACGCGTCCGCGAACAGCAGGTGCGCCTCGTCGAAGATGAAGACCAGCTTGGGCTTGTCCACATCGCCCACCTCGGGCAGCGTCTGAAACAGGTCGGCGAGCACCCACATCAGGAAGGTGGAGAACATCACCGGCCGCGCCGCCTGCGCGCCGAGCTCGAACAGGGTGATGACGCCCTGGCCGCCCGCGACGCGCACCAGATCGCTCGGATCCAGTTCCGGCTCACCGAAGAACGTGTCACCGCCGTCGGCCTCCAGGTTCACCAGCGATCGCAGGATGACGCCCGCGGTGGCCGCGGAGACGCCACCGATGCCCTTCAGGTCCTCCTTGCCCTCGGCGCTGGTGAGGTGCGTGATCACCGCGCGCAGGTCCTTGAGGTCGAGCAGCGCGAGGCCGTTCTTGTCCGCCCAGTGGAAGATCAGGCCGAGGGTGGATTCCTGAGTCTCGTTGAGACCGAGCACCTTACTGAGCAGCACCGGGCCGAACGAGGTGATGGTCGCGCGGATCGGGACGCCGATGCCATTGGTGCCGAGCGACACGAATTCGGTCGGGAAGCCGGTCGGCTGCCAGTCCTCGGCACCGGTTTCGGCGGCGCGGGCGCTCAGCTTGTCGTTGGCCGCGCCAGGTTGCGACAGACCGGACAGGTCGCCCTTGATGTCGGCGAGCACCACGGGAACGCCTGCGGCAGACAGCTGTTCGGCAATGCCCTGCAGTGTCTTTGTTTTACCGGTACCGGTCGCGCCGGCCACCAGGCCGTGCCGGTTCATGGTGCGCATCGGAATGCGCACGCGCGCGGCGGAATCCACCTCGCCGTCGACCACGACTGTGCCCAGCTCCAATGCCACCCCGTCGAACGCGTACCCGGCGGCGATCTCCTGCGCGGCAGCCGATCCGCTGCCGCCCTCGCCCGCGGCCGCGGTTTTCTGCTCTGCCTTGCTCGCGGCTTCCGCGGCGGCAGCGGCGGCCTCGTCCGCCTTGGCAGCGGCGCTCTCGGCCTTCTTCTTGGCCTGCGCCCCGCTCGCGCCTGCCTCCTGCTCGGCCAGCTCACGCTCGGCGGCCTCCGCAGCAGCCGCTGCCTCCGCCGCGACCTTTGCCGCGTCCTCGGCGGCCTTACGCGCCGCAGCCGCTTTCTCCTGAGGGGTAGTCATCGCACGTCCTCCGTCTGGGTCTGACTCGAACTGCTAACGCAGTGTTTGCTGTCGTACCGAAAACGCCTGTGCCGATCTGCAGAAACTGTATCCCCGTGCACGCCGCTCGTGGCCCTGCGACCCAGCAAGAGGGCCGCAAACACGTAACGCCACCCGCGCCGCAAATCCAACAGAGCTAATGTTGCTGCCGTGTCAGATAAATACGTGGTGTGGATGGATTGTGAAATGACGGGCCTGCGCCTGGACAGCGACAAGCTGATCGAGGTGGCTGTGCTGGTGACCGACAGCGACCTCAACATCATGGGCGAGGGCGTCGACGTGGTGATCCACGCCGACGACGCCGCGCTGGCCGCCATGCCGCAGGTCGTCGTCGACATGCACACGCGTTCCGGGCTGACCGAAGAGGTGCGCCGCTCCACCGTCACCATGGCCGACGCCGAGCAGCAGGTGCTCGACTACATCAAGCAGTACGTGCCGACGCCGGGCACCGTGCCGCTGGCCGGTAACTCGATCGCCACCGACCGCGGCTTCCTGGCCCGCGACATGCCCGCGCTCGACGCCCACCTGCACTACCGGATGATCGACGTGAGCTCGATCAAGGAGCTGTGCCGCCGCTGGTACCCGCGCATCTACTTCGGCCAGCCGGAGAAGGGCCTCGCCCACCGCGCGCTCGCCGACATCAAGGAATCCATCCGCGAGCTGGAGTACTACCGCCGCACCGCCTTCGTCGCGCCCCCCGGACCGTCCACCACCGAGATCGCCGCAGTCGCCGCCGAGATCAGCAACGCCGCGACACCCGCCGCATCGGCCCAGGTCAACGGCGCGTCGGAAACCGATTAGGGAGACGAAGGGGTAACGCGCTAATATCGACGGCGCCGGTGTTCAGCCGGTGATGGTGACCGTAGTTCAGTTGGTAGAGCACCAGGTTGTGATCCTGGCTGTCGCGGGTTCGAGTCCCGTCGGTCACCCTGAGAGGCCCAGGTTGCGGAGAAATCCCCAACCTGGGCTTTTTCATTGGATCAGGCCGCGCATCACGAACAGCTTTCTTCGGCGCCACCCTTCTCACCGGAGCTACCGGGACCGCGGCCGCGGTATCGGGCTGCCGGGGATGCCGGACTCCGGCTCGGCGTGGAGTGGATCGGCGGGCGGGCTCGTCGGCACCGGCTCGGCGTCGAGTGGGTCGGGCGGCAAGCCGGCGTGCGTCGCGACCGGCAGCGCGATGGCCATCGTCGGCGACGACGAACGCGCCACCTGCGCACACTGGTGGCCCGTTTTATGTTGTCGCTCAACGCCGGTCGGCGTTGCCCGCCTGCCACTCCGGCCACGGGATGTTCCAGTCACCCAAACCGTCTACGCCGGAAAGGGTTCCGCCGACGGTGTTCTTGATGATGGTGACGTCGCCGCGCTTGGCGTTCTGATAGACCCACAGCGCGTTCGCCGGGCTCAGGTTCAGGCAACCGTGGCTGGTATTGCTGTAGCCCTGCTGCCCCACCGACCACGGCGCGGAGTGAAAGAAGATGCCGCTGTAGGAGATTCGGGTGGCGTAGTCGACCGGTGTCTTGTATCCGGCCGCCGAGCTCACCGGCACGCCGTACGTCGAGGAATCCATGATGATCTTGTCGAACCGGTCGCTGACGATGTAGACGCCGTTGTCGGTGGGCGTGCTGTCCTTGCCCATCGAAGTGGGCATGGTCCGCACCACCTGACCGTTCTGCTCGACGACCACCTCTTTGGTGTTGTCGTCGGCGGTGAAGACCGTGGCATCGCCGACGGTGAAGAACGATTGCAGATTGTCCTGGCCGAACAGTCCGTTACCGAGATCACGGCCATACACATTCACATCGATGGTGACCTTGGTCCCAGGAGCCCAGAAGTGCTCGGGACGCCACCGGACCTCGCGATTGTTCACCCAGTAGAACGCGCCCTCCACCGGCGGCTCCGTGGTGATCTTGATCGCATCCTGGGCCGCCCTGCGATCGGGAATGGTCTCGTCGAACGAGACCGCGACCGGCTGACCGATACCGACCACCTCACCCTCGCCCGGCAACAGGTAGGGATGGGTCTGGCTGTCCGGCGAGCTGGTGGTGAAGGCCAGCGTCGCCGAGCTCACACCGCCGAGACCGATCGCGTCCGCCCGCAACCGGTAGACCTTGCCGTACCCGAGCACCTCCGTGGTCTCCCACGACTGCCCGTCCGCGGCCAGCCTGCCGCCCACCGGCTGGTTCTGCGCGTTCACCAGCGACACGTTGGTGAACCTGCCGTCCTCCACCCGGAACGCCAGCGGCACCCCCGGCGACACCCCGATATCGCCATCCTTGATGGGAGACAACAGCTTTGGCTTGATCAGCTCGAGCAGTGGGTTACGGTCGATAACGACCGACGACGCATCCGGCGCCTTCGACGACGAGCATCCCGACAACACCAGCGCGGCCACCCCGAACACGACGACAGGTGCGGTGATATGTCGCATCCACCGACGCCGACCTCGACCAACGCTCATCTCAAACCCCGTTTCAAGTCCCGGCGCACCAGAAGCACACCGATGGCTTCGGATCGCAACCGCTTACAGCGCAACCCGGCGTGCTCGCGAAGCGGTCGAAACCACGTTCGGTCATTCTGCCAGCGCGAACTGCTCGCACCAACGCAAATGCCGCGTCGACACAGACGTGTTACACCCGATAGATCCGAACTGCCGGGTTCCGCGTTAACACCCACCCAACCCGCTCATCACCCCCGGTCAGCAGGCGATTTCACAACTGCCGCCTCGGCCTGTTAAGGTTTGTCCCGCACCGGAACACGGAGCAAGCGCCATTAGCTCAATTGGCAGAGCAGCTGACTCTTAATCAGCGGGTTCGGGGTTCGAGTCCCTGATGGCGCACCTTTTCAAAGCCCTGGCAGCGTTTCAGCCAGGGCTTTCATCATGTCACGGAACCTTCACCGGTTCCGGCGCAACCGCAGTCTCGCTGTCATCCCACAATTTCCCCACGGTTTGCTGGTCACCGCGAACCGTTCCAGCGCCGGAGACGAGTCGGGCACCAGCAACTCTCGTTCCACGTAATGCTCCTCTCGGGCTCCGCGGTGGTCGGCCGGAGCCGATGCCATCGACCGGTGCCGGCCGAGTGCCGGCCGTTTATGGGCCGGACGCTTCGCCGAGCGCGCGGTGCTCTCGTCATTGGGTTGGGCGCCTGGCACTCCGATCGACATTCGGGTCGGTTCGCCGAGTGTGCTCGTTGTGGTGGGGGCAGCCGATAGCGAGTATGCGATCGCACGTAACGGTCAGCTCCCCATCCCCGCCCCGTCCGGCGCCGACGCCGACGCCGTGCTTCGTATCGGTCCGCCGTGAACGGGCACCAGTTCCTCGGGCAAGACCCGCTGCCGGTCTCAGGTCGGTCCGTCCACGTGACTCCCGGAAAGATCAACGGGCCGAGATCATCTCGGCCCGCTCGACGCACCATAACTAGCTGAATTCAGGGTGTTTGCGAACCGCGTAGCAGGGCCGAGAATCCTCCATCTCGCACGCAGCACGCGTTATCCCCGCAAAGGTCCGCAGCCGGGCGCCCGTCCGGGATCGGCGTCGGCTCGATGCCTGGCGGCAGCGCGGCTGGACCATCCCAGCGCGCGATGTCGGCGGGCGTCGGCGATGCTATGGACGTGGAGTACGTGTCCAGAGTGCCGCGACCGCCACTGGACGGGCTGATCGACGACCTTTACTACCTGGAGGGTGCGCCGCCGTACGACCGGCTGATGCTGCCGCCGATGCCCGCGGCGTTGCTCATTGTCAACCTCGGGGCGCCGTTCCGCATCCGCGCCGGCACCGACATCGAGACGTCCGACTACGCCGACGGCTGTGTGGTTACCATGCCCACCCACGCGTTGGAGTTCGGCTACCCACTCCCGACCCGGTCCGTCGGCGTGCACTTCAAGCCGTGGGGGCTGGCGCCGTTCCTGTCGATGCCCGCGGCCGAGCTGTGTGACCGGCCGGTGACGGTAGAGCAGGTTTGGGGCCGGCCCGCCGTCGCCGAGCTGCGAGACCGGCTGGCCACGGCGGACGGACCGCACAAGATGCTGGCGCTGCTCGAGGAGGAGTTGATGCGGCGGCTGTGCGAGACCGCCGGTCTGGGGCTGGTCCGCCATACGAGCAGCGTCATCGCGGCGACCAGCGGAGCGGTGGCGATCGGCGACCTGAGCGTGGCAGCCGGTGTCAGCAACACTCATCTGGCACAGCGGTTCAAGGAGCTCATCGGCGTCACGCCGAAGCGGCTGGCCCGCACCTACCGCTTCGCCACTACCGTGTTCGCGATCGACCCCGCCGGGCCGATCGACTGGGGTGACCTCGCCGGCGGCGCAGGCTACTTCGACCAGGCCCACTTCGGCCACGAGTTCCGGGCGTTCACCGGGCTCACGCCGACTCGGTACCTCGAAGTCCGGCGGCGATTCTTGCGCGAACATCCCGGCCACGTGCTGGACAGCTGGCCGCTGCCGGCCGATTGATTTCTTACAAGAGCGACAGCCCACGACGCGCTAATTTGAGGCCACCCCAAAGCAAAGGAGGCCCCCGTGGGCAAGGTGGTCATGTACAGCTCGGTGTCGATGGACGGCTTCGTCGCGGACGAGCATGACCAGCCCGGACCGTTGTTCGACTGGCTGTCCAGCGGCGACGTCCCGTTGGACGAGAGCGGCGAGCTGAAGGTGTCGCAGGCGTCCTACGACTACACCCGGCCGTACTGGGACCAGATCGGGGCGACGCTCGTCGGCCGCCACGTCTTCGACATCACTGACGGCTGGGACGGGAAACCTCCGGCCGGGGTCGACCATGTGGTCGTCGTGACGCACCGGCCGAAACCCGAGGGCTGGGACCCCGAGGCGCCGTTTCACTTCGTCGACGGCGTCGAGGCAGCCGTGGCCAAGGCGCAGGAACTTGCGGGTGAGCGCATAGTCGAGGTCGCCGCCGGCGACGTCGGTGGCCAGGTGCTTGCCGCAGGCCTGGTCGACGAGGTGCGCATGGACGTCGTACCGGTCATGTTCGGGTCCGGCAAACGCTTCTTCGGGTCGGTCCACGCGCAGCACCTGTTCGAGGAGCCTGACGTGGTGATTCAGGGCAACCGGGTGCTTCACCTCCGCTATCGCGTGCACCGTTGACCGATCTGAGCGGGTACGCGAGAGGTCCACTGCGAAGGTGACACAAGATCGAGGATGCCGACGGAAATCCCGTCCGGTGATGCCGGGTGGCGGGCGTCGGTCAGTCGTCCAAACCGGTTGGCTGACAGCGCTTCACAACGCAGGCTAAGCCACCAGTGAATGCCGTTGTCATCGACTCGGAGGCGATCCGCCACCGAACCCAGCGGTTCGCCGATATCGAAGTCGGCGGTGTCGCGCCCGTATCGGATCGGGTCCGGCGCGGTTGGCAACTGCGCGGAGTACATGCTCTGGAACGTCGACGAGATCGTCGCCGTCGCGTTCGACGGTCACCCACCCCCATACGAAGATCTGGCCACCAATCACAATGGGCTATTCGAAACCTGATGCTGCGGCGGTCAGCGGAAGGTCGCCACTTGCCACAGCTATGGCGGTGTCCAGGTCGAGGTCGAGGTCGAGATCTGGGGCGAGGGCGGGGCCGTCGTGGTGCGAGACACTGCCTGCACGATCGGCGACAACATGAAAGACGGTGTCGCCGACCCGGACTGTGACGGTGCCCGACGAAATATGTTGGGCAATGGCACGTCCCAGTGGCAACGCGAGCCAGTGGGCGCGCACAGCGTCGGTCGAGCGGCGTCGGTTGAGCAGTGGGGTCCCCCAGACCGAGAGTGCGTCGAGGACGGGACGTAATGCCGTTCCAGCGGGGGTGAGTTCATAAAGCACCATGCTCGACCGCGGACCGACTCGCTGCCGGGTCAGGATGCCATCGCGTTCGAGGTCCTTGAGTCGCGCGGCCAGGATGTCAGTACTGATGCCGGGCAGGTCTGCGAACAGATCACTGTATCGACGTGGGCCCGAAGACAATTCGCGGATCAGCAGCAAGCTCCATCGATCGCCGACGACGTCGAGGGCGCGGCTCACGGCGCAATAGTGGTCGTAGCTTCGATGTGGCACGTATCCACTCTAGCCTTGCACTTGGAATTTCCAAGTGCGTACTTGGAAATTCCAAGTACAGTGTGGGAGTCGCAGCGAGAAGGGGATGATCATGCAGCTCAGGCAGTCCAGCAAGCTCGAGGGAGTGTCGTACGAGATACGTGGGCCGGTGGCCGAACACGCGGCCAGGCTAGAAGCCGAGGGGCATCACGTGGTGAAACTCAACACCGGCAGCCCGCTGCTGTTCGGGTTCGAGGCACCGCCGGAGATCCTGCAGGACATCGTGCGCAGCCTGCCCGCTTCCAGCGGCTACTCCTCGTCGAAGGGCCTGCTGCCTGCGCGGCGCGCGGTGGTGCAGTACTACCAGACGCTCGGTCTGACCGACATCGACGTCGAGGAGGTATTCCTCGGCAACGGCGTGTCCGAGTTGGTGATGATGACGCTCACCGCGCTCTTGGAGAACGGTGACGAAGTCCTTATTCCCGCACCGGATTTCCCGCTGTGGACCGCCGCGACCACGCTCAACGGCGGCCGAGCCGTACACTACCTCTGCGACGAGGCTGCCGACTGGTATCCCGACCTGGCCGACATCGAAGCCAAGATCACCGACCGAACCCGCGCGATCGTGATCATCAACCCCAACAACCCCACCGGAGCGGTGTATCCGCCCGAAATGTTGCGCCAACTGCTCGAGATCGCCCGCCGACACCAACTGATCGTTCTCTCCGACGAAATCTACGACAAGATCCGCTACGACGGCTCCACACACACCGCGGCCGCCGCGCTCGCCCCGGACTTGCTGTGTCTTACCTTCTCCGGACTGTCGAAGTCCTACCGATGCGCGGGATTCCGCTCTGGCTGGCTGGTGGTGTCCGGTCCCACCCAGCACGCGGAGAGCTTCCTGGAAGGCCTGACCATGCTGGCCGGTATGCGACTGTGCGCGAATGTTCCTGCCCAGCAAGCAATCCAAGCCGCCCTCGGCGGGCACCAGAGCATCTTCGACCTCACCCTGCCCGGAGGACGACTACGTGAACAACGCGACCGGGCATGGGAGGCGCTCAACGCGATCCCCGGCATCACCTGCGTCAAACCGCAAGGTGCCATCTACGCGTTCCCACGCATTGACCTGGACATGTACCGCATCCGCGACGACGAACAATTCGTCCTCGACCTGCTATTGCAGGAGAAAATCCACATCGTGCAAGGCACCGGCTTCAACTGGCCCCACCCCGACCACTTCCGCATCCTGACTCTCCCGCACGCCGACGACATCGAAGCGATCATCGAACGCATCGGACGTTTCCTGGCGACCTACCACCAGTAGCGGCCTCCCAAACACCGCTGTACTGAACAGCACCTGTTCAGCCTCGGCGGTCGCCCACTTATCGCAAGAAGCGACTTTCGGCATACACACACTCGATCGGCATCTAACGCTGAACATCTCGGTACTGCCGCGGAGCGCGCGTCGGTCAATCGTCCAAACTGTGGCGTCACTGGTGAATCTCAGCGTGATGGAATTCGCCAGGAAGGCCAAACTGGTTGGCTCACAGCGTTTCCCGACGCGCGCTCATGCCTGATTGAGGACAAGCGGCGCTACGTCACCCAAGTGTCTGATGGAGGAAGTCGAGGCCGTCCGCTCCGGAGATCGACATGATGCTGTTGTGGGTTGCGGTGGCGTAGGTCCGCAAGTCCGCGGATGCGCCGGCCTTGGCGAGCTGCTGTTGGAGCAGGCTGGCCGCAGGAAGCGGCATGATGTCGTCGAGGACGCCTTGAACGATGCGGATCGGCACGTCGTATCCGGCTGCCGGAACGGTGAGATAGTCGCGCAGCGCGGTTTCGAAGATCGGGTCCGACAACGATTTCGCCAGCAATTGACCTGGTGGTCGCCCGCGGACCATGCGTGTCAGGGACGCGAGGTCACACTCGGGGCTCGTCTCGGCGAGTAGGACTGCAGCCCGGCCCTGGTCGGTGAGGAAGTCGGTGATGGGCAGGTCCGGGCGCGCGTGCGCCAGACCGGCGATGGCCAGTACCCCGTTGACCATGATTGCGTTGACCAACGGGATGACCGGGGTGTGCGGGCCCATCAGTCCCAGCAAGAGCTCAACGTTCGATGCGGGCGCGAGCGCGAGCACTCCACGTAGATTCAACTCCGGCGCGTAGTCGCGCGCCATCGATGCGGCGAACAGAGCCGCGTGCCCGCCCTGGGAGTGCCCGGAGGCGACATAGGAGGTCGACAGATCCGGCGCGAGGATGCGTGCGGCCCGGACGATGTCGATCATCGCGTGCCCTTCAGCTCGTCCGGCAAGGTATTCGTGGTAACCCGGCGCCCCGAGCCCGATGTAATCGCTTGCGGCGACGGCATATCCGGCACCGAGCAAACGGGAAAGGTGCGGAGTCTGATCAAGCGTGCCATCGATGACGCCATTGCTGCGGCTCGGCGTACACCCCTCGGTCATTCCGGAGGTGCCGTGCCCCCACGACACAACCGGCCAACCGCCCGCCGGTGGCTGCCCCTCGGGTAGGTAGATCATCCCACCGCTGACTTCGGATTCCCCGCTCTGCCCAGTGGTGCGATACACAATTCGAAAGCCACTGCCCGCGTGCGGAATCAGCTCCGTGTCCGCTAAGGGTGTCGATCCGACCACGGCTCCGAGCCCTATCAACGGCTGAGCAGTCGCGCACGGCGTCCCCATCAGGGCTACGAACACCGCAGCTGCGATCACCATCGACAATCGACCGAACAATACGCACCCCACGATGGAATAGCCTGGATAACCTCAGTCTTGGCCTCCAGGACCCCCGACCTTCGGCCACGATAACGTCACATCTGTTGCACGGCAACCTGATCGATGCGGTGTATCTCGCCGATCATTGCGCTCAGGCAACGCACTGTTCTGCCGCCGAGCGCGCGTTGGTCAGCGGTCCAGAATGGTTGGCTGACACAGCTTCTCAACGCGCGCACATGGCAGCCGATTACGGAGCATCGCACCGGGCACCTGGACCCGATCCAGGCCGGGATCAAGTCCTTGTATTGGGAATCTGCTGCGGTAACAGCGTCTCTGGTGCCGACTTGGTCCATGGCATCGAACCCTGGTGGCTGATGTTGATGTGCGAGAGAATCATTCGGTGGCTTGGCTGGCACGCAAAGGGCGACTTCGTAGGATGCGGTTGTCCACGGCGGTGGGGTCGGCGATTCTGGCCGGCGTCGTCATGGCCGGGGTGGCCGAGTGGATACTGTTCGGCGCCTTCCACCCGCAGGCGGGCGGGACGTCGGTGGATGTCACGAAGCTGGCGTTGACCCTGGTGGGTGGTGTCGGTGGCGTGGTGGCGCTGGTCATCGCCTACCGGCGTCAGAGCGATCTCGAGCAGGGCCGGTTCGTGGAACGCTTCGGTGCGGCCGCGGCCCAACTCGGTGCGAGCGACGTGGCGGTGCGGTTGGCCGGGGTGTACGCGATGGCCGGGGTCGCCGACGAATCCGACGGCGTGCGCCGCCAGCAATGCATCGACGTCCTCTGCGGCTACCTCCGCCTGCCCTACAGTCCCGGCCTCGGTGCCAACCACCAGACCAAGCGAGTCCGGAAACAAGCGGCGGACAGCGACGGGGCGGATATCGAAGATCATTTCGAGTATCGTCAGAACGATCGGGAGGTTCGCAAGACGATCACGCGGGTGATCACCGCCCACCTCGTGCCTCTCGTCGAATACAGCTGGTCCAGCAACGATTTCGATTTCCGCGACGCCGTCCTCGTGGATGCCAATTTCTTTCGCGCGGTCTTCTCCGGTGACACGTCCTTCAGGTCTGCGACGTTCGTCGACAGCGTCAGCTTCGCGAATGCCCGGTTCGACCGCTACGCCGATTTCGAGTCCGCGACGTTCTCCGGCGACGCCAACTTTGGATCCGCGACGTTCTCCGGCGACGCCAACTTCGGATCCGCGACGTTCTCCGGCCGCGCCGGATTCGATTTCGTGACATTCTGGCGTGACACCCGATTCAAATCCGCGGCCTTCTTCGCCGCCGACTTCACGCTCGTGCACATCTACGGTGTCGCCGATTTCGAGTCCGTGACGTTCTCGGGTGAAACCACCTTCAAGCACGGGACGTTCGACGGCGGAGCCACTTTCGTGTCCGCGACATACGCGGGCGGTGGCGATTTCACGGAAGTATACTTCGGCAGGGTGAGTGTGTTGTTCGACGGGCCCAAGCAGTGGGGGCCTCCGCCGCCGGTGTTCGATTGGGACTCCGACCCGTCGACGAAGCCGGTCAATGTACTGCCGGAGGTCTGGCCCCCTGAGCCGATCGGAGCCGGGGCGGAATAACCGCCTTGACACCCTCACGTGCCGAACTATGCGCAGCAGAACGCCGTGCCCGATTCTCACCGATCTTCCGTAAACGCAAGGCTGACGCAGAATTACTGAGGGACGCTATAGGCCGAAGAGACGCTGGGCGTTGCCATGGGCGATCTTCCGCCGGTCCGACACGCTGATAGGCGCTCTCTCGAGCCATTCGGTGGCGTGTTTCATTTCCGCGTAGGGGTAGTCGACGGAGAAGAGGATCCGGTCCGAGCCGACGAATAGCAGTGCGGAGATCAAGGTTTGATCGCTGAACGCACCGGAGGTGGTGATGTAGATGTTGTCGGCGAAGTACTCGGCGAGCGTCTTGTCGGTCTTCTTGCCGTAGGGCAATCGCTCGAAGATGTACTGGGTACGCCACAACGTGTACGGGAGCAACTCGCCGAGGTGGCCCAGGATGAGGGTCAGGCCGGGGAACTGGTCGAACAGGCCACTGAAGATCAACCTCAGTGTGTGGTTGGCGGTCTCGACTCCGTAAGCCCGGGCGGCCCCCGTGCCGAACTCGGGGTGACCGTCGTAGGCGGGCACCGGGGGCAGGGCAGGTCTGGGATGGAGGTAGATGGGGGCACCGAGATCAGCGGCGCACTCCCAGAACTCCAGGAAGCTGGGGTCGTCCAGATAGCGGCCCCCGCCGTCGGGGGTGGAGGTGTAGCCGTTGATCATCGCGCCTTTGAAGCCGAGCTTGTGCACGCACCGCTCGAACTCGGTGGCAGCGGCTTTGGGGTCCTGAAGGGCGAGGGTGGCGAAGCCTGCGAAACGGCTAGGGTGCCTGGCGACCTGCTCGGCGAGAAAGTCGTTGATCTCTCGCGCGGTGCTGATGGCCGCAGCGGGGTCGGTCATCCCCTGAGCGCCGGGAGTGGTCAGCGACAGGATCGACATATCGATTCCGTGCGCGTCCATCTCGGCCAGCCGGGTCTGCTCGAAATCGGTGAGCAGCCCCCACGCCATTTTCATCACATCTGCCGGGACCCCTTCGGATTCGCTCAAGGCGTCAAAGTCCACATTGCCGGCGGGGGTCTTCTTCAGCGCCGCAGGATGACCGAAATGTTCCTCGAGCGCGATCGTGCGCAGTTTGGGCGCCTTCGACGTCGAGTTGTCGCTCATGACACCTCCGTATTGTCGACGAGGACTGTTCGCCTTCAGCTCGGGCCGTAGAGATCACCGATTACGCGTCGCACCGGCAAGTTCAGCAGGCTCACCGCACACCACCACTTGAAGCCTGTCACGCTACGGAGACAACGGAAGATTATCGGACTAATCGCAAGATCCCATGAGGCTGGGTCACGTCGGGAGTTATGGCGTGGCATGGACCTTTTGGAGACGAGGTCACGCGACCAAAACTCCCCGATCCCGCACGCCTTCCCACCGACGTGACGGGCCTAGCGACACCGCAGAAGACTCCTAGCACTACTCCGACTCCGAAACCGACCGGCAGCGTTATCCCGGCACCGCCCGCAAGCCCGCCGCCGACCGCTCCAACCAGATAAACGCCCGCACTGACGGGCAGGTCAATCCACCGCTAGACCGTCATTCCTCGCAGCAGCTGAATTTGCCCTGATTCGACCCCGGTCACCGACGGGGCGATCCGCGACCGACCGCCCGTCCACCCCCACCCCCGGCCCCACCCCCGGCCCCGGCCCCGGCCCCGGCCCCGGGGAGGGCATACACCGGCATATGCTGCGCCACATTTTCTTCGCTGAGCTTCCGTTTTGCTTCAGGCACGAAAGGTGCGGGCGCCTCGGGGGTTGCGCGTATCGATAGTGGGGCATTGCCTTACAACACCTGAGACAGGAATTGACGTAGTCGCGGTGTCTGCGCATCATCGAATAGCGCGGCTGGCGTACCGGCTTCCACTACGACACCCTGATCCATGAAAGCCACTGTGTCCGAGACCGTCCGCGCGAATCCCATCTCATGAGTGACAACGATCATCGACATGCCGCCGGAAGCCAGTTCGGCCATCAGCGCCAGCACGCCCTTCACTAACTCCGGGTCCAACGCCGATGTCGCCTCATCGAAGAACACGATTCTAGGATTCATCGCGAGCGCCCGGGCGATGGCCACCCGCTGCTGCTGCCCGCCCGACAAGCTACCCGGCCGCGCGTCCGCTTTCGCTTTCAGGCCGACCGCGTCCAACTGTTGGACCGCAAGCGCCCTGGCCTCCTCGCGCGATAGGCCACGCAGCTTGCGCGGGCCGAACGCCACATTCTCTGCGACGGTCTTATGCGGAAACAAGTTGAAATGCTGGAACACCATCCCTATGCGTCTGCGCAACTGATCAGGGTTGTCGCCCAGCACCGACCGACCGTCGATCGAGATGTCACCACGATCCGGCTCATAGAGCCGATTCAACACCCGCAGCAATGTCGACTTTCCGGACCCGGACGGCCCGATGACGGTGGTCGTCGTTCCCGCGTCGACGTGTATGTCCGCTCCCCGCAATACATGATTGACACCGAAGGACAGATGCAGGTCGACGCCGGTCAATGCTGAGCTAGATAGTCCGCTCACTTGCTCGCTCCAGGACCGAGCCCATTCGGCTGTTGTGTCACCAGCGAATCCCTTTCTACGACGAAGATCGGATCGAGTGGTCCAACGCCAGGGATCTTCCCGGTTCGTAGACGCAAATCGATGTAGTTCACAAGATGCGTCAGCGGTACGGTCAGCGTCAGATAGCACAGTCCGGCCGCGACCAGTGGTGAGAGATTTCCGGTCTGTGCGTTGAGATCGCGTCCGACAGCGAACAATTCACGTTGAGTGGCCAACAGGCCGAGGAAGTAGATCAGCGACGAATCCTTGATCAACGCGATGAACTGGTTGACCAGGGCAGGCAAGACACGGCGTACGCCCTGCGGTATCACCACCAGTGCCATCGACTGCCGGTAGCTGAACCCGATGGCGCGAGCCGCCTCGACCTGACCGGACTCGACGCTCTGGATACCGGACCGGAAGATCTCACCGATGTAGGCCGCCGCAAGCAGTGCGAGCGCCACCGCCCCGAGCCAGTACGGGTTATTTCCGGTGAAATCGCGCACCACAGGGCCGATGCCCAGGCCGATGACCAGGATGATTACGACGGCAGGCAGGCCACGGAAGATGTCGGTGTAAACATGAGCAGGCCAACGCAGCCAGCGGGTGCCCGATAGGCCGGCCACCGCGAGCAACATGCCCAACAGCGTGCCCAGCACGCCCGAAACCAGGGTGAGGACAAGCGTATTCGGCAAGCCGGTTGCCAGCAGGTCCGGAATTGCCGTGCGATAGAGACCCCAGTCGAAGAAGGTCTCACCAAGCCGCGTCAGTGTAGATTTCGTCGCATCGGCCTCGGCGGCGATGGGTTTCTGTTGTTCGGCAACAGCTTTGATGTCCGGCAGTTGCGGTATCGGCGTGGCCCTCGAACCTGGTTGCCATCCGCGCGGCGGCTCACGTGGCTCCCAGTCGACATACAGCGCGGCGTACGTGCCGTCCGCGATGACGGCATCCAGACCGGCGTTCAACGCGTCCGTGAGCGGCTGGTTCCCTTTAGCCACCGCCCACGCGGTGAAGTTGTTCGGGCTGTAGGTGTTCTGCACGACCGATACCGGATCGCCCGGCTTGATGGCGCCTTTGGCTTGCGCTGACGGCGCGACCCAGGCGTCGACCTGGCCGGTTTTCAGGTTGGCGTACGCGGTGTTGTAGTCGGGAAATTTCACCGCGTCGAAATGCAGTGTGTTCGCCACATAATCGTCCTGTACGGTGCCCTGCACCACACCGATCCTGGTTCCGCTTGTCAGATCGGAGAAGCCTTTGATGAGGCTGTCGTTCCGCTCGACCAGCGAAAAGTAGCTGAAGTCGTAGCCGTTGGTGAAGCCGACGAGCTTGCGGCGTTCGTCAGTAGTGGTGATCGACGACGATCCGACGTCGAACCGCCGGTTGGCCACCTGGGCAAGCAGCCCGGTGAACTCGGTTCCCGAGAACTCCACCTGCAAACCGAGTTTGGCACCGACGGCCTTCAACAACTCGTTGTCGAACCCTGTGTAGGAGCCCTTCGAATTCACGCAGATGTTGGGCGGAGCATCGCTCAATGTGCCGACGCTGAGCGTGCCCGGCGTGAGCAGACCGAGCTTGTTCGTGTCGACTTGGTGCACCGGAACGGCGCTTGCGGTCGTATACCGATCCGGCGCCACGTCGGCCGTGGCCGCGTCCATGTTCGCGGGCGTCGCCGCCGCGAGACCAGGCGGCGAACACATGTCGCCGACGGCCACCGAAGTAGGCGAGCCGCACCCCGCCAACATCGGCGCCACCATCAGCAACGTTCCCAGCGCAACCAGGAAGCGGACCATCAGCGGAGCCTCCTTACCGAGGCGATCAGCTCGATGAGCCCTTGGGCCGAGGCATCGGAGGTGGATCGTTGTAAAAGTGGTCCGGAGTCTTCTTCGCCGATCGAATAGAGGCTCACCAGCCATCCGTCGACCGGCACGCCCGGCGTGAAGGCTCCGGACCGTGGTGTCACCACGATCTCGGTATCGGCACTGAGCATCCCGGCCAGCGCCGATCGTTCTGCGGACAGGTGCACCACCTCTAGTGCGAGTCCGACGTGTGAATGCACGGTGTGCTGAGATTCGTGCGGCCCCTGAATACCATCAGGCGCCGGAGCGCCGGACAATCCTGCCATCGACAACGGTTGCCCCTGCCGGATATCGAGCGATCTCACTTCAATTCCAAGGTCAATTTCTGGTGCACCACTTCAGCGTCCTCCTCCAGTTGATCGGAGTCTTCGTGCACCAGGCAGACCAATCCCCATGCGCTGCCGAGATCGAGCGTCGGTGGAACGCGATCGCCCACACGCGCGAAGATCCGCGACCGACTGTACGAAGGCAACTCGGCTATCAGATCGAGACCGTTTACGCGCTGCAGAATTCCGTCACCTCTGTTGATCAGGCAGCAGACTATGAAGTTCTTCTTGAAATGAAACGACGGGAAGCATTCAGCACCGAAGAACAATCGAAGGTTTTCTTGATACAGGCTTATTCCAGTACATTGTTCGATCATGTCCGGAGTCAGCGCACCAGGCAGCCGGTTGTTCACCTCGATAGCGACGGGCCCGGCTGCGGTGTATTTGAACTCTGTGTCATTGATCCCGACGCGAACACCCAACGCACTATTCACCGACAAAAGATATTCGATAGAGTTTTGTGCGATATCCGACTCGGGCGAGATGGATCGAAAATTCCGGTACACGCCGAGATTGTCGCCGATGCTGACCTTTTCATAGCTGGCGACGCAGACTATCGCCGGAGCCTCGCTATTCGGTGAGTGAGCGAGATTGGCGAAATATTCCGGTCCATCGATGTAGCTCTCGATCAACGCACAGGTCGCGGTGTTGTCGAACGCGTCGGGCATCGTGAGTATCCGTTCGACCGCCCGCACGACCGATCCGGGCTCATCACATCTGACCACATGGGATGAGCCCGATGAGGAGAGGGGTTTAGCGATAACCGGATACGCTAGCTTGCTTGCGAGGGCAGCAGCTTCTGCCACCGAGTGGACCGAGTGCCAGTCCGCGCACGCCAGGCCCTTACCACGCCAGGCGACTTTCATCTGATCCTTGTTCACGCGCGCTTGGAGTAGGCCGATGTCGTTGTGCAAGAGCCCTAACCGAGCAGCAAGCCTGTCGCTGAGCCCGACTCCCGTTTGCGCGCCGGGGACGACCGCGCCGACAGAACGTGACCCGAGCTCCGCGACGAGTGCGTCGAGGCCACTGTAGTCGGTATACCTGAGTACATCGCTGTAGTCGTCGGCGCTGAAACTGGAGGTTACATACCGCGACGTGAATTCTTGGGACAGGACAGCAATCGCCTCGATGCCCAGTTGTTTGGCGTGATATCCGTACGGACCACCGGACGCGACGGGGTCGATCACGGCCACTACGGGTGCGTGATTATCAATCATGTGACAAAGCTCCTGCAATCAGGAAACGAAAGTAAAGTATCCGGTTTCGTCGTAGTCGTACCCGGCCAACTTGTGCCGCTGCACCGGGACGGGATAACCTTGCTCGAGGTACTCCGCGAGAAAGTACCTTTCCTCGGGAGCTGTCAGGCCCAGCCGGACGTCCACACCGCCGGGCAATTCGATCTGCGCTGCCATCTCGGCAGCATATTCACGAAGTTGAGATTTCAGCCCACTGCCGTCCGGCATACGGATTTTCGGACGGTGGACGATGTAGTCCGGAAGCAGATCCGCGACGGCCTGTCGCAGTATCCACTTCTCCACCCCATTGCGCATTTTCACCGAGAACGGGAGGCCGAGCGTGAACGTCGCGAGATCCAGATCGAGGAAAGGGACCCTGGTCTCGACCGAATGAACCATGCTCATCCGGTCGACACGCTGAATATCGGTCCTGCGCAGGTTACGTGTGCGGTAGCGAACCAGCTCTATCGGATCGGGGTGGATACGGAACAGGTCGTAGCCACCGAGCAGTTCGTCGCTGCCCTCGCCGCAGACCGCCACTTTGAAGCCGTGTCGTTGGATCAACCGGTACGCGAAATAGGAGATGCACGAATCCATCGCGTCGATTGCCTCGAAGAACTCCCCGTACTGCACGACGGTCGGGATCGCGGCAATAACATCGGACAGGGAAATTTCTTCGACATGATGAGCAATGCCCTGCTCTTCACAATACCGTCGAGCGACTGCGATGTCCGCAGAGCCCTTGAACCCAACAGTGAATGCGACGACGTTGTCGTGATAGCGGCGCGCCGCCGCGAGCACGGCGGCGCTATCGATTCCGCCGCTGAACGTGACCGCTACCGGGAGGTCGGTGTCGACATGACTTCGCACTGCCGCATGGAACAGGTCCCGATACCTGTGGATGAGTGCGCCCTCATCGATTCGATACTGTCCCGGGTCGGGCGATACATCCAGGACGGTAGAGAAACGCTGGTAGGTCGAGCCATCGTACCAGTGCCCGGGTTCGAACTCCACCGGCTTGTGGCTCTCGATGTCGTTGAAACTCTTCAGTTCTGAGGCGATCAGCACCGATTCGTCGTTCTCGGAGATGTAGAGGGGTTTGATGCCGAAGGGGTCTCGCGCGACGACGAAACTATCATCGTCATCGCTGAAGATCACGAGGGCATACATGCCGGAGAGCCGGGTGAGGGCTTCCTTTCCCCAGGCCACGTACGCGGTGAGGACAACCTCGGTGTCTGTTCCGGTCTCGAAGTCGAAACCAAGTTCTACCAACTCGTTTCGTAGCAAGTCGGTATTGAACAGCTCACCGTTGTAGAAGAGCGTCAGACCGTCTCGCGCAATTGGTTGTACTCCGTGCTCTCTGTCCGTGATCGCCAACCTGTTGGTGCCTGCCGCCCATCGGTCGGCGATCCGCGATTCCCCGAAGTTCTCGGCATCGCCCCGATGAGATATCCGGAGCAACATCGACTCGAGTGCACCGGCCAAGGTGCCATCGGTCGAGCGGGCCCCCTTGGTGATGATCGCCGCGATCCCGCACATGCTAGGCACCCGCCGTTACGACAGGCTCCGAGGACAGGTTCAGGTCGATGCCGAGTTCGGCAGCATCGCGGAAGAAGTCGGGGTAGGTCTGGCCGACAACCCCTGAGTTCTCGATGACCAACCCATGCTTGCTTCGAGCGCCGATCAGCGTGAAGGCGAGCACAATCGCATGATCGAAGTGGCAGTCGATGACCGCGTGTTCGGTGGCACCCGATGGGCCGCCGTGAATGACCAGGCTGTCCGCGGTTTCCTCCGACTCGATGCCTGTCTTGCGCAATTCCTTGCGGAAATCGGAGATCCGGTCGCATTCCTTGTAACGGATGTGTTCGATGTTGCGGAAGACGCTGGTTCCGTCGGCGTGTGCGGACAACGCAGCCAAGGGAAGTACGGAATCCGGTGATAAAGAACCGTCGAAATCGAGCGGCTTCAGCGCCGCCGGATTGCCTTGGACACGAATCTCATCGGGCCCGACCGTCACGGTCGCGCCGACAGACCGGACATAATCGACGACTCCGTCGAGTTCGGTCAGCCCGGTATGCCTGATCGAGACCTCGGAGTCCATGGCTGCGGCGAGCGCCAGCAGGGCCGCCGTGCTGGCGGGATCGCTGCCGACGGAGAATTCGGCCGGCGCGAACGCCGTACCGGAAGGCACTTGATAGTGCAATCCGTCTGGAGATGCCGAGGTTTCGACTCCCGCGGTAGCGAGCACCTGCTGAGTGGTCCGCACCATGGCCGGGGCTTTGAGCTCATCGGGCACATGGATCTCCAGGGCCGAGTCGAGCCTGCCACCCAGATAGAGCAACCCGCTGAGGAATTGCGAGCTCTTGCGAGATTCGATCGATGTGCTTCCTCCGTGGATTCCGACGCCGTACGTGCTGATCGGAAGCCGTCCGTCGCGTTCCTGCCAGTCGGCGTCGACGCCGAGCTGTCGAAGTGCGTCGAGCATCTCGATATTCGAGCGTCGCCCGAGCGAGTCGGCGTAGGTCGTCACGAACGTCGTGTGGTGCAGGTGCGCCGTGGCGCCGAGCAGCAACCGCAACACGATGCCAGAGTTGCCGACGTCGATGGTCTGCTTGTCCCTGAGTTCGCTCGGCCCGACCACGACGAGATCGTTGTCCTCGTAACTGATTTCAGCGCCCAATGTCGCTACGGCGGCTATCAGCGCCCGGACATTGCGACTGTTGGCAATCCGTCGTATCCGGCTCGCGCCGGGTGCCAAGCCAGCGGCAAGAACGGCGCGGGCGGAGTAGCTCTTCGAGCCGGGCGGCGTGACAGTGCCGCTCAACTTGCCGCTCGGTGTGATGCGAGCGGCGATCGGCGCGACCGTGGATGTCGACATGGTTTCCCCTCCTATGGTGCTATCTCTGCTGTTCAGGACTGAGTGCCGGTGCGGTCTACCTCGGCGCCGAGTGCTTCCAGCTGTTCGATGAACTCTGGAAAGCTATCGACCAGGCTGTGCAGATTCGAGAACCCGACCGGGTTGCTCGCGCCGACGGCCGCGGCCATGGCCGGAAGCAGGATGCGATGGTCACCGCCGTCATCGATGGCGATCCCGCCCCGCGGTGTGCCGTCAATGGGCTCAGTGTGAAATCCGGTCACGATATTGCGGTGGTCGCGCACCTCGCGGATATCGAATCCCATGCGTGCCAGCGTCTGTACGATCAACTCCACCCTGCGGGTCTTGTGGTTGTTCACGTGTTCGCAGTTGACGACCGTTACCGCACCGCGCGAGTAGGCGGCAATGGCAGCGAGGCTGGTTACCGCCGTCGGCACGTCGCTTCCGTCGATCACCACCGGCGCCGAGGGATAGCCGATCCGTCGAATCCGGAGCGTGGATTCGTCCGGATCGTGCACTGCCTCGATGCCGAGTGCGGCGATAGCGCGGAAAAACAGGTTCTCCGATTCGAGCCCGGACGGCGTGAAATTTTTGACCGCGACCTCGTGCTGCAGCGCATCGCCTGCCGCGACCACCACAGCGAAATAGGTGATCGACGTGAAATCGGTCGCGATCCGATACGTGCTCGCGGGATACCCGCCTTGCTCGGTAGCAGCCGACCACTCCCAGCCGTCTTGTGCGCTGTGCCGCAATCCTGTGTCGACGCCGAGCGCGCCCAACATCTCGCGGGTCAGCGCGATGTAAGGGTGTCCGACGACTCGGCGACTCGCGGCCCGCACCCGCAGTTCCTCGCTGATCAGCGGCGCAGACAGCATCAATGCCGTCACGAGCTGCGAGCTATCAGTCGTATCGACGACATGCGTCGCCCGCTGATCGCGCCGCCTTCCCCGGCCCTTGATCGTGACAACATAATCCGAGTCGGTGCCGTAACTGCTCAAGACGGAGCCGAGCTGATGCGCGAGTACACCGAGGTGTTTCGCGACCGGGCGATTCATCATTCCCCTGGTCGCCTGGAAATGCGTTGTTCCGCCGCTGACCGCGGCCAGCACGCCGAGGGTACGGAGATTGAACGCCGATCCCGCGACATCGACTTCACGAACGTGGCAGACCGATGCGGCATGCGGGTGCACCGTTATCGACGTCCGTTCGCCGTCGATGGTTGTTGTCGCACCGAATTGGTGCAAACCCGCGAGCAGCAGCGTGGTCTCTCGCGACCAGGCGGCGTTGGTGACGATCGAAGTGCCGGAGCGCGCCAAGGCGCTGGTGACGAGCGCGCGCTGGGTGTGCGGCTTGGAAGCTGGCGCGGTGACGATGCCACAGAGATCTCTCCGGCCATTGTGTATCGATATCATTGTTACCCGCCAACGATGGCTATAGCGCTGATCTCGACCAATAGCTCACGTTTCACGAGCTCCGCGCGAATGGTGGTATTGACCGGCGTGATTTCGGCGAACCTGGATTTGAACGCTTCGGAATACGCATCGAAATGCAGGAAATCCCGAAGATGGGTGGTCGTGCTGACGACGTCCTCCAGACAACTGCCGAGTTGCAGAAGAGTCGCCTCGATTTTAGAGAGGATGAATTGCGTCTGTTCATAGGCGCCCTCGCCCTGGACGGCGCCGTCGCCATCGGTTGCTACCGTCCCGGCGACATAGACGTGATTACCCTGCCGCACTCCACGTGAATACCCCATCTGAGGCTCCCAAATAGAGGGACTGAAGACAACGACGCGACCCGACTCTTTAGTTTCTAGAGTCCCACCCTCGTAGGTGCTGATTGTCATATTTCGATCTCCTCGTCTTGCTTATGTGCGTCTACCACGGGCTGGTGCCCGCGTGCAGACATCTGGACCGCGAACGAGATGGCAAGTAGTGCGATCGCGGGAAGTAGGTACGAGTACCGCGTCGCCAGCTCTCTAACAACGGTCGTTTCGTATCGATTGCTGATCTGGTTCGAGATGAGGCTGATACTCATACCGATGGTGGCGACACCGAAGCCGGAGCCGAGCGAAAAAGCGGTCTCCTGTATCGCGCCTGCATCCGACTGCGCAGTGACGCCGACGCTTTCCACCATCAGTGTGGTGCCCGATGCCGTGGCGATACCTGTCGAAATCCCGACGACGGCAATGGCCCATAATCCGGTATTCAGGCCCAGGCCAGCCAGGAGCAGGAACCCGATGGCGCCGATGACCAAAGATGTCGCCAGCGCGGTCGTCGGCCGGAATTTGGCCAGCAATCGAGACGTGGTCACCGCACCGAGCGTATTGGCGATGGCTAACGGTACGATCAATAGTCCGGCGATGAGCGGAGTTCTCTCCAGCCCCAACTGCTGATACTGCGTGATCGAGAATATCGCTGCCGCGTACAGGCCCCAGGACAGCATGATCGCCACCGTCGCGGTCGTGAATATAGAGTTACGAAATAGCCGCAATTGCAGGATCGGCATGCGCGACGTTAATTGGCGCCTGATAAAGATCACGACGGCCAGCACGCTCACCGGGATCGCCGCGATCCCGAAGGCATTGCGAAGATCCGGTTCGGTCAACGACTGCAGCGCGTAGGCGATCCCGCCGATGCCGAGGATGCTGCACGTCAGGCTGGGTAGATCGACCTGCCGTGCGACACGCGGTGTGTCCGCGAGATAGATCCAGCCGACCACTGCAGCGGCAACGGCGATCGGAACATTCACCAGAAAATTCGCTCCCCACCAGAATTGCTCCAATAGAATGCCGCCGATGACCGGGCCCAGTGCGGCACCGAGGCTCGCACTCGCGGTCCAGATAGATATGGCCAGCCGCCGTCGTGCGCTGCCGGCGAAAATCGCGCTTAATAACGGAACAGCAGTTGCCATGAGCGCTGCAGCAAAGACTCCTTGAACGCAGCGTAATATAATAATTTCTACGGGTGATCTGCCGAATGCGGCAGCGAGCGACGCTACGGCGAACCCGGCAAGGCCCACCAAGAAAGTGCGCTTCTGACCGAAGCGGGATCCGACATCGGTCAAGGTTACTATTGTCGCCGCTACCGTCAAGGTATAGCTATTCACGATCCATACCGTCTCGGCTGGATTCGCAGACAATACCCGAGACAGCTCCGGCAAGGCAACATTGAGCAGGGTACTGTCCATCCCGCCCATGAACAACGCGGCGGACAAGACGATCAGGCCCAGGGTTTGGCGATGAGTAAATCGGGTCCCCGGCTCAGTTTTATCAATCAACAAGGCACAGCTCCCCCTGGCTTACTATTTTTATCGTGACCTCAGCGAACGACGTTGCTGTGGCCAGCGCGTTTTCCCTCGCAACGAACTTCAATCAGGTTGCCGCCTGCATGGTTCCTCCGATACGACGATTCACGAATGGCGGATACGTAGGACGTATACCTCAGGTGGACCGCACGTTGATCGTCACACACGATTACATCCGGACGGGTAAGTTCAAACAATCGGCTTGGTATTGATAACCCTGCGTGAATTCTCGGTAACACATCATCGCGTATTTACGAGGCCACTTCCCACTAAGGTATGGACAACTGCCGTACAGGTGACGAGTAGCGGAGGACGTGCCCGACTACGTGCCTCGTGTTCGGCGCTGAATGATCCACAATGCGCCGATGGTGAGCAGCATTCCGAGTAGAACTGGAAACGCCAGCTTCGTGCCGTTGACAAGGAGGTCGAGGATTGCGGTGACCGCAGGCACAGTGAAGAACAGCCCCGTTACCGAGATATTGTCGCGGCTGCGCACCATGGCGTACAGCAATGCAGTGGCGCCGATGCTGACCACCAAGACCATCCAGGCGGCCGATTCGACGAATGCAAGTCCCGGTTGCCATCGACCGACGCCCAGTAGCGCCGTTGCCGCCGTGAACATTACCGCGCTGAAGGTGGATTGCACGGCAAGTGCGGCCCAGAGCCCCACTTCCGTGCCGGCGCGGGATTGGACGACGACGCCGACGGTGATGGCGGCCAGCGCTCCTGCTGCGAGGCCGATCCCAGCGACGGTGTTAGACCCTGTACTCAACTCGGAAGACGCGGCAATCGTTACGCCCCCGAGGCCGAATACGAGCGCTGTCCATACCCACGGGCTCCGCGTCTGCATGAGCACCGCGGTGAGCAATGGTTGCGCGGACACGATGAGGGCAAGCAGACCAGGGGTGATGCCGCGGTCCAAGGCGACGAAGAAGCATCCCTGGTAGGCGAATTGCGTGAGCACCGCGACGAGGACGGTGCGCACCCACTGCCGTCGAGTGGTCGGCAGCTGATCGCGTATCAGTGTCCAGATCACCCAGCCGGCCGCAGCGGAACCGACAGCCCGCACGGCAAGGAAGGCCTGCGGGGAGACCTGCGACAGGCCGAAAGGTGTGGCGATCGCCCCGGACGACCACATCACAACGAACAGCGCGGGCGCCAAGACATTCCACGCTGTCCGTTTCTCGCTGTCCGCGTCCGGTGTCGCGAGCGCGCGGGAGTCGGTAGGCACGGAGACTAGGACGCCCAGCCGTTGATGGAGAATCGCTCGGTCAGCGCGCGGGCGTCGATCATATAGCCAGCGAGCATGTCGGATTTAGCCGCGAGCAGTTCATCACCGGAGGAACGGCAGATCTGCGACAGCCACGGGTATACGTGCTCGGCAGACACCTCGTAGTCGTAGTGCACCTTCGACAGCAGGAACAGGATGTCCTTGAAGTTGCGGCGGTCGATGACCGATGACAGCGACAGCAGGCGTTCTTTGTGATCGTCGGTGAAGGGTCGCCGCGCCCGGATGTCGGGTTCGACATCGGTCCGATAGGTGGACCGGTCGGCAAAGATGCTTGTGTCGTTGTCCTGCTCGAGATCCACGAAGTCACGGTGTGGGACAACGATCGCGTCGATCAGGTTGCGAGCGCGCACCATCTTCACTCGATCCCGATCGAACACGGTTTCCACCAGATTCGTCAGATACGGAGTGTTGCGGCCGTGGTCGGTCGTGATCGCGCTACCCACGATGTCGCGGTAGGCACTGTCGTCGGCGTTGCCACTGGAGTTCGCCAGCGACAGATTCTTCCAGTACCCCGAGGCGAACTCGTCGTACTCCTCTTCGAGCCGGGGCACCATGGCCAAGTACTCGAGATCGGGCTCGAGCCGGTCGTTGTCGAGATCGATGCGCGCGATGACATGAGAACGCATGAGACTTCCCCTCCGTGTCCCAGGTGTGATTCCGCAATCAGGCTGCCGCCTGGGCACTTCCGGCGATACAGCGATCTACGAATGCCGAATACGTAGGATGTATAACTTCAGGTATGCAGGTAGAGATGCGCCATCTACGGATCTTCGTGACCATCGTCGACGAAGGCAGCATGGTCCGGGCCGCACAACGGCTCGGCCTCACCCAACCTTCGGTTACCCGCGCTATGCAGGAACTCGAGCAACGACTGTCCACGACCCTGCTCACCCGCGCAGGGCGTGGTGCAACTCCGACCACCGTCGGCCGTGAATTCGCCGGTACCGCCCGCCGGCTCCTGAAGACGTTCGACAGTGCGCTGGACGCGCCAGCGCAGACTCCACCCCTGCTCATCGCATACGCCTGGTCCGGATTGATCCCGGCGATGGAAACGCTCTTTCGCACCTGGCGTGCGCAGAACCCGCACCAGGACGTCGAACTCGCCCGCATGCCGTCTCCGTTCGTGGCACTTGATACGGCCACCGCCGATCTGGCGCTCGTGCGCGAATGGACCGCGAACCCGCGCTACGAATACCTCCCTATCGATCGCGAACCCCGCGTCGTCGCGGTCAGTGCCGTCGATCCGCTCGCCACTCGGGCGACGGTCTCCTTCGCCGACCTCGCCGCCTACGGCCTGGTTCGCAACAGCCAGGGCGGGACTACGCCGCACCATCTTTGGGGTCACCCGCATAACAGCGTGCGCGACAGAATTACCAGCGATGTCGAAGATTGGGTAACCACGATCGCCACGACGCAGTCGGTCTTCGGGGTCACCCCTGTCTCCACTGCCGACTTCTACCAGCACCCCGCCGTCGCCTACATACCGCTGCAGCAGGCTCCGGCGGTGATCTCGTCCCTGATCTGGAGTGCGAGCCGTCGCCCCGAGATCGACGCGTTCGTCGATCATGCCCGGCGCACCGTTCGTCCGCTGGCCGAAATAGTAAGCGCGCCAACGACTCCACGCGCGGGAACATCGGCTCTCACGCCGGTGTGCGGTTGACGGACACCGCGTCTAGCCTGAGCGCGTGCATGTGGAGCCGTTGCAGATTAACAGTGCCATAACAGCATGGAACAAATGAGCGACTTTAAAGGCGAGCAAGATTGACCGAGCGGTCCGTGTCCGGATAGCCCTGCGGCAGGCGTGCGGAGCAGCTTTTACTTCGTAAATCTGTCACAGTGCGCAGAACGCACACGCAGTCCGGCCCGAACTTGCGCATTCTGCTCAATCGAAAATCAAAAGGTTGCGCGATGCGGCAATCCCTCTTAACGTTTGCCATGACATCGACGCGGAGCCAGCGCCTTGATGACAACCGATATCGCCTTCCGGAATTGCAGTGCCTGACGCGGCAAGCTGATTCGCCCTCGTCTCCTCAGCACTTCGATGCCCGCAGGCAGGGGAATTCTTGTCACATCGAAGACCACTTCCGGATGATGCAGGGCAAGTACTGAATTGCGCTTTATTATCGACACCATTAATATGATCGGGGGATGCACCAGTGAGTAGCCATTTATCAAACGGCGACAACTCTTGCATGAATTATTTGGATCACCAGGACGCTCATATTGCGTCTCCTAGCGCACCGCGCATTACCGCAGAAACCTCACTTTTCGACGAATATCAGCGGTTCTGTACGGCGCTGAGAGAGTTCGTCACGGTGCCTGATTCCAGGATATGTAGTGTCGATCGGGAGATAGCAGAAGGCGGTTCGTACGAGCTTACCGGAGACGAGCTCAGGTTCGGCGCGATGCTCGCTTGGCGCAACCATGCTCGGTGCAATGGAAGAATGCATTGGCGCACACTTAAGGTTCTCGATTTCCGGCGCGCCGATACTGTTCATGACGTCTTCGACGGATGCTTGGAGCACCTGGATTACTCGACCAACAACGGCGCCCTTCGGGCCGTGGTCTCCGTGTTTCCGCAGTCGAGCAACGGTGCGGGGTTCGAGATCCTGAATCCTCAACTGATCAGGTATGCGGGGTATCGGCAAGCGGACGGCTCGATCCTCGGCGATCCGCTGCACGTCGAGCTGACCGATTCAGCTCTTCGGTTGGGTTGGGCCCCTGCTCGAACAGCGTTCGATGTGCTGCCGCTGTTGATCAAATCTCCATCCGGTCGGGTGACGATGTGCGAGATTCCGCCGCAATACATCATGGAAGTGCAGATCGAACATCCGGACTATCCGGATATCGGGGCGTTGGGTTTGAGATGGCACGTCAATCCAGCTATCAGCGACAAGATACTGTCGATCGGTGGTCTAGATTTCCGCGCCGCGCCGTTCAGTGGATGGTATGTCTCATCCGAGATCGGCGCTCGGAACCTCTCGGATGAGAGCCGGTACAACATGCTGCCCTCTGTTGCCCGCGCTATGGGTCTGGATACGCGGCGGGACGCGACATTATGGAAAGATCGTGCGGCAGTAGAGCTTACCTACGCTGTGCAATGGAGCTACAGCGAGGCCGGAGTTCACATCGTCGACCACCATACCGCCGCGAAACAGTTCATCAAGCATGTGGAACGCGAATCGCAGAGTAAGCGGAAAGTGCCCACGGATTGGTCCTGGATAAACCCGCCGATCTCCGCGTCCACTACCCCCACGTTTCACCGGTCGTATGATAATCCTAATTTCACTCTGCGCCCGAACTTTCTGACGCGAGAAGCACAGGTCGCATCGCAGGGATGCCCGGCACATGGGTGATGCGGGAAGCAAGAAACTGGGCACCCCGGCGACACTTGCCTTCGCGGTATCGATTGTTACCGGCAGTGGCCTGCTCGCCTTGCCAGGACAAGTAAGGCTCGTCGCCGGGCACGGCGCGCTGTGGACCTGGATTATAGGATCTGCCCTCATGGCCGCCATTCTGTGGTGCTTGTACCGTCTGGAAACTTATGTCGATGGAAGTTCCGGAATACACGAGCTGGTACAAGCCGGTCTCGGTAGACGCCTGTCCGGCTATGTAAAAGTCCTGCTGATCTCGACCTTCAGCGTCGGCATCCCTGGTATAGCCCTGGTCACTGGCGGATACATCAGGACGACATTCAACTGGACGAGTCCGATCCCGTTGGTCACGATCGCTGCTGTCGTCGGTTCCGGCATGGTGATGTGGCTGGGCACGAAATCGTCATCCCGATTTCAGACAGTCACGAGCTTGTTTTCGTTACTTATTGTCGTTTGTATCGTGGCTGGCGCGTTGTGGAAGAACGGTAGCGGCGACAATCTGACCAACGTGGGAGCTCCATCCGCCGCGTCGGTCAGCGCGGTCGGCATTGCCTTCTTTGCTTTTGCCGGTTGGGAATTAGTTACTTTCCTCAGCCGGGACATGCGGGGAGGCCGTGGTGCCTATCGCGCTGTCCTCGCGGCCAGCTGGTTAATTGTCGTCGGTCTATACCTGCTGCTGGTAGTGAGCGATGGTCCATCATCGGGCACCGATGATACGTTGTCGCTCGCGGCTCCGGCATCGGTACTGGGAATCGACACGACCGCCATCTACGCTCTTGCCTCGCTGATCATGCTGGCCAGCCTTTTTGCGAACCTGTATGGATACATTTCACTTATCTCAACGTTCTCGACCGAAAGAACGCTGCCGCACGTACTCTCTAGACCCATATTCTGTGGCAGCGCCATTGCCGCACTGCCCTTGGGTATCGGAATAATATCGACCGTCAGCCTACTCGGCGTGTTCCGAAAAGATGCGGCCTCAGTTCTGTTTTCGATAGCCGGAGTAAATTTCCTTCTGATCTATCTACTGGCGTGTGGTTCATTATTGCGCCTCAGTCGATCGGTGCGTGAGCGGACGATTTCTGTAGTCGCCCTTGGCGGTGGACTCGTAACGCTTGTCGCCTCGTGGCGCGACCTGATATTAGCTGGTGCAGTTTTCGTCTCCATACTTATATGGCAGGGACTGCAACATGCGAAGTCTCAGCGTCATACGAAGAACGAGCTGAGTGTACCGAGCAAGGAAGCCGACACTTCGACCCGTAACGTCGGTGGATGACGGACAGCCGGACAATGCGTGGCGGCCCATCGGGGAGCGCGGAGTGACGTTGATTCAGCAGCTGTTGCGGCGCAAGCCTGTATGGCAACTGGCGGACGAGACCGGCGCCGATGTCGGCGACCTGTCGCGCTCCATCGGATTGGTCCAGCTGTCGATGCTCGGCATCGGCGCGACGGTCGGCACCGGCATCTTTTTCGTTCTCTCGCAGGCTGTTCCGGTCGCCGGTCCGGCGGCAATTATTTCGTTCGTCGTGGCCGGTGTTGTCGCTGGACTCACTGCGATGTGCTATGCCGAACTGGCCGGAGCTATTCCGGTTTCCGGATCGTCGTATTCTTACGCGTACGCCACGTTAGGCGAGCTCCCTGCGGTGGCCGTCGGCGCATGCCTCTTGCTCGAATACGGAGTCTCGGCGGCGGCCGTCGCGGTCGGTTGGTCGGAGTATCTAAACGCACTGCTACACAACGTGTTCGGCTTCCAGTTGCCCGATGCGGTGTCGCAGTCCCCCGAACAAGGCGGAGTCGTCAATCTTCCAGCAGTTGCGCTCGTCGCGCTGTGCGCCCTTCTTCTCATCCGTGGCGTCAGCGAATCCGCGAGGGTCAACGCCACCATGGTCGCCATCAAGCTGGCGATCCTGGTGGTGTTCGGCGTCGTAGGTATGACGGGTTGGCACAGCGATCATTTCGCTGATTTCGCCCCGTTCGGCGTCGGCGGCATCATGTCCGCCGCAGGGATCGTCTTCTTCTCGTACATCGGCCTCGACGCCATATCGACTGCCGGTGAAGAGGTGAAGACCCCCCACCGGAACATGCCGTTGGCGATCTTTATCGCCCTATGCTCTGTCACCGGCATCTACCTCATAGTTGTCGTGGTCGCCATCGGCGCACAGCCGCCATCGGACTTCCGCGATCAGAAGGCCGGATTGACGGCAATCCTGGAACGCGTTACCGGGGCGGCATGGCCGGGCACGCTGCTGGCGGCGGGGGCGGTGGCGTCGATCTTCAGTGTCACGCTGGTCGTCATCTACGGCCAGACCAGGATTTTGTTCGCCATGTCGCGGGACGGGATGCTCCCCGCGGTGTTCCACAAGGTGAACTCGGGCACGCTGTCCCCAGCGCGCAACACCGTCATCGCCTGTGTGGTCATCGCTATGCTCGCCGGCCTCATCCCGATCAACTTCCTCGCCGAGATGACCAGCATCGGAACATTGGTGGCCTTCCTCGTCGTATCGATCGGGGTGATCGTGCTGCGGCGAACAGCGCCGGATCTGCCTCGCACCTTCAAGCTTCCCGGCTATCCCATAACTCCGGTGCTGTCAGTGATCGGCTGCATATGGATCATCAAAGACCTGCGCCGGGCGACCATATACGTCTTCCTCCTTTGGGTCGCCGTCGCGCTGCTGTGGTACTTCGCCTACGGCCTAAGGCATTCCCGACTGAACCGCGCCGGCAAGGTCACGGAAAGCGGCCCGGAACTGAACCCTGCCGAGTTTGATGCACGGAGAACGCCGTAGCCGGCAAACACGATCAGCGGGTTCGCCTCCCCCGCCGAGGCGAAAACGCGAAGCTCGTTTGCCTAGCGATCAGGTGGCGGAACGTAGTTCCACGCAGCATTGGCCGGTCTGGGGAGCGAGCACGGCCGACACCGTGTCGGCTCGGAGTCCGGTGAGGATCCCGGATAGGTAGGCGTGGTTGAGGCCGCAGACCAGTTCCGGGGCTTGCGCGGCCAAGGGGTGGAATGGGCAGTTGCGCAACCGGACATGGTCCGGGGCGACGCGGGCTGGTTCGAATCCCTGCTCGCCGAGCACTGAGCACAGTAGTGTGAGCGCCCGTTCGGTGCCGAGCCTGCCCGGCCGTAGTTGCTCGCGCGTCGCCCGCCCCAGCGCCGTACCGCGATCGGCGGCCACCCGGGTGGCGATCTCGTGGGCGGACTCGCCGTTGGTTTGGCCGAGGACCGCGCCCATCAGAATCTCGGCCAAGACCTCGTGGCGACGTTCGGGGATGCTGACGTTGACTTCGATTTCGGTCGGCTCGTACACCTTCGGTGCCCGCCCCACCCGCCGAAGCCCGTCGACCTGTTCATAGCGGGCCTGCAGCAGGCCGGTGTCTACCAGCTTGTCGAGATGGAACGCGGCCAGCTTGCGGGAGATGCCGACATGCTCGGCGGCCTCATCGCGGGTGACCGGACGGCCGACGGCTCGGATGAACCGATACATCCCACGACGTAGCTCGTCGTCGAGGGCCGCCACGGCACCGATCGCGGATTCACTGGTCACCCGACCACCATAACGCCTAACATTGTTGGCCGAGATCTCACGCGATACCGCTGGCGTGGCAGCGTTGACTGCGTTCTTAATTGCGCCAATAATCATTGGCATAATTCCAACGGCAGGGAGGTTGTCGTGGCCGGGGACATGCAGCAGGCGAAACAACCCGTCAGTGCCGCACTGGCCGGACCGTACGGGCATCCGTTCCATCCGATCCTGGTGACGGTGCCGATCGGTGCGTGGGTTGCGAGCCTGGTGTTCGATATCGGATCGCACATCGTTGGCGACCCAGACTTTCTCGCGCGCGGTGCGGTGTGGCTGCTCGCGATCGGTGTCCTCGGCGCTCTCGCCGCCGCCGCGATCGGCTTCCTGGACTTCCTCGCGATCCCCACCGGTACACGCGCGTTCCGCACCGGCCTGATCCACATGAGCTTGAATCTGGCCGTCACCATCGCCTACGCGATCAACTTCTGGTGGCGCAATTCTGGCACCGGCGCGCACGGCGCGGTGCCCGTCGGTCCGCTGGTGCTGTCGATCCTCAGCGTGGCCGTACTGGGCGGATCCGGTTATCTCGGCGGCAAACTCGCCTATCACTACGGCGTTCGGGTTGCCGACGAATCAACCCAGCTCAGCGGTTTTCGCCGCTGATACTCATCCCTACTCACCCTTCGGGAGACTGATCATGGCCATCGCAGCGTTGATTCTCTGGCTGCTCACCGCAGCGGGCGGTTTCGTTATGCTCGGTACCTGGATCGCCAAAGGCGGTGCGCGCCAACCCAGTTCCAGCCACCTGCCCGCACCCGTGATCTTCGGGCACTTCCTCCTCGCTGCCGCCGGACTGGTCGTGTGGATCGTCTACCTCGTGCTCGACAACGACACCCTGGCCTGGGTCGCCTTCGTGGTTCTGCTCCCGGTAGCACTGCTCGGGCTCGCGATGCTGCTGCGGTGGCTGCCGGTCTACCGGGCACGCACCGCCACCGAGTCGGCCGAGCCCGCCGAGCGCCACTTCCCGGTCGCGATCGTCGCAGGACACGGCGTGCTGGCCGTCGCCACCGTCGTTCTGGTGCTGCTGACCGCGCTCGGCGTCGGCGGGAACTGAACCGCAGCACATCCCCGTATCGGAAAACGCGCTACAGGGCGCGCGATATTCAGCCAGTCGAAAAGTCATCGGAGCGCGTCGTGTTGCCCTCCGGTGCCGTGCAACATGCTCGTGGATACGTCGATTTCAATTGTGGCGCAGAGCATATCCACGACATCGTGGGGTAAGCAACAACTGGCTAGCACGGAGTAGTCAGGAGGTGATGATCGTGATGTCGCCGATGTGTGCGCAGATGATGGATATGATGCGAGGCATGTGGAACATGATGTTCCCCTACATGCCCATGTAACGACATCGAACGGGCGTCTGGACAGACAAACACTCCTACGAAGATTCGTGGGCTGGTTCTGTCCAGCCGACCGTTTTGCGCCGAAACAGCCTCGGCCGCCGCGAATTCCGCGAACATCCCGATTACGCGTTGATCCCGGGTCGGCCGACCGGCCGGAGCCCGCGTGCTTGCCGAGATCGGCAACGACCACCGTCGATGCCCCGCGCGGCACCCCGCCCAAACTGCCTGAGACCGATCTGGTCGGCCGGACAACGCGCGTCACGCGACAGGCGGGTGTGTTGTCGCGACGGACAGCGGTGACGATCAGGACCTGCCGATCTCGTCCGGGCGCCCACTAGGATTGCTGATGCGGGCTCCAGGAAGGACCATCGTGCAACGTTCGCTCACCGCTCAGGTGAACTCCAACAGGCTCGCGATCTCGTTGATGGCAGTGATCGTAATCCTGTTCGCCGCAGCGCCGATCGGATACAACGCGCTGTTTCTGGCGAACTCGCGACTCGCGAGCGGCACCGCGGTCGAGCACGGACAGGAACTCAACGACAACACCAGAGGTAGCCGCCCGGACGGCACCTCCGCGATAATCGAGTTCACTACAGCGGCCGGGCGGACAGTCCGGTTCGACGGCGGCTCCGCGTCACGATATACCTCTCTGGGCGAACAGGTTTCGGTCCGCTACGACCCCGACGATCCCGACCACGCGATGGTCGACGAAGCCTTCCTTTTCATCCGCCTCACCTACCCGTCATTGGTCGTCGCTGCCCTCGGCGCCGCCATGCTCCTGGCCGTCGCTTGGACGATGCTGCCCGCCGAGGTCCAACAGCCGACGATCAAACGAATCTGACGCCGGCGTCGAGCAGTCAAGCCTTGTGGCCTTCTCCCGCGCTCTTCGTGTTCACCCCCGTCCTCGCCGCTGGCGATGCCGCCACTCAGATCGATGGTCCCGCTCGTTGGTCACGTCGAACTTGCGACCTCATTGCGCCTACGCCTCGACGCCACTCGCGGGGACGAAGACCCGGCCTGAATCCGCTCTCAATCTCTATCGAACAGCTCGCTGAATCCTGGATACTCCCAGATGTAGAAAGGCACGAACTGATGTATGGCCAGGATGGCGGTGACACCGATCAGCCGCCAATCATCGAACAGCGCCATCCAGATCGAAATGATCACCAGTGGAATCAATACCAACACGATCATGCTGACGCCGAAGCGATATTGCCGGTCCGCGCGTGACTTCACCCGCTTGGCCGGCCGCGGGTTACCTCGCCACGTCAGAATCCCGGTATACACCCGCCGAGATACTTCTCGGCCTGCTGCCCGATCGAAGGTAAGAATCGATACCGTGCCGGACTCGCAGGAGAGTAGCATCTGGTCGGGTATGCCATGTAATGCTGCGCGCAGTCGACGCAAAAAATATACGCGCTTGATATTCCCGAACCATAGCAGCAAAAGAATCAAGTTGATAACCGCAGCGGCGACGCCGAGCACTAACGCTGCTGTGCCGTAATGCAAAATATGCTGCCAGGCGGTCTGTATCATCGGACAACTCCACTTGAAACTAGTTGAATATGCTCTCTATCATCGCCACCAGACTCCCACCGTGGTTTCCCGCTGCGTTCGACGACGCTCCATGAACGTCGGAACCGAACGGGTCGAAGTCAGAGCTTCCCGAACCACTCGACCCATCGTTGGCGCTGTCGTGTATCAACCAATCCCATAGATCGAGCGCGGCCGCATCAGCCCGGTTTCCGATCACCCCGGCACCGGCGGCACCCACGACAGCGCTCACTCCACCGAAGACCCAGGCGGCCAGCTTCTTGCCTGACCGATCGGCCGGAGGCAGTTCGACCTCCGTGGCAATAGCAAGTGCGGTGAGCGCCCCGCCCCCACGATTCGGGTTCGAGAGATCATCCATAAGATTGACGATCCCAGACGAGAACCTGATCTTACTCAGTGCCGCCAATAGCTCGCTCGGACTCATCGGATTTCCCGAAATCCGATAAAGACGGCAATGGACAACGAGTTTTGCTATGTCCGGAGAAGTAAGTTTGGCGATCGCTTCGAACCAGTCTTCGTGCAGATCGGGAGCGATCACCACCGGCCATATCGCAAATACCGCAAAATCGAGGACAGCATGTTCCGGTGTGCCACCCGACTGGTTCGACGACGACACGGCACGATACCGTGCCGCGCCGGCCGCGAGCAGTTGCCGCACGGCATTCTCGGCCCGCCCGTGTGACGATCCATCACACGTCCGCCGTAGCGACTCGACCTCATTACGGAACCGGCGTCGCTCGCGCCACGTCAAGCCGGAATGCTGCGCGACGCGTTCCTCGAAATCGCTGGACGCACGATAAATCCAGTCTTTCAAACCGATCAGATCGGGCGGCGATACCATTTCCGACTCCAGCCGGTGGTGATGATTCTTGCGAACATTATTGCCACGCCCAGGCCTGACCCGGTATCCACTGTTCGACCGACGAGCTCAGCCGTGCGATCCACCGGTTCCGCCGGCGTCGAGGATCACGCCTGTCGAACCTGAAGTCCAGGCTGAAGCGTGCGGTACGCCTTAGCTCAATAGGCCAGTGCCGGAACACCATTCACATCGATACCGCGTCGCCGGTTGGATTGCCCCGGAATCGGCCAGTTCCCGTCAGTGGGAATCTCGCGCGACGCACACTAAGTGTTCGCGGTCGTACCACGCATTGTCGGTGCAGCGGAATTGATAGGTGGTCATCTGGCGGGTTCGGGACGTCAGGCAGCGGTAGAAGACGGCTCGGTCGTGCGGGTCGGCGTAGTAGCCCTCGTCCTTGGTCTGGCAGAAATCGGCGGGGGCTGCGATCGGGATGACGGCGTATTGGCGGGCGGCGATGTCGCGTCCGGTCCCGTCGGGTAGGTCAACGGCGGCCAGGGTGCCGAGCGTGAAGGCCGCCACGCCCAGGGACGGCAGGACCGCGATCACGGTTCCGGCGGCGAGGGCGCCGGAACGACGCACCAGGCTGTTCGAGTTCATGGACGGGAGTTCCCTGTCTCCCCGATGCGGGGCGTCGGCGGCTGGCTGCTCCCTGTATTCGGTCCTGCGGACCGGTCGGATCGTTTCCAGGCGAAAACCGCCTGCTCGAGGCGGTCTCACGAATCCCAATCCGGACCAACACCGCAGTCCGCCAACGGAAGTGCGGTGGGTTACCCGAAAACTTCTGTGACGTGACGCACATTCGGTTTAGGAGCAAACTCCCTGCGTAGGTAACGGTTCGGCAACGGCGAGGGTGGCGTTCCAAGATCGCTGGCACTGTTCATTCACGATTCGTTTACCGTCCGTTCACCTAGTGTGACCATTCTGCGATCAGGTCATAAAGCGACCTGGAGTTTGGTTACACCGAGGAGATTTCTACCCACATTCGGAAAACGACCGCAATGGCAGGCTCTACGTCCGCCGCGGTCGGCGGATCGGGATCCGGCAAAGGACCCGCTAACCCTAACCTCCGCCGAATGGACGCGCCGAGAGGCCGTTTATCTCCGCATCGAGATGCGGAGTCCCGCGCGACATCGCGGCCGGGCTCGCAGTAGAGCGCCCCGGCACTGAACCGTCGCGTTCCGGGGACCCAGAGCGTCCCCCACAACAAAACCCCACAACAGCACATCAGCCCGCACCGGCGAGCGCCAACCACGCGCCCGCCCTGGATCCGTGCTGCCTGCGCGCGCCCGGATCGAAACCAGTCCCCGACAAAGGAACCGATTTCGTCATGCCTGACAGACGCTTTTCTTCTCTCCGCCGCTCGACGCTTCGCGAGGGCGTAACTTTCGCCATCGCCGCCGCGGGCGTCGTGGCCGTTGCCGCTTCCTCGGCGGTATCGGTGGCCGACGACAGCGTTCCGTCTCGCATCGCGATGGTGGCCGAGGTGCACAAGGCCGCAGCGCCCGCCGTCGAGGTGGCCGCCCCGGCACCCATGCCCGCGCCGCTGCCGCTGCCGATCCCCGTGCCGCTCCCGGAGCCGACACCTGCCCCGGCCCCTGCCTACCCGGACAACCTCGACGGCTGGATCCGCCAGGCCCTCGACATCTTGCAGTCCAACAACATCCCCGGCAGCTACGACGGCATCCACCGCAATGTCATGCGCGAGTCGACCGGTAACCCGCACGCGATCAATCTGTGGGACTCCAACGCCGCCGCGGGCATCCCGTCCAAGGGCCTGCTGCAGGTGATCGACCCGACCTTCCGCGCGTACCACGTCGAGGGCACCTCCTGGGACATCTACGACCCGGTCGCCAACATCGCCGCCGCCTGCAACTACGCCGCGCGGACCTACGGTTCGATGGACAACGTCAACAGCGCGTACTGAGCCACCCCTGCCACGACGCCTCCTCGCCTGCCCGCGGGGAGGCGTCGTCGCATCCGGCCCGCCCTCCGGCTAGGGTCGTGCACCACCGACCTTTGGACTTTCCGCGATGACCGATTACGCGCACAGCGATACGGCGGCCAAGAGCCGCGCCGAGAAGGCCCGGCGCCTTGCGAGCTACGTCTGGCACCTCGGCATCTCCGGGCCCGAGCTGCTGGCGATGCCCGCGGCGACGCGGCGCAAGCTCGCCAGGGCGGCCGACACGAACCCACCGAGCACCGAGGAGACCTGGGTGACGGTGGCGGACCTGCTCACTGAGAAGACCGACTGGGCCGCCAAGCACCCTGATCATCCCGCGGCGCGACGCGCCCACACCGACGAAAAACTGATGTGGGTGAAGCCGCCGATCACGCCTTGGTCGTGACCTGTTGCCGGACAGCGGGTTCGGCGCTTTCGGTAGCATGGTGGTACTGCACCCGCCCGTCAAAGGTGACGAGATGACCGAGCGCAAACCAGCGAACCTGGACTTCGAATCGTGGATCGACAAGCAGATCCGCGAGGCAACCGATCGTGGTGAATTCGAGAATCTGCCCGGCGCGGGCAAACCCATTCCGCGCGGCCGCGACGACGAGAACTGGTGGCTCAACGGCTACCTCCGGAGAGAAGGCGTGAGCGGCGACGCACTGCTGCCGCCGTCACTGCTGCTGCGCCGGGATATCGAGCGCCTTCCGCAGACCGTGCGCAAGCTCAGCTCCGAGCGTGCGGTCCGCGAGACGGTACGCGAACTCAACAAGCGGGTGGTCGAGTGGCTGCGCCTGCCGCACGGCCCGTACGTCCGGATCGCGCCGGTCGATACCGAGGAAGTCGTCGCCCAGTGGCGTGCCGAGCGGCAGCCGAAGCCCTCGCCCGCGCCGACACATGCAACCACCCCGTCGCGGCCCGCCAACCGCTGGCGCACTTTCTTCCGCAGGCGCCGCGTCACCTGACACCCGCATCGAGGTGAGTCGAATGGTCGTTAGTTGATCTCCAACAGCAGCCTTTTGACTCACGTCGATCGACTAACCCGCACCTGTGCCTGCGCAGCTGTGGGGTCAGGCGCCGATTGCGGGCTGGGTTGATTCCTCTACTGCGACAACGACTTTGTCGGACAGTGCTTGCATCGCGCGGGCTTCCGCGGGGGTGATGCAATCGATGAATACCTCGCGCACCAGCCGGACATGATTCGGGGCGGCGCGTTCGAGTAGACGACGGCCTGCCGTGGTCAGCTGGACCAGTACGCCGCGGGCGTCCTCCGCCACCGGTTGCCGGTCGACGAGTCCGCGCGCGTCCATCCGGGCGAGATGCTTGGACAATCGGCTCTTCTCCCAGCAGACCTCGGCGGCCAGATCCTTTGCTCGCAGGCAGTCACCCGGTGCGGCGGATAAGGCGACCATCAGTTCGTAATCCGCGGCGGACAGGCCGTCTTTGGTCAATCCCGCGGCGATCGCCGCGTCCAATCGCTGGCGCAGGCGGATGTAGGCCGACCAGGTCGCCTGTTCGTCGTCACTGAGCCACTCCATGGGAATGAAGTCTACCCGCGTTTGGTTGACATGGACACCAACTCCCCTTCCAGGAGGTTTCGATGCCAGCCATCACCGTCCCCGACCTCATGGTGCTGCCACGCCTGCCCAAGCCCACCGAGACCATGCGCGACCGCCCGGTGCGCAGCGTGGTCAGCGCGCCGAAACAGCGCGAGGGCGCTGGCTTCGAAGTGCGCAGGCCGTTCCCGAGCGTGGACCTGCGCACCGCCGACCCGTTCATCCTGCTCGACCAGATGGGCCCGGTCGCCTACGAGCCGCACGAGGCGAAGGGCGCGCCGTGGCATCCGCACCGCGGATTCGAGACCGTCACCTATGTGATGGACGGTGCCATGGTGCACCACGACTCCAATGGCGGCGGTGGCGTGATCGGCGAGGGCGACACCCAGTGGATGACCGCGGGCTCCGGCATCCTGCACGACGAGCTGCCGACCGAGCAATTGGTCATGACGGGTGGCTGGTTCCACGGCATCCAGCTGTGGGTGAACCTGCCGCGCGCGCTCAAGTTCGCCGCGCCGCGCTACCAGGATCTGCGGAGCAGCGAACTGACCCTGGTCAGCTCGCACGACGGCGGCGCACTGGTCCGGCTGATCGCGGGCGCGGTCGGCGGCTTCGAGGGGCCAGGGTCGACCTACACGCCGATCGCCTACGCGCACGCCTCGATCAGTCCCGGCGGCCAGCTGGAAACGCCATGGCCGCAACACTTCACGGCGATGGCGTACGTGTTGTCCGGCAGCGGGACGGCCGGCGCCGAGCGCAGGCCGCTGCGCGAGGGGCAGCTGGCGGTTTTCGGTCCCGGCGCTGCGATCACGGTGAGTGCCGATGTGCGCCAAGACAATCGGAGCGGCGACTTGGAGGTGTTGTTGCTCGGCGGACAACCGATTCAGGAACCCGTTGTCCAATACGGGCCATTCGTTATGAACACTCGCGCCGAAATCATCCAGGCAATGGACGACTACCAGGCCGGACGCATGGGAAACATCCCCGCCGAGCACCTGGCGGGCCATCGTTTGGGCGAGTGAACCCGGCCGCGCGGACATCCCCTAATGCCCTAGTTCTCCGGCGATCCGGTTGACAAGCGGGCGAGGCGTCACGACAGTGGATGCGGCGTCCGGTCGGACGCCCTATCCACCGCAGCAACTATCTAGAGGAATACATGAACGTTCGTCGGCTTACCTTCAGCGCTGCCGTCGCGGGACTGACCCTCCTTGCGGCGCCGACCGCGCTGGCCCAGCCCCCCTCAGGTTCCTCAGGGACCGGTTCGTCCGCCGTCGATACCGGCTCCGCCGCAACCGGTTCGGCCGGTCTGACGCAGACCGGTTCGGCGGGCGGTGCTTTCGCTAATTGCGACGACGCGCGCGCGGCCGGACGGGCTCCGCTCTTTCGCGGAGAACCGGGCTACGGTCCGCACCTGGATCCGGATGGTGACGGGTTCGCCTGCCCAACGGTCTGATATTCGTGAAACAGAAACACCCGGTGTGCCAGGCACACCGGGTGTTCTGCTGTCCGGCGACGATCTAGCGGAAGATCTTCAGCAAGACCAGCCCGACTACCAGGGCGGCCGCGCCGATCAGGCTGTACTTCACCTTCGGCTCGTTCAGCTTCCGCAGCACGATCTGCTTGCTGTCGCTCGCGATCCGCTGCGGATCCGCGCGCACCGCGAGTTCGTCGAGCGTGCTCGCCAGCCGCGTGCGCGCGGCCTCGATCTCCTGCTCGATCCGCTCGGTATCCTTCGCCACGTTCAGGCCTCCTGTGTTTGATGTGCCGCGCCAGGGCTCGAATCGCGGTGCGTGCTCGGCCTTCGCGGGTCACCCTCAGCTCCCGGACGAGTCTATCGGTCCGCCCGAAGTTACCCGGGGCGCGCGGTGTTCTGTCATTCCACACAGTGCTCCGGGCTGGTGCGCGGGACCGATCTTGTCGGTCCGTACAGTGTCGTTCGGTCTATCGGCGCTATGTCCGAGCCTTCGGTTACGGTGCAGGGCGTGACCGACAATCAACGACTCTCCCCCGGCGATGCCGCCCCCGATTTCACGCTGCCCGACGCCGACGGCAAGGACGTGTCGCTCGCCGACTACCGCGGCCGCAAGGTGATCGTGTACTTCTACCCCGCCGCGAGCACCCCCGGCTGCACCAAAGAAGCCTGCGACTTCCGCGACAACCTCGCCGACCTCGACGGCGCGGGCATCGACGTGCTCGGCATCTCGCCCGACAAGCCCGCCAAGCTGGCCAAGTTCCGCGACGCCGAGCAGCTCACCTTCCCGCTGCTGTCGGATCCGGACCGGGCCGTGCTCACCGCGTGGGGCGCCTTCGGCGAGAAGATGATGTACGGCAAGACGGTCACCGGCGTCATCCGCTCCACCTTCCTGGTGGACGAGGCGGGCAAGATCGAGGTCGCCCAGTACAGCGTGCGCGCCACCGGCCACGTCGCCAAGCTGCGCCGCGGCCTGTCGGTCTAGGTCGGCTCATAGGACCGGATGAACTGCTCGTATCCGTCGAGCAGCCGGTCAAGGCCGAAGCGCAGGTCGGCGTCGTCCCAGTCCACGTCGTCGTCATCGAAGGCTTGGGCAGCGAAGGCGCGCGTCAGCGCTGGGAAACGCCGCGGATCGAGGACCTGGCTCAACAGGGCCGGGTACTCGTCGGTGTCCCCGCCCGCCGCCATCTCCTTGGCGACGCGCATCCGGCCGATCGTGTACAACGAAACATTCAGTACGAGTTGCAGTTTGATCGATTCGGGCACGGCGGTCTCGGCGAACACGGCCAGGCCTGCGTCCAGCCAGGCCATATTGCCCGGCCCCATCGGCGGCGCGGCCAACGGCAGATCCAGATACCACGGATGCCGTCGCATCGACGCGGCCACTCCCCGAGCCCACGCTTCGATCCCAGCCCGCCAGCCGACGCCGGTCGGCAGTTCCGGCGGTAGCCCCATCGCTCGATCCGACACCAGAGTGATCAGCGTGTCCTTGCTGTCCACGTATCGGTAGAGCGACATCGTGGTGAAGCCGAGCTGCTTGGCGACCCGGCTCATCGACAGCGCGGCCGCGCCCTCGGCGTCGGCCACCTCGATCGCCGCGTCGATGACCTGATCCAGACTCAGCCCGCGCTTCGGTCCGCGAGTTCCCGGCTCGTCCAGACCCCACATCAATGCGAACGACTTGGCTACCGCCGATGTGCCGCTGTCCGCCTCCGGCGTGTCCACCACTTTTGACCCTTTCTTTCTCGCTGCCTCTTCCCCCACGCCAAAAACTGTGTACCGTTTAAACAAAGTTTAGCCCATACACAGTTTCGATCCGAGGAACCCCATGACAGTCCCATCCATCCCCGCCGTCAGCATCAGCGGGTTGACCAAAGCTTTCGGTGACCAGACCGTGCTGGCCGGCATCGACCTGGAAGTCGCTGCGGGAACGGTCTTTTCGCTGCTCGGCCCGAACGGCGCGGGCAAGACGACCATGGTGCGCATCCTGGCCACGCTGACCGGCGCCGACAGCGGCGAGATCCGGGTGGCAGGCCACGATCTCGCACACGAATCCGACGCCGTGCGCCGACTGATCGGCGTCACCGGCCAGTACTCCGCGGTCGACGACGTACTCACCGGTATGGAAAATCTGCGGCTGATGGGCAGGCTGCTACATCTGGACAAGCCCGAGATCAGCCGCCGAACCACTCGCCTGCTCGCCCAGTTCGAACTCACCTCGGCAGGCGATGCCCGGGTCGCGACCTACTCCGGCGGCATGCGACGTCGGCTCGACCTCGCCATGAGCATGATGGGTACGCCTCGAATCATCTTCCTCGACGAGCCGACCACCGGACTCGACCCACGCAGCCGCCGCGAACTCTGGCAAGTGATCAGGGACCTGGTGGCCGACGGCGTGACGATCTTCCTCACCACGCAATACCTCGAGGAGGCCGATCAACTCGCCGATCGGATCGCGGTGCTGCACCACGGCAAGATCGTCGCCGAGGGTACGCCCGGTGACTTGAAGCAACTCGCCCCCGGCGGGCACATTCAGCTGCGGTTCGCCGATGCGCAGGGGCTGGCCGCCGCGGCGCTCGCCATACCGGACGCCGAGATCGATGCCGAGCAGCTGATGCTGCTCGTTCCCTCGGACGGCAGCGTCGGCACCCTCAAACGGCTGCTCGATCAGTTCGACGATCAGGCGATCACCATCGATCAGCTCGCCATCCACACTCCCGACCTCGATGACGTTTTCTTCGCGCTCACCGGGCACCCCTCCACCCAGAAGGCAGCGGCGCTGTGACCACTACCATCACCAACTCCCGCCTGGCCGTGCAGGATTCGGCCACCATGTTGAGCCGCAACCTGCGCCACACCGTGCGCAGCCCGGACACCATGCTCATGTCCATCCTGTTGCCGGTCATGATCCTGTTGATGTTCGTCTACGTGTTCGGCGGCGCGATGAACGTCAACGGCGCGTATATCGACTATGTGGTGCCCGGCATCATCCTGCTGTGCGCCGGATCCGGTTCGGCGACGACGGCGGTGAGCCTGTCCACCGATCTGACCAACGGCATCATCGATCGTTTTCGCAGCATGGCGATCGCCCGCTCGTCGGTGCTGACCGCACATGTGGTGGAGAGCGTGCTGCGCAATCTGATCACCACCACCGTGGTGATCCTGGTGGCCGTCGCGATCGGCTTCCGGCCGACCGGCGACCCGCTGCGCTGGCTCGCCGCCTACGGCATCATCACGATGTTCGTGCTCGCGATGTCTTGGCTCGCGGCCGCGTTCGGAGTGCTGGTGAAGAATCCCGAAGCGGCGAATTCCTGCCTGTTCTTCTTCATGTTCCTGCCGTATGTGAGCAGCGCGTTCGTTCCGACGGAGTCGATGCCGAGCGCGCTGCACTGGTTCGCCGAGAACCAGCCGGTCACGCCGGTGACCGAAACCATGCGCGGTCTGTTGATGGGCACCCCGATCGGCAACAGTGCGCTGTTGGCGGTGCTCTGGTGCGCAGGCATCGCGCTGGCGGGGTATCTCGCCGCGAGCGCGCTGTTCCGGCGCAGGACGCGGGACTGACTTCGCGACCGACCTGCGGCCCGGCGCTAGCGGGGAGCGCCGGGCCTTACGTCGTGCGAATCCTGCTCAGGCAGGCATGATCTGCTGGGCCGCCCATTGCAGCATCATGCGGAAGTGGTTGTCCCACCAGTTGTAGGACTCCGTGGTGAAGGCCTCCGGTGGCGGCAACTCGCCAGGAAAGAGCAACGCGCCGTTCGGGGCGCCGACCTTGGTGGTGGCGGCCGGAATACCCGATCCGGACAGCAGCGACGAGGCAGGATTCGTCTCGGCTTCGTGCGCGGGCTCGGCGGGCACCAGCGACTCCGGCCGATCCTGCTGGCTGCCCCACCGCTGCACGGAGTATTGCGGCTTGGCGTCGGCGGGATCGATGGTGACGACCGATATCTCGGGCTCCGGCATGGCGATCGGTACGGGGCGGTCCAGCACCGGGCCGTCGACGCTGTGCGGATCGTTGCGCACCCGCTCGGGCCTGCCCTCGCCACGGACGACCTTCGAGTCCGCCGTGACGTGCGCGTCTTTGAGCGCCGCGTCCGGCAGCGTCCGCGCCGAACCGCCCGACACGTAGACACCGCCGACCACCAGCCCGCCCGCGAGCACGCTGGCCGCCGCGAACACCGCCGCACCGCCACGCACCCGGCGCACCCGCTCCTCGGTCCCGCCGACACCGTCCACGTCGGCCATGGCGTACAGCGCGGCACCGGCCGCGGACGCGGCGGCCGAGGTCTTGCACGGGATCACCGGCGCGCCGAACGCGTCCACCGCCGCGACGACCGCGGGCTTGCCCGCGGCCGAGCCGATCAGCACCACCGCGTCCGGCCGGACCGCCGCCGCCTCGAACTGATCCCAGGCCGCCGTCACCGCGGCACCCATCGACTCCGCCGTTGCGCCGCCCGACTGACTGGTCGCGCCGAGGATCCGGCGACGGCCGTGATCGATCAGGGTGAACGCCTGATGTCCCGGCACCACCTCACAGATCAGCAGATCGTCGAATTCGTCGAGCCAGGTCATCATTCCGGCCACGCTGAGATGGGCCGACTTGGACGACACCAGCGACGCGGTGTGCCAGCGGCCGGACGCCAGCCGGGTGACGATGGCGCGCCGCTCGGCGGCATCCCGGTAAACGACCGCCGCACCGGCGATCTCATGCTCGGGGCCGAGCTCGGTGGCGAGTTCGTCCATCGCCAGCTCGACCGCTTCGGCCAAGTCCGCCTTGGTGTCGCCTGGCGTCCGTTTCACCCGATGCAGCAGCACGCGCTCGGGTAGCCGGGCGCCGGTGTCGGCGAAAGCTACCGCGTGCACGGCGCCGCGTTCGGTGGAAACGCCGAGAGTTACCACTGATCGAGCTACCACTGGTCGCGCCTTCCTGGTCCGTGCGCGTGTCAGAAGCCACGCGCGCTCGGTATGTGTTCGGTGCCACATTCGATCCGGATGGGTGGTGAATTCGGACAGAAGATGAACACGCAGAAGCCGTGCGCGTGTCGTGGGTGTGTCCCTACCGTTAGCCTGGATGGGTGGAAGTACGCGCGGAGGCCAGGTCGAAGCAACGGCTGGACCCTGCGTTGGAGCTGCAGGACGACCCACAGGAGCTCATGCCGCGGCGACGGCCGACGCAGGAACGCAGCAAAAAGAAGTTCGACGCGCTGTTGCAGGCGTCCAGGGAGCTACTCGTAGAGGTGGGGTTCGAGTCGTTCACCTGTGAAGAAGTGGCGGCACGCGCCGAGGTTCCGATCGGCACGCTCTACCAGTTCTTCGCCAACAAGTACGTCATCGTCTGCGAACTGAATCGGCAAGACCTCGTTGCCGTTTCGCGGGAGCTCGCCGATTTCCACGGCGAGATCCCGTCGCTGGACTGGCTGCGGCACATGAACCAGTTCGTCGACCACATGGCGAACCTGTGGATGACCGACCCGTCCCGGCGCGAGGTGTGGCTGGCTATGCAGTCCACTCCGTCGACCAGGGCGACCGGCGCGATCCACGAGAAGGAGTTCGCGGAGGTCGTCGCGCAGATGCTGCGACCGCTCACGCCGCGCACACCGCGGCCGCGCCGCACCATGATGGCCGAGGTGCTGGTGCACGTGGTCTATTCGATGCTGAACTTCTCCGTCCAGGACGAGCAGAGCAACGCCGAGGCGGTGTCCGAGCTCAAGCGCCTGATGGTGGCGTATCTGCTGGTCGCGGAGAAGGAGTCGCGCTCGGCCAGCGGGCGCTAGGCGGTCTGTTCCCCGGCCGATCGGGTGGTCGAGACGCCGTCCAGAATGGTGTCCGCGACCAGCTGCGGGTTGTCCCACATGGGCATGTGGCCGCAGTCGGGCAGCGTGACCCATTTGGTGTGCGCGGGTAGTTGATCGCGCACCTGACTGGTGCTCGGCGGCAGCATCCGGTCCAGGGTGCCGAACGCGATGGTGACCGGCACGGTGATCCCCTGCCCGCCCTCGAAGCGCAGCCTCTTCGCGATCTTCAGCGCGCGGCGCAACGTCGGCCCGGAGCGGTCGAAGTCGCGCACGAAATCAACGGCCTCGGCGGCGGTCATCCGATCAGGGTGGCCGACCGGGAACCACAGGCCGACCGACCTGGTCGTGCCGACCACCGAACGCGCTGCGGTCCTGGTCAGCAGCGCGGCGGCAAGTCCCACCTGGAACTGCGCCCGCAGCGCCAACGGCATCCGCTTGTGCCACAACGCGACCGGCGCAAGTCCGACGAACGAGCTCGCCAGGCCGCGCTTGGTCGCCTCCAGACCGATCAGGCCGCCCATCGAGTTGCCGACCAGATCGACCGGCGCGTTGATCCCGAGGCGCAGTAGCTCGGCGGCCAGCTCGTCGACGATCCAGTCCATGCTGAAGTGCACATCCGGCCCCGGCGCTGGGGTCTGCCCGAAGCCGGGAAAGTCCAACGCGATCACCCTGCGTTCGGCGCTCAGCCGGTCCAGCACGGGCAGCCAGCACCGTGCCGACGCGCCACCACCGTGCAGCAGCACCAGTGGACGGCCTTCGCCACGTTCGATGCGATTCCATTCGGTCATCGGGCAAACCCCTTCGTCGTGCGATCGGGCACAGTCACGATCCGCCTGCGCTACTCGGCCACGACCGCCCTGTTTGTCCGAAAATACAACCGCACGAATAGGCATCGTTGCCGACTCTCCAGTATCACCCGGGAAAATGCTGGCTGGCTATGGTGCGGACGTCGAATTACTCGCACGCCTTTTGTTGCTGAGTCCAACGAGAGTTACCCTGCTCAGTAATGGTCAGCCGCCCACCACCCGCCGACCGCCGTGCCCTGTTGGCTCGGTTGTTCTCGCACGCCACCGAACTGACCGCCAGGACGATCGACAAGATGCGTGCCGAGATTCCGACCTACGCGCGAATCGATCCGACGGTGCTGCTGCCGGACGCGGTCCGTACCGTCCAGCAGTTGTTGCGGACACTTGCCGCGGAGCGCGACCTGACCGACAGCGAGTTGGCCGTCTTCACCGCGCACGGCGAAACCCGTGGCCGCCAAGGCATTCCGGTGACCGAGATGTTGCGCGGCTGGCGGCTCGCGGTCCGGACCGCGATCGACGAGGTAGTCACGACGGGCCGGCGCCTCGGCCTCTCGGACGGCGAATTGCTGGAACTGACCAACGACATCCTCGCGCTCACCGATACCGCGATCCTGGCGGTGGCCCGCGGTCACCTCGACGCGGAGTTCCAGCAGACCCGGCACGACCAGCAGCACCGCACCGACCTGGTGCGCGGCATCCTGTTCGGCACGCTCGGTCCCGGCGAGATCCGCCTGCAGGTCGAACGCTACGGCTTGGACTCCTACCGGGAGTTCCACGCGATCCGGGCCAGGCCGAGCGCCGACCTACCCGCCGACCCGCTGGCCAAGCTGCTCGAGCCGGTCGGCGGCGAGCGGCCGCACGGGCTGCTCGCGGTCGTCGACGGCGACGTCGCTGGCATCGTGGACGCCGTCCCGTCGGCCGGCATCGAGACGGCGGTCGGCATCGGCCCGGCCGCCCGGCTGGACCGGATGGAGCCGTCGTTCCGCCGCGCCACCCGGGCGATGGCGACAGCCGACGCCTTCGAGCTCGCCGGCGTGCACGATCTGGCCGACCTCGGCCTGTTGCCCGCGGTATTGGCCGACACCGAAATCGGCGAGGAACTGGTCCACCGCTACATCACGCCGCTCGGCGAAAGTGACGGCGCCACAGCGCTACTCGATACCGCCCAACAGTATTTGAGTAACGGCATGCGAGTGGACCATGTCGCCGAGGCGATGCAGTTGCACACCAACACGGTGCGCTACCGGCTGCGCCGCTACCAGGAGCTGGTCGGGATCGATCTCGCCGATCCCGACCGCGCCCTGGAAGCGTGGTGGGCGCTGCAGCGCAGGCGGCTGCGGCGCGCGCACCGAGAGTGACTGTCCGCCTTACCCTTCGCGGCCCTCGATCAAGTCGACCATTTCGCCCGGATCTTCCAGGACCACCATTGCTGCGGCGGTATCACCGTCGTGCGTCAACGACAGGTGCACCCGTACCCGCGGCAGGAATTCGGCGGCGAGGCCGTGCAGCTTGATGCTCGGCCTGCCCCATGCGTCGTTGACCACCTCGATCAGCGGATAAGGATTGTCGCCGATCTGCGGGCGGCGGGCGAAGCGAGATGAGGCCCAGGCCTTGATCACCGCTTCTTTCGCCGCCCACCGCACCGCGTAACTGCGCGCCGGATCGGTCGCCTTGCTCTGACAGTAGCGTCGCTCGCCCGCGGTGAAACTCTCTCGGATCATGGTTGTTCCGGCGCGTTCGAGCTGTTCGGCGAACTCGGAGATGGTCACCAAGTCCAGGCCGATACCGAGAATCGTCATAGGCCGGGAGCCTACGACCTGGTCTGGCGGTCGGTGCGCGAACTGTCCGCAGTGTGGCCAGCGCCGCAACCGAAGCCGTCGGCCCGGTACGCGCCGTCGCCACCGAGGCGAGCCTCGGCCGAAAGCAGCACGTCCGCTTCCAGCTGCCGCGACTGCTTGGCAGGCGTCCCGTCACCACCCATACGCCGGTCCGCCGGACGCTCGTACAGCGGTGCCCCGCCGCACATCGCCTCGGTAAAGCGCTGCCGCCCGGCGAGCTGACGCTGCTGCGCCCGCTCCTGGTAGGCCTCGCGCCGCTCCGGGTCGATCGCCTGGATGAACGCCTCCGGATGCACCACCGCGAGCAGCCCGTTGACATGCCCGAAGCCGAGCGAGGTCAGCAGACCGGCCTTGAGCGAGAACTTCTCGCCGAAGCGCAGCGGCTCGCGCGCCCACACCAGGTGCGGGTAGGCCTGCATCTTCTCGTCGACACAGTCCAGGCTCCGGTTCGGCGGCACCACACCGTTTTCCAGCACCTGGCACAGGCCGATCAGCTGGAACGCGGCCGCGCCGCCCTTGGCGTGCCCGGTCAGGCTCTTCTGCGAGACGACGAACAGCGGCGCGCCGTCGGAGCGGCCGATGGCCGTGGCCAGCCTGGTGTGCAGCTCGGACTCGTTCGGGTCGTTGGCCGCCGTCGACGTGTCGTGCTTGGAGACGACCGCGATGTCGTCCGGGCCGACACCGAGCTTGCGCAGCTCGGCGGCGAACCGCGATTCGCGCCCGCCACGCCCCGCACCGAGCGCGCCGAGGCCGGGCGCCGGGATGGAGGTGTGCACGCCGTCGGCGAAGGACTGCGCGAAGGCGACCACGCCGAGCACCGGCAGGCCCATCTCCACCGCCACGTCGCCGCGGGCCAGCAGCACTGTGCCACCACCCTGCGATTCCACGAATCCGCCGCGACGGCGGTCGTTGGCGCGGGAGAAGTACCGGTCGCTGATGCCCTTGGCGCTCATCGCCGCCGAGTCCGCGGTGGCCGACATGTCACCGAAGCCGACGATGCCCTCGATGCCGAGATCGTCGAAGCCGCCGGCCACGACCAGCTCGGCCTTGCCGAGACGGATCTTGTCGACGCCCTCTTCCACCGACACCGCGGCGGTGGCACAGGCGGCCACCGGATGCACCATCGCGCCGTAGCTGCCGACGTAGGACTGCACAACGTGGGCGAGCGCCACGTTCGGCAGCGCCTCCTGCAGGATGTCGTTGGGCCGCGACTCGCCGAGCAGGTTGTCGACGTAGAGCGAGCGCATCGAGGACATGCCGCCCATGCCGGTGCCCTGGGTGTTGGCGACCAGGCTCGGGTGTACCCAGCTCATCAGCTCGGCCGGACTGAAGCCGGAGCTGACGAACGCGTCCACCGTGCAGACGACGTTCCAGAGGGCAACGCGGTCAACGGAATTCGCCATCTCCGCGGAGATGCCCCAAATGGTCGGATCCCAGCCGGTCGGGATCTGGCCACCGACGGTGCGCGACAGCTTGGCCCGGCGCGGCACCCGAATCTCGGTGCCCGCCTTACGCGTCACCGTCCAGTCGGCCGAATCCGCCACCGGCACAATGACCGTGTGCTCGGGGTCGGCCGCGTGGAAGGCACGGGCCTCCGTCTCGCCGCCGACCGTGAACGTCAGATCCTGATCGAGGAACACCGAAGTCATCAACGGCGCGCTGTTGTCGATCATGGCGCCGTCGTCGCCGTAGCGACGCACGCCGCAGCGGGCGACCACCGCGTCGTGGTACTTGTCGGCCAGCTCGGCTTCGGCGACGTAGTCACCGGATTCGGCGTCGTACCAGCCGGGCTTGGGGTCGTTCTCCCAGGTGACCAGGCCGGTGGTCCAGGCGAGCTCGAGCACACCGGCGGCCGAGAGCTGGTCCTCGACCTCCATCTCGAACCGGGTGCGCGCCGAGCCGTACGGGCCGAGCTCACCGGCACCGACGATCACCACCATGTCGGCGAGATCGGTGGTGACCGTGCCCCATTCGGGCACCGGCAGCACCGAGGACATGGTCGGCGGCGCGGGCAGAGCCGAAATCGTAACCGCCGCATCGACTTCCGCGTCTTCCTCGGCGGCACGTTCGGCGGCCTGCTTGGCCAGCGCGGGCAGATCGAGCTTGGCCCTGGCCAATCCACCGGTCAGGTCGATCTGCTGCGGACCGGTCGCGGTGACCTGGCGAGCGCGCGAGGTGCACCACTTGAGCAGTTCGTCGGCCATCTCGGTAGTGGACCAGGTGGTCACGCCCGCCTTCTCCACGGCATCGACCATCGGGTCGTTGTGGCCCATCAGCCCGGTGCCACGCACCCAGCCGATCATCGCGTGCACCAGGGTGACCCGGGTCGACCACGACTTCTCGACCCGCCACTTGGTGACCACCGCGTCGAGCGCGGCCTTCGATTCGCCGTAGGCACCGTCGCCGCCGAAGAGCCCGCGGTTGGGCGAACCCGGCAGCACCACATGCAATTTCGCGTCGACGTCGTGATCGGCGCCGACGGTAGACAAACCACCGATCAGCCGCTCCACCGACCAGAGCAGCACGCGCATTTCCATTTCCGCGCGGGCACCCGCGTCGGCGAGGTCACCGGCCACCCGCGGCGCCGCGAACGGCAGCAGCATGGTCGGCGTCATCGCGTCCTTGGTCTTGATCTTCGCGCCACCGGCGTTGTCGACCTGCTCGGTGCCGACCCACTCGATCAGCGCGTCGATGTCCTGGTACGACGCCATGTTCGCGGGGACCACCCAGAGGGCGGCACCGTGCCGGGCGTTGTCCCGGTACAGCTTCCGGTAGAAGCTCAGGCGGTCGTCGTTGAGGCTCGACGTGGTGACCACCACGGTCGCGCCGCCGCCGAGCAGCCGCCCGGTGACCGCCGCCGCGATGGAACCCTTGCTGGCACCGGTGATCACCGCGATATCCGCGGACCAGATGCCGCGATCGTCGGTGCTCAGTGCCGCCTGCGCGATGCGCTCGTACACACCGGCAAGCACCGAACGGGCCTCGTGCTTGGCCCGCTCACGCCACCAGTTGGCCTGCGCGGCAACCGCTTCGCCCGCGCCGAGGTAGCCGTTGACCGGCAGCTCCGCGGTCTCGGCGTCGTCGCCGAGCCAGAGCCGAGCCAGATCCTCACGGGCGGTGGCCCATCGGTCGTCGAGCAGTACAGCCTTGCGGGGATCGAAGGCGGGCGCGACCAAACGCGGCCAGTCCGAACCCAATTCGGCCGAGACCAGGTCGACGAGGGAGTTGTCGGTTGCCTCCGGCGCGGTCGCCCGCTCGGCCAGGCCGAGCTGTTCGAGCACCACCCGGGCGGCCGTGGCGAGCACGCCGTCGCGGCCGGTGATCTGCTCGGTGAACTCACCGAGCGCGGCCGCGTCGACGGTGCCACCGCCGCCGCCACCGGTGGACGGCAGCGATACCGCGACACCGCGGCGCGCGGCGACCGCCTGCACGGCGGTGTCGATCGCGGCGTCTACCGAGGCGGCATCGCCCAGCGCGCCGGAGACCAGCCCGCCGAGGTCGCCACCGCGGACGCTGGCGCCTTCCCTGGTGCCGAGGGAGACCTCGGCGGTGACGTGGTTGGCCCAGCCGTCGCCGAGCTCCCAGACCTTCTTCACCCGCTCGGCGATCGCGGCAGGCCGCTTGCCGGACGGTCCGAACACCTTGCGCAGGTGGTCGCCGATCGAATCGGAGAGCACCGAACCGAAGGGCTTGTAGGTGCGCGCGAGCCGCTCGACGGTGACCGACAGCGCACCCATGTCCGCGTCGGCGGCGCCGTCGATGGCCCCGAGCGAGAGCTCCGAACCGAGGTCGACCAGCAGCTGGTTGCGGCGCGAGGAGACGCCGTCGCACAGGCCCTCGATGGTGTCGACCGGGCCGATCTGGTCCAGCCGCAGCTTGGTCCACAGCGCGATGAGCACGCGGGTGGCGTCGGCGGCGGTGAACGCGATGTCGTCCGGACGCGGTCCGCCCGAGCTGGCCACCGGTGCGGCGACCGCAGCCGGAGCCGCGGCGGGCGTTGCGGCGGAAGCGGTTTCGACGGTCTCGTCGGCGGGCTCGTCGACCGGCGCGGGATCGGTGTCGGTCGAGTAGACGATCCCGGCCTCGCGCTCGATGTTGAGCACCTCCACCGTCGCGCCGCTGAACGCGGGCAGCTTCAGCGTCTGGGTGGCCAGGTTCGCCACGGTAGGCGTTGCGCCCAAACCGATTTCGACGAACCGCTCGACCCCGAGACCGCCGTGCGCGGTGTCGGTGAACAGCAGGTCCTGGGTCTCGATCCAGCGCACCGGGCTGGCGAACTGCCACGCGAGCAGTTCGACCAGCACGACGCGGCACAACTCGACGGGTCGCGCCGACCAACCCTCGAAGTCGGCGAGGACCGCGGCGAGCGGCTCCGACGGCACCAGATCCGCGATCTCCTGGACGAATTCACGCTCCAGCGAGAACGGCTTCGGCACCAGGTTCGGGATGTAGCGGCCGATCAGGATTTCCGGGTGCAGGTCCGCGGGCAGCAGCTGCTCGAGCTTGTGCCGGAACTCCGGCACACCCTTGCGCAGCACGGTGGAGTGGAACGGCACGTCGATGCCTGGCACCACGATGAATGCCCGCTTGCCACCGAATTCCGCACGGCGCCGGTCGATCTCGGTCTCCAGCGCCTCCAGTCCGGCGACCGTGCCCGCGATGGCGTACTGCGAACCACGCAGGTTCAGGTTGACGACCTCGAGGAACTCGCCGGTCGCCGTGCCGATGCCGGTGACGAAGTCGATCACCTCGTCGTCGGGCAGCCCGATCTGCGACGGGCGGATGGCCGCCAACCGGTAGTCGCTGCGGCCTTGCGCATCACGCGGCACCAGCTCGTGCATCGCCGATCCGCGCTGGAACACCACCTCGAGCACCGCCTCCAGCGGCAGCACCCCGGCCGCCGCGGCGAGCGCGTTGTACTCACCGACCGAGTGACCGGCCAGCATCGCGCCCTCGACGAACGCTCCGGCCTCCCGCAGCTCGGCCACCTGTGCGACCCCGAGGACCGCCATGGCGACCTGGGTGAACTGGGTCAGGTGCAGCACGCCGTCCGGGTGCCGGTGTTCGACTCCGCGCGCCTTGAGGTAGGTCGGGTTGTCGCGCACCACCGCGAGAATGGAGAAGCCGAGCGCGTCGCGGGTGTGCTTGTCGGCACGGTCCCAGATCGCCTTGGCGGCCTTCGAGCGGGTACGCGCGTCCAGGCCCATACCCTTGCGCTGAATACCCTGGCCCGGGAACGCGTAGACGGTCTTCGGCGCGGCGGTGCGACCGGTCGCGGTCATCACCAGATCGCCCGCGGCCCGGCAGGACACCTCGACGATCTCGCTGCCCGCGTCCACCGCGATCCGCTCGACGCGCACGTCGATCTCCGCGCCAGGGCGGACCATGCCGAGGAAACGGGTGGTCCACGCCGTCACGGTGCGGGCCGGAACCGCGCTCTCCGGGTCGACCGCCGAGACCGCGTGCTGCGCGGCGGCCGAGAGCCACATGCCGTGCACGATCGGGCTGCCGAGACCGGCGAGCTTCGCGGCGGAATCGCTGGTGTGGATGGGGTTGTGGTCGCCGGAGACGGCGGCGAACGCGTGCATGGTGCGCGGCGCGACGACCGTAACGTCACGGCGACGGCGGCGCGGGGTGTCGGTGGCCTCGTCGGACACCGTGCCCGCCGCGCGCGGCGGATCGGTGAGCTCGCCGGCCCCGTTGCGGCCGCGGATGGCGAACCGCTCGGTGAGGGTGGCGACGGTCGGCATGGACAGCCCGGTTTCCGGCCGGTCCAGCAGGCCCGCGATGTGCACCCGCACCTCGACGACGCGGCCGAGGTCGGTGTCGAGCGTCTCGCCTGCCTCCGCCCGTACCGCGAGAACGCTTGGGCTGCTGGGCAGTTCGCCAGCCAGCTCGATCTGATGATCCAGGTGAACCAGGTCCAGCATGCCTTCGATAACGCTTGCACCATCAGCGGCACGCGAGGCGCCGAGCACGGCGAACACGGCGGGCCAGCAGGCACCGACCAGCACGTCGGGAACCGTGCGGCCGAGCGTGCTCAGTGCCGAGGGCAGACCCGAGCCGGTCACGCCTGCATGGTCGGCGACCAGGTCCGGCGACCACGCGATGTTGAGATGGGCGACCTTGCCCTTCACCTCGGGCAGCTCCTGCCCGGCGGCGATGGCGAGCAGCGCGGCCATCGCCTCGTGCGCGTCGGCCTCGGTGACGACCGGAGCGCCACCGTTGTAGGTGGTTGCCGGCACGGTGACACGAATGCGAACCGCCTTGCCGCCCAACAGCGGAACGGTCAGCTCCACGTAGGAGCTGTCGGCCTCGGGTCCGGTGGTCTCGGTGAGCGTGGCACCGCTCGGCGGGTGCACGGCGCCCTTGCCGTCCACGGTCCAGTCGGCGAGATCGCCGAGCCGGTGTACCGGGTTGACGGTGGTGCGGCCGGACCATTCGATGTCCGGCGCGGCGAGCACCGTGTCGATCGGACCGGTGGTGACGCTCGCGACGCGGCGCGCGTCGATGGCGACCGGCACCACACCGGCGCGCACCAGCGAGTACGCCGTGTCCTGCTCGAACCGGTCGAGCAGCTCGCCGACCGGCTCGTCGACGCGGGTGATGCCAGCGACGGCGACGGTGCCGGGGATGACGCACACCTGGTCGGCCGAGTAGCGCGGATCATGGGCCTGCCACAGCGAATCCGAGCGCCACCAGCGACGCACGTCGCCGTCGACGACCGGCACGAAGTTGACCGGCTTGCCCGGTGTCTTGCACAGCGTCACGAAGAACGGGACGTCGGCCGGGTGCAGCAGCGTCTGCTCGGCGACCGGGTACCGCGCCTTGAGCGCGCACAGCGCGCCGACCGGATTCTCGAATTCCGCGTCGGAGGCGAACAGCGTCGGGATCTCGCCGCGATCGGCCGCATGCAGCCGAGACTCGGTGCGCCGCATCATTTCCGCGAAACGATCACGCCAGGTGATGTCGAGCCACACCGAGCGGGTGGCGTCGGTGATCGCGTCGCCGATGTCGCTGCCGCAGTCGAAGTCCTTGCGGCGGTCCAGGCCGACCGCGAGCTCTACGTAGCGCTCCAGCCAGTCCAGGTAGGTCATCGAGGCCACATCGCCGAAATACGGCTTGGCCGTGGCGTTCAGCGCCTCGATGATCTCCTCGCGGCGGGCGGCGACGGCGTCGGCGTCACCGGCGACCTCGTCGAGCAGGCGCCCGGTGCGCGAGGCGGCGTTGTCGATCTCGTGGATGTCGGCGCCCAATTGGCTACGGCCCGAGGCCATTCCGCCGGACGCGGTGCCCGCGCCGACCCAGTCGCGGGTGCCGGGTGTGTCGACGAGCAGCTGCTTGACCTCGGGCGCGGTGGTCGCCTCCAGCGTGGCCATGGCGGCGGTGCCGACCAGCACGCCGTCCAGCGGCATCACCGGGTAGCCGTGCGGGGTCGCCCACTCGCCGGTCAGGTATTCCGTTGCGCGCTCGGGGGTTCCGATGCCGCCACCGACACAGACCACCACGTTCTCGTGGGTGCGCAGCTCGGCGTAGGTCTCCAGCAGCAGGTCGTCGAGGTCTTCCCAGGAGTGGTGCCCACCGGCCCGGCCGCCCTCGATGTGCATGATCACCGGGTAATCCGGCACCTCGGCCGCGATCCGCAGCACCGCGCGGATCTGCGCGACGGTGCCCGGCTTGAACGCGACATGGGAGATGCCGACCTCGGTGAGTTCTTTGATGAGCGCGACGGATTCGTCGAGCTCGGGGATGCCCGCCGTGACGATCACGCCGTCGAACGGGGCGCCCGCGGTGCGGGCCTTCTGCACCAGTCGTTTGCCACCCAGCTGCAGCTTCCACAGGTACGGGTCGAGGAACAGCGAGTTGAACTGCACCGTGCGACCGGGCTGCAGCAGCGTCTTCAGCTCGGCGACTCGATCGGCGAAGATCTGCTCGGTCACCTGGCCGCCACCGGCCAGCTCCGCCCAGTGCCCCGCATTCGCCGCCGCCGCAACGATTTTCGCGTCGACGGTGGTAGGTGTCATGCCCGCCAACAGAATCGGCGAACGGCCCGTCAGTTTGGTGAACGCGGTCTCCACCACGATCCGGCCGTTCGGCAGCCGAACCGGACGCGGCGCGAACGCCGTCCACGGTGCGGCCGTCTCCGGCGCGGCACCCGGGGTGAGCAGGCTGCGCTGCCCCGCCCGCGTCGCGGCGGCGACCATGCCGACGCCGGTGCCCTTCAGCGAACCGCCGGTCACCCTGGACAGCAGGTCGCCGGGGCCGAGGTCCAGAATCCATTGCGCGCCAGCGGCAACCACGCCGTCGACGATTTCCACCCAGTCGATCGGATCGACCAGGATCTCCTGCGCGAGCGAACCGGCCAGCGCCGCGTCCAATCCGCACTGGTTGGCCCACGCGGTCACCAGATCCACCGTGTCGGCCAGCGCCGGGTGATGGAACGCGACATCGACGGCCACGTCCTCGAAGACCGGCGCGAAGATGGCGCCGCCGCGAACCTTGGTGTCGCGCTCACGCGACTGCTCGTCGTGAATCTGCGCGCAGCGCTGGCGAACTCGCTCGAGCTGCGCCGGCGTGCCGGAGAGCACCGCGCGCCTGCGCCCGTTGCGAATGGACACCACCGCGGCCGCCGCCGGATCGACGCCCTCGGCCACCTGGGCAACCACAGCGCGCAGCTGCTCGGGATCGACATTGGACACCGCGACCATCGGCGAGCGCTCGCCGACCGGCATCAGCCCACGCCGCCGGGCCACCAAACCGGCGGCCGCGCCGATCAATTGCGCCAGCGCCAGGATCTCGGCGTCGCGCTGCCCGCCGGACTCCACCGCGGTCGCCGCCAGGCGGCCCTGCGAGTGGCCCACGATGGCCACCGGCGCGTGTTCGGTGGGATCGAGTCCCTGCAGTCGCAGCGCGCGCATCGCGGCCACCTGCGAGAGCAGCACGCCGGGCATCGACACGGCCGCCGAACGCAACTCCTGCGCCGACGGCGCCTCGGAAACCTCGCCCTGGTCGGTGTCGACCAGTTCGTCCTCGAGCATCCACCCGATCGGGTCGAAGCCGACGGGACGGACCACAAGCAACTGTGCCGCAACGGGTTCCAGCAGCGCTTCCGCCTCGTTGACCAATGCGGTCAATTCGGGCTCCAGCGCGCTGTCGCGGCCGATCTCTTCCAGTTCATCGAGCCACTGGGCGCCCTGCCCGCCGAAGGCGAGCGCGTACGGCGTCCCGCTCAGCAGGCGATCCAGCAGTGGCGATCGGGTCCCAGCCCCCTTGGCCGCGCCGACCTTCGCGCTCTGTCCGGTACCGGTCTCGGTGCTCTCGTTGATCGTCAAGACGATTCGACTTCCTTCTCTTGGCGACGCGCCCTGGCGAGACACGCCGCTCCCTCCGGTGCGCAGGTGTTCCTCAGCGTTGGGGCCTGATACCGGCGAGGATAGCCAAAATCATGAGGAAATCCTCACGTTTACTCGGCGCCCAAACCGCATACTGCCGAGTATTCGTGTACGTCCGTGCCAGAATCATGCCAAACATGACTCTTCCTCATGTTTGAACACGCTGGTCCATCGGGTTACTAACACGTAGGAAACATGAGCGCTCCTCATGTTGACGGTTATCAAATCGTTATAATCCCTGGTAGGGTTACCCACCAGTACGCCACGCCCGCCCGGAGCTTCGCGAAGTCGGTCAAGCCCGGTAGAGTTTGCACGGTCGTACCATCACGCGCGAGTGGCGAAATTGGCAGACGCGCCAGATTTAGGTTCTGGTGTCCACGGACGTAGGGGTTCAAGTCCCCTCTCGCGCACCTCTGACCGGCATATCTGCCGGATGTTCGCATCGTGCGTTCAAGCGCTCTCGAGCACACGAGAGGCGAGCCGTGATTACCAACTCTGACCTGCACCAACTTCCGACCACGTGGCCAGAAACGGCCCGATCGATGGCACGCGAGGGGTTTGCTGGACGGGAGTGCGCATGATCCCCGCGCTGATCCCGCCCCAAGGTCAACTTCAAGAGCTCACCCACGGTCAAGTACCTACCGACCAGATTGTCCGGGTAGCTGACGGCGGTCTCGTCTACGGCGTGTCGCCGGGGGGCGATGGTGGCCGAATCGCTGACAAGCACCTACTGTCCGCGCTAGGGTGCCGCCCCTCCATTCGCCTGGAAGTAGCCAATGCCCGTTCGGGTGCCCTGCTGCTGCGTCCCGACGTCCGCGGAACGGTGATCGTCGCCAGCAGCGGCCATGTTCCATAAGCGGCGTCTACTTTCCACACCCCATCGGCACCAGCAGATATCGGGCGCGGAGCGGGGACACATGGATTCGCTGGCCCTGGCTCTGGTCAGGACCGCTTGACCGCTGTCATGTATTTGATGTTGTTGAGCAGCCGAGCCAGCGGGTTGAGGGCCTTGGTGAGAGGTCGGCCGTACCGTTCGGCTAGTTCGCCGGATGACGCGGTGGTCGCAGTCCAGCCTTGTTTTGTGAGCCACTCGGCCGGATCCGCGCGCTCATCCGTGTAGAACAGCTCGGTGAGGTCGACCTGTTCTAACGGGGTATCCCGCAGTTGCGCGGCTTGGTTGTCTGCGAGTTGCTTGAAGTCGTCATCGATGTCGACGGCGTCGCTGGCCATGCTGCTGCCAGGCGCGGAAAGCTCATCTATCCGGGTGAACAGCTCATCTTGGGCGGCGCCGGGCAGATACGTCAGCAGACCTTCCGCCGACCACACGGTGGGCATGGTCGGATCGAAGCCTGCGTCGATGAGCGCGGCGGGCCAGTTCTCCCGCAGGTCGACGGCCACCTCCCGGCGGTCGGCCTTGGGCGTGGCGCCCTCGTCGGCGAGTACCTCCCGCTTGAAATCCAGCACCTTGGGCTGGTCGATCTCGTAGACGACCATGCCCTGCGGCCAGTCCAGACGGTAGGCGCGGGCATCCAGTCCGGCTGCCAGAATCACCGCCTGCCGCACCCCGTTCTCAGCGGCGGTGAGAAAGAGGCTGTCGAAGAATTTGCTGCGCAGTCCGATGAATCCGGTGCTCAGCGGACTCTGCGCCCACAGTTCTGGATCCTTGATCAGTGCGTTCGCGTCCGGGTCGCCGGAGGCCGTGATGAACAACGCGGCGAATTCGTCGTGGACCAGGGCGTCAGGCCGCTTAGACTCTGCCGCGCGCGAGACCGCGACGAACAGCGCGGTGCGACCGACCCTGCTGACGATGTCCCAGGTATCACCATCGGAACGCATAATGCTCCCCCTCGATAGCCAAAACAGATCCTACGACACACGTCGACCATCCAGGTGTCGCCGAATGAGCGCGTTCATATCAACGCTGTGCCCGGCCGAATGCCTCTCTGCGAGCAACCTCCCACAGGGACGGCGCACCTTTCGTGGTGACGACATCGACAACATCACCGACGTTTCCGCGATCGACAGCCATCCGGATCAGCGCGTCGGCCAGGTCGGCCCGCGCGGTAAAACGCGCGGCGGTACCCGGTGCGACGATCTGGTATTCGGTGTCGGCCGTGCGGTCGAACAGCCCGCCCGCGCGGGCGATCGTCCAGTCCAGGTCGCTGTCTTGCATGATGCTTTCCATTCGGGCGATGTCTTCATACCCGGTGCGGCCCATCCGCAACAGCAGTGGAAAGTACACCCGGCGCACGAACAGCGACTCACCTGGCGGAGCTTCGAACGTCGCACCGGTGCTGCTGATACAGATCAGGCGCCGAAGGCCATGTGCCTGCATCGCTTTCACGATGTTGGCGGTGCCGACGGAGTAGATGGCGACCGGATCCTTCGTATAGCCGGGAGTACCGAGCGCCGAGATCACCGCATCGTGACCGGCGATCACCCGATCGACCGCGTCCGCGTCCATCGCGTCGGCCTGCGCGACCCGCAACGCGCGGGCGTTCGAAGGAAATCCGCTGGGGCGCCGGACCACCGCGGTAACCGAATGACCTTCGGCGACAGCCTGTTCGACGATCAGCCGCCCGGTCTGGCCGTTGGCACCGAACACGACAAGATTCATGGGTTCCCCCACTCGCTAGACTTGGAACAGTTATCTAATAGTTAGAACGTCGTTCTAAGTTGGAGAGTACATGCCCGAGGACATTCCCGGAATAGTCCGCCTGCGCGATCGTCGCGAAGCGATGACGCTGCGGACGATCCTGACCGCCGCGCGTCGACTGTTCACCGAGCACGGCTATGCGCGCACCCCAATCCGGCTCATCGCAGAACAGGCCGGGGTGGCACCGCAGACCATCTACGCGCACTTCGGTTCCAAGGCCGGGGTGCTGACCGGATTGGTCGATCTGATGGACGAAGAAGCCGGTCTAGAAGACGTGGTCGCCAGATCGCAAACCATGACCGACCCGCACGAGCTGCTGCGGCTGCTGGCCGCGGGGAGCAGGCAAGTCCGGCAGCGTTGCGGCGACATACTCGCGATCCTGGACTCCGGCGCGGCGGTCGACCCTGCCATCGCCGACACCCAGGCCGAAGGACAGCGACGCAATCGGCTCGGCATCGAGATGATTGTCGACCGAATCCACGGCTCCGGCCATGCCACCGATCAACGGGCCGCCGACATCGTCGCGGCGCTGATGAGTGCCGGAGTGCACGACAGCCTCGTCACCGACAGCGGCTGGTCATACGACGACTACGAGAACTGGCTCGCAACCACCCTGGACAACTCCGTATTGCGCTGACCCTCAACCGCTTTCAACAAGGAACAGGACAGTAGCAAATACATCAGGCGATTCCGACGGGCACGTCCTTGGTACGCACGCTCATCGGCAGACGAGTGCGTTGGAAAGTGCTGACAGACAACCGATTTCGACGCATGACTAAACGCGCGCCATGCGGCATGTAGGGACGGTCGCAGTGTGCGCGGAGCGCCTACCCATCTGAACCCCACGGCATCTCAATTGCGCTGAAACAGCTAGTCGAAGACCGGCCGCCCGGAATGCGGAGCAGTGCATCTGGATTCGGGCGTCGGGCTCGATCGATCCACCGGCTGTATCTGCGCCATCACCTCCCACCACTTCACACTGATTCAGTACGCTCCCGGCATGGCTGACGCAGAACGGCTGGACGACTGGGCGGACAATCCACGGCTCAACACCTGGCTGGCCGAGCAGGAAGCCGCATTCCCGGAGTGGGCCCAGCGCCACGAGGGCACCTGGGACTTCACCCCCGCATCTCTGGACCGGCTCGCGGAAATAGTGCAGGAGCGGTTCACCACCTACGAAGAGGCCAAAGCGGCGGAGCACGACCCGTTCTGCACCGTCGCGGCCTGGTACCTGGGCGAAGTTCAGGTCCGCCATTGCGGCACGGTATGGCACTGTCGCCCGCATCCCGGAGCAGACGTCGACGAGCCCGATGACCCCTTCGTCATCGTGCCCGACGATCCCGAGGACTCGGACGACGAGCCTGACCTCGATGACGACTATCAACCACTGTGCGTGCCGATTAGCGAACTCCAAGCTCTGTTCCTGCGAGGCATCGACAATGAACTGCGAGATGTCCTGAGCCGCTACGACCCGAAACCGAGCATTCCCGATTAAGCAGGACCAGCGGTCACTGACGGCAGAATTCCCTTGCACCGCTTGATGAGACGTCGCACTCGTCAGGCAACCCGCTTCGAACACACGATAATGGGCTATGGCCGGATGTTTTCCCGGCGTTGGCAGTGTCGGATGTTCTGGGCCCGCATAGGTTTTGACCTGTCGGGCACCTGGGTGTGGCCTCTTGCTCCGCCGGATAGCGGCAATACGATGCGGTCTGACCCAGCAGCTCTGTCGCCCCATGGCACGCGAATGAGGAGGCACGCCGGGGCTGTGCCCGGCCACGGGACCGGCGAGTTGGACCCGATTCTGCACTTCGACGCGCTATCGTGCGTCGTAATCGACTGCGGCACAGCAGATCTTACCCGCTTAGAGAGCGGTACCACCGTTGGCGTCGAGGGTTTGGCCCGGTGTCGGGGTGGCCGGGACGGTAAAGAAGGTGCGGAAGTAGTCGGCGGGGTAGTCCTCGCCGATCATCGTGCCGTCGGCCTCGACCCACGCGTGAGCGCAGAACGGGGGTAGTTGGCGGACGCCGACGCACCAGGTCGGCCAGGTTCCCTGGGTTCGGCACAGCAGGGTGGTGGCCAGGGATCGGGGCAGGCAGCCCTCGCGTCCGGCGCAGGCCAGGCTCACCAATACCACGGCGTTGCGGGCCGCGGCGGCCTGCTCGGTGGTGGCGGGGCGGGCGCCTCGGCGCAGTAATTCGAGGGTGCGGCGGATGCGGGTAGGGCTGCGGCGGGCCAGCCAGCGTGCGATCAGCACGGCGACGCGGGTGCGGGTGCGCAGACCGAGTGGCACCGCTCGTGGGTCGTGGTCGATGACCATGCGCATGCTCACGGGAGCGGCTCCTTTCCCTCGTCGAGGAGGTGGGCGGCCCGCAGCTCGGCTAGTAGGTCTTCGACGTCGCGGGTAGCGGTGGGCAGGTCGATGCCGTATTCGATGGTCAAGGTCCGGGCCGCGTCGGCGGGGGTGCCGCCCTCCAGCAGAACGCGCAGCACGAGCGCGCCGGTGGGGTTGAGGTCGAAGTATCGGCCGGTGTCGCCGTCGAGCAGTGCCAGCCCGTCATCGGTCTGGGCGTCGAGGACGTTCTTCCGTAGATTCAGCATGATGTCGTGGTCTCCCGGCTTGTGGTGGCAGGGGATGGCAAGCCGCGTAGCCACAGCTCGCAAGCCAGCGTCGGCAGCACGTTCAGGATGGTCATGTCGGACGCGAGTGGTCCGCTGCACACGCGGTGCAGGGTGGCTTCGTCGATGAGGCCCATGCGTGCGAGCAGTGTGTCTTCGCACAGGTTCAGCAGCGTGGCCCGGTTGCGGCGCAGCCCGGTCTCGGCGTCGGTGGCGCCGATGCCCTTCGTGTCGCGGGTGCGGCTCTCGTCGGGAACGATGCCGCGCGTCGCCGCGACGATCAGCGGCTTGTAACGCCAAGGAGTCACGCGCTCCTGCGGGCGCACCGACAGCGCGGCTTCGATCACGTGGTCGTCGTAATACGGTGCGGCCAAGGTGATCCCGCGACGACCGATCAGCCCGCGGATATGGCGGAACATGCGGGCGTTGGCCTGCAGGGCCGCGAGATCTCGATGCTGCCCGTGTCCGTGGCCTAACGGTTCGGCAGTCGGCGCCGCGGCGGTGACCGAGGCGCGAACGGCCTCGGCGGCGGCCGGCGTCGCCCACGGCGGCATCCGCATCGACCAACCCCAGTCCAGGACGGGGAACCTCGCCGAGAGGGGTGGGTCGGTCAGGCCGGCGGCGAAACGAGCGAGCCAGTCGTGGTAGGGGCGGCGGTCAAGTAGTTGCCGCAGCGCGGCCGCGTAGCGCCAGCGGTCGAGCGCGGCGTGACCGCGCAGATTCCGCAGTGCGGTGCGAGGAGTGCGCGGCAACATATCGTGCAGATGGGCTGGCGAGGCACTGAGCAATTCGTCGCCGCCCAGCCCGCACAGGTGCATCCGTGATCCGTGTGCACCGGCCAGGTAGACCAGCGAGCGCCATCTACCGTCGAGCACGAGTCCGCACGGCTCATCGAATACCTGACCGATATCGTCGCTGTCGGTCACATCGAAGGCGGTCAGCGTGCTTGGGATGACGTGATGGTCGATAGCGCCGTTCAGGGCGGCGGCGGTTCGGCGTGCCCAGACCGCGTCGTCGGCGCGTGGATCGACGCCCGTGTGGGTGTAGGCGACCACGTGGGCGGGGCCACGAGCAGCCAAGCAGCACAACGCGGTCGAATCGAGTCCGGCCAGATCGGTGCTGACCAGGTCGCGGCCGTTGGTCCGGAGGTCGACCGCGGCGGCCAGGGCATCGCGTAGCGCCGCGGCGCCCGGCTCCATCGCCACCGTCGATTCGGGGGCGGTCCACCAGCGTTTCACCACCACGCGACCCACATCATCGATGGTCAGGTCTCTGCCTCCCGGCACGCCGTGCACGCCGCGCCACATCGGATGATCCCCGAGCGGAGTCGGCGCGTGCGGTCCGAGCAATGCCAGCGCCACCCGCGACGGGTCGGGCTCGGCGGCGATGAGATGGGCAAGCACGTCGGCGCGGTCGGCGGCCACGGCGATCCCGCCGACCCGGGCGTGAAACGTCCGGCGCCAGCCGCTGATCGGCGCACGCACCCACACCATCCCAGCTACCGAGGCGATCACGTGGAGACTGCCCGCCCACGATCTGGCCGCCCGTTCGAGTTCGACGACGCTACCGATCCCGTCGGCCAAGCGGGCCAGCGCGGCGGCCGACACCGCGTGCTCGCCGATGACCGCGAGCACGGTCTGCCCCGCCCGCGCGGTGACGATCTGGTCGGCCCCGGCACCTTCGTGAACCAGTAGCCATGGGCGACCGGATGCGTGCCGGAGGATCCGGGTCATACCGTCATCCGTACCGGGCGCGCCGACCGAGTCCGCCGCCGGACAATCGGGCAGAACCATGAACCATGACCACAAACGATCCGACACAACCGGACTAACCATTGGTAGGAGTGCCTTCCTGGGAAACTGCGCATTCGTCGGCGCGAACCGGGTGATGGCGGGCGCCTCGCCACCACACGGTCACCTCGACCAAACGACTGAATCAGCTTGCCGGGCAGTGGATTACCGAACCCGACCGCTGGAGTCGGCCTTGGTCAGGGTCGTGATCCGGTCAAGTGATCGATCTCGGGCGGGTGGAAAAGTAGCAGGCCGGTCTTCTCTGTGAAGGAACCGATCTCCCGCAGGGTCGGACGCTCATAGGTACTCATAATTGATTCACCTCCTCTCCCGCGTCTCAGGGTCTGGAGTGTGTATATGTCGACTTTCCGAAACGGTCGACCAATCCATAGTCCACGCAACACCCTCCAGTGTCAACGCCACACCCCTATTCCAATTGCCTTACGGGGTAAGGGGTTTCCGTAACTCAGATCGCAACGCAGTGCCACGATCATCGAATTCGGCCGCACGATCACCACACCCCTTCCGGGAATCCCGCGAGATCACCGGCTGCGGAGCAACCTGCAGGACAGTCGGGTTTCGTTCGATAGCAACACCTTTCGGCCTCCTTCAAGTTCCTGAAGGCCCAGGGAAACCGACGGTCGGGCGCTGCCGCAAAGAGGGTGAATGCACCCCTGATGTATATTGATACATTCTTGTCGTACAAACCGTTCGGCTGAATTATTGCATCACTTTTGGTCACATACCTTGCACGACAACGGAATCAAGACTCCGACTGGTCGCCTTTCTCCACAATCCTTACGCTGCAACACGGCTGGGATGGGAGCGCGGACTGTGCGCGCAGCTCGCGAACCGATAGTCGTAGGTACGGGATCGGAAATCCTCTCCTCGCAAGTTATTTCGGCAACCACGGCGTCCAGGGTGTCCACGCGCTGAACACACGAATCGAAATGGGGCTCCGGACATCGACTCGGGCCGCTCGCTGGTCGAGAGCTTGGGCCGAGGTCAACGGTTCGGCATCGTGCCGCTGACCATCGGCAGATGTACCGGCACGCCCCATCTCCGCGAGTGCCCGCCGCCACTTTCTGATGCGCCACGACGGTCGATACCCCCATCTACTGGGCTCCCGAGGTCGGCGAGCCGACCGCGAGTCACGGCACCGCAAAGACGCGATCGGATGCGAGACCGCGTGTTCGAGAACCAGTACGCGCCCGTCCCGCCGCAGTGTCCTCACAAGATCCTCGGCGAACTACCTACCGACCAGATTGTCCGGGTAGCTGACGGCGGTCTCGTCTACGGCGATGGTGGCCGAATCGCTGACAAGCACCCACTGTCCGCGCTAGCTGCTCAGCGCGGTGACCGAATGAATTCGCCGAGCTCGGGGGTGACTGTCCTGGAGCTGGACGTGCTGCTCAGTTGGGCCGGCCGGTGGACCGTTGCCGGGTGACTTCGGCGACGCTCGCCCAGTCGAGGTCCGCGCCGATCTGCTCGACCGCGGTGGCGAACACGTCGTGCAGGAC